>CAXSBN010000010.1:0-23160 GCA_964236135.1 uncultured Phycisphaerae bacterium
CGGACAGGAGAAGTTCAGCTCAAACCCTGCCACGCCCGTCGCCTGCACGCGCTCGACGATTTCGATCCACGCGTCTTTGTTGTATTCCTCCATGATCGACGCGATCACCTTGCCGTCGGGGTATTTGTCCTTCAGCATCTTCAGCTCGTCGAGCCAGACATCGAACGGCCGATCGGAGATGAGCTCGATGTTTTGCCAGCCGATCACCTCGTTGCTCGCGGTGCGAAGGCGCGCGTAGCGCGGCGCGACATTGATCACCTTGGATGAGTCCAGGCTGATCGTCTTGATGACGACCGCGCCCCAACCCTCGGCAAGCGCTTTTCCGCAAACATTCGCATTCGTCCCGGGCGGCCCGGAGCCGATCAAAAACGGATTGTCCAGTTCGATCCCGTTGACGGTGGTCGCAAGCGTCGGCATCAGGAAATGTCCTCGAGCATCGTTCGTATCATACGCACGAGCCAGGATCGTTGGAGGGCGGGGAAACGTTGCGCGACCGCAAATGCGCTGCGCGATTCGCGAGCCTGGCGCGCAGCGCGCCCGACAATGTGGAGGCATCGGATCGTCCGATGCGGATGAGGGCACCACGGATTGCGCAGGATGAATCGAGCAAACGAAGCCAAACCGAGTTCAAGTGACAAGAGCAGAATGGGTTACGAGCTGATTTTCTCGATGTCCCTCGATGATGCTGAGCTACGGGCGTTCATCAACTCCCGGCGACGCATGGGTGGTTTATGCGAGACGAAGCCAATCAAGTGTGTTCAGCGCGCAGCGCGCCGCCGGCGGGAACCACGCGGATGGAAATTTTATTGGGAACCGAAGGGTAAAGAATGGCCGATCTCTCGGAGCGATTTACCTGCGCAAATCCGCCAGCATCGCGAGCCGGCTGGCGACGCGCTTTAGGCCGTGACGATAATACAGGTTGACGGCGGGGCTGTTTTTTGCGTCGACGGCGAGGGTTAGCTCCGAGCGCGACTCCGTCGAAACCGTGGCGAGCGCGAGTTGCACCAGCTTGTCACCAAGCCCTTGCCCGCGGGCGACTTTTGCGAGCCCGAGGTAGATCAGCTCGATCGCGGTGCCGGCGGAGGAGCGCGTGAGGAGGAGCGCGCCGATCGGGGTCGGCGAGCCGAGGGTTTGGTCCGTTCCGTGGTCGAGCAGAACGAACCAGAGCGACGGGTCAAAGTCGCCCGCGGACTTGTGCCCCTCGATGACGTCGACCATATCGCGCAGGCCGTTCAACCCCGGGCAGTCGAGGCTGCCGTCATAGCTATGGCGAATCGCCTGGGCGAAAAGGGGCTCGGTGTCGGTGGAGTACGTTTTCAGCGAATAGCGATCGGCCCACGCCGGCGGGTCGAGGGCGCGTTTCACCGTCCGCGCCAGGTATAACAGCTCAGCCAGCTCGTCGAAGCCGGCGGTTCGGTAGACGTCCCGGACGTCGGGCCGTTGGGGATCGAGCAGCAACTGGGCCAGTTGCACGCCGGCGGTCTTAAAGTGGTCAAGGACGAGTCGTGTAAGCGTCATCGCCGAGGCGGCGGCGGTGGAATGAAGCAGGCGCGTGGGGGAAATGAGCAGCATGGTTTTGCCCGGGCTAAGGATGGGCAAGAGCGCCCATTCGATCTGCGAGCCGCGCGTCGCCACCCAGATTCCGGTCGCGTCCACCCCGCGATCATGAGCGAAGGCCATGAAGTCGAGTATCTGTTCGCGCGTGGCCAGCCCGCTCGAGCCTGCCAGCAGCAATCGGAGAGCGGCGTCCTGCTCGGCGGTTTGGACGAGGCGGCAACTCAGCGGCACGGCCGGCACTTCGCCGGCTGCGGAAGGTTGACGGCCCCAGAGAAAATTTGACAGTTCAGCCATGAAATCTACAGAATAGAAAAGCGGCCGGCTTCTTCCAAAGTGAACCGACGTACAATGCACATGGTCGTTCCGTTCGCGGAGTTGTTCAATATGATTCGCAACCCGAAATTATTATCCGTCTTGGCGCTCCTGCTGTTGGGCATCGTCACGGCGCTGGTCCGCGCTCGCGACGTCGGCGAATATCCCAGGCCCAGTCCGTACCCGGTGTCCTGGGAGCTGAAGTTTGCCCACGCCACGCCGAAGCGAATTGTCGTCACGCCCGCGTCGGGCGGCGTGCCGCAGCCGTACTGGTACATGACCTATGCCGTCACCAACAACAGCGATAAGGAACAGACGTTCCTGCCGGTGTTCGAGCTTGTGACCCGCACGGGAAAGGCGATTCGCTCCGACAACAGCATTCCGGCGGCGGCGTTTGACGCGATCAAGCTGCGCGAGAAAAACCACTTCCTCGAGCCGAGCTATAAAATTGCCGGGCAGCTTCGCGTCGGCGACGACCAGGCGAAGGAAGGGATCGCAATCTGGCCCGAGCCGGACCCGCGCATGGGATCGTTCAGCATCTACGTGGCGGGCTTAAGCGGCGAGATCGCCGAACTGCGAGACGACGGCGGCGCGGTGATGAAAGACAAGGACGGCCAAGCCATCATCCTGCACAAAACGCTCCAACTCAACTACCTCATCCGCGGCGACGAGGTGTATCCGGGCGAAGATGAAGTGAACGAGAAGTCGGAGACGTCGGTGATGCGGTGAGGAAGAAGTGGTGAGTTAGGAGTGAATAGCAGTTCGTCGAGCCACTAAACTCCTCTCTCCAGTACGCTGGGGAGAGGCCGGGTGAGGGGTCTTCAACGCACACCTTTTGACAGCGCTGAACCCGCCCTCTTCATCGGCGTGTCTTTAAAATTCAGAGCGATGACCAAACCGAATCGATGTAGCGGTGTCTGAAAAATATCGAGCGATACGCGTCGGCTCACCGCCACTGCATTACAAGCTCCACAAACACCCTCATCCCCACCGCGAGCGCATCGTCGGTGAAATCGTAACGCTCGTTGTGGAGCGATGGGTAGCTGCTCTGACCGCTCGGCAGGGTGCCGACGAAGAAGAAACAGCCGGGCACTTCTTCGAGGTAATAGGCGAAGTCTTCGCCGCCCATGACGGGTTTCGCGGCGGGGAGGAAGTGGGTCGCGCCGAGCGATTGCTTCGCGATTTTGATCACGTAGTCCGTCATCGCCAGGTCGTTGCAGGTCGGCGGGTAGCCGGTGATCCAGTTTACTTCCGCGCGGCAATCATTGGCGGCGGCGATCGCTTCGCAGCGGCGGCGGATGCTGGCCTGGATTAGCGCGCGGGCCTTGTCGTTCAACGTTCGCGCCGTGCCGCCGATCGTCGCGCGATCGGGAATGATATTCGTCGCCGTGCCGGACTGGATCATGCCGATCGTGATGACAGCGCTGTCGGTCGGATCGAGTTCACGGCTGACGAACTGCTGAAGGTTCAGGACGGTTTCGCAGGCGGTGACGATCGGGTCGCGGCCGAGGTGCGGGAAGGCCGCGTGACAACCCGCACCGATGAAATCGACGCTGAACGTGTCCGTGGCGGCCAAAAGTTCGCCGGGCCGGGTCGACACTTTCCCTATCGGCACGCCCGGCCAGCCGTGCAGGCCGAAGATCGCCGCGACCTTCGGCCCGATTCGGCCGTCGAGCACGCCGGCCCTGCACAGCCGCTGCGCACCGCCGCCGCCCTCTTCGGCGGGCTGAAATAGCAGCTTCACGCAGGCCGGCAACTCGCGCTCGATCGACTTTAAAAGAGCCGCCGTGCCGAGCAGCGTGGCGGTGTGGCCGTCGTGCCCGCACGCATGCATGCACCCCTCGTGCGTGCTCGCGTACGGCAGGCCGGTCTGCTCGATGATCGGCAGCGCGTCGATGTCGGCCCGAAGCGCGATGCACGGCTTCGATTGATCGCCAATGCAGGCGATCGTCGCGGTTGGCGCATCTTGAACGCCGTCGATGTGCTCAATGTTCGACCGATCAAGGTCCGCCCGAATAGCGTCGGCGGTTTTGAATTCCCGGTAACCAAGCTCGGGAATCTGATGCAACCGATGCCGAAGTTCAATGGTGGCGGGTGTGAACTTGTCGATCGCGGTGCGAAGATTCATCACCGCGCACGCTAATCGGACGGGGCCGGGAAAGGCAAATGGATTCGTAAATGAATCAGCGAAAGGCGCAGGGCAAACACATGTGAATGTATTTGTGAGATTCCCAAGCCACGTCATTCCGAGGGGAGCAGCAGCGACCCGAGGAATCTCGATTTGCCGAGCATATTTCATCAGCCGAGATCCGTCAGGCCGCTGCTGCTCCCTTCGGGATGACGAATTTTTGGTCACATGCAATCGCCGTGGCGAAACGCGAATTCGATCGACGAGGCGCCAAGCGCGCCGCGAAGGACGCCGAGAATTTAAAGACCAAGGAGTTTCACAAAGGTACGGAAGAAATATAGGGGCAAAGAAGCGATTATTTTCTTCGCGTGTCTTCGTTCGCTTCGTTCCTTCGTGACAATCTTCTCGGCGTCTTCCTCCGCGCTCTCGGCGCCTCGGCGATCGTATGAATTCTTCCCGATCAACGCGGCATCGTCGCACCGACTCGGCGGAGCTAGAATGACGACGGACTATGCGTTGGATCATCGGCGACATTCACGGCATGCTTCGCCCGCTCGACGCGCTGCTGCGTTTCGTCACGCGGCGAGATTCCAAGCCGCGATTTTTTTTCGCGGGCGACTATGTTAATCGCGGTCCCGATTCGCGCGGCGTGGTTGACCTTCTTCTCGCGCTGCCCGACGCGACGTTCGCGCGCGGGAATCATGATGACATCTTCGACCTGCTGCTCAACGGCAAAAGCCTCGCCGCCGGTTACGATCCGAGCGCGGCGTTTACGTGGTTCATGGAGCACGGCCTGGACAAAACGCTGTTGAGCTATGGCGTTAGTTCGTCGGTCATCGATCGTGCCGCGCGTCGGCCGACGTTCGCAAAAGTATGGTCGCTCGCCGAAGCCGTGCCGCAGAATCACCGGGATTTTTTCGCGGGGCTTCAGCCCTTTATTAATTCCGAGCCGGACCTTTTTATCGTTCACGCAAAATGGAATCCGGAAGATGATGACGCCGCGCTGTCACGCCTGCTAGTGATGCCCGACGGAGCGATCGCGCATCGATTGTTGTGGGACCGATTTTCCGACTTTGATCTTGCGGAAAATAAAGCTTGGCGGCGGCGCGGATTCTTCGGCCACACGCCGGTGATGAATTATTCCGGGATCGGTGAAAACCTGCCGATCGTGGCGAATGGCTGCGTGCTGCTGGATACCGCCGCCGTGTTAAGCACCGTCGGCCGCTTGACGGCATACTGTGCGGACAGCGATGAATTCCTGCAGGTTGATCGCGACGGTGTTGAACTGGCGATGGATCCGCAACGAGCCTGACAATGCAGCACGGCCTCGAGCTTACGCTTATCCATCCGCAGATCGCACCGAACGCCGGAAACATTGGTCGGTTATGTGTGGCCACCAACACCTCGCTGCACATTGTCCGGCCGATGGGTTTCGTCCTCGACGACAAGCGGCTTCGCCGCAGTGCGATGGATTATTGGCCGCGATTGAAGTTGACGATGCACGACGACGGGCGGTCGTTTTTTCAAGCGATGGCCTCGAAGAAGCTGTGGTTCTTCGATAGTAGTGGATGCGGGGATTTGTGGGATACAACCTTTACCGCCGGCGATGTCTTGATTTTCGGCAGCGAGACGCGTGGATTCAGCGAGGCAATTTTGCGCGATCATGCTGGTCGGATCGTCCGAATTCCTCAGGCGGCGGGCGAGCGCTGTCTCAACCTGTCGACAGCGGCGGGCATTGCGCTGTATGAAGCGATGCGGCAGGTCATAATCGGCCCGCGGTGAAATACTCGGTTGGATCGATCGCACCTCTCCTGAAGCATGAAACGCAAGGCCATCTTCTTCGACCGTGACAACACGCTGATCGTCTCCGACGGTTATCTTGGCGACCCGTCGAAGGTCGTGCTGGTGGATGGGGCGGCCGCGACGATTGCCCGCGCCCGGCGACTCGGTTTTATCACCGCGACATTTTCAAACCAGTCCGGCGTGGCGCGAGGCATGTTCGACGAGGAAGACGTGCGGGCGGTCAATGCGCGGATGGATGAAATGCTGCGTAGCGAAAATCGCGAAGCGCTGCTCGAACGTCATGACTTTTGCCCATTCCATCCTCAGGCACCCGTCGAACAATATCGTCGCGACAGCGAGCTGCGAAAGCCGATGCCCGGCATGTTGATGAACGCGGCCAAGGCGCTCGATATCGATCTGTCACAGAGCTGGGTGATCGGCGATGCTCCCCGCGATATCGAGGCCGGCCAAGCGGCGGGTTGCCGTACGATTCTTTTTCGCGATCCGGCCCTGCCCGCATCGCCCGCCAGCAAGGACCGCCAACGTGTTATGCCCGAAGCTACCGTAAAATCGCTGCTGGAAGCGATCGACTACATTGAAAAAAATCCCGATCCGCCTGCGGCGAAAAGCGCCGGGAACGAGTCGGATTCCGTCGCTAAACCGGACTCAATTTCGCCGGCTGATGTGTCGAGGTCTGAAACGCTGCTGTCGGAAATCCTCCGCGAGCTGCGGCACGCCCGTGAGCAGCCGCATGTCGATTTTTCCGTAAGTAAGTTGCTGGCCGGCATCGCTCAGGTCGTCTCACTGGCCGCGGCGTTCATCGCGTATTTGAATCGCAACGAGGACAACTACGTTGCCATTCTGCTGGTCGCGATCTGGCTGCAGGTTCTCACCGCGACGCTGCTCGTCATGGGACGCAGCAAATAAAAAGCACGCGAACCCGAAGGCTCGCGTGCTTCTTCTTCTTCTGCTTCCGATGCGTTCAATTGCCGCAATCAGTATTTAACGCTGCAACCGTAGGCCTTGGTCATCGGTTCGCTGACCGACTTGCCGGCCAACATTTCATCGAGCGCTTTGCTGACGTAGTTGGTCGAGGACTTGATCGACGACATTTCGGAATCGGCCGTGCTGTCGATCGCGCCGCGATAGGCAACTTTGCCGTCCTTGTCGATGACGAACATCGTCGGCGTGTTTTTCGAGTCATACTCGTGGCCGACCGTGCCGTCGCCGTCGAGCAGGATCGGACGATCCATTTTCCAATCGGTGGCAACAGTCTTCATTTCGCTGGCGGTCTTGCCCTTGCCGGAGTTAATCGCCAACCAAGACACACCCTTGTCCGCGTAGCCATTGGCCACGGCATTCATATTGCCGCCCTTGTAATGCTTTTGCACGAAAGGGCATTCGTTGTTGAACCATTCCAGTACAACGATTTTCCCTTTGTAGTCGCTCAGGCTAACGGTCTTACCGTCCTGATCCTGAAGCGAGAAAGCGGGTGCCATATCCCCGGGCATGGGGCCGGCCGATGATTTCTTCTCGACAGCCGCAAACGCGAACGCGCTGACGGCCAGAAATCCGACGAAAGAGGCGACGGTCTTGAGCATGATGCGGTCTCCTTAAAAAGTCACTTCGATTTGAGCGGAACGATAAACGATAGGCCCGATGGTTGGCCAGGCGGCGATGAATTTTCGGTCAGCAGGCATTCGAGCGAATCCTGTCCGAACGTTTTTCGGCCGCTCAGCGGTGTAAGTATTAGATGAAGGGTAAACTCGTCAGCGTCGGTTGCAAGCGATTTCACGGCGACGGTGAAAGAATCTCCGGGGCCGGGGATGAAGCCTTCTGCCTTCGGAGCGATTCCCTCGAGTGCGCTAAACCCCTGAAGTTTGCCGCGAATGGAGACTTCCATCGCTCCATTAGGGAGCGGAGCGGAAGAGGTTTTGACATCTACGTTCGTTGGGACGCGTGCGAGCCATTTGATAATCGTGTCATGGACTGTCTGAATCGTGTCGGTCGGATCGACCGCCGCTTGCACGGAGGCGTTGCCAGGCACGCAGATCTTTTCACAGACGAGATAATCCGTCTTCGCGGATAGCTTGAATGGTGACGACATCCAATCGGCCGGGACTTCGACTCGGGTCAGTAAGACAACTTCGTTTTCATAGCCGTAGTCGCAGATATCACCCGGCGCCTTAAGAATCGTCGGCGTCGGGAACATGAGCGCGCCGGCTTTAAAGCCGTTCGGCAAATCGAAAATGACACTTGTCGGCATTCCCGCGTCGCCGGCGTTTTTCCAGTAGATGTGCCAGCCAGCCTGCATGCGATAACGCACGCCGAGGGTGATCGTGTGGGTTGTGTTGATCGTGGATGAGTCGCAAAGCAAGTCTACGGCAACCAAGTCCGCAGCCTTTGGGCCGGGCCGCGCAAAAGCGCAGCTCGCGACGGCCAACGCGAGCAAGGCTTGGAAAATGATAAGTCTGAAGTTCATTGTCAGTTCATGCTAGCCATCACGGATTGAGGTCCGTAGAATTTATTCCGATCGGTTCGGGCACGGGGCCTTGTTTAAAACCAGTTTGCCCGCCGCGGGCTGTAAGTTGTTCTTCAGCACCCGCCAGATGCAGCAGGCCGGTGTTTGAGTTCGATTACTGGTTCGCTCCAATAGGACGCGACGGTTCGAGCGGACAGCCGCATGAATTCAAACTCAGATTCAACCTCACAGTTCTCATTGCCACCCGGCTTCGGAACGCCCCATGCCGCGATCAGCACTGGCCTGATTGGGGCCGGCTCCTCGATCGGCACGGCATTGTCGCACAACGTGTTGGTGCTCAATCGCTACTACCAGGCGATTCGCGTCATTAACGTCCGCCGCGCCTTCTCAATGCTCTGTCGCGAGATGGCGGAGGTCGTCCATATTGAAACAGATTCGGCGGGAAAGAGTCAGTGGCAAAATTTGAATTTTGCGGACTGGACCGAACTGTCGACACTTAAACGAGAATACGAGCCGGACGGCTTTGACTGGATTCACACGGTGCGTTTGCAGATAGCGGTGCCGCGGATCATCCGATTGCTGGTGTACGAGAAGCTGCCGCGGCAGGACGTGAAGTTCAACCGCCGCAATATCTATGCGCGCGATGGCAGCAAATGCCAGTATTGCGGGAAGAAGTTTTCGACGACCGAGCTGAGCCTCGACCACGTCGTCCCCCGCAGCCAGGCCGGCCGAAGCACATGGGAAAACATTGTGTGTTGCTGCATCAAGTGCAACGTGAAGAAGGGCGGCCGTACGCCCGAGCAGGCGCACATGCACCTGATCACCAAGCCCGTGAAACCCAAGCGCAGCCCGGTGATCAACATTCGACTGGCGGACGAGCGGTATCACAGTTGGAAGCAGTTTCTGGATACGGCGTATTGGACGGTGGAGTTGAAGTAATGGCCGCACGCAGTCCATTCCCAGGCATGGACCCCTATCTCGAAACGCGATGGGATGATGTTCACGCGCGCCTCTGCGTTTACATCAGCGAAGTTCTACAGCAGCAGTTGCCGATCGGTCTTCGTGCACGCACGGAAGCAAGAATAGTGCTTGAAGACAACGGCGAAATAGCCGCTCATTTTCGACCAGACGCAATCGTGACCGAGACGAAGTTTGTCGAGTCGCGCGGGCCTGTCGGTGCAAATAGTGTTGCGGTCATGGAGCCGATTCTCATCGAGCAACTTGACATCGATCTTGAGGATCGCTGGGTTCAGATCATTGACAGCGCGAACAACAATCGCGTGATTACCGTCATCGAAGTGCTTAGCCCGGGCAATAAGATTGCCGGCCGGCTTAATACTTTGTATCGGCAAAAGGTGCAGAGATACCTCGAAGCTGAGATTAATTTCGTCGAAATTGATCTTCTGCGTGGCGAACGTTTTGGTTTGCTGATTGGCCACGACACGATCCCGGCAGAGCGGCATCAGCCGTATTTCATCTGTGCGCATCGATCGCAATTTCCGCATCGTTGGGAAGTCTACCGGCTGGGGCTTCGAGCTCGTTTGCCCGCCATTGCGGTGCCCCTTCGTGAGGCTGATGCGGACGCCGTGCTGGATCTTCAGCCGCTGATCGAACGCGTTTACGTGGCGGGCGGACACAACGACATCGATTATTCCGTGCCGCTTTCTCCGCCGCTTTCGGAAGACGATGCGAAATGGGCTTTGTCGCTTTGTACGTTACCAAACTGAACATGGCGACAGAACTCGGCCCATTTTCGCTTGAGACGCCGTGGAGGGCTTGGATGGATGTGCAGCAGCGCGCGATCAAAGCGGCTAAGGCGTTGGAGGCGGCCGGTGTTCTTTACGCGATTGCGGGCGGCAATGCTGTTGCCGCCTGGGTCGCACGCGTCGATCCGGACGCGGTTCGCGCGACGGTTGACGTTGATGTGTTGATTCGACGGAGCGATTTCGAAGCTGCGAGAATTGCGTTGGAGTCAGCAGGATTCGTGCATCGTCACGTTGCCGGGATCGATGCTTTTCTAGAGCCGCCGGGAAATCGCTTCCGATCCGGCATTCATTTGTTGTTCGCAGGCGAAAAGGTTCGAGAGAGTGAACCCGCGACGAATCCAGATGTTGTTCCCGCGGAGCAGGCCGATCACTTCAAAGTGCTCTCTTTGCAGTCACTCGTGCAGGTAAAACTGACGGCGTTCCGACGGAAGGATCAGGTACACCTGATTGACATGATCGAAGTCGGGCTACTTGACTCAACTTGGCCGGCCCGTTTCCCGCCGCAGTTGGCGGACCGATTGCAGTTGTTGCTGGATACGCCAGAAGGATAACGGCAAACCGATGCTCGATTTTTGAGTGCATCTAATCAGTTGCAGTATGCTCCCACCACTACAACAGGAGGGACATGCCCAAGCGATCACAGCTCGTTTGCCAGCAGTTGGAGAACATATCCGGTACGGCAATCGAGCGATACAAAGACATCATTCGGGAGTACACGCGCGGGCGGAATGGTGTGTACGCGCTCTACAAAGGAAAGCAACTTTATTACGTCGGTCTGGCGAAGAGCCTGCAAGGACGTTTGAAGAGTCATCTCCGTGACCGTCATCGGAATGCGTGGGATCGATTCAGTGTTTATTTGACGGTTGGTGACGCACACTTGAAAGAAATGGAATCTTTACTGCTTCGTATTGCGAAGCCCGTCGGTAATAAAGTGCTTGGTCGATTCTTTCGATGTGATAATTTGCAGCGTCGGTTCACAGCCGACGTGAGGTTGTTGCTTAACGAAGAACTCAATGACGTCGTTGGCAGAAGTCTTCCCGAACGAAAAGCAATCAAACAGAAGAAAGGTCGAGATGTCGCAGTTCTGGCGATCTACAAGAATCGACCACGCCGCTTAAGAGGCAAATCGAAAGGAACGACTTTTAAGGCGTCTGTTCGAAACGACGGTCGGATACGCTTTAATCGCAAGAGCTTTGCGTCGCCGTCCCACGCGGCTGCCGAGGCAGTCGGGCATTCCATGAACGGCTGGTGGTTTTGGCAATATGAACGTGCGCCGGGCGACTGGGTGCGCCTTCGCGAATTGCGAAAGTAATCGTCCTCGAACACTAGAAGATGTCGGAAGATTCGTCAATCGCGGAATCGCTGGACAGATTATTCGAATACCGCGAACGAAGATCTGCGATCGCCAAATCCTTGCCGCGCGCTTCGACTTCGATCCATGGCACGTTCCTGTACGCATCCGGCAGGTCGACGATCAGGCGGCTATGGTTGCGGTCGGCGAACGATGCGTGGCCATTCGATAAATGCACGATCTGCCATGCCGGGTCAGGCCAGGTTTTGGCGGCGGCGGTGACGAAGTGCCGAACGCTGTCGTGATCGTACGAGTCAAGCTCGTCGCGCACGGCATGATGCAGGTTGTCGAAAATCATCGTCACCCCCGCACGCTGGCAGATCGAAAGAATATCGCTGGCGGAATAGCTGTACTCATCGTTCTCCAAACAGAGCCGCGACTTCACATTTTCCGGAAGCGACGCGATTGCGTCGACGAGCTGCTCGCCGCGGCCGCCCTTGCCGCCATGAATGATCATCGCGCACCACGGCGAGCGCGGCAGGCCCATCAGGTCGAGAGCCAACGCATGCTTTTCGAGAATCTGCCGGCTGTTACGGACCGTTCGTTTCGACTCACTGTTGAGCACGACGAACGGATCGGGATGAATCAGCATCCTCAGGCCGATCCGTTCCGCACGGCGGCCGATGCTGCTAAGCATCGCAGAGAAGCCGCGCAGCACCGACTCGCCATCTTTGCGATCGCTCATCGGAAACAAACCTGACGGCATGCGATACAGCCGAATCTGATTGCGGAGACAAAAGCTGAGTGCGCCATGCACGCGCTGAATGTTCTGCCAGTAAATTTCCCGAAGTTTGTCCCGTCGCTTGGCGGGCGTCAGTGAACGATATTGCGACAGGGTGACGGTGCGGAACCGGCACTCGGCCGAGTCGGTCATGCAGACAAGGCCAAGTTCGCCGGAAAGTCCTGTAGCCATGGCGCGAGTGTAGGATGACAGTTCAAAGCCGGCCGCGCGAATTCGGTGAAAGTGAAAGATGGGTCAAGTCTTGGAACAGTCCGTCGCAACCGATCGCTGCTACCGCTGCGACTACGACCTGCGCGGCATCGCCGACGATCAGGCCTGCCCGGAGTGCGGGCTGCTGGCGCTGCGCAGTCGGCAACCAACAGACGAGATTCGCTTTACGCATCCGAAGTGGTTGCGCGCAGTGTCACTTGGCGTGAAGCTGATTTTGCTTTCGATTCTGTTGCTCATCGTCTGGCCGGCGATCATGGCGTTCACAAACACGGCGACTCAAAACCAGTTCCGACGAAACGCATTCGTATTCTCGCCAACACTTGTCGCGCAAGCGCCGCTTTTGGGCGCCTACCTCGCGCTGTTTCTCTTCATCATTGGTGTTTTACTCCTGACGAGAAAACAAGAAGAAGCGAACGGTGTGATCGACGGTGCCGAGCGCCGGCATCAGATTATGTTGCGTTGCAGCATGCTGCTTGCGGTTGCTCTGATGGGATTGTCGAGCTTGTTGTTGCAGCACGGCGTTAACAAGGGCTTCTACTACTCGTCGACCCTGCATGCGTTTTGGATGAGTCGGGAAATTGAAATTCTGTACGAATTACTTGCTGTCGGAATCCTGACTTCGGTTGTGCCGATGCTGCTGTTTCTGTGGTTGCGCCGTATAGCCAAGCGGGCGCGAAGCGCGCACTTGGCCGAACATTGTGCGATCGTCGGCGTGGGGATGTCGGTCACCATCCTGTTCATCGCGTTTTTCCTTTGGGCAGCGAACGATCCCGCTCAGTTCGGGCTCGCCGACGATTGGTTATCGCGCGGCACGCTATCGCTCTACCTGGGAATGTTTTCGATCATGTGGCCGCTGCTGTTTTCGATCTGGAGCGTCTATCTCCTGTCGCGGTTTGCATTTCGATTCCACCGAGTCGCCCGCGAGCAGTCACGTGCCTGGCGATCTGATGATGCGAAGCGGATCGTCGTCAACTAATTGCGAAGCTTGCCACACTCCGGCATCATCGACGCCCCTTATGGCTAAGAACATCAAGAAGCGATCCGACGATTATTCGCAGTGGTATCTCGACGTCATCAAGGCCGCAAAGCTGGCGGATTATGCGCCGGTGCGCGGCTGCATGGTGATACGCCCCGAGGGCTATGCGATCTGGGAAGCGATTCAGCGGCAGATGGATGCGCGCTTCAAAGCGACCGGCCATGTGAACGCGTATTTTCCGCTGCTCATTCCACAATCGTTTCTGACGAAAGAGGCCGAGCACGTTGAAGGGTTCGCGATGGAGTGCGCGATCGTGACGCATACGAAGCTTGAGCGCGATTCTTCCGGCGGCCTGAAGCCCGCGGCACCGCTTGAAGAGCCGCTCATCATTCGTCCGACGTCGGAGACAATGATCGGCCACATGTATGCGCAATGGGTGCAGAGCTATCGCGATCTGCCATTACTGATCAATCAATGGTGCAACGTGATGCGCTGGGAACTGCGCACGCGATTGTTCCTTCGCACGGCCGAGTTCCTGTGGCAGGAAGGGCACACCGCGCACGAGACGCACGATGAAGCGGTCGATGAGACGCTGCAGATGCTCGATGTGTATGCAGACTTTTCGGAGAACGTGTTGGCCGTCCCGGTGTATCGCGGGGCGAAGACCGACAGCGAGAAATTCCCCGGTGCGGTGACGACGTATTGCATCGAAGGTTTGATGCAGGACGGCAAGGCGCTGCAGATGGGCACGAGCCACTATCTCGGCCAGAATTTTTCGAAGGCGTTCGAGATCAAATTCCTTGGCCGCGATCAGCAGCAGGCGTTTGCGTATACCACGAGCTGGGGCACGAGCACGCGATTGATCGGCGCGATGATTATGGCGCACAGTGATGATGAGGGATTGGTGCTGCCACCTCGCGTCGCGCCGGATGTGGTGGCGATCGTGCCGATCTTTAAGAGTCCTGAAGATGAGGCGAAGGTGCGCGCGTTTGTGGAGAAGCTGATCAGCGCGATCAATCCCGACGCGCTGCCGACGAAGATTAACCGTCACGGCATCGAGAGTTATCAATTCAAAGCAACCGGCGAGCAGCGCATCGTCGCTGACTTTCGCGATGCGCGGCCGGGTGACAAGCAATATCACTGGGAACAGCGCGGCGTGCCGTTTCGAATCGAAGTCGGGCCGCGCGATGTTGATGCGAACGCGTTCATTCTGAAGTCGCGCGTCGAAGGCACGAAGGAGACAATCGCGATCGGCGATGTGTCGCGCGATTGGCTGCAGACGCGCCTCGACAATGCACACAACGCGATGTTTGATCGCGCGAAGAAACGACGCGATGAGAACACGCGGTCGGCATCAACTTACGACGAAATGAAGTCGATCATTAAAGAAAAGGGCGGGTTCGTGCGATGCTTCTTCAAGCCGGATCGTGAGGCCGAGAAGCGGATCAAAGATGACACGAAGGCGACCGTTCGCTGCATCGTGATGGAGACCAGCAAGTCGGAGCCGAAGGCCGGCAAGTGTATTTACAGCGGGGCGGAAGACGGCGTCGAGGTGCTGTTCGCCGTTGCGTATTAAAACGTGGCACGGGCTTCCAGCCCGTGGGCTTGCGTATGTCGCAAGCATCATTCAACGATAGTACATCATCGAACATGGGCAGGGTGCCCATACCACGTTGATCACTGCTAAGTGATCGGCGCGTCGATTGGCAACTTCACGTTTGCCTGAAACGACAACTGCTCGAGCGATTGTGCGAGATCCACCCCTGTGAGCGCGAAGCCTTCGGGCACGTTGAGCGAGACCGGCGCGAAGTTCAGAACGCCGCGGATGCCTGCGGCGATGAGCTCGTCGGTCACCTGCTGCGCAACATCGGCCGGCACGGTCAGCATGGCGAGGCGGATCGTCTTTTCCTTGATAGTGTCGGCGACTTCTGACAGCGGCTGGATCGCAAAGGAGCCGAGTTTCTTACCGATCTTGGCCGGATCGTTGTCGAACACCGCGACAAGACGAAATCCTTTCGCGTCAAAGCCGCGGTAATGCATGAGTGCCCGCCCGAGGTTGCCCGCCCCGATCAGGCAGACGTTCCACGTTTTGTCCGTCCCGAGGATATGACGCAATCGAGCGATCAGGTCGTCGACGCGATAGCCGATGCCTGGATGGCCGAACTGTCCGAAGTAGGCGAAGTCTTTACGCACCTGCGCGTCGGTGAGCTGGAGCGATTCGCCGAGCTGTTTACTGGAAATCGTGTTCCGACCGTCGCGGCCGAACGCTTCCAACTGGCGAAGATATAGACTGAGCCGACGAACGGCGGGATCGGGAATCAGATCGTAGCGTTCAGCAGGGGGTCGAGATGAGTCCATGGGGTGTCAGCTAGGTCAATCGGCATAACAGCGGTGGCGACTTCGCGAACGACCCTAGCAGCAGAGATTTGCCGAGGTCAAGCGAAGGGTCGGCAGAATAGGAAATAGCGTCGAAATGGAGAAACGACATTCGCGCAGGCAATGGCCAATGTTGACACCTTTTCGGGCGGCTGATACGGTGCGTGGACGATGCGGCCTGCGCTCTCTTGAGCCTTGCCGATGAGGGGTTTGCAGAGAAATGGAGCTCGCTGGAGCCTCCCGTGAGCGTGGTTCACGAGAACGCGTCCCGTGGGCACGTCAGGGACACCAACTTGATTCACACCGTGTACTCACCGCTTAAAAGTCCCCTCGTCTTTGCTGGACGCCCATTCAAGACGCTGAGACGCGGGCTATTCGCGCTAATGGTTTTGTCGACGATCACGCCGACATTCGCCGCAATCCTACCGCCGGAACTTCGAACCAGCGGCAGTCCCGATGAAGCACCGATCAAAGCGTTATTCAACGAAGCCGTAAAGCTCCTTTCCAGCGCGCAGCCAGCCGATGTGTCCAAAGGCCGCGAGATGATTGTGGCCGAAACGGCGGCAATTCCCGGCAAGGGGGATCCGAGCGTCGCGTTTTTAGCGACTTACGCGCAAAACTTGAATGCTGCGGTCGCGCCGTTGCTTGCCAGTACGGAGATGCGTGTGCGATTAAACGCGGCGATCGCGATCGCGAGGGTCGCCGACCGTGCCGACGCGGGAGCGGTGAATCTCAAAGATGCGGTGCTAAAGATTCTTGCCGATCAAAGCGAGGGCGTGGCGCTTTGGGGCATGAAAGCGGCCCGCCCGATGCTGAAGGTGTTGAGCGCTCCGGGTGTTGCAGGTTTTCAGCAGATGCTAACGGCCGTCGACGCGACGGGGGCAAAGTTTCCCGCGACGACCAGTGCCGCGTATTTCGCGCTTTCGGTCGACAAAGCGTCGTCGACCGCGACGCCCGCCCTGGTCGACGCAATTCAAAAATTGCTGGCATCGCGAATCACCATCTGGGCGGAAAAAGTTCCGATGGATCCAGAGGCCGAGAATCTGGCCTGCAGCACGCTGGTCGATACCAAGTGGTGGAGTCAGCACACGCCGGCCGAGAAGAAGCAGTCATTAAAATTACTGGGTAAGCTGGCGGTTGCGGGCGGCAAGCAGGTGGTCGGCACGGTGAGCGAGGCGCAGCGGCAGTCAATCAACGTCGTTGTGTTACAGGTCGCACGTAGCGTTGCGGCCGTCGGCGTGATTGATAGCAAGCCCGCCCTGGTTGAGGGCGTCAAGTCGATCCTCAGAGATTTGAAACCGACGTCGACTCCCCAGGTCACGGCCGACGCCAGCAAAACCATTGGAGATGTACTGCAAAAAGAATATCCTGATCTCGCCGCAACGATGTCGGCAGGGATTTCAACTGCTGACCCGCAGACAGTCGCGCCGGCAAATTCGCGCACGTCAATCGCGAGCAAATAACAATCGCGAGCCAATAATAATCGCGCTGTTCGGCAAGTCGTTGCGGATCGTTTCTGGCTTTAGCCGCATTGTTATCGTTCGCCGCACCCGCGTGGCACAAGGCTTCTTTTCGGAAGTGATTGTGATGAATGCTTTGTTAAAGTTGGTCGTCACGTGCATCGCTTTCATCGCAGCCGCACTCGTGACGCCCGCATTGGTTCGCGCGCAGTCAAAGCCAATCATCACATACATCGATCGCGGCGACATCGGTACGCTCGATCCGAATCGCATGAGTTGGGCGCAGGACATCCGCGTCGGGCAGGCGATTTATGAAGGCCTTTACTCGATCGATCCAGTCTCGTTCAAACCTATGCTCGCGGTCGCCGATAAGGTGAACGTCAGCGATGACAAGAAAACCTGGTCGTTTCATTTGCGTGAAAACGCGAAGTGGAGCAACGGCGACGCGGTGACGACCGCCGACTTCGTGTTCGCCTGGCGACGGATGCTTGAAGAGCCGGGCGATTACACCTATCTGCTCGATCAATACATTGCCGGCGCGAAGGAATACGAAGACGCCTTCGCCGACTATATGGCCAAGCGGACGGCCGGTCAGCAGGCGACGAAGCCGGACTTCACGCCGGTCGCGATCGACGTACCTGATGCGAACAATCTGAAGATCACGCTCAAAAATCCATGCGATTTTTATCCAGATCTTCTCGCGTTCGAGTGCTATTACCCATTGAACGAAAAGTCGATGGAGCCTTTTCGCGAGGTCGATTCCAAGAGCGATCGTGTCAGCTACAAAGCTGAGTTCGCGACGGCCGGCAAGCTGGTCTGCGATGGGCCTTATGTTGTGAACTGGTGGGAGCTGCGCAAGGGATTAAAGCTCACGCCGAATCCGTATTACTGGGATCAGGCGAACGTGAAGAACGGCGGCGTGGAGATGGTCGTCGCGGGCGACATGCTTACGCAGGTGCGACTTTTTGATGAGCATAAGGCCGACATTCTCACCGAGTTGACGGGTGAAATGGCCGCGAACATGCGTGATGCGGGCCGTAAGGAAATCCACATCGATCCAAGCTTCGGCACTTACTTTTACACGTTTCTATGCAGCGAGAAGCTGCCGGACGGTTCGAAAAATCCATTCGCGGATGTTCGTGTGCGACAAGCGTTGTCGATGGCGATCGACAAGGAACCGATCGTTAAGAACATCACCAAGGCCGGCGAGCCAGTGACAAATGTTTATGTGCCCACCGGCGTTTTCGCGGCCTACAAGACGCCGACCGGTTTGAAATTCGATATCAAGAAAGCGCGCGAGTTGATGAAGGAGGCCGGGTATCCAGCCGGCAGAAATTTCCCGCAAGTCAAGCTGACTTTCAACACTGAAGGCGGCGAGCACAAAGCGGTGGCGGAATATATTCGCAATCAGTGGAAGCGGAACCTCAACATCGACATTCAACTTGACGGCGTGGAGATCAAGCAGTTCCAGACGCTGCTGCACGGCAAGACGTATGCCGTCGCGCGGGCAAGCTGGTACGGAGACTACATGGACGTCAGCACCTTCACCGACAAATACGTCGGCCACGGCGGGAACAACGATTCGGATTGGAACAATGCCGAGTATGACGCGCTCCTGAAAAACGCGACGTCGGAAACCGACGCGCAAAAGCGCCTCGATAAACTAGCGGCGGCGGAGCAGATTCTGGTCACCGATGCGCCCATTCTTCCGCTCTATAACTACGTGAACAAAACCGTGTTTCGAGACGAGATTAAAGGTCTCAACGGCAATCCACGCAACATCATCGTGTTCAAGAATATCTCGAAAGGTTGAATCTTTCCGAGCAAGATGTAAGTCCCATGCTTCGATATATCACCGCCCGACTGATTCAATTTCCGCTGATTCTGGCGGTGATTTATCTGACGACGTTTGCACTGGTCTGGATTGCCCCAGGCTCGCCGTTCGAGCGAACCGAAAAGAAGCTCAGCGCCGCGACGATCGATTCGCTCAAGCGAAAGTTTCACGCCGAAACGTGGTACGGATTCCTCGCGTTTTATCCATACAACGTGCTTGTCCACGGCGATCTCGGGCCGAGCATGGTGAATACCGAGACGGTGAACGAAACCATCGAGCGGCATCTGCCGGCGTCGGTCGCGCTGGGGGCGGCGGCAATTGTGATCGCGTTGCTCGGCGGCGTGGCGATCGGCACGCTCGCGGCCGTCTATCGGAACGGGCCGCTTGACTGGATCAGCCTGAATGTCGCGATGATCGGCATAAGCCTGCCGAGCTTCGTCGCGGCCAGCGTATTGATCGCGATGTTCGCAGGACACTCGCGATTGGCATCTGGTGATGGCAAGCCACGGCAGGAGCGTTGGTACACGCTGCCGAGCAGCGGCTGGCCGGCAGGGGCGACGCGCGAGTGGTCGCTTATGCCGGGCGTGAATGCCGCAGACGTGAACGTCAAGCTGCATGTCGTTGACATCAACGGCGAGATGCAGAGCAACACCTTTGATCCAACGCGGTACACCGATCGGCCCAATGATTTCTTCATTAGCGATCTGCGGATCTGGGCGACGATCAAGGATTATTTGCGACACCTTTTGCTGCCGGCGATCGCGCTGTCGCTGATGCCGATGGCCTACATCACGCGGCTCACGCGCGTGTCGATGATCGACGTTTTAGGAAGCGATTACGTTCGCACTGCTCGCGCCAAGGGGTTGTCGAAGCCGATCGTCATCTGGAAGCACTGCCTGCGAAACGCGATCCTGCCGGTCGTCAGTTACGTCGGTCCCGCGGCGGCTGGGACGATGGTCGGCTCGTTCGTCGTCGAACAAATTTTCAATGTTCCAGGGCTCGGGAACTTTTTCGTCACCAGCGTGCAAAATCGCGATCAGACGTTGATCATCGGCACGGTGATGGTCGAATCAACGTTACTTCTTCTCGTCAATCTGCTCGTCGATTTGAGCTACGGCTTTGTTGATCCGCGCATCGACGTTACCGCGACCAGGGGTGAGTCATGACCGATATATCGGCCACCACCGTCGCGCCCGAAATCGATGCAGGCGGGCAGCATTTCAAATCGCACAAGCCCGATCACATGTGGCGGCAGTTACTGCACAACGGCCGCTTCGTTGCGGGCGGCATCATGCTGCTGCTGATTCTCGGCGCGTGCGTGGTCAGTATTCCGTGGACGGGGCGCGAATCGAACGGCCACGACGCAGACGGCTATCCGATCGACAACCCGTGGTTCTACGATTCACAGAATTCCGATCAATCGCAGCTGAAGCCTTCGACCGATGGAACCCTGAAATGGTTTGGCACGGATGATCATGGTCGATCGTTGCTGTCGCGGTGTTTGTATGGCGGCACGGTGAGCCTTGAGATCGGGCTCGCCGCCGCGACGGTCTCGGTGGTGCTCGGCGTGTCGGTCGGATTATTCGCGGGTTATCGCGGCGGGTGGATCGACGCGTTGCTCATGCGGAGCGTCGATATCATGTACGGCCTGCCGTACGTGCTGCTGATCATTCTCTTGAAAATCGCGCTCGAGCAGCCGCTGGGGAAATATCTGCATAACACGTCGATCGCAAACCGCGCGGTGCTGTTTCTCGCGATCGGATTAGTCAGCTGGCTCACGATGGCGCGCGTAGTGCGCGGCCAAGTGCTCACGCTTCGCAGCCAGCCGTTTATCGAAGCATGTCGAGCGATCGGCTTGCCAAGCTGGCGCATTTTCCTCTTCCATTTGCTGCCAAATATCATTGGCCCGATCATTGTTTATGCGACGCTGACAATCCCGCAGGCGATCCTGAGCGAGTCGTTTTTAAGTTTCCTGGGCATCGGCATCCAAGTGCCCATGCCGACATGGGGCTCGCTCGCCGCCGATGGATTGATTCCCGCGTTTTTAGACTTCGAGCCGCGTTGGTGGTTGCTGCTGTTTCCGTGTACATTGCTGGCGTTGACGCTGTTGAGCCTTAACCTCGTCGGCGACGGCCTGCGCGATCTCTTCGACCCCAAGCGAGAGGCCGCGAAAATCTAATCCGACTCGCGAATTCCCCTCGCCCGCGCTCTAATAGGCCGCTGGACACGTCATGGACAAGAATTTCGGCATTAAAGACTTTTTTCTCTTCACACTGATCGGGCTCGTCGTTGTTCTCATCGTTCTGGCGATGGTACAGGTCGATCGGCAGTGGAAAAGTATTCAGCAATTGAATGACCGCGTCGAGGCTCTCAACACCAGCCTGCTTGATGTCAATAAAACTCTGCGCCGCGGCATCAGCTCGTCGACGAACACGCTCGGCAGCCCGGCAACGGCCCCGGCGGTGGCAAGTGATGCGGCGCCGCAAGTCGATCAGAACGGCAAGCCGTGGGTCGATCCGTTTCACTTTCAGAAAGATGCCGAGAAGAAACCGGGATTCGCCCGGGGTGATTGGCTCGTCGATAACTTCGGTGCGAAGCTGAAAGCCGTCACGCCTTACACGGGCGGTGATGTCGCAGCCGCCAACGTGCAGGCGAAAGTTTGCGAGGGACTTCTGTATCGCGATCCGCAATCGCTTGAATTCGTTCCATTGTTGGCGCGGGCTTGGAAAGTAAGCGACGACGGCAAATCGATTACGTTCTACCTCCGGCCGGACGTGACTTTCTCGGACGGCGAGCCCTTCACGGCGGACGATGTCGTCTTCACCTACGAATGGGTGCGTAACGGGGCCGTCAACGCGCCGCGCGAACGCAGCGCGCTCGACAAGCTCGATCAAGTGAAAAAAATCGACGACCTCACCGTCGAGTTCACGTTTAAGGAATATTTTTTCAAGAGCCTCGAAACCGTCGGCGGTTCGCTCGTGCTTCCCAAACATTTCTACTCGAAGTATTCGCCCGAACAATTTAACCAGAATCCCGGCCTGTTGATGGGCACGGGTCCGTATCGGTTGCAAAGCCCCGACGCCTGGACACCCGGCCAGCAGATGGTGCTCGTGCGAAACGACCGCTACTGGGGTGATCCGCCCGCGCCGAATCGACTCGTGTATCTCGAAGTCGAGGAAGAGACCGCCAGCAAAACGATGTTCACCAACGGCGAGCTGGACATTTTCAGTGCGACGTCTGAGCAGTATGTCAACATGAAGAAAGACCCCAAGGTGCTGGCGATCTCCACGCCGATGGATTACGTCAGCCTTTTGGCTGGTTACACATACATCGCTTGGAACGAGCAATCCAATAAAGTCCCAACGGTTTATGCCGACAAGCGCGTCCGGCAGGCGATGACGATGCTGATCGACCGCGAGACGATCGCGCGCGACGTCTTTCTCGGTTACGCCAGCGTTGCAAACGGTCCGTTCGCCCCGGGTTCAAAGCAGGCAGACCCGACAGTGAAGCCTTGGCCTTATGACACCGGCCGCGCGCTGAAGCTTCTTGAAGAGGCAGGATTCAAGGACACCGACGACGACGGCGTGTTAAATAAGCCCGACGGCTCTCCCTTCAAAATTAAGCTCACCTTCCCCAGCAAGAGCGCGGTTTATGATCGGGTCACGCTGATGATGAAAGATTCGCTGGCCAAGGCGCACATTGTGCTCGAGCGCGATCCGGTCGAATGGCCGCTCCTGCAAAAGAAGCTCGAGAACCGCGACTTCGAAGCGATCATGCTCGGCTGGTCCGGCTCGGTCGACGATGATCCGTATCAGATGTTCGACTCCGCTCAGATGGCCGATCAGGGCGATAACGTGATGTCGTATAATAGCCCAGAGTGCGATAAGGCGATCGAATCGGCTCGTACTTGCGTCGATGAGCCGAAGCGCACCGAATTGTGGCGACAGGCGCATCGCATTCTCGCGGGCGATTGTCCGTACACGTTCCTGCTCAATCGCAAGGCGACAGTCTTCAACAACAAACGCTGGCAGAACATTGGCTTGACGACGATGGGAACGAATTACAATCGGCTCGACTATCAGCCGCTGCCATGGTTCGTGCCGCGAGCTCAACAAAAGTACACGAAGTAAGTTTCACCTTTCATTTGCCGGCGATGCTCAGCTACGTCATCCGACGCCTTCTTC
>CAXSBN010000010.1:23170-29272 GCA_964236135.1 uncultured Phycisphaerae bacterium
TTGTGATCGCCATGGCACCGGGCGGCGTGGGCGGCTCGCTGCTCAGCAACGAAGGCTCGATGCGGCCGGCCGAGCGCGCGGCTCGCATTGCTTATCTCAACGAACGTTTTGGGCTCGATAAGCCGGTGATCGTTCAATACCTGCGCTGGCTGAATAATGTGTCGCCGGTCGGGTTTGCGGTGTACAAGTCGGACGACCGGGAAGTCGTCGACGCGGCGAGCGCGGCGAAGCACCTGCCGTTGGGGAAAGACGGAAAGCCGGCCGCGCCTAAAATCCACGCGGGCGATCTGCGTCTGACCCGGCCAAAATTCAAAGTGCCGGATCTCGGCAAGAGCTACACGCGCAATCGCGAGGTCAGCGATCTCATCATCGAAGCGTTGCCCGTCAGCTTCACGCTGCAGGCCGTCTCGCTCCCGATTGTTTACGTGCTCGCGCTAGTAAGCGGCATCTATGCCGCCCGCCATCGAGGTAAACTCATCGACGTCGGCAGCGGCACGCTCCTCATCGGCCTGTACTCGATCCCCACGATCTGGGTCGGCGTGATGTTCATTGGTTTCATCTGCAACCGCGACTACGTGCAGTGGTTTCCCACCAACGGCCTTCACGACATGCAGGCCGACTCGATGAACTTTTTGCCGCACAATATTTTCTCAGGGCTATTTCAGCGCGGCTGGCTGCTGGATATGTCGTGGCACCTTGTGCTGCCGGTGATCTGCATCAGCTACGGCACGATTGCGGTGCTCTCGAAACTGTCGCGCGGTGCGCTGCTTGACACGCTCGGCCTCGATTTCATCCGCACCGCCCGGGCGAAAGGCGTGGATGAAACGACGGTGCTTTTTCGACACGCGTTTCGCAATAGTCTGATCCCCGTCATCACCGTCGCTGCCAGCATTTTGCCCGGGCTGGTCAGCGGCGCGATCATCGTCGAAACAATTTTCGGCCTACCCGGGATGGGGCGGCTTACGCTCGACTCGATCGAGTCACGGGATCGCGAGTTGCTTCTGTCGTCAACGCTGATCGTCAGCTTCCTGACGATTTTGGGTTTCCTGCTAGCGGACGTCGGCTACGCGATTGCTGATCCGAGGGTGCGTTATGACCGTTGACACGCACACCGCCGCCGTCGCGGACGGGGCAGTCATCGACTACGCGACACCGCATGACGATGCGCTGCCGCCCAGGCCGGACGGCAAGTCGGATGTTCCGCGCACTTTCGCTCGGCAGGCGCTGATCGACACCTTTAGCGCGATCGGCGCGCGTGTCGGGGCCGCGTGGATTTTGCTGCTATTGCTCGCCTCGGTGTTCGCTCCGCTGATTGCGACGAGTTTCCCATTGCTGGCGAAAGAGAACGGGCACTGGTCGAGCCCCGCGATTCGATTTATGCAGTCCGCGGATCTTGTCTGGCTCGGCGCGTTTCTGCTCGGCGTCGTGCTGCTCATCACGCGCGCCGTGACGTTCTGGAATGCGATCCTTGCGATCGTTTGGTTCATTGCGCTGCTCGTCCCGCTCACACTTTGGCCAGCCGTGAGAGGCGGCTGGCGTCCCGGCGCGGAGGCGTTGGGGAACAGCTTCGGCATAAGCGTGCTGATCGTCGTCGGGCTCGGATGTCTAGGGATTCTCGTCGCAGCTCCGCTGCTAAGCAGTGTACGGCTGCCAGTCAACATCGCGATGGGCTGCGTCGCGGTTGTCGTCACGATTCTCTTCATCGCGTTCCCGGTGCAACCATCGGCCGCTCCGATTTATGAGACGTATCGCGAGCGAAAAGCAGCTGGCTTGATTCAGTATGAATTGAACGCCGTCGTGCCGTTCTCGCCCAACGATTATCAGCGCGATGTCGACGATCCGCGACTGAAACCGCCCAGCGCGCAACATTGGATGGGCACGGAACAAAGCGGATCAGACGTTTTCAGCCGCATGCTGCACGCGAGCCGCATCGCGCTGTCGGTCGGCTTCATTGCGACGGGCGTCGCCGTAATCATCGGCATCGTCGTCGGTGGGGTCATGGGCTATTTCGCCGGCTCGGTCGACATGATTGGCATGCGGCTCATTGAGATTTTCGAGGCGATTCCATCGCTCATTCTTTTGTTGACCGTTGCGGCCTTCTTCGGTCGAAATCTGTACCTGATGATGTTGATCATCGGCCTGCTCAGCTGGACAGGTTATGCTCGCTTTATCCGCGCGGACTTCCTGACGCTGCGCGATCGCGACTTCGTGCACGCCGCCATTGCCTCGGGATTGCCGACTCGGTCGATCATTTTCCGCCATATGCTGCCGAACGGGTTGACGGCAGTGCTGGTGAACACGAGCTTCGGCGTCGCATCCGCGATTCTCACCGAGGCTGTCCTCAGCTTCCTCGGCCTCGGGCTGGTCGACGAGCCCAGTTGGGGGCAACTGCTGAACCAGGTTCGCGCGGGCGGTACCGGATTTCAGTGGTGGATCGCCACATTCCCCGGCCTCGCGATTTTCCTCACTGTCTTCGCGTATAACCTCATCGGTGAAGCAATGCGCGACGCGCTCGATCCGAGTTTGCGAAAGCGTGAATAAGAAACCTTAATGAAACCGTCAGCCGCCGCAAAACCTCTCCTTCAAATTCGCAACCTTAACATTGCGTTCGAAACCAGTCGCGGTGATGTGCAGCCGGTGCGCAATTCTTCCTTGTCGATTTACGCAAGGCAGACGCTGGCCGTCGTCGGCGAGTCGGGTTGCGGGAAGTCGGTGACGGCTTTGTCCGTGCTGAGGCTCATCCCGTCGCCGCCGGGAAAGGTGCTGAGCGGACAGATCATGTTCGACGGCCGCGACCTGCTGAAGCTCTCCGAAAGCGACATGCGACGAGTGCGTGGCAAGGAAATCGCGATGATCTTCCAGGAGCCGATGACCTCGCTGAATCCGGTCTATACGATCGGTGACCAGATCGTCGAGGCTGTGACGCTGCATCAGAACGTCGGCACGCGGAAGGCGTATAACATCGCTGAAGAGTCGCTCCGCGATGTCGGCATCGCCGATCCTCGCCAACGGCTCGGCACCTATCCGCATCAACTTTCCGGCGGAATGCGGCAGCGCGTGATGATCGCGATGGCCCTCTCCTGCCAGCCGACGCTTCTCATCGCCGACGAGCCAACCACCGCGCTCGACGTCACGATCCAGGCCCAGATTCTCGAACTGCTTCGCAAGCTCCAGCGCGAACGCGGCATGGCGATCATGCTCATCACCCACGACCTCGGCGTTGTCGCTGAGAATGCCGATACGGTTGCCGTGATGTATGCGTCGCGCATTGTGGAATATGCGAGCGTGGAAGACCTGTTTGATAAGCCGAAACATCCGTACACCGAAGGGTTGTTCCGCTCAATTCCAAAGCTCGGGGTGGCGCAGGATCGCCTCGACACGATTCCGGGCACGGTTCCTAATCCTGCGAAGTTTCCCGGCGGCTGTAAGTTTCATACGCGATGCCTGCGAACACGCGAGCTCGCCGCAGCCGACTCGGCGAAGGCGGTTGAAATCGTCGCAAGCGGCGAGCGTGCTCGGGTCCTTCAGCGATGCACGGTCGATGAGCCGAACCTTCGAGAGATCGAGCCGAACCACTGGGCCGCGTGTCATCAATTGGCGGGTTATGAGGAAGCGGCGGCGACGATTCCGGAGTTATCGCATCAGCGATTGACGCAACTAACCGTCGGCGCCGCGGAGGTGTCGGCATGACGATCGAAACCGCCAACTCCAGCCCTCAAACCGCGGCCGATAAAGACGACGATTATCTGCTGCGCGTCTCCGACCTGCGTACTTACTTCCCCATCAAGCGCGGCGTGCTGTCGCGGACGGTCGGTCACGTCAAAGCAGTGGACGGCGTGTCGTTCTCCTTGAAGTCGGGAAAGACGCTTGGACTTGTGGGCGAATCCGGCTGCGGAAAAACCACCGTCGGCCGGACGATCCTGCGGCTTATTCCCGCGACGAGCGGCAGCGTGCTCTACAAGGATAAAGACTTTTTCCAATATCACGGCGAAGAGCTTCGTCGCTTGCGGCGGCAGATGCAGATCATCTTTCAGGATCCGGTGAGCAGCCTGAATCCGCGAATGACGATCGGCAACATCATCGGCGAGCCGATCCAAGTACACGGCATCGCCAAAGGCCGCGAAAAAACCGATCTCGTTGCCAGCTTGCTGTCGCGCGTTGGCCTTGATCCGAGCTATGCCCGCCGCTACCCGCACGAATTTTCGGGCGGCCAGCGGCAGCGAATCGGCATTGCGCGGGCGCTGTCGCTCAATCCTGATTTCATTGTCTGCGATGAGCCGGTCAGTGCGCTCGACGTTTCGATTCAATCGCAAATTTTAAACCTGCTCGACGATTTGCAGCGCGAGCGCAACATCGCCTACCTGTTCATTGCGCACAACCTCGCGGTGGTTGAACATTTCAGCGACGACGTCGCGGTAATGTATCTTGGCCGAATCGTCGAGAAGGCCGGCGGTGCAGAGCTGTATAAAAATCCGAAGCATCCGTACACAAAAGCATTGCTTAGCGCCGTCCCCGAGCCCGACCCTCGGCCGACGCGGCAGCGCATCGTGCTGCGCGGCGAGGTGCCGAGCCCGAGCAACCCGCCGAGCGGCTGTCCGTTTCATCCACGTTGCCCGCTATCGCGCGAGCTGGCAAAGAATGCCGGCGAGGCCGAGACGGTCCAGGTCACCAGCGCCGGTGAAACCTTTCGCGTCATGAAAAGATGCGTCTCCGAAGTCCCGCCGTTGGAGCTGAAACAGGGGGAGCCGGACCACGTCGCGGCGTGCCACTTTGCCGATTAGGCTAATTCGATTCCGCAAGCTCGTAGGCAGGATCGTTCCGTGCGCCGTCATGCCGCCAATCGAGAAACCGTAAGAGAATCGCCTCGAAGTCGGCGGCGTCCTTGACGAGGCGCATTTCCTGTCGCAGCCGCGTGCAGGGCTGGAGATTCTTGGCATACCAACTGATGCGTTTTCGAAACTCGAGCGCGGCCGACCGCTCGTCGCGAAAGCGGCAGTGGTTGTAGAAATGATCGCGAATCAGCTGCACGATTTCGTCGATCGACGGGCGCTCCGGAAATTGGCCGGTCGTCAGATAGGCATGCGTGTCGCGAAAAATCCACGGTGTGCTCAACGCCCCTCGACCGATCATCACGCCGGCGCAGCCGGTGACGTCGAGCATGTGCTTCGCATCGGAAGGCGTTTTGACGTCGCCGTTGCCGATCACGGGAATGTATTTAACGGCGGCGACGACTTCGGCGATGCCGTCGAGCCGCGCCTGGCCCGTGAATTTCATCGCGGTGGTCCGGCCATGAATCGTGATCGCGGCCACGCCGATCTCTTCAAGCCGCGCCGCGAGATAAGGCGCGACGATGCACGAGTCATCCCAGCCGAGCCGCAGCTTGCAGGTGAGCGGCACGTGTCGAAGCGATGCCTTAATCTTCGCAACCATTTTCAACGTCGCATCCGGATCACAGAGCAGCTTGCTGCCGCCATCACGCTTGGTCACTTTGTCGACCGGGCAGCCCATGTTCAGATCGACGATGTCGGCCCCGCGATCTTCCGCCCACCGCGCGGCCTCGCAGAGCCGGTCCGTGTTCGCCCCATACAACTGCATCGCCAGCGGCGAGTCCCCTTCACACGTGGCCGCCAAATCCATCGAATGCTTGTTCTCGCGTAACACGCCTTCGGGACTCAGCAGATCGGTACACGCCAGTCCCACGCCGCCGCAGGAGCGCGCGACGAGCCGAAATGCAAGGTCGCAATACCCGGCGATCGGCGCGAGCAGGAGATTGGTGGCGAGGTTCAAAGTTCCAATTCGCAGCACAACATTATCAGTTTAGCGATTTGGCACTGATCGTGCAGACTGCTTGGCGACATGAGCAAGAGACCGACCGGCTTCGTCCAGGTTCGCGGGGCGCGCGAGCATAATTTAAAGAACATCGACGTCGATATTCCACGTGATGCGCTGGTGGTGTTCACCGGCGTTTCAGGCTCTGGGAAATCGTCGCTGGCGTTCGGCACGTTGTATGGCGAGGCGCAGCGGCGGTATCTCGAATCGGTCGCGCCGTATGCGCGGCGGCTGTTTCATCAGCAGGGCATTCCGCAGGTTGATTCGATCGAA
>CAXSBN010000010.1:29282-109837 GCA_964236135.1 uncultured Phycisphaerae bacterium
TGGCGTTGCAGCAGCAGCGCGGGGCACCGACGACGCGGTCGTCGGTCGGCAGTGTGACGACGCTGTCGAACCTGCTGCGCATGCTTTATTCGCGGGCAGGCGATTATCCGCGCGGGCAGTCGATTATTTATGCGGAAGGCTTTTCGCCCAACACGCCCGAGGGCGCGTGCCCGACGTGTCACGGGCTAGGTCGCGTGTATGACGTGACTGAGCAGTCGATGGTGCCGGACGCCACGAAAACCATTCGCGAGCGAGCGATCCAGGCCTGGCCGGCGGCATGGGGCGGGCAAAACCAGCGCGACATTCTGGTCTCGATGGGCATCGACGTGGATCGGCCGTGGAAAGATCTGCCGAAGAAAACGCGGGATTGGATTTTGTTCGCTGACGAGCAGCCGCAGCATCCGGTCTATCCGGGCTATTCGCCGGAAGAGACTCGCCGCGCGATCAAGCGGAAGGAACCGCCGAACTACATGGGCACGTTCACGGGCGTGAAAAAATACGTGTTGCAGACGTTCTCGACGACCGAGAGCGCATCGATGAAGAAACGCGTCGCGCAGTTCATGGTGGGCACCGACTGTCCAACGTGTCACGGTAAGCGATTAAAACCTGAAGCGCTGGCTGTGAAGTTCGCAGGAATGGACATCGCCGAGATGTCGCGATTGCAGTTGAAGGAGTTGAAGCTTGTCTGTGCGCCGTATGTGTCAGCAAGCGCAAAACGCGACGAGGAGAAGCATCCCGAAAAAGTGCTGGTCACGCAGCGTATTTCCGAAGACCTCTGCGCCCGCTTGAATGTCCTGCTCGATCTTGGCCTCGGCTATCTCTCGCTCGATCGCAGCACACCGACACTGTCGCCCGGCGAATTACAACGACTACGGCTGGCGACACAGGTGCGGTCGAATCTGTTCGGCGTGGTCTACGTGCTCGATGAACCGTCAGCCGGCCTGCATCCAGCCGACACGGAGGCGTTGCTGGCAGCGCTTGATCGCCTGAAGGACTCGGGGAATTCTCTGTTCGTCGTCGAGCATGAAGTAGATGTGATTCGTCACGCAGACTGGATCGTCGACGTCGGTCCCGCGGCCGGTGAGCAGGGCGGCGAAATCCTTTACAGCGGTCCGCCCGACGGATTGAAGCTGGTCGAGGCCTCGCGCACGCGGCCGTACGTTTTCGGGAATGCGCAACGACTTCCGCGCGAGCCGCGAACGCCGCGCGGCTGGCTTTGTCTGGAAGGAGTGACGCGAAATAATCTGGCGTCGCTGAACGCCAGGTTTCCGCTCGGCGTGTTCACAACCGTCACCGGCGTATCGGGATCGGGAAAGTCATCGCTCGTAAGCCAGGTGCTCGTCGAGCTCATCGCCAAGCAACTCGGCCATCACGCTCTGCTTGATGAAGAGGAGAGCGAATCGTTGGAAGCTGTGCCGGTCGTCACACTTGGCGGGAAAATTGTCGGCGGCATCGGCGGCCTGAAGCGCTTGGTGCGCGTCGATCAGAAACCGATTGGCCGCACGCCACGATCGAATCTGGCAACCTACACCGGGCTGTTTGACGACGTGCGGAAAATATTCGCGGCAACGAAGACCGCGCGAGCGCGTCACTACACTGCCGGGCGATTCTCGTTCAATGTCGCTGAAGGTCGTTGTCAAACCTGCCAGGGCGAGGGATTCGTCTTCGTCGAGCTGCTGTTTCTGCCGAGCGTTTACGCGCCTTGCCCGACGTGTCACGGCTCACGATATAACGAAAAGACGCTGGAGATTTTATATCGCGGAAAGAACATCGCGGACGTGCTTCGACTAACCGTCGACGCTGCCCGGGCTTTCTTCGACGAGGACTTATCGCTCGCGCGCTCGCTCGATGTTTTGCAACAAGTCGGCCTTGGTTATCTCCGCCTCGGCCAACCTGCGACTGAACTCTCCGGCGGCGAGGCACAGCGGATCAAGCTCGCCACCGAGTTGCAACGCGCCGCCCGCGGAGATGCGATCTATATCCTCGACGAGCCGACGACGGGCCTGCATCCGTTCGACGTTGAGAAGCTGATGGTTCAGCTCGACGGCCTGATCGATGCGGGAAACACGGTCATTGTTGTCGAGCACGACATGCAGGTGATCGCACGCAGCGACTGGGTGATTGACATCGGCCCTGGCGCTGGGGACGAGGGCGGAAACATCGTGGTGGCCGGAACACCGACCAGGGTCGCGGAATCAAAGACAAGCCGAACGGCAGAATATCTGCGGCGATTCAATCATTCCTGATCGCCTGCTGCACCATGCGGTTGTTCGCGCGTTCCAGGCCAATCGTGGTGTCGTCACCGTGTCCCGTCAAAAGCACCGTATCGTCCGGCCATTGCATCAGCCGACGGACGGATTCCATCATCGCATCCGGATCGCAGCCGGGCAGATCGGTTCGGCCGATCGTTCCCATGATGATCAGGTCGCCGCTGACGGCCAGTTTTTCCCGGGGGAAATGAAAAACAACGTGACCAGGAGAATGGCCCGGCGTGTGAATAACGTCGACTTTCATCGAGCCGAGCGTGAGCGAATCGCCTTCGTCGATGAATTGATCAACCTTTCCGGGGGTAATTGTAAACGGCAGCGAAAAAACTCGACTGCCAGGCGTGGTCAGAAATGGCTCGTCGAGCTTGTGCAACAATATTTTCGCGCCGGGAAAGCGAGCGCGAACGACCGCATGATCCGCAAGATGATCCCAATGACCGTGCGTCAGCCAAAGGCCTCGAAGCGTCCAGCCGCGTCGATGAACTTCATCCAGCAACGGCGCGGCGGTGTCGTTCGGCGCGTCGAATAGGACAGCGTCGCCGGACGACTCATCCGCGATGAGAAACGCGTTGGTCGCGACGATGCCGCCGGTATTTTTGAGTATGATCATGTTCGAAGAGGCGTGGAGCGTGAGGCGTCGAGTAAGAGTCGGATATCATTTGCGGTCGTATTTTGTGCGGTGGCTATGGAATTGTCGATTCTCTCGGATCGTGAGGCGGCGTCCGTAGCGGACCTTGTTCGCCTTTATCACAAAACCGAACGGGATTGGACGTCACAGACATCGGAGTACACGGCGTTCGACTTCGGTGAAGCGTTTCACAGTAGCGAATTATCGCGCGTGCGACAGGCGAATGCGCTGCTCGATGCATTCGTGCCGGACGAATTCATCGTGACGGAAATCGTCCAGCGCGCGCGCGAACATTTCAGCAAAGCGGGCGGCAAGTGTCGGCGGTGGACGATCAATCCGTCTTCAGCCGACACGCGGACAAAGCCGCTGATCGAGGCTTTGATTTCAGATGGCTTTGTACCGCGGAAAGCCGATCTCATGCTGCTGCGGCACGCGACGGCGCACACGGCAACGTCATCACACGATGGATTGAAAATTCTGCCAGCCCGTGCCGCGTACCAGCATGCGCGTCGCCTCGCGGAACTCGCCGCCGGTGAATTGTGGAACGATCTGCAATTTGCCGATGCCGCGATGATGCATGTGGACGATCCACGGTTCGAGGCGTGGATCGCGATTGTCGATGGCGTGCCTGCCGCGAGGGCCGGCGTACTTACCGTCGGGGAGATCGGGCGAGTCGACGAAGTGTACACCGCGCCGCAATTTCGCCGACGCGGGCTCGCGACGGCTGTGCTCCGGCGGGTGCTCGACAGTTGCGCGCGGTCGCTCTTCAAGCATGTGATGCTCACGATCGCATCAACAAACGCGCCGGCGATCTCGCTTTACGATCGACTTGGATTCCGCCGCATTGCCGAGATTATCGACTACGTCGATACGAGCGACTGAACTTAAGCGCGCCCTACGAATCGCGACCCGGCACCGGCCGCGCGTTGCGGAAGCACGACCCCGCCACGCGCGCCAATCTGCATGTATAGCGCGGCAAATTCTTCCCGCATCCGCGAGGGCGAAAAAAACTCGTACGCGTCGGCCTTGGCACGATCGCAAATTTGCCACTGCATGTTGGGATTGTCGCGAAGATCGAGCACCTTGGCCGCCAGTCGCCGGGCCGATGCGTTGGCGACGAGCAGCGCATTATGACGATCCTCAAGCAGCTCGGCCGTTGTCGAATTGACGGTAGCGACGATCGGCAGGCCGGCGGCCATGCACTGCGCGATGGGCAACGTGTCGGCCGTTTCAGTAGATGTCACGAGCACTTCGTCGGCGGCAGAGAGCAGCGTCTCGAACGGCGCTTTCCGATCAAGCAACAGCCGTGCATCAACCAACGTCGGCTGTTGCAGACGCTTTGCAAAGCGGCGAAGCGTGTCGGCATAATTACCCTCGCCGCTGATTAGCATCCGATTCGAACGATTCATCACGTTCAGAATCGTGGCGGCAAACAACGCAAGCGAATGGTTGGCGGCGCGCGTCGAATCGCCGGGCGTCAGAAGAATATGATCGTCGGGCAAAATTCCCAGGGCGCGGCGCAATTCATTGTCACGCCGCGTCTTTAGTGATGACGAATCCACGCTTGGCCGCACGACATGGCATTGACCGATCGGCACGCCGCGCTTCAGGAAGAGCCGCCGCATCGTTTCAGTTGGGCAGGCGACGTGAACATCGCGCTTCGCCGACATCACGGCCCGCAGCATTCTCAAATCGCCGTTTGACGGCCAGCGAATTGGGCTAAAGAGCAGTGGCGATCGCGTGGAAATGGCGGCGATTGATAGCGCTCGAACGCCCCAGGCATGAACGCAGCGATACGGCTCGGCGATCGATGTTTCTTTCAGACGCCGGATGGCGCGCAGCGAGCTCGACACCGAATCGTCGGCCCCCAGTTGCAGCGATTCCACGGCGGTCGTCGCGAGCGCCGCGCAAGTGCGCGACGGTTCGAATTCGGCGATGACAGGATGAAGTAGAAGATCGCGCGGCATGTTTGCGCGAGGAATGTAAGCGAAATGTCGTCGTCGGTCGTTACCAGTTGGTCGATTCCTTTACCGGTCGATACGATTCGTTTTGTAAGGCAATAAAACCGTGATCATTCCCACGTATCAACTTTCCGACCCGACAGGCCGCAGGGCAATCGAGGCACTTCTGGCGGCGCTGCGGCTCGATCCGATCGATCTGGCGCTCAATCGCGGCGCGCATGCCGCTAAAGCGGCAATCGTCGCGCAAATTCTTGCCGACGTTGCGGCTCACGGCGATGACGCCATCGCCGACCTGTCGCGAAAATTCGACGATTCAAATTTCACCGTCGATCAGATTCGAATTAAATCCGAAGAGATGGAAGCGGCCGCCGCGCGAGTGCCCGCGGCGCAATTGAAAGCGATTCGACGCTCGATCTCGCAGGTGCGCGAATATCAGCAACATTGCATGCCCAGCGAACCCGAGTCTCTGCGGCGTGAAGGCGTTGAACTCGGCTTACGATTCGCGCCGGTCGATCGTGTCGGCTTGCACGTTCCGGGCGGCAAGGCGGCGTATCCATCGAGCCTGATCATGCTCGCCGTGCCGGCGCAGGTGGCGGGTGTGAAGCGAATTGTCGTCTGCACGCCGCCGAGCCGATTCGGACGGAGCGACCTGCTTCTGGCGACCATGCACGAACTTGGCCTGAACGACTGCTTCCGCGCCGGCGGAGCGGGAGCGATTGGCGCGATGGCGTTTGGCACAGCAACGATTCCCGCCGTCGATAAAATCATCGGCCCCGGCAATGCGTACGTGCAGTTCGCCAAGCGCGCGCTGGCCGGCTGTGTCGGGATTGACGGATTCCTCGGGCCCAGCGAGATACTCGTGCTCGCCGACAATACCGGCCACGCCAATTTCATTGCCGCCGACATGCTTGCTCAGGCGGAACACGATCCGGGAAGTTGCCTGCTATTGACGACCTCGATGCGCCTTGCACGCGACGTGGCCAAGCAGCTTGAGGGACAGATCGAAACGCTTTCGCGCGGCGATGCAATCTTGCGTGCCTTGCGCGATCACAGTGCTATCGTCGTCGACGACTCGATGGACGTGCTGATCGAACTGGCCAACCGGTTTGCCGCGGAACATGTAAACATTCAAACGGCCGACGATGACGCGATCGTCTCGCGTCTATCGCACGCCGGCGCAATTTTCATCGGCCCGTGGAGCCCCGTCGCCGCGGGCGACTACATCGCCGGCCCCAGCCATTGCCTCCCGACGAATACAACCGCGCGATTCACCAGCGGCATCAGCGTGTATGAATTTCTCAAGCGATCCAGCGTCGAGCGATATGAGTCAATAGGCCTTCGAGCCGACGCGGCAGACATCATCGTCATCGCCGAGGCGGAAGGCCTCGACGCACACGCCGCGAGCATTGCGATTCGAGTAGATGCGATCGATGAGGCATGATGAGTGATGCGTGAAGAAAATTGCGTACCTGTTCGTCGCGTATCGCTCACCACGCATCGCAGGGCAACCGCATTCTGGATGATTTCGTTTTTTCTCCTCTCCCTGTACTCGGGGAGAGGTCGGGTGAGGGGCGTTTTCCGAGCGACAGAAGACCCCTCACCCTGCCTCTCCCCGAGTACGGAGAGAGGAGTTAATAGAATGCGGTTGCCCTGCCACGCATCGCCTTTCCATCGCATTTATTTTCGTAACGACTTATACTCCCTCCATGGCTCCGAAATTCGTGCGCGCTCATGTTCGCGCCATGGACGGCTACACGCCCGGCGAGCAGCCCCGCGTTGGCGAGCGCGTGATCAAGCTCAACACCAACGAAAATCCCTTTCCGCCGAGTCCGAAGGTTCTGGCGGCAATTCGCGATGTCGATGCCGAGACTCTGCGCCGCTATCCGAATCCGACTGCGCAGCGGTTTCGTGAGGCCGCCGCTAAGGTGCTCGGCGTTTCCAGTGACATGATTCTGGCGGGTAACGGCAGCGACGATGTGCTGACGATCGCGACGCGCGTTTTCGTTGGCGCGGGCGGCACGCTGGCCACGCCGGAGATTACCTATTCGCTCTATCCGGTATTAGCTGAAATTGAACAGGCGAAGCACGTGAAAGTGCCGTGGGGCGAAGACTGGACGCTGCCCATCGAGGCTCTGCTCGAGACAAAGGCCGATGCCATCTACCTCGCCAATCCGAATGCGCCGACCGGCACGACCGTACACGTCGACGATATGCGGAAGCTGGCTGACGCGTTTAACGGCGCGCTTCTGGTCGATGAAGCGTACGCCGATTTTGCCGAGGGGAATTGCCTGTCGCTCGCCCGCGACTGTGCGAATGTCGTCATTACTCGTTCGATGAGCAAAGCCTATTCGCTGGCCGGACTGAGGTTCGGGTTCGCAGTTGCGCAGGCGGAGGTGATTAATGAAATGATGAAAGTGAAAGACAGTTACAACGTCGATGCGATTTCCATGCTCGCCGCGACGGCCGCGATTGAAGACCAGGAATACGCGGTGATGACGTGGCAGAATATTCGCGAGGAACGGACGCGGATGACAAACGAACTCGAATTGCTCGGCTGGAACGTCTTGCCGAGTCAGACCAATTTCGTGCTGGCCGCCGTTCCCGACGGTCGCGGCCGCGAGATGTATCTCGGCCTGCGCGAACAGGGAATCATCGTCCGTCATTTCAACCTACCGGGCCTGTCCGACAAGCTGCGCATCACGATCGGCACCGGCGCTGAAAACAACGCACTTCTCGGCGGGATCAAAACATTGATGACGACTGAGAAAGCCGCGTAACAAAACTTCTGCCATAGACGGTGCATAGCTGCACGCGGATTAAAGAAGGCGACGACTAGCGCTCGATCTTCGCACCATCATCCCTTTTGTCTTACCTGTATTCATCTATGGCTAAATTTCTTCAGGAATTCGTCATGTCATCGACAAATCGCAAAGCAGAAATCTCTCGCAATACGAACGAAACCTCGATCAAGCTCACGCTCGATCTGGACGGCGTGGGGAAATCGTCGATCAAAACCGGTGTCGGATTCTTCGATCACATGCTCGAGCTTTTTAGCCGGCACAGCCTGATTGATCTGATGGTTGAGGCGACTGGTGATCTGCATGTCGACGCGCATCACACGGTTGAAGACGTCGGCATCGTTTTGGGCCAAGCCCTCGACAAAGCGCTGGCTGATAAGCGCGGCATTTCTCGCTACGGCTGGGCCACGCTGCCGATGGACGAATCACTCGCGAGTGTCGCGATCGACCTGTCGGGTCGGCCGGCGTTTATTTTAAACGCGCCGTTTCGCGGCCAATCCATCGGCGACTTTCCGATCGAGCTGATCGAGGAATTTCTGAAAGCGCTGGCCACCAGCGCGAAGATGAACCTGCATGCGACCGTGCCCTACGGCACGAACAATCACCACATGGCCGAGGCGATTTTCAAAGCACTCGCCCGGTCGATTCGTCAGGCCGTTTCGATCGATCCGCGTGCGAGCAGTGCCGTGCCAAGCACCAAAGGGATGCTGAGCGAGTAGGTTTGCAACTGGTTGAGCCGCAAGCCTGCTGCGTGGAGTTCCGGACACCTGAGTGGGTATAGCGACCTTGCGAGCAAATACGCGGCTAAAGTTTTTTTCGGTCACTTCAGTTCATCAAACGATCCCACTTTCGGCAGCGATCCAACCAGCGGCTTGGCGTAATCGATGAACGCCTGCGTGATGTCGTTGCCGTTCTTGATGTAGCTTTCGTCGAGATGCTTGGTCTCCCTTGCGACGTTTTTGATCGACGTAAATTGATACTCGATCGCATACGACGAGCCGGGCTTTCGGATCATCGCGACCGAGCCTTCGCGGTTGTCTTTGTCGGCCGAGAGTCTTACCGCCTCCTTCGCGACGGCGCGGGCCTCGGTGGCGTCGATTTTGCTCACGAATCCCGCGAACGAGCGTTGCAGGTAGCCGAAGGTGTCGGCCCGCACGCGCAGCTTTTTTCCGCCCGCAGGGGTGAGCTTTTTCGTCACGAGGTTCGCGAAGTAATCGCCCAGCGCGCCGGTGCCCGAGAGCTGCATGTTGCCGTGCGCATCTTTCTCGATGGTCGAACTCATCGCCTCCGCCCATGCCTTGCCGCCGGGCTGACTGGCGCCTTCGCTCACCGCGATCAGACAGCGGCCGAGCTTGCTGTAAACGCGGTCGACATCCGCCAGAAATTTTTCCTCGCTCATCGGAGCTTCGGGCACATAGATCAGATGCGGGCCGTCGGTTTCGCTCGTACGCGCCAGCACGCTAGCGGCCGTCAGAAAGCCTGCGTGCCGACCCATGACCACATCGATTTTGATGCCGGGCAGCGATTTATTGTCAAAGTTATCGCCCGTCATCGCGGCCGCTACGAACTTCGCAGCTGATCCGAACCCGGGCGTGTGATCGTGCACGCGTAGGTCGTTGTCGATCGTCTTTGGAATGTGAAACACCTGCAGCTCGTAGTTTTCTTTTGCAGCCAGTTCCTGAACGATGCGCGCCGTGTCGGCCGAATCGTTGCCGCCGATATAGAAGAAATAGCGAACGTTATTTTTTGCAAAGGCACGGAAGATGTTTTCGCAATAGGCCGCATCGGGCTTATCGCGTGTCGATCCAAGTGCGGCTGCCGGTGTCAGCGCGATGCGCTCGAGCAAATCGCTCGACGGCTGGCCAAGATCGACAAATTGCTCGTTGACGATGCCGCGCACGCCATGTTTCGCACCGAGCAGGCGGGGAATGTGTTTTGACGCGCGGACCCGCTCGATCACCCCGACGAGAGACTGATTGATGACAGCGGTGGGGCCGCCGGATTGTCCAACGACGGCGGTGATCGGTGTGGTGCTCATGCGAAAGTCCTTTTGCGGTTGAGTTCAAAAATTTGAAGTGAGGATGATAGAGCGGCATGCGGTTCAATCAACCGCGGACGTTGCTCGGCACTGTTCGCATTGACGCGGCCCGATAGGTCCGAAAATAAATTCAAGAAATCCGACAAGGCTCGCCGAAACAAATAGCACAGAGAAGCAACGTGGATTTCCATGACTGCGACAACGCGATTTCTCGCAAACGCAAAGGGACAATTCTCATGACTACTGCCCAACGTCAACTGCTCGAAACCCTCTCAGGCCACATCGCGCTGCTTCAGAGCGCTTATCCGCGAAAGGCGAACAGCGTCACGACTCGCAGAGCGCGAAAGTTCATTCAGGCCAAGCTGCGCGACAGCTCGAAACCCACCCGACTAGCCGCATAAGTAAGGCGCCGCGGAAACGCACGCACTTACAGCGGAAGAACCTCACCGACAAACACATCGTGCTTCGCTGCACCGCCAGCGGCGCACTCGAAGTGCAATAAATCAATATTGTGCGTCGACGAACGTCACACGCCGACTCGGCTGACTTCGTTCGAAGTCAACCAGCCGCGTCCTCAAAATGAGATGTCGAAATAGATGGGACGCCATCTATTCTCGCAATCCACGGCTTCGATTGAGGCGGACTCAACCCCCGCTTTCTTTCGCACGCGCACTTCCTACAATCCGCCGACTTCATGCCAACCTATAACTACGACATTATCGTGATCGGCGGGGGCCCGGCTGGATATGCGGCGGCAATCCGCGGCGGGCAGCTCAAAAAACGCGTTCTCTGTGTCGAAAAAGAAAACCTCGGCGGAACGTGTTTGAACTGGGGTTGCATCCCGACCAAGGCGCTGCTTGAAGACGGGAATTTCATCCGAAAACTACGCACCGATGCCGAGAAACATGGCGTCACGTTTAAAGATTTGGCGATCGACTTCGGGAAGGTCATCGGCCGCAGTCGCGCGATTGCCGACAAGCTGTCGAAGGGGATCGCGCATCTGTTCAAAAAGTACAACGTCGCCAGCGAAACCGGCGTGGGCCAATTGGTGGCGGCGCACAAAGTGAAGGTGACGGGTGCCGATGGGAAGTCGAAAGAATTTTCAGCCGATCACATCATCATCGCCGTCGGCGCGAAGACGACGCCGTTGCCATTTGCACCGTTCGATGGCAAGCAGATCATCACCTCGCGCGAAGCGATGACGCTGCCGACGCAACCGAAGCGGCTGGCCGTCATCGGCGCGGGGGCGATCGGGTGCGAGTTTGCTGATTTTTACAACTCCGTCGGCACTGAAGTGACGATCGTCGAGATGCTCGACCATCTATTGCCAAACGAAGACGACGATGTGTCGATTCTGCTGGAGCGATCCTTCGCGAAGCGCGGCATCAAATCGCTGCTGAAAACCAAGACCGAGAAAATCGAAAAGACGCCGAGCGGCGTGAATCTGACGCTCTCGCCCGCGGCGGGCGGAACGAGTTCGTCGATCGAGGCGGACGTTGTGCTGGTGGCAGTGGGCGTGACGCCGAACACAGACGGCATTGCCGCGCCTGAAGCGAAGCTCGCGATCGAGCGTGGCCGGGTGAAGGTCGACAAGTCGTACAAGACGACTGTCGAAAACGTCTGGGCGATCGGTGACTGTATCAGCATGCACTTCGAAGAACGCGATGCGATGGGCGGATACCGTCACCCCGATCTAGCGCACGTGGCCCATCACGAAGCGGTTTATTGCGTCGAGCGCATCTGCAAGGTCTCAGATCATAAGATCGACTACCGGGCGATTCCCGGCTGCACCTATACCCATCCGCAGGTCGCGAGCATGGGATACAACGAACGCACGCTACGAAAAGAAGGGCGCGAATTAAAGATCGGAAAATTTCCGTTCAGCGCCTCGGGCCGCGCGCTCGCGGCGGGGGAAAGCGAAGGCTTCGTCAAGCTGATGTTCGATAAGAAAACCGGCGAGTTGCTCGGCGTGCACATGATCGGCGAAAACGTGACGGAGCTGCTCAGTGAATTAGTGATGGCAAAGAAACTCGAAGCCACGGAAGCCGAAATCATCGAAGCGATGCACCCGCACCCGACGATGAGCGAAGCGGTGATGGAGGCCGCCGGTGTCGCGGACGGGCGGGCAATCCATCTTTGAGCCGGTGTTAAACGGTGCGGCGCATTCGACTGCCTGCAGATCACAGCGCGGTCATCACACCTGACGGTTCACCACTTCGAGCCGTACCCGCGCAGCTTTCGCAAGTAAGACCGTGTCCGACACAGTGGGCCACGCGCTTCTCGAGTAGTTCCAAAATCAGCTCATCAATTCCCAGCGGCATCGCCACATGGTATCGAGTGCCCGGATGTTTCGCGGCCGCGGCTGCGGTGAGTCCCGGAATGTCGCTCGTCCAGTGCTTTCCAGGGCCCAGGAAAAAGGGCGCGACGATGATCTGCGTGGCACCACGCTCGATACATCTCTCATACGCCGTCGCGATCGACGGCTCGGCCAGCTCCATGTGAGCGGGCTCGACGATCTCATATCGCTCTTGAAAACGCCGAGCGAACAACGCGGCAATTTCCTCGAGCATCAGATTACTTTCTGAGCGACGAGAACCATGATCGACGATGACGATACCGGGTTTCATGTATTCGATGTTAGACGCGACGCGCCGGCGAGTGAACTTTCAAATCATCGGCATCGGTGTCGCGATTTCACATGGCTGCGAGGTTACGATCGGTGTCGATGCAGGAAATCGACCGCAAAGAAGGCGCTGATGCCGCTCCATCAATGACGCCGCGGGTGCGATGGATGAGCCGACTCTCTGGTTCATTTCTCGTGATCGCTGTTGTTCTGATCGGCCTTTCACTTGGCTATCCGCAGTCGCGTCAGCCGTTGCCGACCATGGAACGACTTCTGTGCGCGGTGGCCGGCGCGGTTGCCCTCGCATTAGGATTGGCGGGAATACGAGCACGGCGTAAATATTTCGCTGAGGCCGAGTAAATTCATGCCCACGGTCTACGACATCGTCGTCATTGGCGGCGGCCACGCGGGAGCGGAGGCCGCATGGGCAGCGGCGCGCCTTGGCGCGGCCGTGGCGCTGGTCACGCTCGATCGGACCAAGATCGGCGCGATGAGCTGCAACCCCGCCATCGGTGGTCTGGCCAAGGGTCAGATGGTGCGTGAGATCGATGCGCTCGGCGGGCTGATGGGCATCGCATCCGATCGCGCGGGAATTCAGTTTAGAATGCTGAATCGCAGTAAAGGCTCCGCCGTGTGGGGGCCGCGCGCGCAGTGTGATAAATACCGGTACGCACGCGAAGTCCAGGCGATCCTCGCAACCCAAAGTTCGATTGAGGTGATCGTCGGGGAAGTTGCGGATATCGAAGTCGATGAGAACCGGGCCGTGCGGGGGGTGTCGTTGGCTGATGGGAAGCGGCTTAACTGCCGGGCGGTCATCGTGACGACCGGCACCTTTCTTCGGGCGCTGATGCACACCGGCGAGGCCAAGACCGAAGGCGGTCGCGTGGGTGAAGCGGCGGCGAAGACGCTGTCCGATTGTCTCACCCGGCTTGGCCTCGAACTTGGACGTCTGAAAACCGGCACGCCGCCGCGCCTCGATCGTGCATCGATCGATTTCTCCCATTTCGAAATTCAGCCCGGCGACGAGCAGCCGCATCCGTTCTCGTTCATGAATGAATATGAATTCGCCGACGATTGGCGGCCACCGCTGCCGCAAGTCGAATGCTTTATCACCGCGACGAATCAAAACGTGCACGATCTGATCCGTGCCAATCTGCATCGCGCGCCGATGTACAGCGGACAAATTGCATCAACCGGGCCGAGATACTGTCCGAGCATCGAGGACAAAGTCGTGCGCTTTGCCGAGAAGCTAAGTCATCACATCTTTCTTGAGCCGGAAGGCCTCGATACCGACGAGATTTACTGCAACGGAATCAGCACCAGTCTGCCGGCCGACGTGCAGCGCGACATCATCGCGAACATCGCGGGTTTGGAATCCGCGCGCGTGCTGAAGTGGGGTTACGCGGTGGAATATGACATGGTGTGGCCGACTCAGATTCGCGCGACGCTTGAAACGAAAGCGATTCGCGGGCTGTACCTCGCCGGTCAAATCAACGGCACGAGCGGCTATGAAGAGGCGGCAGCGCAAGGTCTTGTCGCCGGCGTTAACGCTGCCCGGCTCGCGAGCGGCTCGTCCGAGAATTTCGTCCTCGGTCGCGATCAAGCCTACATCGGCGTGCTGATCGACGATTTGGTCACCAAGCCGCCCACCGAGCCGTATCGGATGTTTACCAGTCGCGCCGAGCATCGCCTGCATCTTCGCGCGGATAACGCCGACACGCGGTTGACGCCGATCGGACGGGACATCGGCCTGGTGGACGAAGCACGCTGGATGAAGTTCGAAGCGCGTCAAACCCTGATGAGTCGGGCCGACGCACTGTTAGCGGAGTTCCATCTCGCGGAATCGCTTCGCCGAAGCGATGTCTCGTGGTCGTCGCTCGCGGCGGCAAATCCGGCGCTCGCCGCCGTGTCGGCACCGATTGCACGGCTGATCGATGTGCGTGCAAAATATTCCGGCTACATCGCGCGTCAGGACCGGCAAGTGCAGCGAATGACAAAGCTTGAAACGAAAATCATTCCGACGTCGGTCGACTATGCCGCCGTTACCGGGCTCGGCAACGAAGCGCGACAGAAGCTGACGCTTTTCACGCCTCGCAGTCTCGGACAGGCATTGCGAATCAGCGGTATCACGCCTGCCGACGTGACGCTGCTGGCGATTCATCTCGATCGCGGCTCACGCCGCTAGTCTCTAAGCGATAAAGGTTTTTGCAACACTTCGGTAAGCATGAACTGCTGCTGCATGGTCATCGGGCGAAGCCAGGCGCGGAGCGATGTCGCGTCGGCATGTTTTGCAGTCAGCGTCGGCATTGTCGGGATTGAATGAATTTCGCTGGATGCGATGTCGGGTTTTAGCTTCGTCATCGCCGCATCGCTGATGGATGGGCTGGAACTCGCGACGCGCCGCGGCACAGACGGAGGTTGTGCGGGAGCCGTCTTCTGCTTTGGTGCGGGCTGACGACCTTTCACTTTCGGCGAACCTTTCGCACGCCGGGCGGCCTGCGCGAGATTGATCGCTTCCGACAACGACTGCTGTATTCCAGGCTTCGCGCTCGGTTGATTTCGCGGCGAATCGCTCAACATGCGTTCCCGACGGGCCGCCACTTCGGCGCCAATCGTTTTAAAGGGCATGTTTTTAGATGGCGCTCTCCGAACTGTCGGTGAACTCGTCGGCGGGACGACGGGTGGAATGATCGCCATCGACAGATCGCGCGCACGCTGCTCGCTATCTTTCTTCGACTTCTTCACGGCCGACGCAATCAGATTGATCACGATGAACGCGACGAACAGCACGACCTTGATCAGGCCGGTGTTAGTCGACTCCGCGAGAAGAGCGTGAACCGCGTTCATGAAGAGACACCTCGTGATAATCAGCCCTGCTTGCTATCAGTCGGCTTTGCGATCGCTTCGCGCATGCTGGTGTCAGCCTGCATGTTTTTCAGCTTGTAGTAGTCGATCACGCCAAGGTTGCCGCTGCGGAACGCCTCGGCAATCGCGCGGGGAATTTCGGCTTCAGCCAGAACAACTTGCGCCCTGTTTTCTGCCTGCTTAGCAACGTTTTCCTGCTCATGGGCGATCGCCATGGCGCGGCGCTGCTCGGCCTCGGCCTGGAAGCGGCGCTTGTCCGATTCGGCCTGGTCAGCCTGTAGCTTTGCGCCGATGTTTTCGCCGACGTCGATGTCCGCGATGTCGATTGACAAAATCTCAAACGCCGTGTTTGCATCCAGGCCCTTCGCGAGAACGGCTTTGGAAATATGGTCCGGATTCTCCAACACGTCTTTATGATCGACGGCGGAGCCGATTGCCGTGACGATGCCCTCGCCCACGCGTGCGATCACCGTCTCTTCAGTCGCACCACCCACCAGACGTTTAATGTTCGTGCGAACGGTGACTCGTGCTTTCACGCGCAGTTGAATTCCATTCTTCGCCACCGCATCGATCGTGTTGCGGCCCATCGCGGCGCTGGGTACGTCGATCACTTTTGGATTCACGCTTGTCTGCACCGCATCGAGAATGTCTCGGCCGGCCAGGTCGATCGCGGTCGCGGTTTTCCAGCCGAGCTCAATGTTGGCTTTGTTTGCCGCGATCATCGCGTTGATGACGCGCATTAAATCACCGCCGGCCTGATAGTGCGTTTGCATTTCGACGAGCGGGATATTCAATCCCGCGCCGACGGCCTGGATGCGAGCGTTGACGATCTGCGTTGTGTTGAACTTTCTCAGTCGCATGCCGATCAGATCGGAAAAACCCACGCGCGCCCCGCTGACGAGCGCGCGGACGTAGAGACCGACAAATTGGAAGAAGATGCCGAAAATAATCAGCACGATCAGCAGCGCGATGCCGAGCACGACGAGAACGCCGGTGTTCGTGCTGTTGGAATCAGATTGTGCGAGAAGTTGAATCATGCGAGTCGATCCATTCGGGAAAAGGCTGTTATCACTAAAAAGCTGAGCAACGAAACCGTTAAGTTTTACACCAGCCGCACGACGACGCGCGAACCGCGAGATTCGGTCACGACAACATTACTGCCGGGCGTCACAAAACCGGCGTCGCTGACGACCGAGACGATACGAGGGCCGTTAATGGTGTCGTCATCGAACATCGCTGAGCCGCCGGGCTTGAGTTCCGTCGCGGCACGGCCGATCGATCCGACCAACGGCCAGACGACTTCGGCCCCGAGCGCGCCGATCATCGTGCCGTCACCTCCGACCGGTTGAAGCACGAGCCGCTTAAAATACGGAAGCTTCGGCAAAAATCGGCCCAGCCAGAACCAAAGCAACAGCGACGCGATCAATGCCGCCGTAACGACCGTCAGCCCGGTTTGCAGTGCAAGGTACGTCTGCCCGTAATTCGGCAGCACGCCCGGGCCACTCGGCTCGCGGCCAACGAACGTGAGCGTCAGCCCGATTACCATCATCAATACGCCGACGGCACCGGAAACAAAATGTCCGGGCAGCACAAACACCTCAAACGCCAGCATACAGAGTCCGCCGACGATCATCGCGATCTCCCACCACTGCGCGTAGCCGGTCAGGAAGGGCATGCCCACCAATAGGCCGAAACTGGTCAGTGCGATTGCTTCGGGCATGCCATGACCCGGTATTGAAAACGCAGTCTTTATGCTCAGGACGAACGCGACAATGTAAATCCATCGCGCAATCGGCGACGCCAGCGCCTCGATGATCGCATCTCCCGCGCCGGGCGACAGCGATTCGACAATCGAGAGGCCGCGTTGCCTCGCAAAGTCGTTTTCGTTCGCGAAGACGCCGCGGGAAAGTCCAATCGTCGTTGCGATTTCGGCCGGAAGAGTCAGCAGCTCATGCGCCGTATCGAGCGGATCGCGGACGGCCGCGAGCTGCTTCCAATCATTTGCTTTTGCATCGCCGAGATGCTCGTTGTCAAGAAAGTGAATCGATCCGCTCGAGTCCGTGAACACATGAACGGTTCGATCGACAGCCACCATTGCTTCGGCCAACAGCGGATCGTATCCGTTTCGCGAGGCCGAGTCTCGAAAATCAGCGAGCACCGGGCTCTCTAGCTTTGCCCGTTCGGCCGCTGGAAGCGATTGCAGCCGCCCTTCGCTGCTGATTGAAATCGGCGCGCAGTCGCCAATTACCGAGCCGGGCTCCATCACGATTTCATTGCACGCCATCGCGATCATCGCACCGGCCGAGATCGCCTTGTCATGGACAAAAGCGATGGTGTGCAAATCCGTCTGCCGTTTGATGAACCGCGAAATATCGAGTCCGCTGGTCACCAGGCCGCCATAGGTGTCGACCTTGAGAATGACGACGGTCGCGCCAAGTCGCCTTGCCTCGGCAAAGCGTCGCTCCATCGCATCGCGCCGCCAATCATCGACCTCGCCGTTGAGACTGATGACGACGGCCTTTGGACGCGAATTTTCGTTCGGGGGCGAGACCGAAGCGGTGTCAGCTCGGGCAACGGCGCACAACGCGAACCCGGCCATGACGCACAGCGAGACCCGCCAGGTTCCGATGCGACCCAAACTCATGATTCATATATTACCGCATCGCAAGCGGGTCTGAAGTGCTTTTGTTTATAACTCCTCTCGACTTTTTGAATCGCCGCCGCCGTCGTAGCTGGCATATCGCGGCGGCATTGTGTTGAATCTCTTCACATGATCGACGCCTTCCAAGCCCTCGAGCGTCTTCGCGACGGCAATCGCCGTTTCGCCAGCGATGATCTTCCGAATGAAAACATGAGCAGTGAGTCTCGCCGCCGGGAAGTGGCCGCGGCGCAGGAGCCTTTTGCGATCATTCTCGGCTGCTCCGATTCGCGCGTACCGGCCGAGATTGTGTTCGACCAGGGCCTCGGCGATTTATTTGTCATTCGCGTGGCCGGAAACATCGTCGCACCTTCGCAGATCGGCAGCGTCGAGTTTGCGGCATCACGGTTTGGAACGCGGCTGGTCGTCGTGCTGGGCCATTCCAACTGCGGTGCGATTCTCGCCACGCTGGAAGAGTTGTCTCGCACCTTCGATGCCCAGTCGCGAAACTTGCGATCGATCGTCGATCGCGTGCGACCCAGTGTCGAAGCACTGCTCGACACGCCGCTCAAGGACAAGCCGGACGAACTCGTCCGGCAGGCGGTTCGCGCCAATATCCGGGCGTCGGCCAATCATCTGCGGCACGGATCGGACGTCCTTGAAGAGCTGATCCAGAAACACGGGCTGATCATCGTCGGAGCCGAGTACTGCCTCGAAACCGGACTGGTAGATTTTTTCGACGGCATCCCCGAGCAATCGGCCCGGTCGTTGTGAGAGAAACAAAATGCATTTCTATGTGGGAACGACGGCGGGATCGGAAGCGATTTATCTGGTCGAACTCGACTCAATCACCGGCCGGCTCGGCGAGCCGCGTCGCGTTGCCGAAGTCAAAAATCCAAATTTCCTCGCCGTCGATCCCGCAGGCACGCGCTTGTATGCGGCGACGGAATCGGACGATGCGAACCGTCGCGACCGCGGCCAAGTCGCCGTTTACGCAATCGATCCAGTGAGCTCTCATCTGACGGAGCTGGCAAGGCACAGCACCGGCGGCCGCGGCACGTGCCATATCAGCGTCACCAACGACGGTCGGCAAGCGCTCGTCGCCAACTATAGTTCCGAGACCGTTGCCTCGTTGTCCATTCGCGAAAATGGATCGCTGGCGGCGCCGGCCACCGTCGTTCGGCACCATGGCAGCGGGCCGATCGCGTCGCGACAGGGGGAGCCGCATCCGCACTGCGTCGTCCCCGATCCAAGCGGGCGATACGCGTTGGCCGCCGATCTCGGAACCGACTCGATCGAAGTCTACGATCTGCGTACGGACACGCTCCAATTGCGATCGAGCTTTCGATGTCCCGCCGGGTGCGGGCCTCGACACGTCGCATTTCATGCAAGCGGTCGAGTCGCGTACGTTCTCACCGAGATGGCCGCGACGGTGATCGTGCTGGCCTGGGATGAAGAAAACGGCAGACTCGCTCTTCAGCAGGAAGTCGATTCACTGCCGCCGAAGAACGATGGTGTCGAATACTCATCGTCAGAAATCGCGGTCCACCCGACATTGCCATTTCTGTATGCCGCGAATCGCAGCGATGACACGATCGCCCAATTTGCGATCAACCACGACGGCGACCTGAACTTTCTGTGTCACACCTCCACGGGCGGCCGTGTTCCGCGTCATTTCAGCATCGACCCCACCGGCCAATTCATGGTAATCGCGAACCAAGAATCCGGCTCAATCAACGCGTTCCGCCTCGACCGCGAATCAGGAAAACCCGTCTCAAGCGACAAGGCAAAATTGCCCACCCCGATGTGCATCCGCTTCCGACCCGCTGACGCAAACGTCAACACGAAGGCAACATGATGGGCGATACAGGGCTCGAACCTGTGACCTCTAGCGTGTCATCGTTCGCCTATCGAAAGTTTCGACGCACTCGAGAAAACCGACTCATTTGCGGAGTGGCGATTAGTTCGAACATCCGTGGCTGTAGGTTTGCTTCCTGATCCATTTCTGCTGCGAGCGAAACCAGGTCGGCTTCGCTTAAGTTCTTGATCTTTCGACGGAAGAACCACATCGGCCGTCGCAATTTTTGAAGAAGGCTCTGATCTCGTCATGCTACGTATTTAAATCGCCACTTCGTTCGACGGCCGGCGTTAACGCGGTGATGCTCATATTTGCCCTGGTCGTAATGATGGCCGCTCACGGCCGATCCGATAGTCCCCCGCAATGAGTCTTCGCTGCGTTTGGGTGGCCAATTGCCCCTGTTCTGGGCGATCCAGCGCCGTCACGCCATCGCTCTCGCACGCGCACGGCGAACAGGTTCGGCCGGCTCCATTAGGATCGCGGGCGATACCTTGAATCGATTGGCGATCCTGACGATCTGCGCCTTACTCATGCCGCGCTCGCCGTTCAGGATCATCGACGCGGCGCTCTTGCTGCCGATGACGTCGCCCAGATCTTTCGATGTCAGATCGTTCGCTTCGAGCAGCTGGCGCAGCACGTCCAGCGGCTTCATGGTTCGTCCGATCGGGAATGCGACGCGCTCATAGGCGTCGATGATCGACGCCAATGCGCCGAAATAATCTGATTCGCCCGATGGTCTACTCTCGGGATCCTTTAGGCTCAACTCTCGCGCGATTTTCATCGCGGCTGCGTGATCATCTTTGCCGATAATCCGACGCAGCGGGAAGCGGCGGATTAACGCCAGATAGCTTTCGTCGATTCCGCTGGTTTTTGTTGCATTCATTGTGTGTCTCTTTTTCATATTGGCGCTGTCATTGACGGGCGGGCGACCTCAGAGGGTTCGCTTCCACTTGTCGCGGCCGTATTCCCGGTGAGTGAGGAACATTTGAACCGTGACGACATGGTTCACATAGTCGATCGTCGTCAGCAAGCGATAGTAATTTCCTCGGATGTTGAAAATGACGATGACCGCTCCGCTCTTCAGCGTCACCGCGTCCGCGCTGCTGAACGACTGGCGAACGTCGATGAATCGCTTCCATACCGCGGCGCCCGTAACAACGATCCAGTTTTCGAGCGCCGGACGGGCATCGGCATGGTTCCGTGCGGCGTTCTCAACGATTTCGCGTCCAACCACCAGCACGATTCACATTATGTGAACTTTATTCGCTTCCATCAATAGTGAAGTTCACATCTTGTGAAATTACTTGAGTGATTCAATAACCGATCTTTTGCGATTGTTCAGTGAGTTTCGACATGTGAAGTGCGCTCCGAAATGCAGCAATTCGGGTTCTGCACCCGAATTGGCGTCGTTCATCGGGGCCACACATCGCTACATGCGAAATACGCTATTCAAGCGTTCGGCAAGGTTTGCGATCGATGGGCGATACAGGGCTCGAACCTGTGACCTCTAGCGTGTCATGCTAGCACTCTAGCCAACTGAGCTAATCGCCCGGATTCCTCATTTCTGAGGCGGACGGAAAAGTATATCCGCGGCCCATTGGATGACAAGCGTCGCATTGGCCGACGTCGACGCTGCATTCATGTAAACCGCGCGACACGTCCGATAACTGTTGAAACGATGCTGCATGCCCGCTTCAGATTCGTTCCGATCGTGCTCCTTTCCCTGATCGCGCAGGCCGCGTTTGCACAACCCGCAAGCGTCAACCGCATTGTGCGGATGTTCGACTTCGAGGAACGCAAGCTCGGCAACGTCGAGGATCTGCCGATGCAGTGGCTCAAGGTCGACGGCGACGGCATGCCGGCTTACGTGAATGGCAGCCTGACGACCGATCGCGCGCGGTCCGGCCGATACTCGTTTCGCTTCGACCTCAACGGCGGCTCGCTTGTCTACCGCTACCCGGCCGGGCTGATTCCGGTCCGACGCGATGCGCATTATCGCGTGGGCGCGTTTGTCAAAACCACCGCATCGCCAAACGCCCGCGCGCGGCTCACCGCATACTTCACCGACCTCGACGGGCACGCGCTCGACAAAACCGTCTGCCACTCGAAGCTGTTCGTCACGGACGCGTCGACCATCAACATCTGGTCGCCGCTCGAGCTCGATCTGACGGCCGACGATGAGCGATCGGCGTTTCTGGTGATCGAGCTGGAGATGCTCAACCCGGCCCAATATTCGCCCGCCGACTTCGGCGAGCGGACGCTTTTTCCGCAAGACATTCGTGCGACCGCCTGGTTCGATGATGTGAGCATCTCGCAAGTGCCGCTGGTCACGATGTCGACCGATCACGTCGGCAACGTGCTCGGCCACGATGATTTGCTGAAGCTCAGCGTGCTGCTGAACGACCGCTTCACCGATGATCTCTCGGCCGCGCTGGTCGTGCGCGATCGCGACGGGCGGCTCGTGTATCAGAAGAGCGGCGCGCTCGACCTCGCCGCCGCCACGCAACTCGGCCCATGCAAAAAGCGCATGTCGCTGACGATCGACGCGAATCTCGCGCCCGGCTGGTATCGCGCCTCGCTGCAAATGAGCAGTCAAGGGCAATTCGTCGGCGAGCAAACTCTCGACTTCGTGCGCCTTTCCGATGACGCGAAAGGACTCTCGCCCGATCCGCGCTTCGGCATCGTCGCGACCGACCTCCCGCGACAGCGCTGGCCCGATCTGCCCGGCCTGCTTCGACTGCTGGGCGCGGGTCGCGTGAAGCTCTCGGTTTGGAACGAAGAGGGCGACGTGCAGCAAACTGATCCGAACGGATTCGACGATCTGATCGAGCAGTTGCAGTCGCAGCGTGTCGTCGCGACGGCGTGCCTGACGAGCATTCCGCCGAATGTGCTGGCCAAGATTCGAGCCGCCCGCGCGACGACGGCCGTCCCCTCGATGCTGAGCCCGGAAAACCTCGCGCGCACGGCGGCGATGAGCAACGACGCGTCGTGGATCGAGCTGGTGAAAGCGCCGCTCGACACCTGGCAGCCGCAGTTGGCGTACATGATTTCGCGGCACGCGAATCACCTCGACCGCTGGCAAATCGGCGATGACTCCGCCGACGATTTTTCGACCAATCGCGCGTATCGCGAGGTGTATCACACGATCTACCAACAGTTCGCCGCGCTCGTGCAGAAGCCGGACCTCGCGATGCCGTGGTCGTCGATGTACGACCTGGACCCGGGTTCGCCGGCGGCGCTTTCGCTCCACATCAAGCCGGAGGTGCTTCCCGATCAGGTGCCGCTTTACCTTGCCGAGGCGACGCGCGGCGCTGCAAGCAATGCCGACCGCGTATCGGTGCTCATCGATCCGATTAGTCGCAAACACTACGGTCGCGATATTCAAATTCGCGATTTCGCGCAGCGCGTTTGTTACGCGCTGGCAGCCGACGCGAAGCACATCGACTTTCGGCTGCCGTTCGAGGTAAAACGCGACCTCGACGCCGTCAGCGAGCAGCCGGATGAATTGCTGCTGGTGATGCGCACGATGATCGGCCTGCTGGGTAACGCGACGTTCAAAGGCAAAGTACCGATCGCGGAAGGCGTCGACGCTTTCCTGTTTGATCGCGACGGGCGGGGCGTGATCATGCTTTGGAGTCGCGGCAACGAGGCCGGCGTGAAGCAACTCGCGCTCAACGTCGGCAAGCGGCCGGTCTGTATCGACTTGTTCGGCAACGTCTCGCCGCTGATGGCATCGCAGACGATCGCCGTCAAACGTTCGACCACGCAGCCGGCCGATGCGCTGCCGATGACGCTCGGGCCGATGCCGGTGTTTCTCGTCGGCATCAACAGTCAGCTCGCGCAGCTGCGGGCATCGCTCTGCTTCGACGATGATCACATCGAATCGAACTTCAAGCCGCACACGCGACGCCTGCGTTTCACGAATACCTTCAGCAGCGCGATCGCCGGCAGCGTGAAGCTGGTCGCGCCGAAAGGTTGGACGATCAATCCGCCGACGCAGCAATTCTCGTTGAATCCAGGTGAGGCGTTCGATCGCGAGATCACGATCGAGTTTCCGTACAACAGCTATGCCGGTGCGAAGCAGATCGATGCAGCTTTTCATCTGCAGGTGGAGGACGAGGAGAATTTCATCGTGCCGATGTCGCTGAAGCTCGGGCTGAGCGATGTCGGGTTGCAGACGATGGCCTTTCGCGACGGCGGCGACGTTGTCGTGCAACAGATCGTGACCAACTACGGCGAGAAGCCGATCGATTACACCTCCTTCGCGATTTGCCCCGGCACGGCCAGGCAGGAACGGATCATCACGGCGCTCGGTGCCGGTCGCACGATCATGAAAAAGTACCGCTTCACCGGTGCCGCCATCGTCCCGGGCGCGAAGGTGCGCAGCGGACTCCGCGAGACGGTCGAAACTCGAGTATTGAACGACGAAGTCGAACTTCGATAAAGCTAAATTTGTCCCGATAAGGCGCTGCGCTTTGGAAACGCAAATTGCGCAGCGCGCGTATTGCTTTGGGTTCGTTTCGACGATTTCGATGTGTCGCGAAAAGGCAAGCGGTCGCTTCGGCCTCCCTATTCCACCCCAAGAACTTTCCATGCTGAACATTCATTTCATTTCCTTTCATTCCTCTCAAATCGCTTATCCGCGATGATTCGCGGGTGTTTGGCTTCGTTTCGCACAATCGACGTCGTCCGCCGTGCGAGTCCGCCGAGCATCCGAGCACGAGAAACCCAAATCCCGCATCGAGATTGAGCGCAAAACGCTCATCCCAAGATCCGATAGCGCTGCGCTTGTAGCGTGCGAAATGCGATGCAGGATTCGAAAGAATGCAACCGCAGAGGCGCAGAGAACGCAGAGACAGACGCAGAGAAAAATATTGTCTTTGCCTTCTCTGCGTCTTCCTCTGCGTTCTCTGCGCCTCTGCGGTTGCATTTTCCTTTCACCAGAATGATCATCGAATCCGAGATTTGAATTCGACCCCGGAGCGTGACGCTTCGGGGTTTTTGTTTTGGTGGATGAGATGTCCGTTGATCCTCAATATGCCGAAGCCGAACCATCTGCGCTCCGCGAGCTGCTGCGCCTCGCCGGGCCGACGGTGGCGCAGATGGCGTCTTACACGTTGATGCAGTTCATCGACACGTGGATGCTCGCCCGCGCGCTCGGCCCGGAGGCGCCCACGGCCGCGAGCAATGCGGGCAGTCTGAGCTACGCGTTCATCGGATTTGGATTCGGCACGTTGTTCATGGTGAACGCCCTCGCCAGCCAGGCGTATGGGCGCAAAGCGTTCGGCGAATGCGGACGATATCTCTGGCAGGGGATTTGGTTCGCGATCGCTTACGGGTTGTTTCTTCTCCCACTGATTCCGCTCGTCAGTTGGATGTTCGGCCGCTTTCACCACACGCCGTCGATGTTGGCGATGGAGCGCATTTACGTCCACTACATGCTGGCATCCGCGGGAATCAAGCTGGTGCAGACGGCCTACAGCCAGTTCCTGCTCGCCACCAATCGGCCGACGATCGTTTTCATCTCCAGCGCGGTCGGCGTGCTGTTCAACATCGTCGCGGCCTATGCGGTCGTCTTTGGCAAGCTCGGGTTTCCCGCGATGGGCGTTCGCGGGGCGGCGATCGCGCAGATCGTCGGCATGACGATCGAGCTGCTCGTGCTCGTCGGCTTCACGGCATTCAGTGCGGGCGACCGCGTCAAGTTCGGCGGCTTCGACTGGCGGTTCCGGTTGCCGGAAAGTCGGAAATTGATCACGCTCGGCTCGGGGTCGGGCGCGCAGATGGTAGCGGAGATCGCGGCGTGGTCGCTCTTCATGAACTGGGTGATGGGCCAGCTAGGCGCGAGCGCGATGGCGGCGATGGCGTTCATGCTGCGGTACCTGATTCTCAGCTTCCTGCCGACCGTCGGCATCAGCACGGCCGTCACGGCGCTGGTCGGCCGATACATCGGCATGGGCAGACCGGACCTGGCAGTGCGCCGTGCGCACCTCGGTTACAAGGTCGCGCTGACGTATCTCGGCTGCTGCGGTCTGCTGTATTTTTTCGCGCGACACGCGCTGATCGCGATGTTCACCCACGATCCGGAAGTCATCCGCCTCGGCTCGATCCTTCTGATCTTCGCGGCCTTCTATCAACTGTTCGACGGCATGTACATTATCTATTGCGGCGCGCTGCGCGGTGCTGGCGACACGCTGATCCCCGCGCTGGTGTGCGCCCTCCTCTGCTGGACCATCATGCTCGGCGGCGGATTTATGATGGCCCACTTTTTCCCGCAACTGTCGGTGACCGGGCCCTGGTCGGTCACCTTTCTTTACGGGGTGACGCTCGGGCTGTTCATGTTCTTCCGATTTCGGCGCGGCGGCTGGAGCAAAATTCGCGTCGACGCCGAAGGAGAGCGCCCGCTTGACGCGATCGCCGTCGCCGCGATTTGACGACTGAGCGATTCAACGCGAATGCGCGACAGCTATTTTCACGTGGCATCGGCATCCTGCCGATGTGCGACGATGCACGCATCGTCGCTTCGGTCGGAACGACCGAATGAACAATCGCGTGAGCGACGAAGATGTATATGCCGTGGCCTGTAAATCTCTGAGGGCGCTCGCGCGAGTACGCGAGTCCACGGGCTGGAAGCCCGTGCCACGAATGATGAGCGCTCACTCGAAGCGGTCACCGTCACCGCGATTTGACGATTGAACGATTCCACGCGATCGCGCGACGGACTATTTTCACGTGGCATCGGCATCCTGCCGATGTGCGACGATGTACGCATCGTCGCTTCGGTCGAAACCACCGAGTGAACAATCGCGTGAGCGACGAAGATGTATATGCCGTGGCCTATGAATTTCTGAAGGCGCTTGCGCGAGTACGCGAGTCCACGGGCTGGAAGGCCGTGCCACGAACGATGTCAGACGTTCTTTGCGATGTCGTGGTCAGTCGTGTGCGGCCGCATACCGCTGAGAAGACTCGTCTCACTCCACGGTAATTTTCGTCATTGCCTCGATCGCGCGGCTGGATTGGCCGATTGCGATGCCGTATTCGCCGGGTGTGACTTTCCAGTCGTGCGTTTCGACATCCCACATCGCAAACGATCGCCGGTTCAGCGTCATCGTCGCGCTTGTAGTTTCGCCCGGATTAATCGACAGCCGCGCGAATCCTTTCAGTTCCTGCATCGGCCGATCCGCGCCGGCGGGCGGGCGCACATAGAGCTGCGTCACGGCGGCACCGACGCGCGGGCCGGTGTTGGTAACGTCGACCGTCACGTTGTAATTATCATCACCGGCCGGGGTGACCTTCAAATTATCGCACTTGAACGTCGTGTACGATAACCCGTGGCCGAACGGGAAACGGGGCTCGATCTTCTTCGTGTCGTAGTAGCGATAACCAACATAAATTCCCTCGGCGTAATGTACGTCGTGCTTGCCGTCGGCATTCTTCTGCCCGGGGTAGTTGTCGTGTGCGAATGAATCTTCCCACGTTTTTTCAAATGTGGCGGGCAAATGGCCGCTGGGGTTGATGTCGCCGAAAAGGATCTCGGCCGTCGCCGTGCCACCCGCCTGGCCGGCGAAAAAGCCGTCCAGCAGCGCCGGCACGCGATCGATCCACGACGCCATGCCGACGTTGCCGCCGCTCTTGAGCAGCACAATGGTTTTCGAATTGGCGTGGGTCACCTTCTCCAGCAACTTCTGCTGATCATGCGGCAGATCATACGATCGATCGCCGCCTTCGGTGTCGCGCGTCCGCACGCAACAAACCACGGCGTCGGCGGATTTGATCGAGGCAAGCTGCTCGTTGGTCATCGCCTCGGCGTCCGGTCCCCAGCCGAAGACCATCGAACCCTCGACCGCCGAGTTGTAATATTCGACAACCAGCTCATGAAGCTCGCCGGCTTTCAGCTCGACGGGCGCTCGTTCGATCCTCGTTTGCTGGTCCCGCCAGTTGTTGACGATTTGCTTTCCGTCAAGAAAAACACGCGAGCCGTCATCGCTCTTGGTGGCGAAAATGTAAGTTCCATCGACTGGCGCGTTGATGGTGCCGGTCCAGCGTACGGAATACCTGTCGCTGGTCACGCCCGGCACCGGTGGGGCCTTCTTCCAGTCGTAGTAGATCGTGTCATCGCTAAGCATCGCGACCGGCTCGCCTTCGAGCTTCGAGTTATTGAAGTAACTCGTCTTCAGCGGCTTGCCGTCCGCGCGCGGCACGAACACGGACATGGCTGCGAGCTTTTCGACTTCCACGCTTGCCGTCGGCACGGTGATGATCTTCATGCCCGGGCCGGCGATCGCCTGAATGCCTTCCAGCACGCTCACCGGCTTTTCGGCCCAGACCCGGCTGCTCCCATCGCCGCTGACATAATCGGCCGCGCCCGGCCCGACCACGGCGAGCGTCTTGATCTTGGTGCGATGCAACGGAAGCAGCGCGCCCTCGTTTTTCAATAACGTGATTCCCTCGCGCGCGACCGCCAGCGCGATGTCATTCTGTGGCGAATCATCGGTGGAGTTTTCCAGTTGCGGCCGCTCGTTCCAACCCATCTGAATTCCGAGACGAATGACGCGGCGGAGCTTCTGATCGATGGTCGCCTGCGTGACTTTCCCCTCGTCCATCAGCGCTTTGATTTTCCCCGGAGCAAAAAATTTCGGACTCGGCATTTCCAGGTCGACACCGTCGTTCAGCGTGCCGAGCGTTTCATGAACCGCGCCCCAATCCGAAACGCACAGGCCATCGAATTTCCAGAGGTCGCGCAGCGTCGATTGAAGCAGCAATTTGTTGGCCGACGCGTAGGTGCCGTTCAGCCGGTTGTAGCTGCACATGATCGTTCTCACGTGCGCGTCCTTGATCGCGGCCTCGAAGGCGGGGAAGTAAATTTCGTGCAGCGCGCGTTCGTCAACGATCGCGTTGTAATTGAAGCGATCGTTTTCCTGATTGTTGCAGGCGAAGTGTTTCACGCACGCGGCCACGCCCTGACTTTGCACGCCGTTGATGTAGCCCGTCGCGATTTTGCCCGCGAGGAAAGGATCTTCCCCCATGTATTCGAAGTTTCGGCCGTTTTGCGGAAGGCGATAGATATTCACGGCCGGCCCGAGCAGGATGTTCACGCCTCGCGCACGCGAATCTTTGCCAAGCGCCGCGCCCTCGCGCTGGGCAATGTCCGGGTCCCAGGTCGCGGCCAGCAGAATATCGGACGGATACGCGGTCGCCTTCCCGTGCCCGCGCAGGCCGATCGGACCATCGCTCATCGAATACTCGGGAAGGCCAGCCTGCGGGTAATCGCGCGTGTAAAACTCGCGAATGCCGGCGAGCAGGGTGATCCGTTGCTCGGTGGGAATTTTTTCGAGAATGGCGTCGGCCTGCCGGTCGAGTTCCGCGGGCGAAAGGTCGGCGGCGCGAGCGCTGCATCCGAGCAGGGAAACTGTGCAAAGAATTGCGACGGAAAGCGATCGGTTCATGCGTTTACTTTCGCGGATGCGAACGTCGCACGCAATCGGTCGTCGATATGGGCTGTCGGGTTGTGCGAAGCGATCTTGAATGCTTGAGAATCCTGGCGCTCGCGGCTTCGCGACGCTGAAACAGCCGAAATGCCAAGAAGCTGGCCTCGCGAAGCCGCAAGCGGCAGCATTCGCGCATCCACGTTTATTTCTGAATCATCATCCTTGCGCCGTGCTCGAACGGACGAACGCATCGACTCGAACGAACGTTTCGAATCGACTAACGTTGACTTTGTCCGTTTGAATCTCAACGCTTGGGCCTGACATGAGCACCGAAACGACCGCCGCTGAACAGAAGAAAAGTTACAAGGACTCGCTCAACCTGCCGCGGACGAGCTTCGCGATGGAAGCGAAGCTGACGGCCAACGAGCCGATTCGCCTGGAGCGCTGGCAGCAGGCGCGCCTGTACGAAAAAATTTCGACGGCGCGGGCGAAATCGCCGAAGTGGATTTTGCACGACGGGCCGCCGTTCGCGAATGGCGACATTCACATCGGGCACGTCGTGAACAAGGTGCTGAAAGATGTCTTCATCCGCTACAAGACGATGGCGGGCTTCAATGCGCCATACGTGCCGGGTTGGGATTGTCACGGCCTGCCGATCGAGCACAAGATTTCCGAGAAGCTCGGCAGCCAGGTGCGCGAGATGCCCGTGGTCGAAGTGCGCCGACATTGCCATGAATACGCGCAGAAATACGTCGACACGCAGTCGAAGCAGTTTCAGCGACTTGGCATTCTCGGCGATTGGTCGAATCCGTATCTGACGATGAGCCCGGAATACGAGGCCGAGACGCTGGAAGTGTTCGCGCGGTTTGTCGAAGCGGGCATCGTTTACAAACGATTGAAGCCGGTGCACTGGTCGATCGACAACCAAACGGCGCTCGCCGATGCGGAGCTTGAATATCACGACGTGGAAGATGCGTCGGTGTTCGTCGAGTTTCCGGTGGAAAATCCCGGCGCATTCAAAAGCGAATTCAACATCAAGGAAAACGCGGCGGTGTCGTTCCTGATCTGGACGACGACTCCCTGGACGTTGCCCGCGAATCAGGCGATCGCGGTGAATCCAAAAGTCGAATATGCGTTCGTGAAATATTCGCGAAACGACAAGGCGCGCGTCGCGGTCATCGCGAAGGAACTTGTCGATCGCGTGTTCAAGGATCGAAAAGAGACATCGAAGCCCGAGGTGATGAAGACGGTGACCGGCGAGCAACTCATCGGCAAAACGTACACCCATCCGTTTCTCGAACGCGTGAGCAAAATTGTCTCGGCCGACTATGTGACGACGACCGACGGTACGGGGTTGGTTCATACCGCGCCGGGGCATGGCGAGGACGATTATGCGACGGGCCTGGCGAACAGCATCGAGGTTTATTCGCCGGTGCTCGCGAATGGCCGGTTCGACACGACCACGCCCGAGTGGGTGCGGGGGCTGACGGTTTGGAAAGCAAACCCGGTCATCATCGACAAGCTGCGCGAGCTCGATGCGTTGTTCGCCGAGCAAAAGCTCGTACACAGCTACCCGCATGATTGGCGGAGCAAGAGCAGGACGATTTTCCGCGCGACGGAACAATGGTTCGTCGCGATCGATCAGCCGTTCAACGTCGCGGGGCAAAGCGATGATAAGAAGTCGCTTCGCGATCGGGCGCAATCGGCGGTGGATTCGACGAACTTCGTTCCGAGTTGGGGCAAGGCCCGCATCGGCGGCATGCTCGAATCACGCCCCGACTGGTGCATCTCGCGCCAGCGCGCCTGGGGCCTGCCGATCCCGGTGTTTTACAACAGCAACGGCGAGGCGCTGCTCACGCCGGAATCCGTGCGCGCCGTCGCCAGGCATTTCGGCCTGCACGGATCGGACGCATGGTTCACCTCCGAGCCGGCCACGTTGCTGGGCGCGGATTTCAAATATCCGAACGGTTTTTCGCCGACCGATTTACGGAAAGAGAAAGACATCTTCGACGTCTGGTTCGAATCCGGCAGCAGTTGGCGATCGGTGCTGCAGTGTCGATCGACGCTGCATTTCCCGGCCGACTTGTATCTTGAAGGGTCTGACCAGCATCGCGGCTGGTTTCAGTTGTCGCTGCTTCCATCGCTCGGCGCGACGGGGCAGGCACCGTTCAAGGCCACGCTGACGCACGGGTTTGTCGTGAAGCCGGGCGGCACGAAGGTGAGTAAGAGCGATAAGGAATATGTCACGGCCATGCAGGAGATCGAGCGTCACGGCGCTGATCTGCTGCGGCTGTGGGTCTGCAGCGTCGACTACCAGGGCGATATCGCGGCCAGCCCGCAGATACTGAAAGAGTTCGGCGATAAATATCGGAAGATTCGCAACACGCTGCGCTACCTGATGTCGAATCTGTATGACTATGACGACGCCAAGGCGCAATCGATTCCGCCGAATTCTTTGGACGGGTGGGCGGTTGCGCAGTTGGAAAAACTCGTCGCCGACACGCTCGAAGCGTACGAGCAATATCAACTGCATCGCGTGTTCAAATATCTGCACGAATTCTGTGCGGTGCAGATCAGCGCGCTTTATGCGAACGCGATGAAGGATCGGCTTTACTGCGAAATGCCTGACTCGCCTCTTCGACGAAGAGCGCAGACGGTGATGCACAAGATGCTGCTCGCGTTGACGAAGCTGCTGGCCCCGATGATCGTCTTCACGGCCGACGAAGCGTGGGACGCCATCGCCGACAAGCCGGCCGGCGAGGCGGGGCTTTCCAGCGTCCACCTGTCGCGGCTGCCGAAGGTCGAGAAACTCAACGTTTCTGGCGAACAGCAGGCCGAGTGGAGGCTGCTGATGGATCTTCGCGATTCGGCCATGACGCAGATGGATGCGCTGCTGCGGAAATTTCCGAAGCAGATTAAACCGTCGGATACGGAGATCGTCTTTCACGCCGATGATGTAATGAAGCAGAAGCTGGCAGCGTATGGCGTTGATCTTGAAGATCTCGTCGGTGCGGGCTCGTCGAGCTTCGGTTCGGCGAGCGACGAAGGCGTGACGGTCGAAGTGCTCGATCGTCGCGAAGAATACAAAGCATGCGCGCGAAGCTGGAAGCGTCGCGCCGACGTCGGAAGTGATGCAGAGTTCCCCGATCTGTGTGCACGCGATGCGGCCGCGTTGCGATTGAAGAAATGAATTTTTCCCTCTCCCCCGAGTACGAGGGAGAGGGTCAGGGTGAGGGGTCTTCGGCGTCGCTTGGAAGAAGCCCCTCACCCCAACCCTCTCCCCCGAGTACGAGGGAGAGGGAGTAATGCGAATGAACCGCCAACCAATCAACCTCGCCGTCCTCGTCAGCGGCGGTGGGACGACGCTGCAGAATTTCGTCGACCGCATCGCTGACGGTTCGCTGAATGCGCGGATCAACGTCGTCGTCGCATCGCGGCCGAACGTCCGGGCGATCGATCGCGCGTTCGCGGCCAAGATTCCGACGCACGTTGTCGATCGTCGCGCGTATCAGGATGCGCATCCGTTTTCCGAGCGCGTGTTTGAACTGATCGACGATGCAAGCGTCGACCTGATCTGCATGGGCGGCTGGCTTTGCTTCACTCCGGTGCCGTGGCGGTACGAACATCGCGTGATGAATATTCACCCGTCGCTGCTTCCGGATTTCGGCGGCAAGGGAATGTGGGGCGCGAAAGTGCACCAGGCCGTTATCGATGCCGGGCGATCGGAAAGCGGTTGCACCGTGCATTTCGTCGATGACGAGTACGACGCCGGGCCGATCATCTTGCAACGGAAGTGCGGCGTGAGGTCGGATGATTCGATCGATTCGCTATCGCAGCGCGTGGCAATCGAGGAGGCGATCGCATTTCCCGAGGCGATCGGCCTCTTCGCCGACGGAAAACTTTCACTGAACGGGCGACGAGTCGTCATTCGGTAACCAGGTCGCCGCAGGGCGATTGCATTCTTCCTTCTCCTCTCCCCGTACGCGGGGAGAGGCTGGGTGAGGGGTCTTTCTTACGCGCGAAAACGCCCCTCTCCCAACCTCTCCCCGAGTACGGAGAGAGGAGAAAATGCGGATCGTCGAGAATGCGTTCGCCCTGCAGGCTGCCCTCCGGAAAATGTGCGGCAATTGACACGATTTACCCTCCCCTTTATCGTTCGGCTCTCTCGTTTGTCGACGTTTAAGCCCTGAAGGAGGCTTTGCAATGGTTGAATATGACGCGCTGAAAAAGTTGGTCGAGGAGGCTGCCGAAGACGTTGCAAAGGCGGCGGGCGGAAACAGAGCGGCGGGAACCCGCGTCCGCAAGAAGATGCAAGAGATCAAGTCCGCGGCGCAGGAAGTTCGCAAGAAGGTGCTCGAAGGCCGCGACGAAGGCGACGAGCCGGATGCGGCCTCGCAGGCTTAAATATTTCGCATCTCGTTGAGTTGATCGCGTGCACTGGCCGGCGCAAATCCGTTCGGCCGGCACGCGTTTTTATTTCCGACTCGCCGCGCTCCTTTTAGTTGAGCCTCCGTCATGCCTCCGCAATTCCTGTTTGATCTGTCCAAAATCGATCTAAACGCCGTGCTGTTCGACCAGGACGCGATTCGCGAATCGAATCCGCATCGCGGCGACATGGAAATGCTCAACGGCGTGGTCTGGTCGGACGCCGACGCCGGAGAAATCCTCGGCTGGAAAGAGGTGCGCGACGACGAGTTCTGGGTGTCCGGCCACATTCCCGGCCGGCCGCTGTTTCCCGGTGTCCTGATGGTGGAAACGGCCGCGCAGCTGGCGAGTGTTTACATCAAGCGCTATATCGGCTGGAAAGGCTTCGTCGGCTTCGGCGGAATCGAAAACTGCAAATTTCGCGGCCAGGTTCAGCCAGGTACGCGCATGCTGATTCTCGCGAAAATTATCTGGACGCGCCACCGAAGAATCTGTGCCCGCACACAGGGTATCATCAACGGCGCGCTGGTCTTCGAAGCGGATATCATCGGCGTGGAGTTGTAAGTCCTTGATGGTCGAATGTCCGTTTAGCGGCACCGCTTGCGGTGCGTTCTTTTCGTGACCCGCACAATTATACGCACCGCAAGCGGTGCCGCTAAACAGACTCTCCGCGAGACGACATAACCATTGATGCATTCCCTCCTCGACACCCTCGCGCGCATTCCGATCGCGTTTGTCGATGTAGAGACGACCGGTTCGAGCGCCGACTGGGGCGACCGCGTTACGGAAGTGGGTGTCGCGCGATACGAGAACGGCGTTCGTGTCGGCGAGTGCGGGCAGTTGGTGAATCCGCAACGGAAAATCGCCCCCGGTGTCATCGCGCTGACCGGCATCACCAATGAGATGGTCGCGAATCAGCCGACGTTTGCCGAGGCGCTGCCAGGCATGTTGCCCATCCTGGATGGGGCGGTCATCGTTGGTCATAACGTGCGATTCGACCTGTCGTTCCTCAATCGCGAGTTTCGTCGCGTCGGCGTGGAAATGAGCGCGCGGCTAAGCCGGCCGCATGTGCTTGATACCGTTCGCATCGCGCGCCGGCGATTCGGGCGCGGCGGGAACGGCCTGCAGCGACTTTGCCGAAATTTTGGCTACGTTCCCGGTGCCGCGCACCGCGCGTTGGCCGACGCGATCAGCACGGCATTTGTATTCGAGCAACTGCTCGCGCCGCTGGGGGGATGGACGCTCTCCCTCTGCGATGCGATCGCCCACCAGGGCGGACCGATGGGCTTAGAGCCCGCTAGCCCGCGCGAGCCGCTCATGCCGCTGGAACTCGAAGAAGCGCTGGAGCAGCGCAAGCCCGTGATGATGGAATATCTTGATGCCAGATCGCTGCGCACCCGGCGAATCATCGAGCCGCTCGAACTCCGTCGCCGCAACGGCGAGATCATTCTGATCGCGCACTGTCAGTTGCGAAATGACCGGAGAACCTTCAAGGTCGATCGAATTGTGCAGCTCATTCGCGTGGCGGATGTCGAAGCACCGCTATTCGACGAGGTGTTGAAGCAATCGTGCGATGACGTGACGTAAATGGCGAAATTGAAATTCGTTCGGATGCGTGCAACCCAAGTGGACTTCGCGCATATCTCATTCGCAGTTTTCATTCGCGGTGCTTGACTCGCGTTCAACCCGACGCGACATTTGCCCTCGGTTTGGATTACGAGGATTTCCAGTTTGATCAATGTATCGAAGCTGACCAAAGCGTACGGATCGACACTGGCGGTCGACGGAATTAGCTTTCAAGTCGAAAAAGGAACGATCGTTGGATTTCTCGGCCCGAACGGCGCGGGGAAATCAACGACGCTGCGCATGCTCACCTGCTACCTGCCGCCAACCAGCGGCGGGGCGACCGTCAATGGCTTTGACATCTTTCATCAATCCGTGCAGGTGCGGGAAAATCTTGGCTATCTGCCGGAGAACGTGCCGCTCTACACCGAGATGCGCGTCGAGGAATACCTGGAATTTCGCGGCAAGCTTCGCAAGATGCCACGGGACGAACGCCGGAAGCGAATCGATTATGTGCTTGAGCGATGCTGGCTGACCAAGGTGCGTCGCCGCGTAATCGGGCATTTGTCCAAAGGGTATCGCCAGCGGGTGGGGCTGGCCGATTCGCTGCTGCATAATCCGCCCGTACTGATTCTCGATGAGCCGACGGTGGGACTCGATCCGACGCAGATTCGCGAAACGCGTAAGCTCGTCCGCGAACTTGGCGGCGATCACACGGTCATGCTTTCGACGCACATTCTTCCCGAAGTCGAGGCCGTCTGCGACCGCGCGATCATCATCGCCGGCGGACGTATCGTCGCGCAAGGCTCGCCCGATGAATTGCGGGCGAGTCGAAGAATGCAGGCTCGCGTGCTGGTCGAATGTCGCGGGCCATCGGTACAGATTCAGAAAGCGCTCGCGGAAATCGCGGGCGTACGCGATGTTGAAATCCTCGGCGTGGACAACACCGACGGCGTCAGCCTTGCGGTGCGCCCGAAGGAAGCAAAGGACGTGCGCGACGAAATTTCCCGCACGATCATCGGCCGCGGCTGGTCGCTGATGGAAGTGCGACTGGAAAACGCCACTCTGGAAGAATTCTTCATTCAGGTCACCGCCCACCAGGCCATCGGCAAAACGTCGCCGGCGGAAGAGATTATGGGTGCGAAATGAGCCGAGCCGTCACCATCGCCGAGCGCGAGTTGAGCAGCTACTTTTTCTCGCCCATCGCTTACGTCGCGATGTTCGCATTTCTCGTCGCGTCGGGCGGCCTCTTCTGGGACGACTTCGCGCCCGGTCAGCCGGCCGGCATGCGGACGATTTTCGAGTGGATGGTCTGGCTGCAAGTCATCATCGTGCCGCTGCTCTGCATGGGCCTGCTCGCACAAGAGTCGGCCAGCGGCACGATAGAAACCATGATGACCGCACCGATCGGCGAGACCGAAATCGTGCTCGGAAAATTCCTCGGCTCGCTCGCGTTCTTCTGCGTGCTGCTCCTGCCGACACTGATTTACGTCATCATGCTTCGCTTATTCAGCCGACCTGATTTTGGACCGATCGTCTGCGGATATCTCGGCATCGTTCTGGTTGGCGCTCTCTTTATCGCAATCGGATTGTTCTGCTCATCGCTGACGCGCAGCCAAGTCGTTGCTGCTGTCGCGACCGCGGGCATTTTATTCCTCATCACGATCGTGCCGTGGTGGCTCAGCAGCCGCGCACTGCTCTCGCCCGGCTGGCGCGGGTTCGTGAACCAAAGCGTCTTCACGCGCTACGGTGATTTCAGCAAGGGCGTCATCGACACCGGCAATCTCGTTTTCTTCGTGGCCGCCACTGCGGTGTTTCTCTTCATGACGGTGAAGGTGATGGAATCGAGGCGATGGAAATGAGCGGCGATCAAAAGCAAACATCGCGGAAGTTCATCGCCGAATCGCAGCAGCAGCGTTGGTTCAAGTACGGCGCGAATGTCGCCGTCTCGACGATCGTTGTTGCCGCGCTGGCCGTGGTCATCGTCTATCTTGCCGAGAAGCCGCGGTTTGATAAACGGATCGACGCGACGTCGTCCGGCTCTTATTCGCTGAAGCCACAGACGAAAAATCTGCTGCGCGATCTGAAATCGAAAGTGAAGCTTGTCAGCCTGTATGCCGCGAAAGATGCGCAGGACAAGGACAACCCAACCGCCGGTCAGGTGCGCGATCTGCTGGATGAATACGCGCGGAGCGGCAGCAATGTCGAGGTTGACTCGATCGATCCGATCAAGCAGCCGACCAAGACCGATGCGCTCATCAACGATGCATTGTTGCGCTACGGCGGGGCGGTGAATGCGTATAAGAAATTCATTGACGATTATCTGGCGACGACGCACGAGAAGCTCAAGACGATGGCCGACGCCGAGTCGACCGCGCTGGGCAGCATTTCGGCCGATTCATTCGGCCAGGACGACGCCTCCCAGCAGGCGGCGACGATCGCGGACGCGCTTCGCGATCAACTGCCAAAGCAACTGGCCACTCTGAAATCTCGCACCGAGAAATCGTTGAAGACCAAGTTCCCCGACTACAAGGCCATCGTCGATCGCATTTCCGATGCGATGGACACGCTGAACAAAAACGAGACGACAATCGTCGGCTATTCCGACAAGCAAAAGTCGAACGCGCGACTACCGGACGCATTTCGAGAATATCTTTCGAAATCGACCGAGCGAAATCAGGCAATCGCAACGCTGGCGGATCAGACGTCGAAAACAATTGCCTCGCTTGGTGAATTAAAAGTCGGCGAGTTGCAGAGCGCCATCAAGGGCCAAGATTTGGTTTTGGTGTTAGGTCCGGCGCAGTGGCGGGTGGTAAATTCGGATCAGATTTTCATAAATGACGCGCGCGATTACCACGGTTATTCCGAGGGGCAAAAGCTCAAGCCGCGATTTGCCGGCGAGCAGGCGATCACCTCGGCCGTGCTGGCAGTGACGCAGGAGACGAAATCGAAAGTCGCGTTTGTTCGCGCGGGCGGATCACCCCTGACGTCGCCCGGCTTTCCGCCGTTCTCGCGCGGCGGGCCGCTGAGCGATGTCGCCGATCGTTTGCGATCCAACAACTTCGAAGTGCTTGAAAAAGATCTGACAGGTCAATACGCCATGCAGCAGCAAATGCAGGGCGGCGGCATGGAGGGCCCCGAGGCGAGCGACGATGCAATCAGGAACGCCGTCTGGATCGTGATCGATTCGTCGACGAACGACCCGCGCACCGGCCAGCCGGGACCGTCAATTGACGCCAAGGTGGCCGAGCATCTGCGCAGCGGCGGAAGCGCGCTAATCCTCGCGTCGCCGCAGGCGGACACACTCAATGAATCGCTGAAAGACTTTGGCCTCTCGATGCCGACCGACACGGTTGTCGTGCATGAGGTCCCCAAAGGCGGCCGACCGCGCGGCGGCAGCGGTGATCTTGGTGAAGAGGCACAATGGCTGCCGTTCGTTTTCCTGCTGAACGATTACGGCGATCAGTCATTCGCTGCACCGCTGCGAAGCCTGGATTCCATTTTCGTTGGTGTCGTGCCGATCAAATCAACCCCGACGCCCGGCGTGAAGTACACGCCTGTCCTCCCGATTCCGCAGGTCACTAAAATCTGGGGCGAGACGGATATTCAAAGCGCTACCGCCGGCGGCGATGGACCGACCTTCGATCCGAAGGTCGATCTTCCGCCGCCGTTGTTCGCGGGCGCGCAAGTCGAGAAGGGGGAGACCCGACTGGTGGTGATGGGAAGCTGGCAGGGATTTATGAACCAGATTCTGTCGTACCCGGACGAGGAAATGCGGCGTCGCGGATTGATTGCACCGCGCTTCCCCGGTGAGGCCGAGCTGTTTAGCAACGCGGTATTTTGGCTGGCGAAGATGGACACGATGATCGCGATCTCGCCGCAGGCGCTGGAAGTGTCGCGCATCAGCGCGATGAGTGAGGCCTCGCTGAAATTCTGGCGAGTCGGAGTGATGCTGGTGGCGCTGCCGGGACTGGTCTTGGCGGCTGGGTTGTGGGTATTTGTTGCTCGACGTGATTGATAAAGAGAACGCGATGGCGCGAAGGAAAACGCGAAGAAGTTTAACTGAGTCGCGGAGGCGCTAAGAAGGAAATTTTGCTTTGAATTTCTTCGCCTTTTTCTCTCGCGCCATCACCACGTCGCGCTTGTCCTAATTTGCACCATGAATTTTCGAACGACAATCATCCTGTTCGCACTGCTCGTTATCGTCGGCGGCGTGTTGTTTTTCACACGCGATAAAGGCGGCGAGAGTGCAACTCCGCCGACGCCTGATCAAACGACCGTGACAGCAGGCACGAATGCGCCGGTGATTGACCTTGCCAGCGCGGATGTGAATCGCGTCACGATCAGCGGCGTGGACGAGAAGCTGATTGTTCTCGAACGCAGCGGCATGACATGGTCGCTGGTGGAACCCGTCAAAGCGCCCGCCGACCCGGCCATCATCAATCGACTGACGCAGGCACTGGGCGATTTGCGGTCCAAAGGCGCTCTCGCGGCGGGCGCGGATTCGGCTGCCGCGACCGGCCTGGACAAACCTAAATACAAGCTCGACCTTGTCGGCAAAGATGGCAAGTCAACGAAGCTCGACGTCGGCGACCGCGCGGCCACCGGGGACAATTTGTATGTGCGGAAAGAGGGCGGGAAGTCGATCGATCTTGTCGCGGCCACCGCACTGATGGAAGTGCTCGACAAGGGCGTGAAGGATTTTCGTCGCGCGAAGATTTTTGATCAGGCGCCGACGTCGATCCGTGAAGTGAAGATCAGCACCGCCACGCCGACGAGCGGGCCGCTGCTATTGGGCGCACTGATGCTAAAGAAGCCCGCGACCGGCTGGCTGATCACCGAACCGGTCGCACTTCCGGCCGAGGCGAACGGCGTATCCGATCTGCTGTTTGCGATTACCGGAATCAAGGCCGAGGAATTTGTCAGCGAGACGGTCGATGATGCACATCGCCGGCGGCTGGACGATCCCGTGTTGACGGTCAGCTTTTCAACGACACCGCCGGCCACGCAGCCAACGACGGCCGCGACCAGCGCGCCGGTGAACGAGTCGTTTACGATCAAGTTCGGAGGCTACGCGGATATCGACCGCAAAACCGTGTACGCCACCGCGTCAAATTCTTCGGCTTTATTTACCGTCACCGCTTCAACGCTGGATTCGCTTCGAAAGAAGCCGTACGAATTGCGCGATCATCGCCTGCTGACGATTGATCCGGCGACGGTGTCACGCGTCGAGATCTCTGTCGATCAGCCCGCGGCCACGCAGCCAACGACGCGCGAGGCGTCTCATATCGCGGTCGCGATCCAGCACGCAAAGCCCTCGCCCGCCACGACACCTGCCACGACACCCGCCACGACGAAGGCATCGATCGAGGCTTCGTCGCAGCCGGTTACAAAGCCGTCGTCGATTTGGGAGATTGTGAAAGATGGCGCGGTTCCGGTTTCTGCAATGGATATGACGGTCGATTCGTTGCTGAATCATCTAAATCCGTTGCGTGTCGATCGCTTCACCGACCCGGCCGCGACGCAGCCGAGCGATGCGAAGATCGTTATGCTGACGATTACAACAGTTGCCGGCGGCGGAGAGACCAATCGCTACAAGATAAAGCTGGCCGACCCCGGACATGGCTTGCCGGTCACGGGCGGATACAATGGCGCGGCGTTCGAGATCAGCCGCTCGCTGTTCGATGCCGCAGCCGGGGATTTCACCAAGCCGCCGGTCGCAGCGCCTGCGGGCCTCCCCGGCCAGATGAATCCGGAATGAGCAACTTGCCTTACTCGAACGACCGCACCGGCCCGAACGATGCAACCTTCGCACCGGCGCATCTGGGCGGCAAGTCAATCCTGACGAGCGCGCAGATCGACTCGCCGCGGACGATCCTCGATTCATTTCCGAATCCGCGTCCCGCTCGTGATTATGAAATCGAGTTCGTCTTCCCCGAGTTCACCAGCATGTGTCCGGTCACGGGCCAACCCGATTTCGCCACGATCACGATCACCTACGTGGCCGATGTAAAATGCGTCGAGATGAAAAGCTTGAAGCTTTATTTCCTGGCTTATCGCAATAAGGGCATTTTCTACGAAGGCGTGGTGAACACGATTCTCGATGATCTTGTCGCAGTTCTTCAGCCGCGACAGATCACCGTCGTCGGAGAATTTGCCGCGCGCGGTGGGACGATCGGAAAAATCACCGCAAGGCACGCAAAGTCGTGAGCATTCGCGTCGAACATCTCGTCAAGCGCTTCGGCAGCTACACCGCCGTCAATGATGTGAGCTTCACCGTCGAGCCGGGCAAGCTCGTCGCGCTGCTCGGTCCCAGCGGCAGCGGCAAAAGCACGATCCTGCGCATGATCGCCGGCCTCGAGCAGCCGGACGAAGGGAGCGTCTACATCACCGAGGAGCAGGCGACGATGCTGCCGGTGCAGAAGCGAAACGTCGGTTTCGTCTTCCAGCATTACGCTTTGTTTCGACACATGACCGTCTTCGAGAACATCGCGTTCGGGTTGCGCGTGCGGCGCGAAAAACGAAAGCTGATTCGCGACCGCGTGCGGCAGCTTCTAAAGCTCGTGCAGCTCGAAGCGATGGCCGATCGATTTCCATCGCAGCTCTCCGGCGGGCAGCGACAGCGCGTGGCGCTGGCGAGAGCACTCGCGCCGCAGCCGGAGGTATTGCTGCTCGATGAGCCGTTCGGCGCGCTCGATGCGCAAGTGCGAGTCGAGCTGCGCGACTGGTTGCGCCGCTTGCATGACGAAGTTCATGTCACCAGCGTCTTCGTCACCCATGATCAACAGGAAGCGTTGGAAATCAGTGACGTGCTCGTCTTGTTGAATAAGGGAAAGGTCGAGCAGGTCGGCAGCCCGAAAGAGGTGTACGAAACGCCCGCATCGCCATTCGTGATGTCGTTCATCGGTCCGGTAAATACGTTGCGCGGAACGGCGGCAAGCGCGGCGGCGGTGACGTCGGCGCAGATCGTCGCGGATGGAACAACGATGATGGTGCGACCGTCGGACATCACGGTCATCAAGGGACTCGCCGAAACCGCAAGCGACGGCGCGCTGGGCGGAAAGGTGACGCAGGTGCGATATCTTGGGGCCACCATCAAGCTGGAAATCCAGCTTCCCGACGAGCAGATCGTGCAGGTGCATCTCTCGCGCGAGCGGTTCGCGGAGCTGGAGTTGGAGCGCGGCGACTGGGTGAGCCTGCAAACGCGCGCGCCGCAGGTTTTCCACGAAGATTACTCGATTTGACCGGCAGCTCGGTAACATCGGCTTGCGCGGCGCGGGCCATCGGTAGCGATTTTCGCGCGCCGCGCATCGTGCAGGGTTAAAGAATGACAACGCGTTTATCGCTACTCGTAATTCTCGGAGTTTTGATGGCGGCGAACGCCGCTTGGGCGGCGCTTGATCCTAAACAGGTCGATCTGGCCATCGAGAAGGCCAAGAAATATCTCTACGACCATCAGAAAGACGACAAATGGGAACCGTCGGCGGGGCAGGATAAGAATGGCGACCAGGCGACGGGCCAAACCGCGCTGGTGATTCGTGCGTTGCTGAGCAGCGGCGAGAGTCCGCAGGACGAGCGCATCGCGAAAGGAATTGCCTTCCTGAAGTCGACGCCGACGACCGGCGTCTTTTCGCTCGGCGTTCGATGCCAGTTGTGGCAGATGCTTTCCGCGTCGACCGATGTGCGGCAGGTGATGACGCGCGACGCCAGAGCCTTGCTTGGCGGCGAACAAAAAGAGGGGAAGGTCAAGGGCTTTTATCCGTTCGTCATCGGCGGAAAAGATTACAACTGCCGCAGCTCCTACTACGCCGCCCTCGGCCTGTGGTATGCGGCGCAGAGTGGGTTTGAGGTGCCAAATTCCTACTGGCAGAAAACGGAAAGAGCCTGGGTTGACCAGCAACACCCCAACGGCGGATTTTCGTTTCGCGGGAAGTCATACAAGTCGGATCCGATTACCGCCGCGATGACGTCGAATGCGATCGCGACGCTGTTCATCACGCAGGATTTTCTTCACGCCGATGAAGCGATCACGCCGCGCGGCAATATTCGCAATCCACGCATCGATCAGGCAATGACCTGGTTGACGGCAAACTTTAGCCAGATCGCGAAGGATGCCCGCTATCAATATGACTACCCGTACAGCACGCTGTATGCGGTCGAGGAAGTCGGAACGGCCAGCGGGTTTAAATACTTCAGCGACATCGACTGGTTTGATCTTGGCGCACAAAAGTTGCTCCGGCTGCAGAAGCCGGACGGCTCATGGATCGGCGATGCCGCGGGAGGTGAAATTCCCGGCACGGCGTTCAGCTTGCTGTTTTTATCGCAGGGCCGTGCACCGGTCGTCATCAATAAGCTCGAATACGCTGTCGCCGGGCAGATCGGTAACTGGAATCAGCGTCCGCGCGATGTCGCGAACGTCGTGCGGTGGATCGAAAAGCAGACCGAGCGCGATCTTCGCTGGCAGAGCGTCAGCCTTCGCGCCTCGATCGACGATCTGCAGGAAGCGCCGATCCTCTATATTTGCGGCAATCAAACGCTCTCGTTTACCGCCGAAGAGAAGAAAAAGTTGCAGACATTCAGCGAGCGCGGCGGCATCGTGGTCGGCAATGCCGACGCGGGAGCCGACGATTTCATCAAAAGCTTCAAGTCGCTGGCGAGCGAGCTTTTCCCGAACTATGAGCTGCGCGAGCTGCCGCCCGATCACACGATTTTTACCAACGAGCAGTTCCCGGCGGATCGCTGGAAGAAGAAACCCGCCGTGCTTGGCGTGAGCAACGGCGCGCGTGAATTGATGCTCTTCCTTCCTGACGCCGATCTCGCCCGCGCGTGGCAAATGCAGGAAACGAGCAGCAAGCTCGAGCTGTTTCAATTAACGGCCGATATCTTTCAATATTCGGTCGACAAAAAAGAGACGCAAGCCAAGAGCCAGTTGCGGCTCGAAACGGCGGACGAGTCGATCAAGCCTGTAAAGTCCATCACCGTGGCGCGGCTGAAATACCCGGGCGGCTGGGACCCGGAGCCGGGCGGCTGGCAGCGGCTGGCGGCGATTTTACATAATCGTGATCGGATCGAACTCAAGACGACGATCGTCGAGCTCGGTAAAGATTCGCTCGGCGGCGATGTGACGCTCGCTCATCTCACGGGCACCGGCAAGCTTAAGCTGAACGACGCGGCTCGCGCGGCTTTGAAAAAATTTGTCGACGACGGCGGCACGCTGCTGGTTGATTCGGCTGGCGGAAATACGGTTTTTGCGCAGTCGGCTGAACTAGAGCTCGATTCCATTTTCGGCACTGACGCGACCAGGCAGTTGAAGATTCCGCTACCCGTCAGCAGCCCCGTATTCAGCGGCGGCGGGATGGCGATCGAACAGTTCGGCTATCGTGCTTACGCTCGCAAGCAAGCCGGTGGGGCCGACTTAAAAGGGCCGCGCATCCGCAACTTTACGATCGCCGGGCGAGCGGCGGTCATCTTTAGCCGGGAAGATTTAAGCGTCGGACTAGTCGGCCAGCCGGTCGACGGAATTAACGGCTACGACCCGGCCACCGCAACTGCGATTGTCCGTAGCGTGTTGTTGAATGCGATGAAGAAGTCATAGAGGTTCCTCCTCTCCCCGCTTACGGAGAGAAAAGTCAGCATCAAAGATCGACCGCCACGAACTTCTGCAATCGCGACACCAGCGTCGGAACATCGTAACCAACGCCAAGTTTCATCGGCAGGAAGACGCCCTGATTGTGGTCTGACGCGATGATCAGGTGTTGTGGGCCGTTTTCAAAATAGCCCATTTCCTGCGGCTGATGTCCGGTGATGAAGATATCCGCGTCCATCTTCTCCGCGAATGCGGCAACGCCCGCGGGCGTCACGTTTCGGCCCCAAATCAGTTGATAGACCGGCCCCGTCCGTCGTCGATAATCCGCGCCGGTCAGCTCGCGATCAAATACGGTGTAGTCAAACGTCTTGATCTGCTCGTCCGTCGGCAGGCTATGACAGAAAAACATCCGGCCGGCGCGGATCGCCAACGGGAAACTGAGCAGATACTCGGTGATCGCAACGGTGACCGACGTCCCGTGTTCCTTAAAGTCGCGCTTCACGGCCGCGTTAAATGCTTCGCACACGCTCAAGCCCGACTTCATGATCCCTTCGCCATGAATCTGGGCAAGGTCATGATTCGCGAGCAGGAAATGCACTTGTGACGGAAAATCGCACTTCAATTCGGCCGCTCGAGCGAGCGAAATCCAACTGTCCTCCGCGCCGTTCGGATCGAAATGGTCGCCATGAATCAACTCGTGCAAGACAAGGTATCGCTTCGGGTGGTTCGCGAGGTCGGCGGCAGCGATGACTTTATTCAGGTTTGAGCGATGGTCGTGAATATCGCCGGTCATCCAGACTTCGCCGTCGTCGGGAAGGTGTACCACCTGATGCTTGCGCATCGCGCTAGTCTCGTTCTCATCCTTGGCCGATTCGAATGTCTCGATCAGTTGATCTGCGGTGACCATAGAGCTCCAACGCCTTGCGCCTCACACATTATGCGACGATGAGAAGAGCTTGAAAAGCATGCGATTTATAGGACGAAGCTGGCGCGAGCGGCGTAAGGTTTCTCGACCGGATACGCGTACCGCCCAGCCGGCGCAACCGATACAGGCCATGCGGTTGTTGAATTTCCGTAGGCGTCGCGGCCTGTGAGTTATACGATATGCCGGAAGACGCTTTGCGAAGAGGGCGGTCCGGGCGATAAAGGAGTTGTCGGCTGGTGTCGCACAAGCGACCATTATCGAAAGAAGCCTTGCCGCCGCCGGAAGCTGTCGGCGGCGATGCGAAGATTGTACCCATGGCCAGAGTCATTTCAGTCCCCTCGTTTAAGCGCATTATAGACCGGTCGCCGCCGATTCAAACGTCAACTCAATCCGCGCCGGGCGTTTCGTGTAACGGTTCATCCAACGGCGGTCGTCAGCGGCGCGCCGAACCGGTGACCAACCGAGTTCGCCGCGACGGAAAATTCTTCCGCCTCGGCACGGAAAAGTTCTACGTCAAAGGCGTGACCTACGGCCCTTTCGAGCCGGGTGCCGACGGCCAGCCGTTCACGTCGCCGGAGCAGACGCGCGCCGACTTTGCGCGGATGAGCGAGCTCGGAGCCAACTGCTTGCGTATTTACCATACGCCGCCCAAGTGGTTTCTGGATTTAGCGCACGAGTGCGGGCTGAAAGTATTTCTGGATGTGGCCTGGCCGAAGAACCTGGCGTTTGTGGGCGACGCGCAGCTGACGAAGATGGCGCACGATGCGGTTCGCGCCGCCGCTGTCGCAGCGGGAAATCACCCAGCCACTTTCGCCATTTCCGTCGTCAACGAAATCCCGCCCGACATCGTTCGCTTCGTCGGCCGCGAGCGAGTGGAGGAGTTCGTGGATGGGCTTGTCGCGACGGTCAAATCGATCGCTCCGCAATGCCTGGTGACGTTCGCCAACTTCCCGACGACGGAATATCTGCAGCCGCGTGATGTCGATTTCGTCTGCTTCAATGTCTATCTGCACGATGAGAAAGTGTTCCGCAATTATCTTGCACGCCTGCAAAACATCGCCGGCGAAAAGCCATTAATGCTCGGCGAGTATGGCATTGACACGATGAAGGAATACTCCGAGGAGAAGCAGGCAGAAATCCTCGGCAATCACGTGCGCGCGGTGTTCGACGAGGGGCTGGTCGGCACGTTCATCTTCAGCTTCACGGACGATTGGTTCACGCACGGCTTCCGCATTGAAGACTGGGCGTTCGGCATCGTGAAGCGCGACCGCTCGCCAAAGGCTGCATTCCACACGATCAAGGAATTGTTCGCCCGCGCGCCGCAGGTCAGCGAACTAAAGCTGCCAAAGGTGAGCGTCATCATCTGCTCGTACAACGGCGCGAGCACGATCGAATCGTGTCTGCGATCGATGCGGCGGATTAAGTATCACGATTACGAGGCCGTGTTCGTCGATGACGGCAGCAGTGATAGTACGCAGGAAATTTTGAAAAAGTTTCCCGAGGTGATGAACATCCGTCAGAAGAACATGGGTCTGAGCTATGCCCGCAACGTCGGCATGCAGGCTGCGACGGGCGAGATCGTGATTTACACCGACAGCGACTGCGAAGCCGATGAAGACTGGCTGTACTACATCGCGCTCAGCCTGACGCGGAGCAAGCACGCCGGCATGGGTGGGCCGAACTTGATTCCAGATGAAGGCTCGTGGGTCGCCGACTGCGTGGGCCTGAGCCCCGGCGGGCCGACGCACGTGATGATCGACGACCGCACAGCCGAGCACGTGCCCGGTTGCAACATGGCGTTCCGTCGCGATGTCGCACTCGCCAGCGGCGGCTTCGATTCACAATTCCGCAAAGCCGGTGACGACGTCGACTTCATCTGGCGACTGCAACATCAGGGCTACAGCATCGGCTTCGCGCCGGCCGCGCAGGTGTGGCACTATCGCCGCAACACCATTGAAGCCTATCTGAAACAACAGCGCGGCTACGGCGAGGCCGAGGCGCTGCTAAAATTTAAGCATCCCGATCACTTCAACGTGCTCGGCGCGAGCCACTGGCGCGGCCGGATTTACGGCGGCGATCAGCTCGGTGTGCGCCTTGGCCGCGATGTGATTTATCACGGCGTGTTTGGCACCGGACTGTTCCAGACGATTTATCGCAAGCCCGCATCGCTCACGGCGATGATGATGATGAGTGTCGAGTGGCATCTGCTGGGCATGTTCATCACGCTGCTGGGGCTCGCGTTTCCGCCGCTGCTGTGGCTTGCGGCGGCGATGTTCATCATCCCAATGTTGCTCGCGAGCGTGGCGGCCGCGCAAGCGCCGATGCCGCGACATCAGCACTGGCTGACGCGACCGTTAATCGCATACCTGCACTGGCGGCAGCCGATCGCGCGCGGGTGGGCGCGGTATTCAGTTCGGCTGAAAAATAAGACTTTGAAATACGAAGCGCGCGGCTATCGACGCGCTCGCCAATTGCCGTTCGATCCGGCCGACCGTCAGTCGCTGCGCTATTGGAGCAACTGGATGGACCGCCTGCCGTTGCTCGAGCAGGTGAAAAAAGAAGTCGCCGCCGCCGGTTGGCGCGTACGCGCCGACAGCGGCTGGAGCAACTGGGACATGGAAATCTACGGCAGCCGCTACGTGAAAGTGCGCCTGACCAGCGCCAGCGAACACCATGACGGCCGCGGAATGTTGACGCGCGTGCGCGTGCAGTTGATGCCCAGCACTTTCTGCCGCGTCCTCACGGTGGCGAGCGTTGTGCTGGCGGGCTTGCTGTTCACGTACGTCTGGCCGTTTAGTCGGCCGGCGCTGTTGATTCCGATGGCGTGGTGGACGATGTATCTTGTGAATCGCTGGCGCGTTTCGCTGCCGGTGCTTGGCTTGATCGACAGTGCGGCCGAGAAGGCGGGATTCGATCCGATTCCATCGGTGAAGACCGAGCTTGGCAAGCCGATGCTCGGTGCGAACGCGAAGTCATCGCGCAAGATGGTTGCTTCGCCAAGTGACGATCTGGAGGACGCAGCGCCGGCGATGTAGGCCGCGTTCTCGACATGTCATTTTACTTCCGCGCGCTCCGCTACTTTCGTGATGATTGGTTTCGCATTGCGATCACTCTGGTTTGCCTTGCCGGCGCCGTACCGCTCAGTGTGCTCTGGACCATTCCGCTGGCCGTGTTGATCGACACGGTCCTGAGCGGAAAACAGAGCGATAATTTTCTCTACCAGCTTGTCTACAAATTCATGCCCGCGAACGGCCCGTTGCAACAGATCATCGCGCTGGCGGTAATGGTGCTGGTGATTCGCGTGCTGTCGATCGTGCTGCAAACGATCCAGACATTCGTGAATATTCGCGTCGGCTACAACGGCCAGATGCGCGTGCGGCGCGATCTGTTCAATAAGCTCCAGGCGCTGAGCTTATCGTATCACCGCAGCCAGCCGCAGGGTGATGCGATTTATCGCTTATCGACGGATACAAACGGCTTTTTCGCGCTGTTGAACACCGCGACAGGCACGCTGGTCAACATCATCACGCTCATCAGCATTGTTTGCATCATGCTCAGCTTTAATTGGAAGCTGACGCTGATTTCGCTCACGGTGCTGCCGTTCCTCTTCATCACCATTCGCTACTACGGCAGCGTCTTCAAAAAGCGTTACGCCGAGGCGTATGTGGTCGATTCGGAGATGACGACACAGATCCAGCGGTCAGTCGCGTCGATCGGTCTGGTGCAGGCTTTCGGTCGCGAGCTGGATGAGTTCTCGCGCTTCGATCGAACGATCGGCGACAACATCCGGGTGAAGATGCGGCTGCATCTGGATGAGGTGATCTACTGGCTCATCCTCGGCCTGATCGTCGCGGTGGGCGCGGCGGCGATTTTTGGATACGGCGGCTGGCTCGCGCATCAGGGCGTGCTTCAGCCGGCGATGCTGATGGTTTTTCTTTACAACGTCGACAAGCTCTACGACCCGCTCAACAAATTGTCTGCCAGCGGCAGCAGCTTTACCGGCGCGGCCGAGCAGGTTCGACGCGTGTTCGAAGTGCTGGATCGCGATCCAATCATCGCCGATCAACCGCAAGCTAAAACGCTTACGAAGCAGCCGCGCACGTTGCGGCTCGATCATGTGGGCTTCGAATATGCCAACGGCGCGCCGGTGCTCGACGATGTGGACGTGACGATCAACGTCGGCCAGATGGTCGCGTTCGTCGGATCGAGCGGCGTGGGAAAGACGACGCTGCTCAATCTGTTGCCGCGTTTTTACGACCCAACGCGCGGCTGCTTACGGCTCGACGATCACGATGCACGCGATGTCAAGCTGGCAGACCTGCGGAAGCACGTGGCACTGGTGCTACAGGAGAATTTAATCCTGCCGACGACGGTGGCCGAGAATATCGCGTACGGTCGGCCCGACGCGACCGATGCACAGATTCAACACGCCGCCACGTTGGCGGGCGCGGCGTCTTTCATCGAGAAGCTTCCACAAAAATACGAAACGCCAATCAGCGAATCCGGCAGCAACCTCTCCGGCGGCCAGCGTCAACGTATCGGCATCGCGCGAGCGCTGATCACCGAAGCGCCGATCATGGTGTTCGACGAACCAACCAGCGCGCTTGATCCGCAACACGAGCACTTGATCACCGAGACACTGCGAAGTCTCAAAGGTCAGCGGACCATTATTCTGGTCAGCCACCGATTGAGCACGGTCATCGACTGCGATCAGATTTTCGTCATGCACGCGGGTAAGATTGTTGAGCGCGGCACGCACGAAGAGCTGGTCCAGCAACACGGCACTTATTTCGAGATGGCGAAGCATCAAATGCGATTGACGGATACCGCGGCGATCGATGATGCTAAGGCCGAGGCAACGCCATGACGCAATTCACTGAAACGGAAACCGTCGAGGAGCTCCCGGAAAAGAAGTGGTCGATCGAAGAGTACGATCAACTCGTTGAACAGGGATTTTTCGACGGACAGCGGCTTGAGCTGATCTACGGGAGGATCGTTCAGATGTCGCCACAACTAAGTAAGCACATGCGATCGACAGAACTCGTCAACCGATATTGCCGACGTTCATTTGGCGAGAATTACTGGGTTCGAATTCAAGGACCGCTGAAATTATCCGACGATTCGGAGCCCGAGCCCGACATCGCGGTCGTCGAACTCAATCCAGTCAAGAAGGCGGATCATCCTCGCAATGCGCTGCTCGTGGTCGAAGTGAGCGATTCAACGCTGCGAAAGGATCGCAAGACCAAGAAAAAGTTGTATGCGTCCAACGGCATTCAGGAATATTGGATCGTGAATCTTGTCGATCGAATTCTAGAAGTGCATCGCGATCCGGACACGGCAGCAGGGAATTATCGGTATAACGAGAAATTTCTTCCGGGAACTTTCATCGCGCCGCTCGCCGCGAGCGGCGCGCCGATTGATGTTGCTGAAATCATCCCTTGAACGCGCGGTCGTCAAAAAAACTTCGCATCATCGTCACCGGCATGGTCGGCCAGTATCCGCTCGGCGGGGTGGCTTGGGATTATTTTCATTACGTGCTCGGCCTCGCGGCGCTGGGCCATGATGTTTATTACCACGAGGACACCTGGTGCTGGCCCCTGAATCCGGAGCTGGGTTATCCGGTGGAAGATCCGACGTTCAGTGCAAACTTCATCAAACGGTTTTTTGATCAGTACGCGCCGCATCTGGCCGATCGCTGGCACTATCTGTTTCTGCACGAGAAGAGCTTCGGCTTGACACGCGAAGCATTCGACGCCATCGCCGCATCGGCCGATATTTTTTTGAACGTCAGCGGAGCCTGTTTCTTTCCTGACAACTTAAATCCAAAGTGCATCAGGGTCTTTCTCGATACCGACCCCGGCTACAACCAGATCATGCTGAGCGAGAAGTTCAGTTGGTCGGAGAATGTCGATCGCTGGGTGAGCCAGGTGCGTTCGCATGACCGGCATCTGACGTATGCGGAGAACATTTGGAACGATGACTGCATCCTGCCGCGAGTCGATCTCGATTGGCGGCCGACGCGTTGCGTGGTCACGCTGCCGGAATGGAAGAGTGTTCGTGAGGCATCGCCTGCACCCGATGCGGCGTTCACGACTGTGATGTCGTGGAGTTACTGGAAAGGCAAGCTGCTCTACAAGGGCGTCGAATACGGCGCGAAAGCGCCGGAACACGAGAAGTTCCACGACCTACCGCGTCGCACCGACGTGCCGCTCACGCTCGCGGTGGCGGGGCATCACCAGCCGACGCAGCAGATCATCGACGACGGCTGGAACCTCGTCGAAGGGTGGAAGTTGACGCTCACGAGCGAGAACTACCGCCAATTCATTTCCGACTCGGCCGGTGAGTGGTCGGTCGCGAAGAACTGTTATGTCGCGACTAGGAGCGGCTGGTTCAGCTGCCGCACCGCGTGCTACCTCGCGGGTGGTCGACCCGCCGTGGTGCAGGACACCGCATGGAGCAAGTTCGTCCCGAGCGGTGCGGGGCTGATCGCGTTCGAGACGATGGACGAAGCGATCGCAGGACTGAAGGAAGTCGCAGCTCATCCGAAGAAGCATCGCGCTGCCGCATACGAAGTCGCTCGCGAGTTTCTTGCAGCGGATCGCGTACTGCCGCCGATGATCGACGCAATCTTTGCAGCGTCGCGATCTGATGCGCCGCTTGCGCCCTCGCGATGAATCGGAAAACGTCGCGAGCACGCGACGGCTAAACGGGGTCTCATTTCTTCACTGCTGACTGCCGACCGCCGACTGCCGGCTAACCCAATAAAAACGCCGAGCGGAACAGTTGCCTGCTCCGCTCGACGCTCTTCTCAATCCCTCGGCTGTGCTCGCGCGCTTGCGCCGCGCGAGTGATATTCAATAGACGACGGCCATCGCGTCTTCGATCGCTTCGATGACCTGGCGAACGTGGAACGGCTTGCGCAGCACGCCGTCGAAGCCCTGGGCTATCAGCGATTTTAATTCGTCATCGGTCATCTTCCCGCTCATGCCAATGACTTTCGTCAGTTGCAGATCAGGATTGGCCTTCACCTGCTTGGCGACCTCTCGGCCGTCGATATCTTTCAGGTGCATATCCACCAGAATGACATGCGGGCGCGAGCGATCCGCCTGAATGCCGGCAGCGAAACCGCCCTTGGCGACCTCGACTTCATACTTCGCTTCGTCCTCGAGAATCTTCTCGAGCACTTCCACGATGTCCGCTTCATCATCCACAATCAGGATGCGCGTTTGGCCGGTCATCAGGCCGTTCAGCGGCATACCGTGATGCTTCATAAAGCGAATGAGCTGGTTCAAGGGAATGCGACGATCCTTGCTGCCCGGGATGCGGTAGCCGTGCAGCGCGCCCGAGTCGAACCATTTGGAAACGGTTCGTGGAGCGACGTTGCAGATCTTCGCGACTTCACCGGTCGTGAGGACGTCTTTAACCTTGGTCGATGACGCTGAATTCGTAGTGGCACTCATGAAAGCATTTCTCCCGCCACATCGACTGCACGCTGTTCGGCGTGTCGTAACACATGCGTCCCGTGGCAACCTTTGTATCGGCTCTTAGGGGAACCCCTTTAACCCGAGTGCGCAGCTTTTGCCGCCAGCGATACTAATTCTGACAATCCGGTTGTTATTAGACGTGCCCTCGACGACAGGCACGCATCGCCGCTCTCCTCTCATCGGAATAGCTCGTGAACCGCGACCACCTGGCAGGTAACATCCGCTCGCTCATGCACGTCCTATATGTTCACCAGAATTTTCCCGCCCAGTTCGGCCACATCGCGCAACATCTGGCCACCAGGCTCGGCTGGAAATGCACGTTCGTCAGCGAACAGCCGCCTTCGACCGGCGGTGCGATTGAGCGCATTCAATATAAGTTGCAGGGCGGTGCGACCAAGCAGAATCACTTCTGCTCGCGCACCTTCGAAAATACGGTGTGGCATTGCGACGGCGTGTTCCGCGCGATGAAGCAACGTCCGGATGTTCGCCCCGACCTCGTCGTCGGCCACAGTGGATTCGGCAGCACGCTGTTTCTCTCCGAGCTTTACCCCGGCGTGCCGATCATCAACCTCTTCGAATATTTCTACATTCCGCACGACCCGGAAAGTGACATGGACTTTCGTCGCGATCTTGGCTGGAAGATCGAAGAAGTAAAATACCTCCGCTCGCGCTGTCGCAATTCGATGATCCTGCTCGACCTGAATAACTGCGCGCTCGGCTACACGCCCACCGAGTTTCAGCGATCGAAGTTCCCGGCTGAGTATCTGCCGCGTTTGCGTACGGTGTTTGATGGCATCGATCGGAATATCTATCACGGCTTCAACGAATCGCTCCGCCCCACGCCGGGCAGTCGCGGCACGCGCACGATCGCGGGCGTCGAGATCGGCCCCGACACGCGCGTCGTCACGTATGTCAGCCGCGGCTTCGAGTCGATGCGCGGCTTCGACATCTTCATGAAGTCGGCCAAGATCATCGAGCGGAAATACCCAAACGTCGCGTTCATCATCGTCGGCACCGATCGGATTGCGTACGGCGGCGATGAGCAATACACCGGCGGAAAGTCGTTCAAAGACTGGACGCTCGCACAAGATACGTATGACCTGAGCAAGTTTCATTTCGTCGGGCGGCAATCGACCGCCGATTTGTCTCGCACACTTGCTTCAGGCGATCTGCATCTTTATTTCACCGTTCCCTTCGTATTGAGCTGGAGCATGATGGACGCGATGAGCTGCGGCGCAGTCGTGCTCGGCAGCTCGACATCGCCAGTGAGGGAAATGATTCGCGATGGCGAGAATGGCTTGCTCGCCGATTTCTTCAGCCCCGAGGAGATCGCGGAGAAAGCAGTCCGCGTCCTGAAAGATCCAGCCGCCTTCCGACCGTTAGGCCGCGCGGCCGAGCAAATGATCGCCGACAGATACAGCCTCGAGGCAACGCTGCCGCAGATGCTTCGGATGTATGAAGAGGCGATGAACGTCCCGCGCATCATCACGCGCACGGCTCCGACGAACGTGATCAGAGCGGTGCGGACGGAATCGAGTTCGCCGTTCCGAGGATGAGCCGTCGGAAACGCTTAACGCCGCTTGTGGCTTCGCGTGAAGTCGTGCGCGACATTTCGCGGTCGTCCTTCTGCGAAGCCGCAAGCGGCGATCTGACTCCTCTCTCCAGTACTCTGGGGAGAGGCTGGGAGAGGGGGTCTTCGACCGCAACTTGTGAATCGAAGACCCCTCTCCCAACCTCTCCCCGCGTACGGTGAGAGGAGTAAGACGGTCAATGCGGCGACGCCAGCTTTTCCAAAACCGTAAACAACGACTGCGTCCCATCCCGCCCATGTCCGGCCGCCTGCGCTGCGGTAAACAGTTGATGCACCAGACTTGTTGCCGGCAGTGAGGTGTTCGATCCTTCCGCGCTCTGCAACACCAGCCGCAAATCCTTCTGCTGCAGATCGACCATAAACCCGGGTCGATTGTCGTTGTCCATCATTTTCGGTCCGAGGTTGGCGAGCTGCCACGAGCCTGCCGCGCCACCGGAAACGGCGTCGAGCGTCTTTTTCAAGTCGAGCCGATTGCTCTTCGCGAAGATTAGCGCTTCACAGACGGCCATGTTGGTGACGCTGACGAGAATCTGGTTCACTAATTTTGTCAGTTGCCCCGCGCCGCTCGGGCCGCAGTAGATGATCGACTTTCCCATCGTGCGAAGGATCGGTTGCACGCGTTCAAACGCGCTTTCATCACCGCCGCACATGATGGAGAGTGTGGCATTTTTCGCCCCGATATCGCCGCCGCTCACCGGCGCGTCGATTAACGCGGTGCCTTTCACCTTGAGCGCTTCGCACATGGCCCGTGTGGCTTGCGGCGAAATTGTGGAATGGTCGACGACAATCAGATCCGGGCGTGCGGCTTTCAGAATTCCGTTCTTGCCGGTAATGACCTGCTGCACGTCCGGCGTGTCAGTGACGCAGATGAACGCGACCTCCGCGCTTTTCCCCACCGCGTCGGCCGGCGTTGCCGCCCAATGCGCACCGAGCTTCATCAACTCTTTCGCCTTCGCTTTGTTGCGCGTATGAACCGTTAGTTGATGCCCGGCCTCCAACAGATGCCCGGCCATCGGACGCCCCATGATTCCAAGACCAATAAATGCAATATTTGCCATGATTTGTAGACCGTATTTAAGGGAAAGGGCGGCAGGTGACTATTCTCAATCCGATTCGCATTTTGCGCTCTCTCGATATTTCCAAAGCGAGCAAAATACCCGCGAGGTGAGTGAATGCGTCGCGGGCCAAGTCTAATATAGCGCAGATTCATGGCCGAAATACGAATCACATTCCTTGGCACTGGGACCAGCGCTGGCGTTCCGATGATCGGCTGCCATTGCGCAGTTTGCAGCAGCCTAGACCCGCACGATAAACGTGGACGCTCGAGCGTGGTGATTTCCCATGAGGGGCGAAATGTTCTCATCGATGCAACGCCCGAGCTTCGATTGCAGTGTATTGCGAACTCCATCGACATGATCGACGCGGTCGTTTTTACACACGCGCATGCCGATCACATCATGGGCCTGGACGACGTGCGGCGATTCAACGCGCTGCGCGGCGGGCCTTTGGACGTGTGGGCCGACGATCGCACGTTTGCCTCGCTCGACCGAATTTTTCACTACGCGTTCGCTGCCGAAGGGGAAGCGATCAAGACGTTTCGGCCGCAGCTCATTCATCGATCGATCACCGGCGCATTTGACGCCGGCGGCCTGCGGTTGCATCCGATTCCGCTGATTCACGGTGATGCGCCTGTGCTGGGATTTCGCGTGGGAAATCTCGCGTATTGCACCGACGTAAGCTCGATTCCCGAGCCATCGTTCGAGCTTTTGAAGGAGCTCGACGTGCTCGTGCTCGACGCTCTGCAGTGGCGGAAACATGCCACGCATTTCACGGTTGAAGAAGCGATCGACGCCGCGACGCGCATCGGGGCGAAGCAAACGCTCTTCACGCACATCGCTCACGGCCTGGGACATGAAGTCACTAACGCGAAGCTTCCACCAACGATGCGCTTGGCGCATGACGGCCAACGCGTTGTCTCTTCGTGACGGAACGTACTTCGTCGCGAGGATAACAGCTTATCGAAACGTCTATGTCGACTTCAGATTACCGAGCAATCGCCGAGTATTACGATGCAGAGAACGAGCACTCCGGCATGTTGCAGGACGACATCCCTTTCTTTCTATCGACACTGCCGAAGCGACGGCGGCTCGACATTCTTGATCTCTGCTGCGGTACGGCCCGCTCCTCGATTCCGATCGCGCAGGCTGGGCATCGTGTCGTCGGGATCGACTACGCACGCGACATGCTCGTGATCGCAAAACGCAAACGCGAATCGGTTGGGTTGACCGACAAGCAGTTGTCTCTGAAGTTTGGAAATGCGCGGCAGCTCAACCTCGGACGACGATTTGAGTACGTCTGCATTTTCTTCAACACGTTCCTGAATTTTCCAACGCTTGCGCGGCAGGATGAAGTGTTAAAGCGCGTGTCGGCGCATTTGAAACCGCGTGGAAGAGTGTGGATCGACGTGTTCAATCCCGATCTTGCCCTACTGCATGGCCCGCCGCGGCGAAAGGTTGACCCGAGCTTGTTCTTCGTACATTCGCTTGGCCGAACCGTTTATCGTGATGTCGACATCCGTTCAACTCCCGCCGCCCAGTTGCAGCACATCACATTTGACTATCGGTGGTTCGAAGGGGACGGCACCCGCGAGCGGCACAAGCGCATCAAATTCGACATCACGTGGATTATGCCGCGCGAAATGCAATTGCTGCTGGAACGAAATGGATTCGAAATTGAGGCGATGTACGGCGATCACCACGGCGGCGAGCTCGACGACAACTCGCCTCGACTCATCGTGCAGGGGAGAAAAACCAGGTGAAATTCCGGGCGGCGGGACTCGAACCCGCACGATCTTTCGACCCACGGATTTTAAGTCCGTTGCGTATGCCATTCCGCCACGCCCGGGTGAGCCGACCTGAACATCGTAATCAAACGTCGATTGATCGGCACGTTCGACGGAACATGTCTGGAGTCGTTAACATCAAGCCGGAGGTCTGTGAAAGCAAACTGACCAACTGCTGAACTCTCACGGCACGTGGAACCATTGCCGTCCGAACAATCGCAACTCGATTACGGCCCTTTGATTCTGATTCCAATCATTGCCTATGCCGTGCTGTATCTCGCATTCGCAAAGCGAAACTCCGTGCCTCTGTAGCTCAACATTCTCAAGCGAGCGTATCCAGCGGATCGCTGCCATTTGCTAGTTTTCGCCACATTCGTTGGAGCATTTCGCGACGCTCCTGATCTCGCCGGCCGGGCGTGTCCTGCGACTGATTTTGCCGCGGCTGGCCGTCCCGCTTGTCGGACGGCTGTTCGTTTTTCGATGCCTGCTGCACATGGAGCTTGTCGACGGCCACGCCGCTGGTTTCGAGTGCGCTCTTCAAATCGCCGAGGCTGTGGCTGAGGGCGCGAGTCGCTTTCTCGGTGGTCGTTTCGAAGGAGGCGTTCATCACGCCGTTTCGCATTGAGACAGAAATCTGTAGATCGCCAAGCTCCGGCGGATCGAGGCGGATGTTCATCGTGCCGCCGTTCGCCAATGCCGTCGATTGCATTGACGTGATGATCTTCGAATGATTGTCGGCCGCGAACTGCCGCTCGGGCGACGGCGCGGTTTGCGTCGCGGTCGTCGCAGCGGTGGTGCTGACGTTCGAAGACTTCACATTCTGCGGCACCGATCCATCGGCCGCCGCTGCAGCGGAAATCAGATCGGATGCGATGTCGGCGGTCGCGCGCTTCGCGCTAACGGGCGCGGTGCCATCGGCTTTCTCTTCGTCAGCACTGAGCGATGCCAGTGCATCGTTGGCGGCAGTGACCGTAGCGGCGGACTGCTGTGACTGCGACTGATTCGGCCCCACAATGTTCGATGATGAATTGGCGGCGTTCGAAGGGGCTTTCAGCGCGGGTCCGGAATCAAGAAATCCAGCGGCGGCTACGTGCTTCGTTTCATTAAGCTCTATCGATGAAGTTGAGTCGACGGTCTTGTTCGTGGAATCGTCCGCATCGACCGTGGCGTTCACATCGTCTGACGCGTCTTTAATGTCGACAGGCGTCGTCTGTGCATCGATCGCTTTTGCAGCGGCATCGTCGGTCGGCTTCGACTCTGTTGACGTTGCTTTTTCCAGATTCGCCGCGGTCGTCGCCGTGACCTTTGCGATCGTGTCGGCCGGCTTCTTAGTCGAACCCGCGTCGTCGGTGTTCTTCGTGGTGACGTTCTGCTTCGGCGGAGCCGGTTGATTTGCCGCAGGGGCGATTAATGACGCAGCACTCGCGCTTTCATCGGCCGTTTGATCAGCATCCTTTACTTCGGGCTTTTCAATGTCGCTCGTCGCGTCGCCTGAAGGATTGTCGTCGTCATCCGTCGGTGCGCCGTCAGTCGATGCGTCGGCCGGCTGTTTCACCGCCGCGGTTTCGTCGGTAGTGGGCTGTTCATTCAGCGTGGCGAGATCTTCCTCCTCGTCGTCGCGCTTCTTTGGGTTCTTCGCTTTGGTGGCTTTGTCCGATTTATTTGATTTGAAAGCAGCATCGGCGTCATCGCTTTTCGTCACCGATGGCTTTGACTCGCCGTCCTTCGAAGAATCCGATTGCGATTCAGGACGCGCTTCGTGCTTTTTCTTCAGGTCTTTGAGCTGATCGGCAAACTTCACGCCTGCGAGACCCCGACGCGTGGTGTCGCGGCTGATGAGCGAGCTTTTTGCTTTTGCAGAGTTGATGCCCGAAGGCGCGGTGTCGAGAAGCAGCGGTGATGACATCGGCTCACTCCTTTGAGCTGGCCGACGCTTGCGCTCCGTTGGACGGCGCGGTCGTCGGCGAAATCGCATCCTGCGACTTGCGAATTCGTTCCAGCACCTTCTCAACAAACGCCGTCTCTTGCGGCGATTTAAACTCTTTGAGAATTCGCGCGGCCGTCTTCGGCTCCATCGCCTTGAGGTACTGGCTTACCGTCTTATCGTCCAAACCCAGGAAAATAGTTTTGACTTGTTTTCCGGTCATCGACTTATATAGCGCCAGCGAATCCTGAAATCCCTGATCCGTCTCGAGCGCGATCGTCTGCTGTTGGTGTGCTTCGAGGTCCTTGCGTTGCTGCTCAAGCGTCGTGCGATCGCGTGTGACTTGCTGCCTGGCGAGATCGACTTGCTTCTGCAGATCGGCCAATTCTCGCTCGCGATGCTCCGCCTCGATGCGCTGCGCATCGAACGATTGGCGGATGAAATCGACTTGTTCGGTGGCCGGCTTGTTCAATTGCAGGGCTAAGAGGGCGGTGAGCTGGTCGATGGGTTGCGTGGTCGGTGTGGGGGCAGCGTCTTCCTCACTCGGTTGCGTGGTCGCGGCCATCGGTTGCGTCGAGGGAAAGATGATCTCCTTGATCGCCATCAGCTTGTCGCGATCAAGCTTGCCCGCCTGCTTCAGATATGCAGCGCCGCCTAACACCGCCAGGAAGTTGACGGCCAGCAGCAGCACCACGACGTTCAGCAGATTCTTCATTGAGACATCTCGTCCTAGCTCATTATCGGACTATTCATGCTCAGCCCTTGAAGCTTCGGAAAGATTGCTAAAGGCGATTTGCCCGCCGACTTCGTCCAGGTCGGCCAGTTCTCTGCGAGCCTGCTCAGCCTTCCAGCGTTCGAGCTGCTTCTCACGAAGCTTTTCGATCACCTTTCGCTGCTTGGCCGCCTCGACGAGCACGACGCGCGCCTCGTCGACGCGCTTTGATGCGTTGGCCAGCTTCTGAACGACATCCATCGCGCTCCGTTGCATCGCGCCGAGGAACCGACGGTGGGCCGCGAGGAAGTTGAGGTCGAGCTTTCCGGTCAAGTGATTCTCACGCACGTCATCTGTAGCGGTCTTCACCTGCGTATCGAGATTCTTTAGCTGCTGCTCGCACTCCACTACCACGGCCGCCCGCTCGGCGAGTTCGCGCTGGCGATCCTTTTCGGCGCGCTGCCGCGCTTCGAGAAGGGCTTCGAGCTTGAAGACAAATCGTGCCATTGTGAGAGTCCGGACCATTCGCATGGGCGGGACGCCCATGACACAAGATGCGTTCCTGTGTCACGGGCGTCCCGCCCGTGCCTATAAGTCTCAACGCGATCGCGCTGGCGCGATCTTCGCCGCCGCCTGCGCTTTCAGTGCTTTTTCCAACTGTTCGATCCATGTGATGAGTTCCATCAACTGAGTCTTCGCGCTTTCCAGATTCGTCGGCGCGGCGGGCTCCTGCTGAAGGAACTGCACAATGCGCGGCCGCGCCTGCACGGCCAGGTCATATTCTGGATTTGCACCGGCCACATACGCTCCGATGTTGACGAGGTCTTCGATGTCGTTGTAAATCGCCGACAGCGCCAGCACGCGACGGGCCGCTTTCGAATGTTCTTTGTCGATGACATCGGAGCGCACTCGGCTGATGCTCTGGATGACATCGATGGCGGGGAAATGTCCGCGATTCGCGAGCGATCGGCTCAGCCAGAGATGGCCGTCGGTGATGCCTTTCACCGCGTCGGGAATCGGTTCATTAAAGTCATCGCCCTCGACGAGGACCGTGTAGAAGCCGGTGATTGAACCGGTCGCGGTCTTACCCGCGCGCTCGAGAATTTCCGGCAGCAATGCAAATACGCTCGGCGGGAAGCCTTTCGTCGCGGGCGGCTCTTTGGCAGCCAATCCAATTTGTCGCTGCGCCTGCGCCATGCGCGTGAGGGAATCGACGAGCAATAGCACGTTCGCGCCGCGATCGCGAAAATATTCAGAGATGGTGCAGGCGACCTTGGCCGCGCGAACGCGAAGCAGCGGGGCGTCGTCGGCCGTGCTGACGACTACGACGCAGCGCGCCATGCCGTCGGGGCCGAGGCTGTTTTCTAAAAATTCCTGCACCTCGCGTCCACGCTCGCCGATGAGTGCGACGACGGATACATCCGCGCTCGTATGCTTGGCGATCGAACTCATGAGCGTTGATTTACCGACGCCGGGACCGGAAAAAATGCCCATGCGCTGGCCGAGGCCGCAGGTATGCAACGCGTCGATGGCGCGGACGGAAGTCGAAATCGGCTCGCGGATATTGGTGCGTTCAAGCGCGCCGACGCTGCGGCCGTCGATGCGCCGCGACTCGCCCATTGGCAGCGGGCCGCGCCTGTCGAACGGCCGGCCGAAGCCGTCGAGCACGCGGCCGAGCAATTCATCGCAGCATCGAATGCGTGGGGCCGCCGAGACGTTTTCGATCGCATCGCCGCGCGAGATTCCAGAGACGGCCGTCAGCGCCATTAGCAACGTGCGATCGTGTTGAAACCCGATCACCTCGGCCAGGCTCGTCTTGTCGCCGAAGCTTTCGATTCGGCACATCGATCCGATCGGCAGCGGCAAATCGGTGGCCTCGATCGTCAATCCCGAGATCGACGACACGCGCCCAACGATGCGGTAGGGCATCGTCGAGGTGATGGTGTCGAGTTGAGACTGGAAGAGGGACATTATTTCCTTGCTCCTCTCCATCGTACTCGGGGGAGAGGTTGGGTGAGGGGGCCTTTTCTTGCGTGGAGAAAAACAGACCCCTCACCCCGCCTCTGCCCTGAGTACGAGGGAGAGGAGTTTGTTTTTTGAGTTCTCGGTATTACTCCGGCAGCAACTCTGCCGCGAGTCGGTCGATCTGGACGTCGAGGCCGGCGTCGACGATGCCGCCCGTGGCGGTTCCGATTTGGCAGCCGCCGCGCGCGATGGATTCGTCTTCCACCAGCTCAATGTGCTTTAAGCTTGGGATGGTCATCTGCAATCTTGGTAGCGCCGCTTCCAGCGTTGATTTCTCGGCCGGGTTTATCGCGACACGGATATCGGCGGCGCGCACAGTCTTTTGCACGGCGTCGGCGAGCGTCGCGGTGACAATCGAATCATCCGACAACGCGGCCCGTCGAGTCACCTTGCGCGCGATCGCGACGGCCAGCTGCAATACGCCCGTCGTCGCGGCCGATTCAAGCGCGGCTCGAGATGAATCGAGCTCGGTGAGCATCGCGGTCATCGTCTGAACGAGTTGCGAAAGCGTCCCACGCTGCTCTGCCAACGCTGTAGCCTCGCCGGCAAGCCGGCCCTGCTCCAGGCCCGCGGCCTGCCCCGAAGCTTCCCCTTCCAATCGGCCAGCCTCGACGGCTTCCTTTTTTGATTCTTCACCGATGCGTTGCGCTTCGGTAAGAATTCGCGCTGCCTGCGATTTTGCGCGCAGGATGATCGCGTGTGCCTGTTTTTCGATGTCCGACATCGAAAACGGCGTTAACATCACAGGAGCTTGTTCGGATCGGATGAGGCCCATGGTTCTCGGGGAAACGCACCGCGAGCGGTGCCGCTAAACGAACTTTATTCGGAGATAAGCGATCGTGTGTTGACTAGACGACCATTTCTTTTTCGCCGCCGCGACCGGCGATAATGATTTCGCCCGCGTCTTCGAGGCGACGCACCACGTCGACGATCTTCTGCTGTGCCTGCTCCACGTCGCTGACACGGACCGGGCCCATGTACTGCATGTTTTCCGCGATCATCTGCGCGGCACGCTCGGACATGTTCTTGAGAATCTTTCCCTTCAGCTCTTCGCTGGCCGTCTTGAGCGCGAGACTGAGCACCTCGTTGTCGATCTCTTTGAGCACCGACTGAATGCCCTTGTCGTTGACCAGCAGAATGTCTTCGAACACGAACATGAGCCGGCGAATCTGCTCGACAAGATCGGGATCCTCGGCCTCGAGGCCTTCCATGATTCCCTTTTCCGTCGAGCGATCGGCCAGGTTGAGCATCTCGGCCACCGTGTCCACGCCGCCCGCTTTTTCGAATGTCTGGCTGACGATATCCGATAAGCGATGCTCCAAACCTTTCTCGACTTCTTTGATCACCTCCGGGTTCGTCTGCTCCATGTTTGCGACGCGCTTCACCACTTCGATCTGCTTGGCGCTCGGCAGGCCGACGAGAATTTCCGACGCTTTCTGCGGCGGAAGATGCGCGAGGATCAGTGCGATCGTCTGCGGATGCTCATCCTGAATGAACGTCAACAGGTTTTCGGATTCGGCTTTTTGCAGGAACGAAAACGGCGTAGTCGCGACTTGTTGCGTGACTTGCTTGATCGCCTTTTCGGCGGCTTCAGGCGAGAGCGACTTACGGAGCAAAGTCTTGGCGTATTCGAGGCCGCCCTCGCTCAGGTAAGCATTGGCAAGGGCCGAGTTATAAAACTCGCCGAACACCTCAGTGCGTAGCGGCGCGGGGATGTCGCTGACCGAGGCGATTTCGCGCGAAACTTCCTCGATCGCCTCAGGAGACAACCGCTTTAAAATCTCGGCGGCCTGGTCCTGCTCCAGCGTGAGCAGGAGGACAGCGGCTTTTCGAACACCAGTGAGTTCAGCAGGCATTTGTTTCAGTCGGCGGTCAGCGGTCAGCGGTCGGCAATAACCATTTCGTTTAGCCGTCGCGTCCTCGCGACGTACTACCCATCAAGCGTGACTCAACCACCGCTTCACAAGGCTCGCGGCGGCATCCGGATTTTCTTTCACCAGCGTCGAGACCTGTTCGACCATTTGCTGCGAGCGAACGGAATCGTCGTCAAGTTCCATGCCGTCGAGCATGGCCTGTCCTTCACTTACGTCACCGGCAAGGTCGGATAGCGCACTGAGCGTTGGCGTTGACTTGACTTCGACCGGCGCGGACGCGGCGATGATCGGCTGCGGCGTCCCCTTCTTTACCATGCTCGACACCATGAACAAGCTGAACAGCGCGAGCACCACGACGCCCACTTCCTTGAAATGGCCGGTGATCAGAGCTGTGATTCCGCTCGCACCCGCTGCCGCCGCGGTCGTGACCGACGCAGCGGCGAGCGGAGGCGTCGTGTCGTTGTACGCCTCGACGATCACGTCTTCGTCGTTCTTCAAATCGGTGCATCGCCGCACGATTTTACGGATGTGTGGAAACTCTTCGACGAGCGTCTGTTCCAGCACCGCTTCATCTGGAATCGCGTCGTTCACGGCCTGCGAATTATTCCCGGCCTTACGATTCTTGGTTCGCCAGCAATTGATGATGTAACTGCGCGGCACGTTCACCGCGACGCCGATGACGGTCGCCTTCCCTGCGGGCGTGACGGTTTCGGTCTTCGATGAGCCGAACATGTTTTCCATCATCGACGAGGTTTTTTCCTGCGTCGATGTCGCGCCGCCGGAGTTGGACGCGACGGCCGGCGCGCCGATGCTCATCGCGCTGTTCGGTACCACGCCGGGCTCGATCGATGAAGCGCTATCGCCCTTGGTTTCGCTCGTCTCGTTGGTCGATTGCTTTTCCTTGGAGACGGTCGTTTTCGGATCGAACTCCGTTTTCGACTGCGATTCGGATTTTTCGTTGAGCGAAACCGTGACGCTCACGAGCGCGCCTTCGATGAACGGAATCTGATTGCGAATCTTGTCGGTATAAAACCGCTCGGCCGCCTGCTGTTGGGCGAGGAGTTCCTCGCCGTCAAAGCTACCAGGCGCGTCGCGGTCGGTCACGGGATAGCTCACGCCGTTGACGACTACGTTAATCTTGGACATCGCGAGCCCCGATTGGGCTCCCGCGACGGTGGCGGCGGCGGCCTGGACGAGCTTCTTGTCCGGCTTGGCGGAGATATCCCGCAGAGTGATCTGTACCGAGGCAACGGGGTTTCGGCCACCGCCGATATGCCGCTCACTCGTGGGATCGATCATGACTTCCGCAGCCGAGACGCCGGGAAAATTACGGATAAACGCCGCAACCAGTCGTGCTTTGGCTTCGTTTCGCGCCGCGTCGGTGTTGGCCTGGCTGTCCCAGGGGCTGATCTGCTTAATGATCTCATCGTACGCCGCGTGCGTATCGTTGGGCAGCACCTGCTCGTAGCTCATCGCCGCGAGCAACTCCATCCGGCGATCGGATGGAACGACGACACGGTCGCTGACGACTTTGGCATCGATCCCCCGCGCGCGAACGAAGTCGACGATTTTGGAAATCTCGCCCGGCTTCATCGCCTGATCGAGCACCGGTTCCATCTCAGCACTGCCGGCGTATTTTCCCCAGAAGAGCAGTGACAACACCATCACTGTCACCAGCGATGCGGCCAGCATCTTCTGGCTCGCCGTCAACTGTCCCAGTTGCTGCTGAATCTTCGCAAGCTGCGCTTTTACTGCATCCATCGCTGTAGCCCTCCATGGCTGTTAGCGAGCGGGCGGTGGGCAGTGGGCGGTGGGCAGTAAGAACTTCCTTACCGCCCACTGCCCACTGCATACTGCCCACTATATCGGCATATTCTTAATCTCTTCGTAGGCTTCCATCAGCTTCGAGCGAATGGAGATCAGCGTTTTGAACGCGATGTCGGATTTTTCCATCGCGGTCATCACGCCGGTCACGTCTTCGCTTTTTCCGGTCGCCAGGTTTGCGACGGCATCGCTGGCGTCCTGCTGGAGCTTGCTGACTTCGTCGATACTTCCCTTCAACACGTCAGAGAAGCTGGTTCCACCAGCCGCCCCGGCACCCGTAGAAGCAGGCGAAGCTCCGCCGCCTGCGATCCTGGTGAGATTGTTGATTCCGTTGATCATTTTGAGTGAGCGGTGGGCAGTGGGCAGTGGGCAGTGCAGAATCTTACTGCCCACTGCCCACCGCTCACTGCCCACTACTTATGCAATTAACCTCAGTGTCGCCGAGATCATCGACTTCGTTGTCTCCATCATGGTGATATTCGCTTCGTACGCACGGCTGGCTTCGAGCATGTTCACCTGTTCGGTGGCGATGTCGACGTTCGGGTATTGAACGTAGCCGTCAGCACCTGCGTCTTCGTTGCCCGGGTCATAAACACTTCTGAACTTGCTCTGATCCTTCTGGATATTAAGCACGTGCACGCCCGGCTTGCTTGCGTCATTCGGCTGGCCCGGGGCGAAGAGCACGAAGCGGCGACGATAGGGCGAGAGATCGCCGTTCGCGTTGCGCGTCGTGTTCATGTTGGCAACGTTGCCGGCGATCGTGTCCATGCGAATCCGCTGGGCCGAAAGTCCCGATGCGCCAATATCTAATGCGTCAAACATGAGAATCCTTAATAGTGGGCGGTGGGCAGTGGGCGGTGGGTAGTAAAAGGGCATCGACGTCCGCGCCTTCACTGCCCACCGCCCACTGCATACTGCCCACTCTCTATCCTACTCTTTCCTTCAACGCCATCTCGATCGTCGAGAACTGCCGCTTCAGCAATTCCGTCATCATGTTGTGGAACATTCCGTTCTTTACGCCGTCAGTCATGAGTTGTTCCATCGAGCGATTATTTCGATCATGGTAGAGAATGCCGGCCGTCGGGTTTTCGATCTTGGCGTTGAGGTCATCGAACGTCACCGAGCCGGCCGGTGTGCCGGCGGCATCGCGTTCGTCTCGACGCTCCTGAAGCAGGGCCTGAAATTTCGTGGGCGATAGGTCCTTCTGCTGATAGTTTGGCGTGTCGGCATTGGCGACGTCTTCGACGAGCACGCGCTGACGCGCTGCCGCGAAGCGCACGGCCGATTCCAGCAGCGGGGCATTTCCCTGATTTAAAAGTCGGTCGATAAACATGTTCGCGTCGCTCACCTTCTTGGACACAGGTCAAACACTGTGCCATCTACCGAACTGCGAAACGTGACGAAAACTGCATGGTCGCGTTTCGTGGCCTGCGCATGATCTGCGCCGTAGCGCGGGAAATGCGCGGCGGCTAAACGGGTCATGCGGCTTCGATCGGTTCGCCCTCGTCTTTCCATTTTTTGATCTTCATGCCCAACGTTCGCACGCCGATGCCCAATGCACTTGCGGTCTTGATGCGATGACCTCGGAACTGCTGCAGCGTCGAGAGAATCACCTGTTTCTCGATGTCCGCCAGCGGTTTGCCGGCCAGGGTTTCGACGGCGTCGGTTGTCGAATCGGCGCCGACCAATTTGAGCCACGGCTCAATGGTCGCGGCCCGAATCACGCCCGGGTCTGTTTCCAGCACGGCAGCGCGCTCGACGATGTTCTGTAATTCCCGCACATTGCCGGGCCAGGAATATCTCTGCATTACGCGAATCGCTTCCGGCTCGATGTGCAGAAACGCATTCTTCTCACGGCGCGCGATCAGGTGCAGAAAATGCTTCGCCAGCTCGGCGATGTCATCCGCGCGCTGCCGCAGCGGTGGCAGATCAACGGGCACGACATTCAATCGATAGAACAGATCCTGCCGGAATTTCCCTTCGGCGACGGATGCTTCAAGATTGCGGTTGCTGGTGGCGATGACGCGCACATCGACCTGCTGCGTCATCGAGCTGCCGACGCGTTCGAAGGCGCTTTCCTGCAAGACACGCAACAACTTTGCCTGTAAGCCGGGTGCGATTTCGCTGATTTCATCGAGCAGCAGCGTGCCGCCGTCGGCTAATTCAAATCGGCCGCGGCGCAGGCGGTCGGCGCCGGTGAAAGCGCCTTTTTCGTGACCAAACAGTTCGGACTCGAGAAGATTTTCAGAAAGGGCGGCACAGTTCACCGCAAGCATCGGCCGCTCGCGGCGCTCGGAGGCGGCGTGAATCGCGCGGGCGACGACTTCCTTGCCAGTGCCGCTTTCGCCGCGGATCAGCACCGTCGCATTGCTGCGTCCAACGCGCTCGATGAGCGTTTTGATCTCGCCCATCAGTTCGCTGTTGCCAACCAGCGGCCGCGGCGCGTTGAGTTCGGCCATGCTGCGCAGCGCGGCGTTTTCCAGCTTTAATCGAGAGTGTTCGAGCGTGCGATCGACGAGGATCTTGATCTCATCGCCGTCGAAGGGCTTTTGAATGTAATCGTACGCCCCAAGCTTCATGGCCTCGACGGCGGTCTGAACGGTGGCGAAGGCGGTCATGAGCACGACCGGCATCTCCGGCCGAAGCTTCTTCGCTTCGGCGAGCAGCTCGATCCCCGTCATGCGCGGCATCTTCAAATCGGTAATCAGCAGATCAAACCGCTGCGCCGTCAGCTTGCTGACCGCGACGGGCCCGTCGGTGGCGGCGACGATGTCATGCCCCTCGCGCGCGAGAATCGCGGCGAGCGAGTCGCGTATCAGGTCCTGGTCGTCAGCAATCAATATTCTTGCCATTGTTTCAGATCCGAATCTCAAACTTCGCGCCGCATCCGTCTTCGCCATTCGTCGCCAGAATTGTTCCGTCATGCGCTTCGATGATTCGATGCACGATCGAAAGGCCCAGGCCCGTGCCGCTGTCTTTGGTCGTAAAAAATGGATTGAAAATTCGATCGATCACTTCGCTGGGGATGCCCGGCCCGGCGTCTCGGACGGTGAGCCGGAACTGCTTTACATCACCGCTTTCGTCGGGGGCTTCGGTGTTGATCCGCACCACGCCGCCGCCGTCCATCGCGTCGATCGCGTTCAGCACGAGGTTCAAGATGGATTGGCCCATCAGGAGCGGATCGATATCGACGGGCAACGTCGCCGGCCCGGTCATGCGAAATTCGACCGCTTCCATCGACCGCGAATTCGTCGCGAGTTCGACCGATTGTTCGACGATTTCAATCAAGTCGCACGGCTGCGGATTGATCACCGTGTCGCGTGAAAACTGTAGCACCTGGCTGACGATCGATTCGAGCCGCTTCACGCCCTTGCTGATCTTCGTCACGATCTCCGCCGACGCCGGGCGATCGGCGACGTCGTTAGCGAGCAGCGAGGCATAGAGCTGAATGCCCCCGAGCGGATTACGAATCTCGTGCGCCATGCCCGCCGCCATCTCACCGAGCGCGGCGAGCCGGCTTTTGCGCTCGAGCAGGCGATTTTTTTCGTTCAACTCGCGACGCAGATGCTCGACCGTGCGATTCAGCAACTCATGCGATTGCTGCAATTTGTCGGTCACCTCGCTATACGCAAGGATGATGCGCCCCAGCTCTTCAATTCGACGAGCCGCCGCAGAGGAGTCAGGTTGTTCGAGATCAAGTGACATCGATTCTTACCGCCCACTGCCCACCGCCGACCGCCCACTTCTTACTGACTAATATCCATCCGCGTTCGCGCCGGCCCATACGCGGCCGTCGCGATGTTTCGATTCATCTGCTTGGCTACCGTCGCCTTGCCGATCTGCTTGCCCAGATTCAGCTTCCGCTGCTGCAACGCCAGCACATCGTTCTTGTCGGACGACGTAATCGATTCCAGCAGCGTGCGCGTCTCGGCGAGCAAATTTTCCGCCAGCGCCCGCTGCTCGGGCGACAATGGCGAGACAAATTCCGTCCATGCCCGCTTGGCCGGCGCGACGATCTGTTCCAATCGCGCGAGCTGCCCGAGCAGCAATTGCCGCTGATTGAGGACATCGAGCAACGCCTCGATCTGCTCTCGACGCACGTGCTCATGCTGCACCTGCGCGAGCTTCTCGAGCCGTCGATAACAATCAACCTGTTCCGTCAGCGCGGTCACGACGTCATTCGTCGGACCCTCCGCGACGAGAGGTCGAAAGCTGAGAGGTTTTCGAAACGGCAACGGTTTCATCGCATCAAAACGCGTCGCAAGCGACGCCGCTAAACAATTTCTTCCCAACGCCCAGAGCCCAACTCCTAACGCCGATCCTCACCACATCCCCGAGCCGCTCGTCCACTTCAGCCACTGCTCCCAATATTCTTTCGGCATCGAGAACGATCCATCCTTGAACGCATCGGCGGGCATGCGCCGCAGAAGCCACTTGGCCCGCTCGTTCGCGGTTTTGGCTTCGGGGATCCGATCGAGCGCACAGTATGAATTCACGATTTGCACATAGGCTGCGAGTGCGGATGGATCGTCCTGGTATTTGAACGCGGCCTTGTCGTAGAGAGAGACTGCCTCTGCATATTCGCCGACGTCGTACATGCAGTCCGCGCGATAGAAATGCGCCAGCTTCTGATAGAGCTTGTCCGTCGCGGTGGTCGGCTGCTTATCGCGGTATGCGTCGATCACTCTGTCGTACAGCGCGCGCGCTTTCAGCAGCCGGTCATGCTTGGCGGCGGCGGCGGCGACGGGGTCGACGGCGCCGATGCCGGGTGATGCGTCGGCCGTCGCGAGCTTGGCGTCGAGCAGGCTCGCACTCTTGCGATAGCTGTCGGCCATCAGAAACAACAGTTGGCCGTCGCGGGCATCGTTCGGATAACGCTGCGAAAATTCTTCGAGCCGGCCGATCGCTTCTTCGTAGCGATTCGTGTGGTACATCAACTGTGATAGCTCAAACAGCGACTGCTTGAACTCCTCGGCATCGGGCGTGACCAGGGGATTATTTTCGATCACACCCAGCAATGCTCTTTCCGCCCGGGCATAGAACTCCGGGCCCTTCGCCTCCAGTGCTTGCGCTAGCGGAACCGCCGACTTGCTCGCGGCCAGCGATTTCGGATAGCGGAACGCGTTCAGTTGAAACGCATCGATCGCCCTGTCGAACATTCCGGTGGCCTGGTACGCCTTGCCTAGCCGCAGCAGCGCGTCCGGTGCGAGCGCATCGCTCGGTCGTTCCGCCACGAACAAGTCGAGGGCGGCGATCGCCGATTGCACGTTGTTGGCCTGATCGTACAACTCGATGCCGCGCCACAACGCATCGCCGTAACCTTTATCGTCGGCGAGCGTCAGCTTGCGCGAGTAGGCGACCCACGCGTCGCCGGCGCGAGTGCGAAAATCGCGGACGGCCTGTTCGTCTTTAATGCGATTCTGCGCGGTCGCTGTGGGGATTGCGCGGTCAAGTTGCTCGGCGCGCTTCTCGAAGATATTTGCGAGCCTGGCAAAAAAGCCGGCCGGCGGATCGATATCGAGTGTCTGCTCGGCGGCCATCAGCTCGATCGCGCCGACCAAGTTGCCCCGGCCGGAAAGAATCTGCGACGCCTGCTGCAGCGAAGCGATCGCCTGCTCCTTGAACTTCGGCCTCAATTCTTTTGCCTGGGCATCGACGACGACATCGTGAAGATCAGAGAGACCCGCATCATCATTTCCGAGAAAAATCCGGCAGACGCCTCGCCCCATCTTGGCGGCCGGCGCGATCGGTAAGTCGATGTGGCTAACGATCACGTCTTCATAAAACGAAAGGGCCGCCCGCGTGTCGCCGCGATCCTGGAGAATTTTGCCGAGATAATACGCGGCGTCGCCGACCAGCGGATGGCCCGTCTTGAGCTGCTCGCGCGACACGCGAAGAAATCGCTCGGCCTCCGCAGGGTTATTTAATTTGTAAGTGCAATAACCCAGCCGTTCGTTCACCTCACCAATCGCAACGCGATCACTCGCCAGCTTCAGCGCATCGTCCAGCAATCGCTGCGCATCGGCGAACTTGCCGGAGTCGATATCGATCTGCGCTTTTTGTCCCAGCGCCCAGCCGCGCTCGGCATCGTTGAGTGTTGGCGATTTCAGATATTCATCAAGCGAAATTTCCGCCGGGCCGGCGTCATCTTGTGCGAGCTGCAGGTCGATTACTTTTCGTTGCAGCCGGAGGGAATGGGCCGGATCGAGCGCCATCGCCTGGCGATAATGATCGAGTGCTTCAGGCACTTTCTCGACCGCTTCGAATGCTTCGCCGAGTCGGCGATGGCCGTTTGCATCGAGCTTCGCGCCCTGACCCACCGCGAGTCGCGTCTGTTCGATAACGCTGACAAAATTCGCGGGGACGGCGATCTTCCGCTGCTTTTGCGCCATGTCGATCGACTCGGCCAGCATCAAATGCGTACGCGCCTGCTGATCGATTGTCAGCTTGTCAGAATTTAAGATGCGGTTGAGCGTGGCATTGGCGGCATCGGGGCGTTCCTGCGTCAGCAGGGCTCGGGCAACGCCGATCTGGTCGTCAATCGTCGGACCCGGCTGCGGATCGACGAACAAGTAAGCGGCATAGCCGAACAGCCCCAGTGAGATCACCAGGAGCGGCAGTTGCCAAAGATGTGAAAGTTGAGCGTAGGCGCGGCGAATCGCCATGGCATCCATGCCTTCCCTGGAACTCCATCCGACTGAACTACATTCAGCGGACGTTGATCGTCAAACATCCTGTTTTGACTGGCCGAACAACCGACCGATATGTTGTAAACCAACAATACCCAAGACCCGCAGGCGATCGTAATACGCCGGAAACAAAACGCAAGTTTAAACTAAGGGAAGATTCGCGGAGATTGGTATCGAAGGTCGGCGATTCTAGACAAGCTCGTTTCGCATTTCGTTCAGCAACTGCGTTTGCAACGCGTTCGCGCCGATCGCTGAAGGAATATAAAATTCACTCTGTATCGGGGATTCGATCGCGCTGGACGGTATTCTTCCGTCTCATTCCCGCACATCTAAGGCTTAACCGTGCGATCAATTAATGTACTGAGACGCCACGCTCACGTAACGCATTCTTGATTCGTACAGCGCCGCGTCGAGTAATTTCTGTTCATCAACGTTCAGGTTGCCTTTTGCCTTTTCCTCCAGCACGCCGAGCAGATCGATCTGATGTTTGGCGAGGTCGAGATTGACGGCCGACTCGCCGCCGCGCGGGGAAAGGTCGCCGAGGTAATACAGTGCTTGTGTGACGATCGTCTGGACGAGCGTCGCAAAGCTGGCGGGTGGGAGTTCGCGCTGGCCCCGGGCCGCGGTGGGGGCCGAAGGTGCCGCGGCGCCGGACGAACGCGGTGTCGCCGCCGCCATTGGGGCGGGTGCCTTCGCTTGCGCCTGCTCGGCGAGCTTGCGCTTTTCTTCCTGCGCCTGCTTCTTCCAGTCGGTATCAATGTGTAGCGAATTGTCAGCCATGCCGCGCTCCGCAAGGATGGGTACGAAACAAAAATTAGCAGCGACAGGAGTCGAACCTGTGACCTTGGGCTTATGAATCCCGCGCTCTACCAACTGAGCTACGCTGCCGCGCGATTTAACCTTCAGACGATAGCTTTTTTCGTCGAATTGACAAGCGTGGGAGCCCGAGGTCCGTCATCGTGGCGCGCTTCATGACGTTTCCGGTCGAAATACATTCAACATCACAGAATTTGCCGCTTGCGGCTTCGCGGAGCGTGATGCGCGACATTTCGGCGTTCTTGGTTCGCGAGCCGCAAGCGGCTCGTGCTTAGGAGACCACTGGGAAATGCGCGTACTCGCGATGCAATTGCAAACAACGCTATTTCCCGCGCAAGTTCACCCCACCCGCGGCGGCGCGAGTAGCGGGTGACTGAACCAGTGGGTTTGGATGCCAAGCAGCAGCGTCGCGATCAGCATGGAGACGATGCTGACGATGAAGCCGATCTTGAACCAGTAGCCGAACGACACCGAGCCGTACCCGCGCTTTTCGAGCACGCCGCAGGCAATGATGTTGGCGGTGGAACCGATCGTCGTCATGTTGCCCATGAACGTGCCGCCGAAGAGCATCAGCCAGTAAATCGCCTCGGGATAGCCCGCTGGCGCGACATGGCCGCGGACGTCGGCGACGACGGGCATGAACGTCGCGACGGCCAGCACGTTATCGAGAAACGCGCTCAGCCAGCCCGTGGCCCAGCCGACGATTTGGATCAGCAACGCCGGATGCCCCTCGCCGCAGGCTTCAATCAAGCGATCGGCGATCGCACGGGTGACGTGCGTTTCCTTTAGCGTTCCGACCGACGCGAACAGCATCATGAAAAACGAGAGCGTCCACCAGTCGACGCGGCGTTCGACCAGCTCACGCGCCTTGTCGCCGCGAATGAGCAACACGATCGAGCCCATCAACAGCGATGCCCCGACCATCATCGTGCCTTCCGGGAGATGGCCATCGGGCGCGTTGAAGAGTCGTCCCAGCAAATGTTCCAGCGCACCGTGCGAGATAAGTAGCGTGACCGTCGCAAGAAAGATGACCCAGCAGAGCTTCGTACTTGGCGGGTCCTCGCCGGGAACGCTGACGGCTGTCTCGAACGTGGAATCGGAGGTCTCCATCACTTCTGGAATGGCAAGGTCGCCGGTGTTGCTCATCTCGAAAGTGGACGCGCCGGCGGGCGTGGTCGTCGCGCCATGCGACAGCGCCAGCACCGGGTTGTAAGAGACGATCTTTTCCTCGACCGGCCTGGCGACGGGATTGCCGAGCGGGTCGGCGAGGCGGCGATTTTCGCGCGTCACGATCTCGTCGAACTCATTGATGGCCTCGGCAAACCACCAGCGGCAGATCATCAGCGTGGCGATATTCACCACGATCGCGATCGGCGCGCTCCAGCGGAGAAATTCCAGAAACGAAAACGGCGCGTTCAACGCGATCATCACGCCGATCGGATTGCCGATCGAGCTTGCGGCCGATCCGATGTTGGTCGCGAAGACCAGCATGATGATGAACGGCGCGGGTTTGAGTTTGTACTTCTCGGCCAGGTGCAGCATCGTGCCGGTCATGAACAGGATGCTGGTGACTTCGTCCACCAGCGCCGCGGCGATCGTGCCCATCAGCATGAGCACGAGCAGCAGCACTTTCGGATGCGGCCCGACGCGCTTGATGATTTGATTGACCACGCCTTCGAAGAACTGATTCTCTTCCAGAAAGCCGATCACCAGAAACATGCCGACGAGGAAGATGATGACGTTCAGCTGGGCAGCATGGACAAAACCTTCGACGCTCAGAAGGTTCAAGGCCATCAAAAGCGCGATGCCGCCGAACGCAAAGGCGAGCCGGAAATCGCCGAAGAGCAGCGTTCCGTAGATGAACATCGAGAAGATGCCGACGGCCGTGATCTGTCTGGCATCGAGGACGAGAATGCCGGTCGCCCGCATCAGGAGCAGCGCGGCGATTGTGCTGAGGAGAAGGATGAAAAACTTAGAGACGTTCGACATCTTGTCTAAAGTGGAGCACCAATTAAGCGCGACCGGGGTGGCGGCTTAAGCCGCCACCCCAGTGACGTTTCGAATCGTTGATCGCAGTGTGGCGATCAAAGACTTTCTTTACATCTGACCAGCTTCTGCAGCAGCAATCATCGCGGGAGTAACCTGCGAAGGGAGGATGTGGTCGATGAATTCGGGATAACCGTTGACGCCCATTTCGGGGATATCCAGTCCGGCGATTTCCATTTCCTTGGAGACGCGATTGCCGCCGATCACCTTCCCGATGATAAAGAAGATGATTCCGCCGGCGATGACGTTCCAGAGGAAGCAGGCCAACCCCGCAATGCACTGGGCCATGAACTGGTGGATGCCGTCTGTGTGCGTGCCATCGGCACCGGCATAGAGGAAGCCAGTCGCGCCGTAGCTGCCGTCAGCGAAAATACCGACGCAGAGGAGGCCGAACAGACCATTGACGCCGTGAACGCTGATCGCGCCCACCGGGTCGTCAATCTTGATCTTGTCGAAGAAGAAGACGCTCCAAACGACAAGCACACCCGAGATGAGACCGATGACGAATGCGGCCCACGGCGCGACATAGGCGCAAGGAGCAGTGATCGCCACCAGGCCGGCAAGCATGCCGTTGCACATCATGGCCGGATCGGGCTTCTTGCCAGAGTGGATGCACCACATATAGAGGCCCGATGCCAGCGCACCAGCGGCGGAGGCAAGCATCGTGTTGACAGCGACGACACCGATGCGGCCGTCAGCGGCGAGCGACGAGCCGGCGTTGAAGCCGAACCAGCCGAATGCCAGGATGAATGTACCAAGGATTACCATCGGAATGTGGTGGGCTGGGATCGTGCGAACTTCACCGTTCTTGCCGTATTTGCCGATACGCGGGCCAATCATCCAGGCAGTCACAAGCGCGAGCACGCCGCCTTGCATGTGAACGACCGAGCTGCCGGCGTAATCGAGCGCGCCTTTGCCGAGGCTTGTCTGACCGAGCTGGCTCAACCAACCGCCGCCCCAGACCCAGCCGCCATAGATCGGATAGAGGAACCCGCCGATGAACAAGCTGAAGATGAAGAAGCTTTTCATCTTCCATCGCTCGGCGAGTGCACCGGTCGGGATGGTGGCGGTCGTGTCCATGAAGACCATCATGAACAGAAACCACGTCAGTGCCGACGCGTTATAGTTGTTGCCCGAAAGGAAGAATCCACTCTTACCGAAGATCGTCCAGTCATATCCGCCGATGTGAATCGTCTGCGGGTCGTTGAGCGCGACCATCGCGGTTGAGTTGATGCTGTCCGGGACTTTTCCCGCGCCGCCACACATCAGGGCATATCCGCTGATGAAAAAGCCGGTCATGCCCAGGGCATACACCAGGAAGTTCATCGTCATGACGTGTGCAGCGTTTTTCGCCCGACAGAGGCCGGTTTCGACGAGTGCGAAACCTGCCTGCATGAACATAACGAGGAAGCCGGCGACGAGCGTCCAGACGGTGTTGATCGCTACACCGGTATCGCCCGTGGGTGCGGCGGCCCCAGCCCGCGGATCAACTGCTGCAGGTGCAGTCGTCTGGGCCATTGCCGAAGTAGACACCAACAGCACGACGGCCAAGCCAGCTAGCAGCAGAAATGGCTTCAACCGTGCAAATTTAATGCGAGACAACAGTTCCGAAAGGTTCATACGTCCACCTGATTTGTGAGAAACCGAGAATCGTGTCTGCCGCCGTCGCACGGCAGCGAGTTGAGATGTTCAGTCAGAGCTCGGGAAGCCTGGCATGGCACTCATGCATCGGAAATCAAATAGAGCGGGGAAGTCCAAGATGGGAGGCGGGTCGCGCCTACTCATCGATGCAACTCCAACGGAAGCATAGTTTTCTTCCGTTCCATGGCGTGACTCAATCGAGCTGCCCATGCCGAACCGATCAAAAGCCCGATCTGCATGACGGCAAAGAAAACCGCCGCTTGCAGCCACTGATGACCAAATGCAGAATAAACCGATAGCGTCACGAGGAAGATGATCGTCTGCATTCGGACGAACGTCTTTCGATACTGAAACCACATCCGCGAGCCTTCGTGAACGGTCATGACTTTGGGAAACTAACGACCGGCCTCAGTGCTACACTTACACTCAAACCTCCAAGAGCAATAAAGATGCCAGCGCAGATAACAGGCTGTTGCCTGAAATTGCGCTGGCATGGATCGGCGATAGCTAGTTTATTAAGCAGTGAAAGAATTGCTTAGTGGTGGCTGCCACTTTCCTAGTCGCCTGTCGAAAACTTTATCAGGTGAGATTTGGCCTGGCAGACGAGACGGCCGTTTCGCAGTCAAATCTCCCCGCGAATAATGGCAAGTTTTGGGGAAGCAAAATGATCATCCCCACGCTGAGGTTTTCGCGCGAACGTTTGTTGGCTGAGGCCGGCCCTCTTAGAATCGACGGCACTCAATGCAAATTCGCAACTTCTCGATTATCGCCCATATCGACCACGGGAAAAGCACGCTCTCCGATCGTCTCCTCATGCGGGCCGGTGCCATCACCGAGCGGGAGTTTAAGGAGCAGATTCTCGACGACATGGATCTGGAGCGCGAGCGCGGCATCACGATTAAAGCGTCGGCCGTGACCGTCTTCCATGAACATACCAGTGAAAAGTATCCCAACGGCGAAAAGTTCATGCTGAACTTCATCGACACGCCGGGGCACGTCGATTTTCACTACGAAGTGCAGAAAGCCCTGCAGGCGTGTGAGGGGGCGATCCTCGTCGTCGATTCCACGCAGGGCGTGCAAGCCCAGACCGTCGCGAATGCGTATGCGGCGATCGAGGTGGGGCTCGAAATTATACCCGTTATCAACAAGATCGACTTGCCCGGCGCTCGGCCGGTCGAGGTGGCCGAGGAAATCGAGCAGGTGCTCGGCTTCAGTGCCGAAGACGCGATTCTCGTCAGCGCCAAGACCGGGCAGGGCATCGACGAGTTAATTTCAAAACTGTGCGATCAGCTCCCTCCGCCGACCGGATCAGCCGCCGCCGCGACTCGGGCGCTGATTTTTGACTCGATCTATGATGATTATCGAGGCGTGATTACGTACGTGCGCGTGGTCGACGGTGAATTAAGGAAAGGCCAGAAGATTCGATTCATCGGCACCAACAAGCTCTACCAAATTACCGACTTGGGAAAGCTGATGCCGCGGCCCGCGCAAGTGGAGCGGATCGGGACGGGCGAGGTTGGTTACATCGTCGCGGCCATCAAAGACCTGCACGACGTTCGCATCGGCGACACCGTTACCGACGACGCCAATCCTTCCCCCACGGCCCTGCCGGGCTACAAGCCGTCGCAGCAGATGGTTTACTGCGATTTCTATCCGTCCGGAAATACGCAATACGACGAGCTTCGCGACGCAATGGACCGACTGTCGCTCAACGACTCGAGCTTCAGCTTCGAGCCCGAAAGCAACGATGCGCTCGGCTTTGGTTTCCGCTGCGGATTTCTCGGCCTGCTTCATATGGAGATCATTCAGGAGCGATTGGAGCGCGAGTTCAACATCTCGATGATTCAGACCGCGCCGACGGTGACCTACGAGATTGCGCTCACCGACGGAAAGGTGCTTCGGATCGATAGCCCCAGCGAGCTACCCAATCAAACCAACGTTGAGGAAATCCGCGAGCCTTTCATCCTGATGAACCTGATCCTGCCCGGCGACACGGTCGGCAACCTGATGCGCCTCTGTGAAGATCGAAGGGGCGTCTACAAAAAGACCGAATACATCGGCACGAGCCGCGTCTTGCTCGCTTACGAAATGCCGCTCGCTGAAGTGATCTACGATTTCTACGATCGGCTAAAAAGTGCCACCAAAGGGTACGGCACGATGGACTTCGACTTCATCGGCTTCCGGAAGGGCGAGCTCGTGAAGCTCGACATTCTCGTCAACGGCGACCGCGTCGATGCGCTGAGCGTGATTGTTCACAAGGACCTCGCTGAAGGCCGGGGCCGAAAGCTGCTGGTGCGATTGAAGGAAGAAATCGACAAGCACTTATTCGAGATTCCGCTTCAAGCGGCCATCGGTGGAAAAATCGTGGCGCGCGAGACAATCAAGTCCGTCGGCAAAAACGTCACCGCCAAGTGCTACGGCGGCGACGTGTCGCGCAAGCGCAAGCTGTTGGACAAGCAGAAGGAAGGCAAGAAGCGCATGAAGCGCGTCGGCAGCGTCGACATCCCGCAGGAAGCATTTATGGCGGTGCTGGAGAGTGGGGATTGATATAATCGGTTCGCCATGACAACCGACACACGATTCATCACGGCTGAAGAATTGCTCGAAATGCCGAGCGATCGAATGTGCGAACTCGTCAGGGGAGAGATCGTTGACATGTCGCCACCTGGACAAGGCCACGGCCTAATCGGAAACAATTTTTCGTGGCTTATCACAACATTTGTGAAGGCTGGAAAGCTCGGGAGAGTCTACGGTTCGGAGACCGGATTCAAGCTGGCGAAAAATCCCGACACCGTCAGAGCGCCAGACGTGGCGTTCGTTCGTTCAAATCGGCTTCCGCAAGATCCTTTCGCACGTTCTTATTTTGAGGGATCGCCCGATCTGGCCATCGAAGTATTGTCACCTAGCGATCGCGCCGAAGCAGTGGAAGAAAAAGTCGACGAGTATCTGGGGGCGGGGGCCATCGAAGTGCTTGTCGTCAGTCCGAAGCGAAGGACGGTTACGGTATATAAGTCGAATGCGAATCCAGTTGTCATCGGTGAATCCGATCGACTTACTGGCCTCGAGACGCTTCCGGGTTTCGAATGTGAAGTGGCTGCAATATTCGAGTAGTGAATCGTCATACTGCAGCTGGATACTTCGCGCAAGTGCCACGTCGCCTGTTGAATCGCAGTTTCATCCCGTTTACTCCGCCGGCGACGGCGCCGCACCTTAGGATCGGTTATGCGCCGCCTTTCTAAAGCGCTTTCCGGGCCGCGATCGAATTTATTCGCTTCGCAAAATAGAGCCAAACATGTCTCAACGCGTCGTGCATTTCGAAATTCGTGCAGACAATCCGGAGCGAGCCGTCGACTTCTACAAGTCGCTGTCCGATCTCGACGTGTTATACGCCCCCGGCTTGATTGTCGCGCGCAGGTTCGGCGCTTGTTCGGTAGCCGACGGCTGGGGATGTGCGACGATGCTTTTACTTTTTGGAAAGGCGTCAATG
>CAXSBN010000011.1:0-103897 GCA_964236135.1 uncultured Phycisphaerae bacterium
CGAGTACAGGGAGAGGAGAAAAAACGAAATCATCCAGAATGCGGTTGCCCTGTGAATCAATCCGCCCCGCACCGCCGTTGACCGGCCGGAGCGCGCTGCGTATAAACTTCGCGACGACGCGAACGCCGCCCGGCTCACGCCGGGCGGTTTTTTGTTTGCCTGTTTCCCTGGCGGCGTCACGCGTGCGATTCCTCTTCGTCCATTGGCGGACTCATGGCTTCCATCAAACTTCCGGACGGTTCGGTTCGCGACGTTCCCGACGGCACCACCGTACAGCAACTGGCCGAATCAATTGGAAAGGGCCTCGCCAAGGCCGCGGTCGTCGGGAAGGTGGACGGCAAGCTGGTTGATCTGTTCACGCCGCTCACCGGCACGCACGAAGTGTCGATCATCACCGAGCGCGATGCGGACGGGCTATCGGTATTGCGACACAGCACGGCGCACATTCTGGCTCAGGCTCTTCGCAATCTGTATGGCCCGCAATTGCAGTACACGATCGGGCCGGTCATCGAGAGCGGCTTCTTCTACGACTTCGAGTTTCCGAAAGGCACGTCGCTTTCAACGGAAGATCTGCCGAAAGTCGAAGCGGAGATGCAGAAGCTGATCGACTCGGGCGAAACGTTTTCGCGCGAGGATGTATCGCCGTTTCAGGCGAAGTCGCTGCTGCACGATCAGTCGCAGCGATTCAAAGACGAGATCATCGATGATCTCCAAAAGGCGGGCGAAAAAACCGTCAGCATTTACCGGCAGGGCGATTTCACCGACCTCTGCCGCGGGCCACATATTCCAAGCACTTCGAAGATCAAGGCCTTCAAGCTCACCAGCGTCGCCGGTGCCTATTGGCGAGGCGACAGCAATCGTGAACAACTGACGCGCGTGTACGGCACGGCTTTCTTCGACAAGAAGCAGCTCGATGAAATGGTGAAGCAACACGAGGAGGCGAAGAAACGCGACCATCGCGTGCTCGGTCCTCAACTCGGATTGTTCACGATCGACGATAAAGTCGGCTCGGGATTGATTCTGTGGAAGCCCAAGGGCGCCGAGGTGCGCATTCAGCTTCAGAATTTCATCAGCGAACACTTAACGAGGCAGGGATACAAACAGGTATTTACGCCGCATATCGGGCGGCTGGAGTTGTACAAAACATCGGGGCACTTTCCCTATTACCGCGATTCGCAGTTTCCGCCGATCATCGATCGGGAATTTTACGACGCATTGGCGAAGGAAAATTGCGGATGCGCGGACCTTTCCAACCGCATGGAGAAGGGCGACGTGGACGGCTATTTGCTGAAGCCGATGAACTGCCCGCATCACATCAAGATTTACGCGAGCGATCAGCACAGCTATCGCGATTTGCCGGTGCGCCTTGCGGAATTCGGCACGGTGTATCGCTGGGAAAAATCGGGCGAACTTGGCGGGATGACACGCGTCCGCGGCTTCACTCAGGACGATGCGCACCTGTTCTGCACCGAGGAGCAAGTGCCGGCCGAGCTGCTGTCGTGCCTGGAACTGGTGAAGATTATTCTCGGCACGCTGGGGATGAACGATTACCGCGTGCGCGTTGGATTACGCGATCCGGATAAAGCGAAGTTTGTCGGTGATCCCGCCAAGTGGGACGCCGCCGAGGCCGCCTGCAAAAACGCCGCCGAAACGCTCGGCGTGCCGTTCAGCCTGGAGCCGGGCGAGGGCGCGTTTTATGGCCCGAAGATCGACTTCGTCATCAAGGACGTCATCGGCCGCGATTGGCAGTTAGGCACGGTGCAGGTCGATTACGTGCTTCCTGAGCGGTTCGACCTGAGCTACATCGGCGCTGACAATCGCCCGCATCGGCCGGTGATGATTCACCGCGCGCCGTTTGGCTCGATGGAGCGTTTCATCGGCGTCCTCACCGAGCACTTTGCCGGTGCGTTCCCGCTCTGGCTCGCGCCGGTGCAGGCGGTCGTGCTGACCGTCAGCGAAAAGACGAACGACTACGCGACGAAAGTCATGCAGCGATTAAAAATTGCCGGCATTCGCGTCGAGCTGAACGACGGCAATGAAAAGATCGGCGCGAAAATCCGCAATGCGTTGATGGCGAAAATTCCCTTGCTGCTGACCGTCGGCGAAAAGGAAATCGAAACCGACAGCGTCAGCGTACGGCCGTATTTTGATGTGGCCGATGCGGTCAAAGGGACGATGACCGTCGACAGCTTCATCGCAGCGGCGGGGGCGAAAGTGACAGAACGGTGGCATCCGACGATTACATGAAATGTTGTAAGTGTCGTGAGATCGATATTTAGCTAAATGTTAGCCCCGCTATAAAAATTTAATTAACGTTGTACGGAAATTAGCCGTACAGCAGAATATGATGAGAAATATGAAGGAACGGAACATGCCCGCCGATGTGCGGTCTGAAAGAATTGAGTTTCGACTTCCTGCCGAAAATAAATTGTACATTGAACGTGCAGCTGCACTTCAAGGACGTACCGTGAGTGACTTTGCAAAAAATGTTCTTCTTGAGCAGGCGAAAAGCGTCATTGCGGAATACGAGACCGTCAGGCTCTCAGATCGAGACCGGGTAGCGTTTTTGCGATTGCTTGATGATGATGCCGCATTAAACGAGAATTTGAAGCGCGCTGCGAAGCGATATCGCGAAAAGATTGCTTAACTGCGGGCGTTGGATGTTTTTTTCAATTGCGGTCTTGGTCCCAGACCACAATGTCAGCCAATTCAAATGCGGAATCCGCGACATCGATCGGTTTCTTCAGAATCACGCGCTAGCGAATGCGGAATCGGAACTGAGTCGGACTTTTGTCGTCACCTCCACTAACGACAATCGAGTTATTGGCTATTACACGCTCTCCACCGGATCGGTTCACTTTCAGAGTGTCCCGGAAAAACCAGAACTTAAAAAAATTCGCTACCCGATCCCGACGATTCACCTCGGAAAGCTCGCCGTCAACGCAAGTGATCAAGGGAAAGGTATCGGTGAACTCTTGTTGGTCGATGCCATTTCAAGGGCGGTTCGGCTAGCAAACGACGCCGCCGCCTATGCGATCGATCTGTATTCCGACAACGATCGTGCAACATCGTTCTACGAACGATATGGCTTCACGCCACTTCTCGATCAGCCGAATCATCTCTTTCAATCAATGAAGCAGGCTGGAAAGCTCAACGACTATCTGTCTAATCTTAAATAGATGATTCGTAGTTGTTGTTCACCCCGGGAACCCGCTTGTGTCCATCGTTCGACGTATACAGATTGACGACGCTTCGCGGCACCGATTAATCCGGCATTGCGCGAGCATTACGATGAGTAAGCCACTTAAACGCCGTTGATGCGAGCATGTTTCGATTTCTAATTTTGGTCGCGATGACTCTTCTCGCACAGCCCCGTGTTTACACCGCGCTCCGTGCAACTTCGCCGATCGTCATCGACGGTCGTGCGCACGAGGCGGCGTGGAAGAACGCGCCTTGGACCGATGACTTCATCGACATCGAAGGCGATTTAAAGCCGAAGCCGCGCTTTCGTACGCGGGCGAAGCTGTTGTGGGATGATCAGAATCTGTACGTGTTTGCCGAGCTGCAAGAGCCGCACGTCTGGGGCACGCTACGCGATCGGAACTCCATCATTTATCACGACAACGACTTCGAGATCTTTATCGATCCCGATGGCGATCGGCTCAAGTACTATGAGTTCGAGATGAATGCGCTCAACACGATCATGGAGCTGAGCCTCGACAAGCCGTACATCGATGGCGGGAATTATGCGTTCATTCGGTCGCCGAATATTCGGTCTGCGGTGCATGTCGACGGCACGTTGAACGATCCGCGCGATGAAGATCGCGCATGGTCGGTAGAGGTGGCAATTCTTTTCAAGGAACTGTCCGCGCGCACCGTTGGCGTGCGGCTGCCGTCGCCGAAGGTGGGAGATGAATGGCGCGTCAACTTCTCGCGCGTGCAGTGGATGCATCGGATCGTCGATGGGAAGTATCAAGTGGTTCCCAAGAGCGAGCACAACGAAGACAACTGGGTCTGGTCACCCATGGGCGTGATCGACATGCACCGGCCGGACCGGTGGGGGAGGCTGCGGTTTGGAAAGTAGGTGTATCGTTGCGATGGCTGACTCTGATGAGAAATCATTGACAGATCGACTTCGTCAACATGTCGACGTGCTGGCGGAGTTGATTGGCGAGCGGAACACCAATCGGCCGCAGGCGTTGGATGCGGCGCGATCCTACATTCGCCGCGAGCTAGCCCGGATGGGACTTTCAGCGACTGATCAGCAATTCAAAGTGCACAACCGCGATGCGATCAATCTCGAAGTATTGCTGCCGGGTTCGAAGTCAAAACAGCCGTCGCTCGTGATTGGCGCGCATTACGACACTGTTCCCGGCACACCCGGCGCGGACGACAACGCGTCAGCCGTTGCGATTTTGTTGGAAATCAGCCGCTCGCTATCAACGCGTAAAAACAGGCGCACGACCCGTATTGTTTTTTTCGATTGCGAAGAGCCGCCCCATTTCAATTACGGGGAAATGGGAAGCCAGCACCACGCCGCGGAATTGCAAGAGTCCGGTGAAAATGTGATCGGGATGATCTGCTTGGAATCGCTGGGATATTTTGTGAAGACCGGGGACACCGCCGCGCTCGCGCCGTGGCCGATTCGCTGGGTGAACCGAATCTTCGGGCATCGATATGTGGTGGTCGTTTCAAATCTCCGGTCGATCGGATTCGGCTGGAGATTCGTTTGGCGATTTGCGACCAGTGGTTTTTTTCCGTTTCTGCCAGCCGCACTCTCTCCAACGTGGGTGCCGGATATCTCGCTGTCAGACCATCGCGGATATTGTGAGCAGGGTTTCTCGGCGCTGATGATCACCGACACCGCGCATCTGCGAAATCCGAATTATCACCGTCCGACGGATCGATTGGCGACGTTGGATTTACCGCGCATGTCGAAGCTCTGTAAACAGGTGTCGAGGACGGTTTTGCGGTTGGTGCGCTAGTTACACTGCAAGCGGAATCTTCGAGCCGTTTGGCCGTCGCCAGATGTTTCGGAATTCGCGGTCGTAAGTCCAGATCGCCATCTGCGGGGATTGATCGGCAATGTCAATCAACGCCGCGTCCGCGAAATCGGGCTCGTGTTCAGCATATTGATCCATCCAATTGCGCACGCGACCAACGGAGCCCAGGTCGACATTGGGAATCGAGATGTTGTAACTGGCCAACCAATTGAACAGCCGCGCCCGAAGCATTGGTTTGCGAAGATGAAAAAATGCTTCCGAAAGAACTGGCGTGATCGTCGCCATTGACTTGTTTTCGAGCGCGACGAAGTCTCGTCGAGCACGTCGGTGGAACTCATCGCGCGGATCAAACATCGCGACAATCGGACCAGTGTCGATCAGAATCACGACTGCCTCGTCGATCTGCGTTTCATGGCCTGTCGGATCGCGGACGCCGCTTCGAGCCGGTTGTGCACGCTATATTTCCGCGGCGATTTCAGATGTTCGACCGGATAGTTACGGTCCAATTCATCGAACCATGCCTTCGCATCCGCGGGCCGGCCCGACTTTGAAAGTGCTTCGAACTTGGCATCGATTGCCTCGCGAACGAGTTCAGAAATGGCCATCCCATTCTTCTGCAATGCGTTGGCCTTGCGCTGTCGATCGGCGTCCAATCGCACATTGATCAATTTGGTGGCCATGATGCTGTAAAGATAATGAATCTTTACGTATCTGGCAATCGCATTATCCCTTCATCCCGCTCATCGCGATCCCCTTCACGAAATACCGCTGCGCCACGAAGAACAAAATTAAAACCGGCACGATGTGTATTAATGATGCGGCCATTAGCAGGTTGAAGTCGGTGCCGTTTTGATCCTGAAACATGCGCAGGGCCAAACTGACCGTGTAGTTTTCCATGCGGTTCAGATAGATCAGCGGGCCGGCGAAGTCGTCCCAGCTTCCGATGAACGAGAGGACGGCAACGGTCGCGAGGGCGGGCTTGCAGAGCGGCATGAGGATTTGCCACCAGATTCGGAACGGCCCGCAGCCGTCGAGCTGGGCGGCCTCGTCGAGATCGCGGGGCAGGCTCATGAAAAACTGCCGAAGCAAAAAGACGAAGAACGCGCTGCTGGCGAAAAAGCTGGGAACGGTCAGCGGCAGGAAGGTGTCAATCAGGCCGAGCTTCGTCCAGAAGAGGAAAATAGGAATCATCGTCACCTGTCCCGGCAGCATCGTGGTGCTGAGCAACAGCATGAAGAGCGGCCCGCGTCCGCGAAAGTTGAACCGCGCGAAACCGTAAGCGACGAGCGAGCAACTCAGCGTCTGCCCCACGATGTTGATGATCGTGATGGTGTAGGTATTCAGCACGAAGCGCGTGAACCTGATCGGCAGGGCAGTCCAAGCCTTCGCGAAATTATCGAATCGAGGATCGACGTACGATTCAAGCTGCGTCATCGATACAAACCGATCGGCCGAGTCGGACGCGGGGCCGTTCTGCAATCGCACTTCGGCGACACCGTCGGGGAACTCGCGAACGATCTCGACCGCAGGGTCGGCCGCGAGTAGCTTCGCGCGCAAAGTGCTGTTGTCATCGGCGTGAAGCGCGGTGCGATCGGTCGCGAGCAACTGCCCCGCGCGCGGGCCGTCCAGAAGCTTCACTAGCGCGGCCGGGCGAGCGATCCGCGCAATGACATTCACCGGCCGCTTCGTCCCGGAGTCGTCAACAATGCGATCACTTCGCGGCACAAAGTCAGACGAGGCCGACGCAACCTGCTGCGACGTCTTCAGCGCCGTGCTGGCCGCCCAGATGATTGGGACGAGGAACAGCGTCGCCCCGGCGATCGCGAGAATGTGAACGAATACGCGAACCATATTTGTTTTACTCCTCGCTCCGTTCTCGGGGAGAGGAGAAAGACGGCTTCAACCTTCCTCGTAATGAACCCATTTCCTCGACTGCCGAAACTGAATAGCGGTCAGACTCAGGAGCAGCACGAACAGAATCCACGCCAGCGCGCTGGCCTTGCCCATCGCGAATCGCTCAAACGCTTCTCGATACAGGTATAGTGCGTAAAGCAGGGTTGAATTGTTCGGCCCGCCGTCGGTCATGACGTAGGCGTTGGTGAAGGTTTGGAACGAACCGATCACGCCGAGGACGAGGTTGAAGAAGATGATCGGCGTGATCAGCGGCAGCGTCACGTTGCGGAAGGTCGCCCAGCGCCCGGCACCATCGATTCGCGCGGCGTCGTAATATTGCTCGCTGACGCCTTGAAGGCCGGCAAGAAAGATGATCATCCGACTGCCACCGATGCTCCACAAGCTCATCATCACCAGGCTCGGCTTGCTCCAGGTCTCGCTTGATAGCCAGGACGGCGGCGATAAGTGCAATTCTCGAATCAGCGGCCATGAAAAAACGAATCGCAGCAACTGATTCAGCAGTCCGCGATCGGGCTGAAAAATCCAGATCCAGATCAGGCTGCTGGCGACGGCGGGCACGATGCTCGGCAGGTAATAAAGCGTGCGAAAGACCGACAGCGCTTTGAGCTTCTGATTCAGCAGCACGGCAAGCAGCAGCGAGCCGGTCAATCCAAGCGGGACGGCGAAGATCGTGTAGTAGAACGTGTTCCACAAGCTTTGGCGAAATTCCACATCGCCGTGACCTCCGGCCGGGTTGGGCCGCCAGAGTAGTTCCGCATAATTGCGCAGCCCGACGAATCGCCCGGTGGACAGATCGTTGTCGGTGAAGCTCAGTGCAAAGCTCCCGATCATCGGGCCGACGGTGAATACGAGAAAGCCGACGATCCACGGCGCAATGAACAGGTAGCCCCATCGGTCCCATCGTTTCGGCATCGGCCGAGTTGGAATGGCACGGTTAATGTTCATCGGAATTCCGGCGAGGCGATTTCGCTTCGAGCGGATAGCGCGCTAGCCGCTGCATTCCCTCCTCGCGATCATTGTCGATCGCCGCCGCCATCGCGGGGGCGATGTCCGTGAATCGCGCCGCGGGATGAGTGAGAAACGGCCCCAGAAACTGGCTTGCGATTCGGTCCCACGACATGAACGTCGCGTCCAATGGCAACGCGCGGGGTGTATCGAGCAAGGCCTGCAACACATCGGTATGAAACGGCGGCCGTTTTGCAATTAGGAATTCGTCCGAGTGTAGCACAGCCGTGCGGGTCGGAAGGTGCCGTCGCAGCTTGTCGCCATACAGCACCAGCTCCGTGTTTTCACTCACCATATATTTCATGAACTCCCACGCTTCTTTTGGATGCGGGCAGGTGGCGGACATCGTCAACTGATTTCCCTTCACCGGTGTGAACCGCTGACCCGGCTCGCTGGCTTGCGGGAGTGGAACAACATCCCATCGAAAATCGCGAATGTTGTCGCGATACCGCGGCGTCATGCCGGCCCAGCCGAATTCCATCGCGACATTTCCAGCTTCAAGGCGGAACGGGCTGATCGCATCCGCCGGCACGGGAGATGCGTGCGATATGTGAATCAGATCGTGCAGGCGTTGAAGCCCGCTGATGGCGGCAGGCGTGTTAAGCGTGCATCGCGATCTATCCGACGACAGCACTTGCCCGCCGGTGCGCCACACCCACGCGGTCCAATAGGCCGTGTCCGGACCATTCGTGCCGCCCGGGACCAAATGGCCGTAGGTAATCGGTCGGCCGGCTGAATCGACTCGTGACAGGCGGGCCGCAAATTCGTCGAACTTTTCCCACGTCCAGTCGCCGCGTTTCCAAAGATCGTACGGATCGGGAAGACCGGCGCGGGCGAAGAGGTCGACGTTGTAGTAGCAGCAGTATCCGCCGAACAACAAGCTCAAGGCGTAGAGCCGGCCGTGATACATGTCTTCCCGGATGGCCGCCGGGTTAAAATCATTGAGATGAAAGTCGGCGCTATCGGCGGCGAGCTCGGTCAGATCGTAAAAATATCCGCGCGGCACCAGCCCGGGAAACGAATAGTTGTCGACGCGCACGACGTCCGGCGCCGTGCCGGTTGCAAACATCAGTTGCGACTTTTGCGCGTATCCCGTGGTCGGCGTCATGAAAAGTTCGACGCGCGTCAACCTGCCTTGCTCGGCCGATTGCCGATTGAATTGATCGATCAGCCATTGATCGACTTGAAGCTGCTGCGGACTGCCCAGCGTCATGTAGCGAATGACGATCGGCGATTCGCCGCCGCCGACTGCTTGTGTAAACGACGGCCGCGCGCTTCGGGCGATCGTGAGGCGGTAGACGGCGGGCGAAAGTGCGAGCAGGACGAGCAAGACCGGCAGGCCAATGGTTCGCCAGAGCGGCGGATCGAATGGAATCGGCCGCATCGCTTCTCGAAACGCCGGTGGTTCGATCGGCTGTTCCATCGCATCGATCCGTTGCTATCGCCAGCGAGATGAGGCCGGTCAATCAGTGAACGTCGTAAAAGTCCCGCGCCTTACCTTTAAGATAGTTCAGCAACGGAACCGGACTCAGGTCACCGCCGGTCACATGTTTGCACAAATCTCGCGGCATATACGTCATGCCCTGGCGATGAATATTCTTTCGCAGCCAGCCGAGCAATGGGGCAAACTCACCTTTAGCGAACATCGCGTCGAGGTCGCCCAGTTCCTTCGCGGCGGTCTCAAAGAATTGGGCGGCATACATATTACCCAGGCAGTAAGTGGGGAAATATCCCCATAGTCCGGCGGCCCAGTGGCTGTCCTGAAGACATCCCTCGCGGTCATTCGGCACGGTGATGTCGAAATCCGCCTTCATGCGATCGTTCCAGGCGGCGGGCACGTCCTGCGCTTTCAGATCGCCTTTCAGCATTTGCTGTTCAAGATCAAACCGCAACATGATGTGCAGGTTATAAGTCGCTTCGTCGGCCTCGACGCGAATCAGGCTGGGCCGAATCGCGTTGACGGCGAAGAGGAATTCGTCGCACTTCACATCGCCGAGCGCTTCGGGGAATACAGCCTTCGCTTTGGGGAACATGTATTCCCAAAACGATCGGCTCCGGCCGACGAGGTTTTCCCACATGCGGCTCTGGCTTTCGTGAATGCCCAGCGACACGGCCTTGCCACGCGGGGTGCCCCAGTGCTTGCCGTCGAGGCCTTGCTCATACATCGCGTGGCCGGTCTCGTGCAGCACGCCGAAGAACGCGTCGCCAAATTCATGCTCGTCGTAGCGCGTCGTCATGCGCACATCGCCACGCCCCAGGCTGCTACAGAACGGATGTACGGAAATATCGAGCCGTCCGTGATTCGTGTCGAATCCGATCGACCGCGCGGCGATCATGCCCAGGTTGAATTGCGCATCGATCGGATAACGACGCTGCAAAATGTCGATCGGCGGCGTCTTTCCGGATTCCCCGATCTTGCGAATCAACTCTATCAGCTCCGGCCGGAATGCATCGAAGATGGCTCGTACTTGCGCGGTCGTCGCGAGCGGCTCATAATCGTCCAGGAGCGCGTCATAAACGTGCTCTTTGTAGCCGTAACATTCCGCCTGATGCCGCTTCAAGTCGATCTGTTTTGTCATCCACGGCTGAAAGGATTTGTAGTCGCTGTTCTTCCGGGCCTCGATCCACGCCGCCTCACCAAGCGAGGCGGTTTTGGCCATTTCCTCGACGAGCTCGACCGGAAGCTTTGTGGCTCGGCCGAAATTTCGACGAATCATTCGCACGTTGACCGCCGCGTCGGAGTACGGCTGGGCAACGAGATCGCTCGCTTCAATCTGCTGCAACAACTCTCCGGTTCTCGGCGAGGTCAGCAGCTTGTGCTCCATCCTCGCCAGCGTCGCCAACTGCTCGGCCCGGCCCTCGACTCCGCCCGGCGTCATGTTCACGCGCTCATCCCAGCCCAACACCGCGGACGTGGACGACAGCACCGCCAAGTCGACGGTCGACTTCATCAGCTCGGCATACGCATCACTTGCGGACTTACTCGCAGACTTGCTCATGGCCGAATTGAAACCGCTCCGTGTTTGCCTCACAAGTGATTGACACGATACGATCGAGCGGTTCGACCAAAGCTCGACTTAATTCACAAAGCCAACCATGTCCAAAGAAGTCAACACCGACCAGTTCAAAGAGAAGTTTCGCAATTCCGACAGCGCGCTCGATCGCGAGATCGACGATGCGCTCGCGGGCGTGTCGCTCGATGAGCTGTACGGCCAATCGGGGACGACCGGCAAAAATTCCGCAGCGACGCCGAACAAGGGTCCGCGGCGCGGGAAGATCATTTCGATCGATGCGAAGAAGGACGAGGTCTTTGTCGACTTCGGCGGGAAGTCGCAGGGGATCGCGGCGTTCTCGCAGTTTGAAGAAGAGCCGAAGGTCGGCGATGAAATGGATTTCTTCGTGGAGAAATATGATCCGGCCGAGGGTTTGCTGATCCTGAATAAGAAAGGCGCGGCCCAGACAAGCGTCTCGTGGGACACGCTCGAAGTCGGGCAGATCGTGGAAGGCGTCGTCACTGCCGTAAACAAAGGCGGCCTGGAATTGAGCGTAAAAAGCATGCGTGCTTTCATGCCGGCCGGGCAGGTTGATCTGTATTACCAGCCTGATTTGTCGACGTACATGAATCAAAAATTGACGGCCGAGGTGATGCAGTTTGATGCAGGCGCAAAGAACCTGTTGCTCAGCCGCCGCAACGTGCTGGAGCGCGAGAAGGAAGAAGCCAAGGCGAAGATGATCGAGGAGATCGCCGAGGGGCAGACACGGCGCGGGACGGTGCGCAGCGTGATGGACTACGGCGCGTTCATCGATCTGGGCGGCATGGACGGCCTGCTGCACGTCAGCGAAATGAGCCATCGCCGCGGCGTAAAGCCGAGCGAGTTCGTCAAAGTCGGCGATATCGTCGATGTGAAGATCGTGAAATTCGACAGAGAAACCGGCAAGCTGGGATTGAGCCTGAAGCAAATGATGGCCGACCCGTGGGTCGGTGCGGAGCATCGCTATTCGGTCGGCACGCCGGTCACTGGCCGGGTGAGCAAGGTCGAAAACTTCGGCGCGTTTATCGAAGTCGAAGAAGGCGTCGAAGGATTGCTGCCGATCAGCGAGATGAGCTGGACGCGGATCAAGCATCCGAGCGACATCCTCAAGGCCGGCGACACGATTCGCCTGGTCGTGATCTCGATGGACTCGCTGGCCAAAAAAATCAGCTTCAGCCTGAAGCAGGCGGGTGAAGATCCGTGGAAAAGCGTCGGCGATCGCTACGCGGTGGACATGGTGGTGAACGGCACGGTAACGCGCATCGTCGACTTCGGCGCTTTCGTCGAACTCGAGCCCGGCCTTGAAGGGCTGGTTCACATCTCGGAGCTGGCTGACCATCGCGTGAAAAATGTCGGCGAAGTCGTGAAAGCGGGCGAGGAATTGAAGGTCGCGGTGATCGAAGTCGATGCCAAGTCGCGACGCATCTCGCTGAGCTTGAAGAAAGCGACACACGCCGTCGCGGCGGCAACCGCGGTGCCGGAAGCGGCTGCGAAACCGAAAAAGCCGCGAAAAGAACCGTTGAAGGGCGGACTGGATTGGAATTGGTAGTTCTCGCCGAACTTCCGTGAATTCAGCCCGTGCCGCGAGACGCGGTTCATTATGCAGTTTACCGATACCGCGATTCGCGGCGTTCATATCATCGATCTGTCCCGGCTCAGCGACGAGCGCGGTTTTTTTGCCCGTGCCTTCTGCGTCGATGAGTTCAACCGCCGCGGCATGGTCAGCACGACCGCTCAGTGCAATATCGCCAACAATCCGACGGCCGGCACGATTCGCGGGTTTCATTACCTTCTCGCCCCGGCCAGCGAGGCAAAGGTCGTGCGGTGCACGCGCGGCGCGGTGTTTGACGTTGTCGTCGATCTTCGCGAATCATCTCCAACTTACCTTCGGCACATTGCGGTTGAACTTTCCGCGGAGAATCGGCGGGCGGTCTACATTCCGCCGGGGATGGCGCATGCGTATCAAACGCTCGTGGCCGACTCGGATGTGTTTTATCAGGTCACGGATATTTACCGTCCGTCGCTGGAGCGTGGAATTCGATGGAATGACGGGGCGTTAAACATTCAATGGCCGCTGAAGCCGACGCTGATTTCAGAGAAAGATCGCAACTGGCCGGCCCTGCGCACGGCGCGTCAGTTGGAGTTGTCGGTCGGCGAAGTGGTGGCGGGCAGGTCGCGCAAGCGGTCGCGCGCTCGATCGTAATGGTAAAGCTCGAATCGATATTCGTCGTGTGCAACCCGACGGACCGGCAGTGCGTCGCGCAATTCAGTTTCGTTCAATCGTGTCGGGCGCACGCCGTGGGCAAAAAGAAGGACGCCGCCGCGGCGAAGCCACGCGACCGAAATGTCACTTTGCAAGCTGCGCAAGTCTTCGGGCACCAGGTGCATTAAGCGGGCGTGCGTATCGTCATAGGCCCAGCCCGCGCGAATTGACTCGCGAAAGTACACCACGTCCGCAGCGTTGGAGATGATCGGCACGTGGCGCGGCAGGGCGTTCGCGGCGGCCAACACCGGTGAGGCGCGCCAGCGGATCGAGTTATAGCCGGCGCCGTTCGCGGCAAACTCCTTGATCTTCAGTCCAGTTCCGATCGCGCTCGAGAGGATCGCGACGACCGCGACCGAAATCGCCAGGCGATGTGCATTCGAACGTGCTCTTTGACGCCGCCGGGATGCCGCGTAAACACCGGCGATGACCAGCACGACGGCCGGCGGAAAGGCTGGTGCCATCAGTCGCGAATCGAGCGGCATCGAGGACTCCAGGACGATCATCGAGAGGCCCAGATGAGCAACGACGACCAGCGCGAGCAGGCCAGCGGTCGGCGAAAGGGTTGGTCTCGGTTTGACGAGCAGCGCGGGCACGATCAGGCCGATCAGGCCGACTGCAGTCATGGCGGCAATCCAATAGTGCGATGGGCCCAATGAGTTGGCGGCCAACGCCGAGGCGATGGTCGCGAACAGCGTCTTGAGTTGATAAACGCTTCCGAAGTGCCAGACGATCGGCCTTGACGCGATCGTGCCGGCGACGATGCGGTTCCGCACCATCCATCCGAACAACGAGAAGGCCGCCGGCGTGACAAAGATCGCGGCGTCACGAAAGCGCCGCCGTCGAGTTGCGTGAGAAAGCGTCAGCAGTCCAATCGCTCCTGCCAGGACGAGCGCGACGGCTGCGTATCGAGTCAGGCATGCCATCGCCGCGCAGGCGGCAGCGCCTAACAGTTGCGGCATCGACGGGCGACGCAGGTGACTGGCTAATAGAAGAACGACGATCCCGTCCAGCAGAAGAACGGGCGGCTCGCTGTAGGCAAAGATGTGCGTGGTCAGGAAGTCGGCGGAAAGGGCCGTCAGCGCCGCGGCCATAATCGTTGGCCAAATGCCGCCCGTGACGCGGCGAGTGAGCAGCGCGACCATCACCACATTGAGCGCCGCCCAAAGCGCGCCGAGGTATCGTGCGATCGACATCGGGCGCAACCACATCCACTTTCCCGCCGCAAGCATCAGCGGATAGAGCGGCGGGAAATGGGTCATCGGCAGCGGCCGATAGTCAGCCCCGCCCGAAGCAAGAACTCCCGCTCCCCGCGCGATCGACCGCGCCGCCGCCAGGTAGACGATTGAATCCGGCGAGATTCCGGGCCCATGACGCGTCGCCACAATCGTCAGCGTTGCGGCCGTCACCGCGCAGAGCGCGACGATCCAGATCGCGTGGCGCGATGGCTGCGTCGCCTGCTCGATGGCCGGTGAATGCTCAGTCAACGCCTTGTCCGTTGGCGCGTCGGTCGGCCGTAAAAAGTGGACTCGGCCGCATCAGCCGCCAGCGCGCCAGCCGAAAACGCGTCGCAATCGCGATGCACCGCACACCATACTTCAGCGCGCCGCGAAATGGATTGCTGCTGGTGTCGGGCGCGTAATTTGTCGGCGCGGACACTTCACCGATCTTACGGCCAAACCATTTGCCCATGAGATGCAGATCGTTATCGAAGCCAAACCCATCATGGGCGGCCGCGATGGGAAGTTCAGTCAGGAACGACCGGCTCATTCCACGCATGCCGCTGTGCAGCTCCGAAGCGGCCGTGCCGGTCATCACGTTTTGATAGATGGTGAGAATCCGATTGCTGAGATATCGATAGACCGGCATGCCGCATGCGATCGCGCTGCGATCGCCGACGACGCGCGAGCCGACGACCAAATCGAACTGCCCGGCGGCGATCATTGAAGCGATCGGAATCACCATGGCGGGCGGATATTGGAAGTCCGGATGAAGCATCACGATAACATCCGCGTCTCGCCGCAGCGCTTCAAGGCAGAGTGCCTTCACGTTGCCGCCGTAGCCGAGATTGGCGGGATGGAAGAGGACAGTCAGATTTTTGATCTCTAATGACTGAGCGTAGATCCCGGTTTCGTCGGTGCTCTGGTTATCGCCGAGGATCATTTCATCGACAAAGCCTTCAGGAATGGCGGCAAGCGTCCGCGCGACGGTGGAACGGACATTTCGAGCCGGAAGAATGACGATGAGTTTTTTCCCGTGAATCACGCGATTGGATTTAGATCGTAGCGGAATCGAAACGGTAAGGTAGAAGCATCCGGGGTGCCGCGAGTACGCTCTACCCCGGCGTGTGGAGAATGGTGCGTTGCATGACTTTACGAGACTCTTCGACAGCGCTATTCCCGGAATGCGGTGGCGACACGTCGTCATTAACACCGCGGGGACGTGGCTTCACGGTGACGCGCGTGGGTTTCGGTCGCGCGGTCATCGCATTCATTCGTCCGGGGATTACCGGCATCGACCGCCGGTCGGTGAGCATTCGCGATTGCACGAGTATCAAATCCGAATATCGAGGCCGGAAGTGTCGATCGCAGGTGATCTTCGACCGATTGTTGGAAACGCGATGCTCGATGCGTGCGATCAGAAGCATCTTCGAGTGCTCGCTATTGCCGTCGGAAAAGTTCATTCGCATACCGTGATCGAACTCCCCGAATCGCTGCGGACGACAAAAGCGATCGTCGGGGACATCAAGCGGTTTTCTTCGCGGAAAGTTCGCCGGCAAATTCCTGGGACGGTGTGGGCCGCGGGCGGTACCTTCAAATTCATCAACGATGATCAGCACCTGCAGGCGGCAGTGAAATACATCGCGTTCGATCAAGGTTCGGACGCGTGGACATCGACGATCTGGGACAACTGTCGAGACGGAATGTTCGGGCGAAAACGGGGCCGCGACGAACCCCACACGCCGGGGTAGAGCGTACTCGCGGCACCCCGGATGCCCCATTCTTACGCTTTCCAGCAGGATCCGGGGCGGCGCGAGTACGCTCTGCCCCGGCGTGTAGGGGTGGGGTGGGGTATTAACTGAATGTCGTGGGCAGCTGACGTCGCGATTTGAAGAAGGGGGCGCATTTCATAGATTCCCTGCGTGACGCGGTGCGGGTAGGTTGCACCGATAGAGGCCGCGTACCATGGAATCTGAATCACTCCAGTCAATTCAACAACCCGCCGTTCCGAGCGCTTTCGAGCGAAAATGGGCACACGATGTGCGCAACGCCTTTAACTGCGTCCGCCTCTGCACGGCGGCGATCGCAATCTGCCCTGAGCCGGGTGAGCGGCTCGAACTGTTGACCGAGATCGAGATCGCTACTGATCGCACGATCGAATTGCTCGATGGTCTACCGTCTCATAATCCGTTCGAATCCGCCTAGATTTCACCGGCGACGGATAAATTCCTTCAGTTTTTTAGGGGTTTCTCCGATGAAAGCTGCTAGGCGGATGTGGAACAGTTGTTCCGATCGTAAGCGTTTTTCCTACGTTCTGTGAAATCCCTAGGGTAATTTCGACATTACTTTACGTTTTCGTCGTTTTTTTGATTGACGGATTCGCCAGATGTTCGGAAAAGGGGGACCACCGCGCCGCGCTTGTATTTAATAATGCTTCTCAAATGACAGTTTTTTCCCCTTCAAGCCACTCGCCATCAGTCCTGTTTCGATCTGTGATTTCTGTCGACTCCACAGATTCGGACAAGAGGGCGGGCGGTCGACTAATCTTCGTCATAATCGCGGTCTGCTCGATGGCCCTTTTCGCGACGAGCGCGCTCCGACATCACCTATTCCGCTCCGGCGGTCTCGACTTGGGATTTTTTGACCAATTGGTCTACCTAATCAGTACCGGCCAAAAGCCCGTATCGTCCATTCTCGGTTTTCACGTGTTGGCAGACCACGCGGCATTCATGGTTTACCTGCTCGCGCCGCTCTATTGGATTTGGCCGAATGTTCATACTTTGTTGGCCGTTCAGGCGATCGGGTTGGCGGCTGGATCGTATCCTTTGTGGAAAATCGCTCGTCTCCGCGGCGCGTCGAACGGACTAGCTTCGGCAATTGCCTTGGCGTATGCACTTTATCCGCTCGTACTGACGGCGAATCTGTTCGATTTCCATCCGGAAGTTCTGGCGGTTCCCGCGCTTTTGTTTGCCGCCCTGTTTGCCGAGCAACGACGGATCATCCCATTCCTGCTGGCGATTGCGATCGCCCTCGGGGGGAAGGAAGTCGTCTCGCTGACCGTCGTTGCATTCGGCGTATGGCTGTGTGTTCGTCATCAACGTCCGATTCACGGCGCTTTGGCGATTCTTCTGGGCACCGTCTGGTTTCTATTCGCGACGCAGTGGCTCATTCCACATTTTGGCGCCGGCAAGCAGGCGTCGGGTGTGATGTACTACGCTTACCTTGGCACGGGTGTCGGCGAGATTGCTCGAAACGCGATCCTGCACCCCGGCATCTGGGCCGGGCATGTGCTGTCGTTCCGAACGCTGAAATACCTGGCCATTATTTTCATCCCGGTCGCGTGGGGAATCCATCCCAAACAGCTCTGGCCGCTGATCGGCGCGTTGCCGACGCTTGCCCTGAATCTTCTGTCCGATCCGTCCAAGATCGACATGACGTCGCCCTCCAATCAATATTCCGCACTCATCGTGCCGTTCGTGGCTCTGGCGGTGTTGGGCGCTGCGACAGCCGGCAAAACCTGGATAAAGCGGCCGATGCTGATTGCCGGTTGGGCGATCGGCCTGATCTTAATTGGCGGGACCGCGCGATTGTTGGACACTGACGGCGATGCCGCGACCGATTTCGGCAATCACGCCGCCGCGCGGGAAGCGATCGCCCAGATCGACGGCGACGGCGGTGTGCTGACAATGCACGACATGGCCCCGCATTTGAGCCAACGCAAGCTGGTTCAGTTCATTGATTTCCGCCAGAAAGTCGGCGCGCTGGGCAAGTATCAATATATTCTGCTAAACCTAAAAAACGAAAAGGGCGGCAGCATTGCTTCAAACTATGCCGCAAACATACAAGCCCTGCTCGAAATTCATCCCAGCTTTACGCTGAAGTTTTGTAAGAACGATATTTATCTTTATCAGCGTGTTGAGTTGATCGTCCTCGCTCCCATCACGGCACGAGCTGCGATGATCGGTATATGAAATATCGAGCTCCCGGTATGGCATAACTCGCACGCCAAGGCACGCAGAGCTAATGATATTTAGATCGGCTTCACGTCGGTCTGATCCGCCGTCGACGTTCGCTGAGGTAACCGGGAAACCGCCAAGTCATATAGCTCCTTATTTCTTTTACGATGATACATCGTTCGATCGACATCGCCGATCCGCATATACAGGACGGCCAGGTAGCGATGGGCTGTGACGATTCCCGGCCGGAGCTTTAGCGCTAGCTCGAATGATTTAATCGCCTGTTGATTCAGTCCCATCCGCGCGAGGATCATGCCCAGAACGAAATGCCCTTTTGGAAACATATAAATGAGGTTCGTCGCCTGCATGACGTTGTCAGCGGCGGCGGTTAAATCGCCGAGGTGTATCTGGGCAACGCCCAGTCCATAGTACGCCTCCGACGCGGTTAAATCGCAGGCCAATGCGGCTTCGAAGGCAGGCTTTGCATCCGACCAGAGGCGTTCTCCAAGGAAAAGGTTTCCGATGTGTATATAAAAATATACGCTCTGCCGCTTGAGCAATTTGAGCTGATCGAGTCTTGTTAATGCGACCGTTTTTCGTCCTTGCAGAAGATCGATCGTGCAAACATTCGCCATGAGTTCCGGCTCAATTTCCGCAGGGAACGGACTACCGGGTGAAACTCTCTCGTGTTCGAGCAGTTTTTGAACTGCCGGCATCCCTTCAAGCACTTCACGAGCCTCGTCCAAATGTTTTATCGCCATCAGCGACTTGAAAAGCCCCTCTCGAGAACGGTCATCCGAATCAGCAGCCAATAATTCTCGAAACAGCGCGATCGCACGATCGAAATGTTGAGCGTCGAGTTCCGCACAGGCCAGATTATATTTCGACTCCGTGTTCGCGACCTTAATGGCAGTAGCGGCATCATCGCTTGGCCGGTCGATGTACCCAAGCTCGACGAGCTGCGCCATCGCCGCCTGCTGCTCGTATGGATCGACCCGCAAGTCTTTTGGATGCAGTCCGGCCTCACCCGGCTCGGCTTCCCAGCTTGGAATCGTCGCTACCTTCGGGGTGATTTCAAAAGCATCGTAAATGACGCGCCCATCCATGTCCTCGCCCACCGGCAGATCGAGCATCGTCAGCAGCGTGGGAGTTACATCGAGGATCGAAGCGCCATGGATTTGGTGATCTTTCCGCAAGCCATTTCCCGCCATCACGATCATTCCGTGAAAGCGGTGCCACGCTGCGGGACTGATGGGCGATTCCTTGGTTTCGACCGGTCGTGAAGCATCGCTGACGAAGCCGTGATCGGAGCAGAGGATGACCGTCGTCTCCTCGCCGGCCAGTTGAATCAGTCTTTCCAACATCATGTCATGGAATCGATACATTCCATTGATCACTTCGCTATATCGCGCAAATAGTGCGGGATCGATATGTTCCGCCCGCGGCGGGTGGTACTGCATGAACCCGTGCGAGGTGTGGTCGATCGCTTCGTAATAGACGGCTGTCACGTCCGCGGGGTTGTGTTCAAGCAGATAGGTAGCGGCAGCGTGCGTGCTCGCGGCGCGAGCCAGAAAGCGGCGCAGTCCGGTGACTGGGGGCGTCTCCTCCGCGGGAATTTCGCCAAGCGTTGGGACGAACGGCGCCAAGTGATGGCCGGTCATCTCCTCCGGCGAGACGCGCAAGTCGGCCAGGGTATCGCGAAGCGATTCGGGGAAAACGCTCAACGAAGGGAGAGGGGTAGGCCCCTCGGCCTGATGATGGACGCGAGGATATTCTTCCGTCACCACGACGCCGTTGATCGGCTCAGCGGGATGTGATGCGTACCAATTGACGACATTCACGCTCATCCCGCGCTGCGTCAGGATGTTCCAGAAACCCTTACACTTTCGAGTCGTGCTGCTGGTCGGCTGAATGCCGGTGCCATCCGGCTTCGGCTCAATGAAGCCCAGGATTCCATGCTTGTCGGCGCGCTTGCCGGTGGCGATTGAGTTCCAAAGCATCGGTGACAGGATTGGCCTGATCGTCGAGAGATTTCCGCGAACGCCGGCTTTAATGAGTCGAGCGAGCGTCGGCATTTTCCCGGCCACGATCAGCGGGTCAATGATCTGCCAATCCGCGGCGTCCCAACCTACCAGCAAGACCTTTTTCGCAAGTTTCATGAGAGGAGAAGGTAACGTGATGGATTGCCCTAATAACGTACGGTACGCAGATGATACAAAAGATCGCCACGGTCTTGTTAGACAAGACCGTGGCGATCAAAATGTCATCGAAATCAAGAGTTAGGCGACCGCGTTCCGCCCATTCCGCATCGGTCGAATACCGGCAGCGCCCAAGGCAAGCAGCCCGAGCGCGATTGCCGAAGTCGGTTCGGGAACAACGCCGGTGGCACCAGTCAAGATCGCAGCGCCGGAGTCCTCGTATGCGAACTCGACCACGGTCGACTGGAACTGGGATGCGGGGTCGTAAGCACTAACATTCATACGAATCCAACCGTAATCTGTCTGACCGCCAGTAACGAACTTGAATCCCACATATCCATTAGTGGCACCCCCATTCCACTGCGCATTCGGATATTTATTTACGCCACCCGATATACCGTAAGCAAAGATAGGAGAATTGCCGAAGCCTCCGTCATTGAAGTAGTTCACAAACGTGTTGGCAGACGACACCAAGGTATTAGAGCCGAGCTTGCTCACGTAAAAGGCGTTGGGTACAGCGGGGGGATTTGCGCCGGTTCGACCAAATCCGACCACTCCATCCTGAGTTCTTCGTGAAGCCGTGGCGTAAAGATAGAGCCCCTTGCTTCCGGTGTTCGTATTGCTTGCACCGGGTAACGGAGTACGAGCGTAAATTTGGAAATTGTAGCCGGGAATAGGAGAGGTGGAGGCCTGTAGGCTACCAGCGTTAATAAACACGCTACCGAAATTCGAATTTGGGCTTGTAATGTTGATTAGACCACTGTACTGGATCGCGGCGTTGGAGTGGGCGGTTACCCCCCCGACAACCGCCGCACCTACAACAGCCGCACATGTGGCCAAATGCTTGTCAATCTGATCGGTAAAAGACTTCGCCGGTAAACTCTTGGACATAGTTCTCTCCCTGAGAATAGCAGACACCTTAGAAACTGGAGTCGTGTTTGCGGTCTGTTCATTCTATAACATATTCTATTCCACGGAAAAAGCATAATCGGTAATTCATTTTTTAGAAATTTCGACGTCATTTGCCGCTTCCTCAACTGAAAGCGAAAACTTACGAGAAATTGCGATTGTTATGGGAGCGCGGCATAACTAAATTCGGCATCCGTCGCGACCAGGTGTAAATCTGGCACTTTCCCCCGCATTGGAAGGCTTCCATTGGTTTATCACCTCATCGTTGCCGGCCTGCCTCGTTCAGGAACATCTGTGATGATGCAACTCCTGCACGCAGGCGGTTTAACCGCTTTAGTGGACGGAGAACGACCGGCAGACATCGATAATCCTCGCGGCTATTTCGAGTTTGAACGTGTCAAAAAAACCAAAACCGACTCGTCGTGGCTCGAAGACGCACGCGGCAAAGTGGTGAAAATGGTCCATATGTTGTTGCTGGACTTGCCGCTCGACGGGGATAAACAGTACCGCGTCGTGATGATGCGGCGGGAGATGAGCGAAGTCTTGGCTTCACAATCCAAAATGCTTCAACGTCTCGGTCGTGGCGGGGCAGCCATTGGCGACGCGCAGCTGGCGGCAGTGTTTACCCAGCAGTTGAAGAAAGTGTACGACTTCATCGCAACCCATCCACAAAACTTTCACATGCTGGAAGTGTCCTACAACGCTCTATTGGCCGATCCGTCGGGGCTGGCGACCAAAATCAATGCGTTTGTCGGTGGGGGGCTGGATGAAGCAAAGATGGGAACTGCTGTCGATCCATCGCTTTATCGCAATCGACGAAGCTGACGACGATCTGTTTGACCTCTTAAAATCCAGCCTGTGCTATCTGAACGGCTTTCAGTAGAGCCTTGGCTTTATTCACGGTCTCCTCATATTCGCTGGCCGGCACGGAATCCGCGACCACACCCGCGCCGGCCTGGACGTCGTAAACGCCGTTTTTCCAGACGAGCGTTCGCAAGGCGATGCAGGTGTCCATATTGCCCGCAAAGTCCAGATAGCCAACCGCGCCGCCGTAGGGGCCGCGACGGGTGGGCTCAAGCTCATCGATGATTTGCATGGCTCGAATCTTCGGTGCGCCGCTGACCGTGCCGACCGGAAGCGATACGCGTAACGCATCGAGCGCCGTCATGTCGTCGGCCAGCTCGCCTTCGACGTTGCTGGTGATATGCATGACGTGGCTGTAGCGCTCGACGTGCATCACGTCGTCAATCCTGACGCTGCCGACTTTCGCAACGCGGCCGATATCGTTGCGATGCAAGTCGACGAGCATGATGTGCTCCGCACGCTCTTTCGGGTCGGCCAACAGTTCTGTTTCGAGCCGAGCATCCTCGGCCTCGGACGATCCCCGCCGCCGGGTGCCCGCCAGCGGGCGCGACGTGATTTTGCCATCCTGCACGCGGCAAAGGATTTCCGGGCTCGCACCGATCAACACGCAGGCCGGACTTTTCAAATAAAACATGAACGGCGACGGGTTGATGATGCGCAGCGCGCGATACACCTCGAACGGCTGCGCATCGCTCTGCACGCGCAGGCGCTGGCTGGGCACAAACTGAAAGATGTCGCCGGCCTTGATGTATTCGAGGCCGGCGCGGACGGCCTCTTCAAACTGATGTTGGGACAGGTTGCTGACGTATGGCATCGTCAGCGGCTGCTCAGGATCGATCTCGCCGAGCTTGGCGACGGTCGGTTGCGAGAGCCGTTGCACGATGGAGTCGACTCGGCGACACGCGTCGGCGTAGGACGCTTCTACCGCCGACTGCCCACCGCCCACTGCCGACTTCGACGCATTCGCCACAACGCGGATCGTTTTGTCGACGTGATCGAAAATCACCAGTTCGTTGTAGACGCCGAACAGCACGTCGGGCAGGCCGCGATCATCTTTCGGGGCCTGTTTCAACTGATCGGCTTCGTAATAGCGAGCGGTGTCGTATCCGGCGTATCCGACGAGGCCGCCCGTGAAGGCCGGCAGATGCGGATCGCGCGCGTAGCGCTTTGCGGGCATCAGGGCCGCGAGGTCGCCGAGCGGGTCGGTCGTCTTAAATTCGCGAATAGTTCGGCCGGCCTGCTGAATGGCAGCATTTCCCTGCGTTGCCGTATATACCGTTGAAGGAGCTGTAGCGATAAAGCTGTAGCGGCCGATCTTCTCGCCGCCGACAACGCTTTCAAGGAGAAACGCGTGGGCATCTCGACCCAGCACTTCAAAAGCCGTCACCGGCGTAAGGTGATCGCCAAGAAGCTGGCGATAGACCGGAACAATGTCGGCGTCTTTCGCGCGACGATTGAACGTCTCGAAGTCCGGGAAATAGCGCGGCATCGGGATCGCCAATCATAAGCCCGAATCCCAAAACCAGAAATCCGAGGCCGCGACGAAATTTGAACGGCAAATTGTTCAGGCCATCGTTATCAGTATTTGCTTCAAAATTCTGATTTCGTCATTCTGAGTTCCACCTATGCCTTTCGACATTTCCACCGAGCATGAATTTAGCGCTTCCCACCAGCTCCGCCTCTACGATCAGTCGCTTGAACCGTTGCACGGCCACAACTGGTTGATCCGGGTGACGGTCACGGCCGACTCGCTCGATCCGATCGGCGTGGTGATGGATTTTCACGAGCTGGAACGCCTCGTCGAGGCGATTGTGCGGCCGATGCACAATCGACATCTGAATGAAGTCCCGCCGTTCGATGCGTCGATGAATCCAACAGCGGAAAACGTCGCAACGTATGTCGGGCAAGCGCTGCGACTGCCCGAGGCAGTGACGCTTGCCAGTGTAGAAGCTTATGAAACGGCAAATTGCCGAGCGGTTTTTCGGCCATAAAGCGGTGATTGGCGTTTGACCCGCGCCGCTGCGCGAAATACGATTCCACCGTGCAATTATGAAGTGCGACAATTGTAACAAAAGCGCGACGGTTCACCTGACCGAGATCAAGCACGGCAAAAAGATCGAGAAGCATCTGTGCGAACAGTGCGCGGCTCAGAATGAGGGCCTGCCTGTTAAAAGCCACACGCCAATCAATGAGCTGCTCACGAATTTCGTGCTGGCACATTCAGGACTGGCCAAGGAAACGCCCGGCGCTTGTGAACATTGCGGCATGACCTGGGCTGAATTTCGCCAAGGTGGATTGCTGGGTTGCGAGCACGATTACACGCTGTTTGAAAAGGATTTGTCGCCATTGCTGCAGCGGGCCCATGAGGACGCGACGCATCACCTGGGCAAGGTTCCTTCGCGACGTGGCGGAACCGGCGTGCCGGTGATGAAAAAGTCTGTCGATCTCACGCGACTGCGAAAAGAGTTGGCGGGCGCGGTCGAGTCGGAGGATTACGAGCGGGCGGCGAAGATTCGCGATCAGATCAAAGTCGCCGAGCAGCAATCGGCCTAGTTTCTCGTTCGGTTGCACCATTCATGAATTTAAAAGATCTGACCAGTCACGCAGGCGAATGGCTCCGCGGTTCGGGTCCGATGAGCGACATCGTGATCTCATCACGCATCCGCCTAGCACGGAACATTGCCGGCCATCGCTTCCTCGCCAAGTGCACGCGTCATCAGCGGCAGGTCATCGAGACGAAAGCGCGCGAGACGATTCTCACATCGAACCTCGCGCCAAGCGTCTTATACGTCGATCTCGACAGCGCGCCGGAAATCGATCGGCTGCTGCTCGTCGAGCGGCATCTCATCAGCAAGCAACACGCCAACACCGAAGGCTCGCGCGGCGTGGCGGTGGGTGAAAACGAAACCGTCTCCATCATGGTGAATGAAGAAGATCACCTTCGGCTGCAAGTGCTTCGCAGCGGCCTGCAACTCGACGAAGCGTGGGAGCAGATCAACGACATTGACGACAAGCTCGAAAGCAAGCTCGACTTCGCGTTTCATTCGCGCTTCGGCTATCTCACCGCCTGCCCGACAAACGTCGGCACGGGAATTCGCGTCAGCGTGATGCTCCATCTGCCGGCCCTAAAAATCACCGGCGAAATTGAGAAAGTGTTCCGCGCCGCCAAGGAAATGAAGCTGGCTGTGCGCGGGCTTTATGGCGAGGGCACGGAAGCGACCGGCGACTTCTACCAGATTAGTAATCAGTCGACGCTGGGTAAGAGCGAAGAGGACATCATCAATGATTTCAAGACGACCGTGATTCCCAAGATCATTGACTACGAACACGCGGCGCGGAAAACGCTCGTGAGCGAGCGGGCGACCGCGCTGGACGACAAAGTCTTCCGCGCGCTCGGACTATTACGTTCAGCACGGTTGGTGGCGAGCGAAGAAGTGCTGTTCCTTCTCAGCCATTTGCGGATGGGCGTCAACCTCGGCCGGATCAAGGACATCGACATTCGCACCATTAACGAGCTATTTCTGCTGACGCAGACAGCCCATTTGCAAAAGATGCGTGGCAAGAAGCTCGAAGGCGACGCTCGACGGGCAGCGCGTGCGGAATATATTCGCGCTCGCTTGTCGCCGCCTGGAAAGAACGTCGCGCCGCAATGAGCGCGTGACCTACTCCGCGATTCGGTTTGCAGTATCCCTCCACGTTGTTGTTATCCGATAAAACTGGACTATGCCCACGTTTCACATGATCGGCATCGCCGTCGGCATTTTTTGTTTGCGCTTGGTCGACGTGCCGATCTCGACCGTCCGCACCATCTTTACCATTCGCGGCTATCGGCTCGTCTCCTTTTGCCTGGGCATCGTCGAATCGGGTGTGTGGATTTTCGCGATCTCGCGCGTCATGCAATACACGCACAGCGCTTACGGCATGGTTGGCTGGTCGCTTGGCTTTTCAACCGGCACGGTTGTCGGCATCACGATCGAAAAGTGGATCGGCTCGGGGACGCTCTTGATTCGAGTCATCAGCCGAATGCATGGCCCGCAACTGAAGGAGCACCTGCATCAAGCAGGGTTTGGCGTGACATCGGTTCAAGGAAGAGGCCGCGAAGGAGAGGTGCTGATTCTCTTCGTCGTTTCGCCTCGCCGACGTGAAAACGAGGTGTTGGCGGAGATCATCAAGATCGATGCCGATGCATTCATCACGATCGAGCCGGTCAGCCGCGCATTGGGCGGCTTCCCGATTGGCCCGCCCCTGCCCGGCATGACGCCGACCATGAAGCGGTGAGCGAGTTGTCGCGGAGCGAGTTGCTACACTGCGGCCAATGACCGCGGTGCCCGCCAGCGTCGGATCACTGCTTTGCCCCGCGTGCACCCGCGGCCTGAACGATGTACGACCACGCATCGTCGACCGGGTCGACGTCGTGCTCAACGTAGTCGGCCAGCGAGATCGGCTTGCCCTGCGCTCGGAGTGCTTCGATCCGATGCGTAACCTGCCGCGACAACGACCAGCCCCACGCGAGGCGGATCGCCAAAGCGACAACGACCATTGCGATGGCGGTTTGCAGTAGTCGGTGAACGGCAGTATCAGGCAGACGAATACGATCCATGGACCGATCAAACCTATTCGTGCAATCGCGACCGCCAATAGTCTGGGCTGCGACTCAGATGTGCGACCGCGATGATTCTCAACGATTGGCCCAGAACCACGTAATAAAGTCTATACAAGAACTTGTTGAGACGAATCGATCGAATGTCATCGACATGGATGGGCCAACGAAGCGGGTTCTTCGCCGCTCTGACTGCGGCTTTAATCACCTCGTTTTCGAATGACAACCCTAAGCCTTTGCGTCTCGTCTCGTACCAGTCGGAAGCCTGCAGGAGCTCCAACCGCGCTTCCGGAGAAAAGTCGATGTTCATCGCCGTCGCCGGTCTTCCAGTTCCTGAATCACTTGCTCCAACGGAATTGGCTTGGTTCGTCCGCTATCGAGGTCTGCAAGGCGTCTTCGAAGCTCCGCGAGAAATTCGGGCGAAGTCGCATGGGTGTCGAGTTTTTCATTGAGATCATCTAACTCACGAAAGAGTTCGTATCGATCTTCAACGTCCCAAGCCTGGACTTCAGTCAATATCTGTTCGCGCGTGAGTGCCATATCGTTCCTCGCAAATGGACAATCCTATGCCAGCGTCCCCAGCTCCATTTCGTGCAGCCCCTTGCCGCTTGGCACCATTGGATAGACGTGCTCGTTGGGCTCGACGAAGAAGTCGACGACGATCGGGCCCTTGTGGGCGAGCATTTCCTTGACGGTTTTTTCCACATCGCACTTGGCGTCGCAACGGATGCCGCGCACGCCGAAGCTCTCGGCCATCGCGGCGAAGTTGGGATTGTACATCTTCGTCTGGCTGTAGCGCTTCTCGTAGAACAGATCCTGCCACTGCTTCACCATGCCCTGGAAGTCGTTGTTGAGAATCGCGACTTTGACCGGAATGTTGTATTGCGCGATCGTCGCCAGCTCGTAGCAGGTCATGAGATACGATGCATCGCCGTCGATGTCGATAACGGTCTTGCCGGGCGAGCCAAGGGCCGCGCCCATCGCGCTGGGCAGGCCGAAACCCATCGTGCCGAGGCCGCCGGAGGTGATCATCTGCCGCGGATATCGCCAGCGATAGAACTGCGCCGCCCACATCTGATGCTGGCCGACGCCGGTGGTCAGCAATGCATCGCCGTTGGTGAGCTTGTTGATCGCTTCGAGCACATATTGCGGCTTGGAATGTTGCGAATCGTCGAGATAGCGGAACGGATAGCGGTCCTTCCAGGCCTTGATTTGAGCGAACCATTCTTTCCGGTCGCGATGCTCCATGAGCGGCACCATCGCCTCCAGACTGAGTCGCGCATCGCCGACGACCGGAATGTCGACGTCGACGTTTTTACTGATCGAGGAGGGGTCGATGTCGATGTGAATGATCTTCGCGTGTGGCGCAAACGTCGCGAGATTGCCGGTGACACGATCGTCAAATCGCGCGCCGACGGAGATCAGGCAATCGCAGTTCTGCACGGCATAATTGGCATAAGCGCTGCCGTGCATGCCGAGCATGTGCAGGGCTTTCTTCTCGTCAAGTTCGTCGAACGCGCCCAGGCCGAGCAGCGTCGTCGTGCAGGGAATATTCCCCGCCTCGGCTACTTGTCGCAGCGCCGCCGAGGCACCGGCGATGATCGCGCCGCCGCCGACGTAAAGCACCGGCCGTTCGGATTTATTGATCATCTCGGCTGCGTCGGTGACCTGCTTCGCACTTCCGCCGCTCAGCGATACTTTCTTGCGCTTGAGAATGTGTTCGCGCGGCGTGTCGTCGACTTCTTCCGGACAAATGCCCGCCGTAATGTCTTTCGGCAAATCGATCAACACCGGCCCCGGCCGGCCGCTGGTGGCGATGAGGAACGCTTCATTGATCACACGCGGCAATTCGCGGACATCCTTGATCAGGTAGTTCCACTTCGTGCATGGACGCGTAATGCCCGTCACGTCTGCTTCCTGGAACGCGTCATTGCCGATCGCCTTGGTGGCGACCTGCCCGGAAAAAACGATGATCGGCACGGAGTCCATCTGCGCGGTGGCGATCGGGGTGACCGTGTTGGTCGCGCCCGGCCCGCTGGTCACGATGCAGATGCCCGGCTTACCGGTCGCGCGGGCGTATCCGTCGGCGCAATGACCCGACGCCTGCTCGTGGCGATTCAGAATGAATTTCGCCGGCGTTTTGTAGAGTTCATCAAACACCGGCAAAATCGCGCCGCCCGGATAGCCGAACATGACGTCGACCTTGTGCGGGCCGATCAGCATTTCGTGCAGAATCTGAGCGCCGCTTTTGCCGGCATATTTGATCTTCGTGGTCGGGGTGGCGGGAGCGGTTCTCGCTTCCGGTTGTGTAGTCAAAGGCATGGGAATCTCGTTTTCTGTTTGGTTAGGCAATTTCTCGCGCAAAGAGGAACTTTATCGTCGGGGACAGAAGCGAACAATCGAAATCGGCGGTGAAACAGCAAATCGCAAGGGAACGGCAACGGGTGGGTTGGCCGCCTCCGGTGCGCGGCCAACCTAGCGAACGACGCGAACGGGTCGAGCGGCGGGTCCGATGAGCATGAGGGTTGGAAGCATCATCTTGCAGCAAACATCGTAGAAGCGCAGATGCGCGGGTGTCAATAAAAATGGTTTGCGGTTGCGAAAACGTGTTTCCTGATCCGCGAAGCCGCAAGCGACCGCTTGCGGCGTCGCGGACCGAGAGGCGCTGATTTCCCGGCTACCGCGGTTCCGTTCCCGTCGGACGCAATCGCATCGTTCCATGAATCTCATGCTCATCGCTCAAATCCGACAAATCCGAATCCAATGACTGCGGCACGTATCCCGGCTGCCTGCTTCGCTCGAGTTCTTCACGGAATGCCTCGAACACCACGCGCTCCAGCTCGTGGCGGCAATGGGCGTTGATCGGGTGCGCGATGTCAGCGTGCAGCTTGAGCCGGCTGGGGCCGTTGTGGTTTTGATACTGCAGAAACCGCTGCTCGTTTAATCGCCCGCCGCATGAATTGCAGAATCGCGCACGCAGGTGATTTTTCTCGCCGCAGCGGCGGCACTTGTCACAAAGCTTCCGCGACGGCATCGCCAGGAATAGCCCGTCGTTGCCTTCGATCAGTTTGACGTCGCGAATGACGAACGTGTTGTCGAAGGTGATGGAGCAGAACGCCTTCAGCCGAGCGCCTTGCGGCTGGCTTTGGGCAGGTCCTTGATGAATCGGATGAGTATCGCAGAGACTAACCCGGACTTCAGATAGATGCATGACGTGTTCCTCATTGCTTGAGATGTGAGAAGCAGAGATGAGAGGAGAACCGGCATAAACAACGGTCAAACGCTCCGACCCCTCTCTCCGGTACGCCGGGGAGAGGATGGGAGAGGGGTCTTCGAAATACTCGTATCGCAGGAAAGAAGAAAACCCCTTTCCCGACCTCTCCCCGAGTACCACTCGGCTTCGCTCGTGGCAGGCGGAGAGAGGAGGTTGAATTTTTCGATCGAGCGACGTGGTTCCACAAGTTAATTCATCAGCGCGACGGAAAGTTTCAGGTCGATCGCGAAGGAGCCGTGGAGACGACTTCGACGCGCGTTTCGCACGATTCGGAGATTTCCTCGGCCGCGCGCTGCGCGAGCTCGAAGTCATGTTCGTCATATAGCGTGAACAGGCTGCTTCCGCTGCCGCTCATTCGCACCGGACGTGCCGCGATCGTCTCCGCGGCCTGTCGCAGGCGTGGCAGTCGCGGCTCCAACGCAAAGGCGGGGGCTTCTAAATCGTTGACCAGCAGCGGCAATAATTCTGTCGCGGCCAGGCGGCTCCAATCCTTCCAGTTGGGTTCGTTTTCGATCATCAACATCTTCGATTCGCCGAGCTGCATCTCATCGAACTTGCGATAGACCGCTGGCGTCGCGACATGCCAGCCGGGCAAAATCAGCAAACACCACTTTGCCGTCGGCGGGGCGACCGGCATCACGATTTCACCTCGCCCACGACAGGCACTGCTTGGCCCGTACAGGAAAAAGGGTACATCGCTCCCCAGCGCTGACGCCGTCGGAACGATGGCGTCGAGCGGCAATTCAGTGCGCGACAAATTGTTCATTGCCATCATCACCGCCGCGGCATCGGAGCTTCCCCCCCCGAGCCCCGCGCCGCTTGGAATTCGCTTTTCGAGGACGATCCTCACCCCGGGCAAATCGGGAAGCAACGCCCGCATCGCCAGTGCCGCCCGCACGGCCAGATTTCGCTCATCGGTCGGCAGCGACGCATCGTCCGTCGAACACTCGACACGATCGTCCGAACGAGTTTCGATCGTCAGATTGTCAAAGAGCCCGATCGTGCACATCCAGCTCAGCAGCGGATGAAACCGATCCGCCGCCAATGGACCGACGCGGAGGTGCAGGTTGATCTTCGCGGGCGCGAGACAGTTCATAAGCGCTGCGAAACGTCCGTGTACTCACCGCTTCTGTCAAGACACAACAGACAACCGCCATCACCTCGCATCCAATGCGCCGGCGGGAAACCACCTGATTTTTTCAATCGCGAGCAGGCAAACTGCAAGAGACATGTCCATTCGATGCCGCTTCATCGGCATCGACGTCGCGGCAGCATATCGAACCTACTCGATTCGAGTCAAAGAAAAACTTCATCTTTTGTGGTCGATTTTCCCTAGCATTCGAATCGACGCCGCGCTCGCGGTATTGTTTCCACGACTTTGCCGAAACCGCTTTTCGTCCTTCTCTGGGTTTATCTCGTTCTTGGCCCGTTCGCATGGGGTTGCCTCATCGCATTGATGTCGCTCGGCCGATCGCGCATGACTCGCCTCAGCAAGCCGTCGGATAAGGACAAATCCGTCGCGACGTTTCCGTCAGTGTCCGTCGTCGTTCCGGCACGCGATGAAGGCGATGGCATTCGCGCCTGCATCGAATCCATTCGTTCACTCGATTATCCAAACTTCGAGATCGTCGCGGTCAACGACCGCAGCCGCGATGCGACCGCTAACGTGCTCGATCAAATTTCCACCGAACTGAACGAGCCGTCTTTACGCGTGCATCACATTAGGGAAGGCGAGCTTCCCGACGGTTGGCTGGGCAAATGCAACGCGCTGCGCGTCGGGACTCGCGGCCTGACCAGTGATTGGCTGCTGTTCGTCGATTCCGATGTCTTGATTGAAGATCGCGCCGCGCTGCGGGGGTGCATGGAGCTCGTCACCGCCAGAAATTACGACGCTGTGACGATCCTCACGCGGCTCGATTGCCGCACACACTTGGAAAAAATGATGTTGCCGCTGCTGGCCGGCGCGTGGGCGATCATTTTTCAAATCTCGCTGACCAACGATGACAACCGGCCGAACCTCGCGTTTGCAAACGGGCAATTTCTGCTGGTTCGGCGTGAAGCGTATGAATCCGTCGGCGGGCACGAGGCGGTGCGCGACTGCATCGTCGAAGATGTCGAGCTGGCACGGCTTCTAAAACAGGCCGGCTTTAAAATTCGCTTCCAGCTCGGCGCTCACCTGGCCGGCACGCGCATGCACGCGACGCTCCATCAAATGTTTCACGGCTGGGCGAGAATTTTTTCGGGCACGGCCCGGCGAAATCCGGCGCGGCTGATCGCGGCGATCGTATGGATCGCGATTTCACAAATCGCTTTTCTCATCGCCGTCGTCATCGGCATTGGAGATGTGACGCTTCACCACGATTACCGCTGGGCCGCGGCAGCGGCGGGGCACGCGCTTCTCGCGCTGATCGTGCTCATGACGATTTATTCCGGGAGTCGAAACCCGAAACGCTACGCGCTGCTCGCACCGGTAAGCTTCGGCTTGCTGACCGCGATCCTCGCATTCGCCGTCCGCACCTGCCGCACCGGCAACGTCATCTGGCGCGGCTCGGTGGCGAAGCTCGCGGCAAGGCCGAAGTGAAGAAAATCATTGCCCGCCGCTTTTACTGCGGCCCGGTCACTTCAATATCCTTCAAGCTCGGCCAGTTGTGAGCATGTGCATACGACCGTACCGAATCGATGAGCAGCCCGGCAAACGCGATCGCGCAGACTGAGATCCCTGTCGCCACCAGCCAGTGCCGCGGACGAAACCGTCGCAGCGTCGGCGCGACGATCAATAGCGCCAGCAGCGAGGCAATCGTCACCACCGCGTCGTAGCTCGCCCGCTGCCAGTAGCTGCCGCCCAGGTGCAGCCACATACCGAATTCATCGAACGTCAGCGCCAGGCCGACGCCATACATCAAAGCGATGAAATGCCGGGCTGAATCGGACAGCCGGATCAGTAGCAGCGCGCCGCCGACGAGTGAGAGAATGAAGATGCCATAATTCAGATGATGCACATGCGCGCTGCCGACGTGCAGAAACAGATCGGGCATGCGGCGAGTCATGATGAGAATGACGATCACGCGGGCCGCGACGAAGGTCGAGATGAACGACAGCAACACCCGCCGCGCGGTGTGGCGGTCGATGAAAGCGAGTGGCGAGTCGGTGTTCATCTATCGTCCCTTGCGTTGCAGCGCCGCCCGCGCGTTTCGCGGATCAAACCAGCGTGAGCTGGCGATCGACCGTTTGCGATACATCATCACACCCAGCAGCAGCAGAAATGAAAGCGGAATCAACCCAAAAGCGAAACTCGGCGCAATCGCGGTGGTGATGACGGCATCGGTCGGATCGAGCGGATTTACCCGACACGTTGGCGGGATATCGAGCAGAGCGCGTCGAGACAACTCAATTTTGCCCGCCGAGTAAAACGGCGCGCCGGTGTCGGTGGCGCTGTATTGGTTCGAGAGATATTCAACGCCGTTAACGACGTATTTGTAAAGCACGTCGACGTGATAGAGCACCATGTAACCCTCGCCGTGGATTTCCTTTCGCAGCACATTCCGCGACAAAACCTCGCAAGGCACCTTCGGCCAACGGCTTGCCTGCACGTTGCGAATCAGCGGTGCGAAAAACATCCATGTCGTCCAGGCAAACAGCCCGGCCATGAGAGCGACGCCCGCCCACCAATTTCTACGCTGTCGCGCTTCGGGTGAAATGAATTTGACGGGCGGCGACTCGCGTAGCTGCGGGATGCAATAGAAGATCCAGGCCAGGACGAACGTGATGATGCTGCCGATCAAAAACAGTGCGGGATACAGAACGGACGGCCTTGCCAGCGCACTTTTCTGAATGTTCCACGGGTCGACATAGCAGATCGCTTTCGTTCCGCGCGGATAGGGTCGGACCATCTCGTTCATCTTGCCGGCATCGCTGCTGCGCTCGTTTTCCATGCGGCCGTCCGCGATCTCGGCATTGAAATAAAACTGCCAAGTGATGGCCGCGACGTAAGGCGCGTCTGAGTTCAGGCCGCCCGCATCATCGCGGTCGACGCCGCTCGAAACGATCGTGCACGGCGTGGCGACCCATTGCGATCGATCGGCCGCCTTGGTTACTTCGATGACGGCTAGGAACGGCACGAACGCGAACAAAACATTCAACACCGCGACGCGCAGGATGCGTGTCCGGCGCGGTGCACGCTGGCCGTCGTCGTTGATGAAGATATGACCGATCATTCCATTAATTTGAATTCGTTAATCAAATGCCTTGACTCAGTTTCCATTCACATCTCGTCGCAACGTCGGAATGCAGTACAGCCACCACATCAACGCTATCGCTATTGCGAATCCAGTAAAAACAATCACGGGCGTGTGCATATCCTGCCGGACGAGCACAGTCGATTTATGATTGTCCGGATCGAACCAGCAGATCGTTTTCATGCCCATCGGATATTGCCGCACGAACGCTTCGAGCTTGGCCGGCTTGTCGCTGTTTCGCTCGTCGTGGCCGTTGGTCAGTTCGCCGTCGATCCAGAATTGATAGGTCACGTTCGCGTGGAACGGGCGATAGTACGCGTCGTCCGGATCGTTCACCACGCCGCTGGAAACGATGGTGCAGGGAAGCGAGTGCCATCTTTGCTGAGCAAGCCCTTTACGAAACGCGACGACGGCCATGATGACAAAGACCAGGAGGCAGACGTTGTACTGCACGACCCGCGTCGCGCGAGCCCGCCAGGGCAGGCGGGACGTATTTGTGTCGATATGAAGGTGCGGGAAATGCAAGTGACTTACTCCTCTCTCCGTACGCGGGGAGAGGCGGGGAGCGGGGTTTGTCGGAAACTCTCGCGATGTGGATTCAAACGGAAGACCCCTCTCCTAACCTCTCCCCGAGTACGGAGAGAGGGATAAGACTTGCTTATCTCGGCAGTGACCGCGCGGCGTTCAGGAAGTTGTCGTAATTCGCTTTGATCTCCCGCATCGAATCACCACCAAACTTTTCGAGGAGCGCCCGCGCCACTTCAAATGCGATGACGTTTTCCATCACGACGCTGGCCGCGCTGATGGCGCTGATGTCGCTCCGTTCCCAGCCGGCTTCGCTTTGCTGTTTTGTGTTTAGATCGACCGAGCGCAGCGGTTTGCCGAGGGTGCTGATCGGTTTCATCGCGCCGCGCACGACGATCGGCTGGCCGTTGGTCATGCCGCCTTCGAGGCCGCCGGCGTTGTTGGTGGGGCGAGTGAAACCGAGCGACGGCGAGTTCGCTTTCGATGCGTCGAACGCGATTTCATCATGCACGTTCGAGCCCGGCCGACGCGCGGTTTCAAAGCCAAGCCCGAACTCCACGCCCTTGAACGCCTGAATCGCGATTACCGCCGCGGCGATGCGGGAATCGAGCCGGCCGTCCCAGGTCATGCAACTGCCGAGACCGATCGGGCAGCCGAACACGTGCGCTTCGACGATTCCGCCGGCCGTGTCTTTGGCCATCTTCTGCGCGTTGATGAACTCGCGCATGGCCGCGTCGGCACCGGCGTCGGGGCAATACACTTCCGACGCATCGCGCGGCGCGATAAGCGATTTCCAGTTGCGCTCGTTCACGTCGACGTTCGCCGTCGCCTCCCCGACGGTTCGAACGAAGCCGAACACTTCGATCCCGAACGGGCGAAGGAAGCAGCGCGACAACGCACCGGCCGCGACGCGCGCGGCGGTCTCGCGCGCGCTGGCGCGTTCGAGCGTCTCGCGGCAATCGGTCGTCAGCCATTTGATCGACCCGGCCAGGTCGGCATGTCCCGGCCGCGGGCGCGTGAGCGGCGGCGTGGCGCTCGGATCGTTCAGCCGATCGTCCTTGTTCTTCACGAGCATCGTGATCGGCGAGCCGATCGACTTTCCCATGCGCACGCCGGACAGAAACTCGGCCGAGTCGGTCTCAATCTTTTGCCGCCCGCCGCGCCCGTATCCGCCCTGGCGGCGGCGAAGTTCGCTGTCGATGAAGATCGAATCGATCTCGACGCCCGCGGGCATTCCCTCGACAAGTGCGATCAACGCCTTCCCATGCGATTCGCCGGCGGTGCGGTACGAGAGCGTGGACATTTTCGAGAGTCTAGCAGACGATGTTCGCGTCGGGAAAAGGGCTTTATTCTTCGAGTGAATATTGTCATTTTGGTCTCATGGGGCACTTCTTTCGCGGAACGTTATGTCGAACGAATCTCTCAACGCGTATTGCTACGTCGCCGAAGGCAAGCTGTATTTGAAGCGTCCGGGCGATGCCGTTGCGACGCTGGTTGATAGCTCGTTCGTGCAGGAAATTCTCGATCGCGCGGAACGCAATCGCGAGCGAAATGATTGGCGACAGGAAGGCATCGCGTGGAACTTCGGACGATCGATGCCGATGCGCGGCAGCGGCGACGGGCCGCAGGCGCCGCCCGCCGAATCGCGACGAATCCGGTTCACCGGCATCGCCGACAGCAACGGCGGGGACAATCTCTACTACGCGCTTGATACCGACTATGTCGGCGGGCTTTTCGAATACGACACGCGGCTCGGATACGAACGCCGCCTCTATCACGCGCAGCAATTCCGCGCGACGGACTTATCGCGACATCACGCAACCGGACAACTCGCGATGTCATTGCGCGAAAAAGACGGTACGTGTCATATCGCGATCGCCGATGCGAACGGTCGGAAGTTGCGCAAGGTGACCGAAGGTGACGTTGTCGACGAATGCCCGGCCTGGGTTGACGGAAGCGTCGAGCAGATCGTCTACCAGACCGCGGGTGTCGGCCGAAACGAGGCGGGGATTCGCGCGGGGCTTTCATCGTATGCCGTGCAGATGCTCGACTTGAAGAGCGGCACGATCACAACGACGCTCGAAAGCGACTCGCACGATTTTCTCCTGCCGCACGTGGATGCGCGCGACGGGTCGCTGCTTTTTATTCGCAGGCCTTACCTTCCGACGGGCCAGCCGGTGTCGGCGATCGCGGTGGCGAAAGATGTATTGTTCTTTCCGTTCCGATTCGCGCGGGCCGTCGTGCATTTTCTGGATTTCTTCTCGCGCGTTTTTTCCAAAGAGCCGTTGATGACCGCCGGCGGTCCCAAGCAGCAGGGGCCCGGCCAGGGCGTGATGATGCTCTGGGGGAAGTTGATCGATGCCGAGAAGGAAATGGGCAAGTCAAGAAACGGCCAGGCCGCTCTCGTGCCGGGAAATTGGGAACTTGTTCGGCGGTCAAAAAGCGGCAGCGAGACGGTCCTCGCCAGTTCAGTGCTTGCATTCGATCAGGCGGCCGACGGAACCATTCTTCACACCAACGGCAGCCGACTATTTGCGATCGACGCGAAGGGCGTGTCGCAGGAAATCGCGCGTGGGAAGTTCATCGAACGCGTCAAGACAATTTCACTTCCGAACGCGTAGCGAGCGATCGCGCTAAATTGAAGGGGCTAAGAAAGAGCGAAGGATCGTCGACGAGTCGTCAGCGCCGCGCGAAATGAGCGCGGCCAGCGCAGCGCCGACGTTAAATGTGGACGGGTGTTTCGGCCCGCAACGCGCACCGCATCTCGTCTCGATGGACGAGATTGAATGTCAAATGACGATCGAACTCTGGCAGGCTTGAAATTCTCTTACTCCTCTCTCCGTACCCGGGGAGAGGTTGGGAGAGGGGTCTTCGGATCGCTCGAAAAAACCCCTCTCCACGTCTCCCCGAGGACGACCCGACTGCGCTCGTTGCACGCGAGAAAGGAAAAAGGGCCGGGTTGGGAATGCGATTCTCCGGAGCTTGAAATGCAGGAGCGAACCCAAAGCTTTGCGAGAATCGACGAATCGATCAAACGAAGCCAACTCACTTGCAAATTATTTATATAAAAGGATTTACAGCGATGTCGAAGCGGCAGGATCAACGGCATTTAGACGAGAAAGGCGCGGGCGTTTTATGCTCAAAATGCGAAAGCGAACCCAAAGGCCGGCGCGTCGAGAGCTTTAGCGAATGCATTGCCGCAAACGAAGCCAATTCTCAACTCAAGCGACGTTCAGCGACCTGTGCGTCAATCTAAACATCGCCTCCTGGTATCGCGCGCGCGTGCCTTCGACGATGTCGTCGGGCAGTTGCGGGGCGGGCGGTTTTTTGTCCCACTGCTGCGCTTCGAGCCAATTTCGGACGAATTGCTTATCAAAGCTCTGCTGGTCATGGTCGGGCTCGTATCCGTCGGCGGGCCAGAAGCGGCTGCTGTCGGGGGTGAGGATTTCGTCGATGAGGATCACGCTGCCGTCGGGGAGCTGGCCGAACTCGAACTTCGTGTCGGCGATGAGGATGCCGCGCTGTCGCGCGTAGTCGGCGGCGAGGGTGTAGAGCCGAAGCGTCCGCTCGCGCAATTCATCCGCCAGGCCCGCGCCGATGCGATTCACGGCTTCATCGAAATCGATGTTGATGTCGTGGCCCGAATCCTCCTTCGTGGCGGGCGTGAAAATCGGCGCGGGCAATTGCTCGCACTGCTTCAGCCCGGGCGGCAGCTTGATGCCGCAGATGCGTTGCGTGTCGCGATATTCTTTCCAGCCCGAGCCGGCGAGGTAGCCACGTGCGACGCATTCGATCGGGATGACGGTCGCCTTTTTCACCAGCATCGATCGTCCACGCAGCATGTCGGCAAACGGCTTCAGCGCAGCCGGATAATCGGCGACGTCGGCCGCGATCAAATGATGCGGAAACTGATCCGCGAATTTGGCAAACCAGAACAAGCTGATGCTCGTCAGCAGTTTCCCTTTGTCGGGAACTCCGTTCGGCATGATGCAGTCGAAGGCGCTAATGCGATCGGTCGCGACAATCAGCAGCGCATCGCCAAGGTCATACACATCGCGCACCTTGCCGCGTCGAGCGGGGAAGGGGAGGGAGGTGGAGAGGAGGGCGTCGGGCATTTCGGCATGGTAGATCGGGTTGTGGAAGAGACAAGGAGAGAGGGAGAGGGGGAGACAGGGAGAGTGGGAGACAGGGTGACAAGGTGAGGGGGTGACTAGGAGATGAAAATGGCAAATTATCTTGTCACCCCCTCTCCCCCTCTCCCCCTCTCCCTGTCTCCCTGTCTCCCTCTCACCCCCTCACCTTGTCTCTTCCACCCGGCCAGCTAAACTTCCGGTAAGGCACGGCTATCAACTCCCCCACCTATGTCGATCAAGTTTGAGATTTACCGCAACGGCGATCGCGTCAGCCAATTTACGGCCGTCGGTGCGATGGTGGTTGGCCCGGAGAGCGTGCCGATCGCGGGCGACGTGGCGTTCAAGGACGGGCACCTCAATGTCAGTCGCACCGAAGCGCATCCGGTCGCGATCTCGCTGTTGTGGGAAGTCGGCTCGCTCGGGACGTATGAGATGGAGACCACGCGTTTGCCGCCGCGGGCAAAGGCGTACAATTTAAATGTTGAGCTGGCGCGGTTCCGGCTGATGAAGATCGTTCAGAAGCAGGAAGATTGGAATCTGTTCGACTTCCCGCGGGCGGAGCGATTCGGGGAGAAGTTTCGCGAAGCGCAGGACATCTTTGCCGAGGCTCTGTCCAAGCTCGATGAGCCTTCCACGGCGGCGAAGCTGGCGGATCAGTCGCTGCGAATCAGTCTCGAGCTGTCCGAAGAGCTCACCGCGTTTCACGGCGAGCTGCTGCTGCATCGCCGTCGCAATGCGGGAAATATTTCGCGCCACGCCTTCGGCTGCCGGGTGGATTCAACTGTTCAGAATCAAAAATACAAAGACATGCTGGCGGACAATTTCGACCACGCGGTGTTGCCGATGTCGTGGAAGCAGCTCGCGCCGGAAGAGGGCAAGTTTCAGCCCGGTGGATTGGACGACTGGGTTGAGATGCTTGCGAAAAAGCGCGTGCCGATCATCGCCGGGCCGCTCCTGGATTTAAGCGAGAACGGCCTGCCCGACTGGATGTTTATCTGGGAGCACGATTTTGAAACCGTGCGCGAGCTGGCGTACGAATTCGTGCAGAAGGTTGTGCAGCGCTACCGTAAGAACGTGTCGGTGTGGAACGTCGTCGCCGGCCTGCACACGAACAGCGCGTTCTCCCTGTCGTTTGAGCAATCGATCGAGCTGACGCGGCTGCTGGTCTCGCAGGTGAAAGCGGCGCTGCCTAGCGCGCGAACGCTGGTGACGATCACTCAGCCGTTTGGTGAGTACAACTCGCACGGCGGCGGCAGCGGGGTGCCGCCCATGCTGTATGCGGAAATGGTCGCGCAGTCGGGCATCAATTTCGATGCGTTCGGCCTGGAGCTGGAGCTCGGCGTGCCGCGCTCGGGGCACTTCGCCCGCGATCTGTTTCAGATCAGCTGCATGCTCGATAAATTTTCCACGATCGGCCGGCCGCTGTTTTTAACGTCGCTCTGCGTGCCCGGTCGGAACACGCCCGATGTCGGCGATCGGTCGGAGGGGAAGCTCGACCCCGCGCAAGGCGGGCGGTGGCATCGGCCATGGGATCCGCAACTTCAGGCCGACTGGATCGATGCGGTCTATCGCCTGGCGCTCAGCAAGCCTTATGTCGAGAGCATCGCCTGGGGAAACCTGGCCGACATCAATCCGACACTTCCGGGCGGCGGGCTGATGGACGACATGTTCAAGGCAAAACCGTCCTTCGGAAAAATTCAGGAGATGCGCGAGCAATACCTTGTGCGAAAGAAGGCATAGCGCGTGGCCCATCAGTGGCGGTTTCCGAGCTGGTCCACATCGCAGCGAGTTTCGCTGCTCACGATTCTCGCGGGCCTGCTGCTGTACTCATTCGTGCGGTACGCGATGAATCGCACGTTCATCAACGATCCACCGCCGACTGAATCAAGCCGCATGAGCGAGCTTGCCGACCGCATCGATCCGAATACGGCCGATGAAGCGACACTCGCGGCGTTGCCGACGCTCGGCGAAAAGCGCGCGAAGCTGATCGTCGAGTATCGAAATTCCCGCGCGCGGCCAAACCACATCGTCTTTAGCGAGCCAAACGATTTATTACGCATTCGCGGCATTGGCGTCGCGACACTCGATCAGATGAAGCCGTTCCTGATTTTTCCCACCGCGACGACGCGGCCGTCAACTCAGCAGAGGCCCTGACTTTTCGTGGCACGGGCTTCCAGCCCGTGGCCTTGTGTACTCGCGAGCACCGATTTATGGCAGGATGCCGGAACTGCTCAAAGCGGATGCTGCGACGCTTCGCTACAATTCGAGTGACATGCCGAACGATCCTTTATCCGTCGCCGTCGTCAAGCACTTGACGACTCCCGTTCTTCGCACGCGTGATCATGTGCTTGGCCCGGACGAAGCGCCGATCACGCTGCTGGAATATGGCGATTATGAATGCCCCGACTGCGGCCGCGCTTATCCGATGTTGAAGCAGCTTCAGTCGCGCTTTCCAAATCGGCTGGCGTTCGCATTTCGTCACTTTCCACTATTCACCGTGCATCGACACGCGTCGGTCGCCGCACAGGCCGCCGAGGCAGCGGGGGCGCAGGGGAAGTTTTGGCCGATGCACGACCTGCTGTATCAGCATCAGGATTCGCTGGAAGTTCCGGATTTCACGCACCATGCCCTGAAGCTCGGGCTGGAGCTGTACCGCTTCGAGGCGGCGCTCTCGACGCAGGCGTTTCTCCATCGCGTCGAGGAGGATTTTTCCTCAGGGCAGGCCAGCGGTGTGCGCGGCACGCCGACGTTGTTCATCAATGACATTCCGTATGAAGGTGAAGTGGAGCTCGGCGCGATTGCAAGCGCGATCGAGTCGGCCTTGAGTCGCGCGATTTAGTCGAAAAGATAAAGCCACTGCCTTCACGGTGTCCTAATTCAGAGCGATGTACTTACAGCAAATCATCGATCTGAAGCGTCGCTTTTCCGTTGATGAGATCGGCAAACGCCAGCGAGGTGCCGTCGGCGTTTTCCGCGGCGCTGAGCCAGTTCCCGCCGCTGCCGATTTTGGTCACGCTCCATGATCCGAACGAGCCGACCGCCTGGTAGGCCAGCCGCTTCGATTTGCTGTAAAAGACGATGTGGGCTTTGTCGTCTGAATCGAACAGCAATTGCGACCAGCTTCCGGTATTGGCGGGGGTGTAGACCGTTTCGTTATCCCATTCGCCGTTCTGTCGAATCGCGAACTTCAAGTCGCCGTTCGTCAAATCCTGATAGCTGATGAACGCCTGATCGTTGTGAATATTGAGGCTCGTGTAGGCAGCTCCGCTGATCGAGTCGTCCACTTCAAGAATCGTCCAGGCGCTGTCGGCATAGCGTGCGTAACGAACATGCCCCGTCGTCTGATCGACGTAGGAAACTGCCACGATGCCCACGTTCGGATCGACCGCGATGCTGTTCCACGCACCGACGTTATCGGTTGTGTCGACGTCGAACTTCGTCCAGGTCCCGCCGGCGCTCTGAGTCTGCACTTTCAAGTCGCCGCCGCTTTTGCGGTAGTAGCTGATGACTGGATCGCCCGAGCCGTCGTAAGCGAGCGAAGGAAACTGGCCGACGCTTTTGTTGCGGTCGAGCGTGGCGACATCCCAGCTTGTGCCATTGAAGTGCGCGTATTTAAGGTCGGAATTGGTGTTGTCAAAATATGCCACGCCCGGATGGCCGGCAGAGTCGATGGCGATCGAGACATACACGCCGACGTCCGCGCCGCTGGTGTCGATCGTTTGAGTGGATGACCAGTAGCCGCGCGAATCCTGAATCGCGACGCGCACGGATTTGATGCTGGGGTCGTAGTAGGCGAGATAGAGGTCGCCTTCATTGTCGTAGGCCAAATCGCTGGCGACGGCGCTGGCGCCCACGGTGTTGGTCGACTTGGTCTTTCGCGCGGCCGACAATTTCAGGGCGCTGAGAATGTCGATTCGCGAATATTTCGTCGCGGTTGTCTGACCGGTTTCGCTATCGCCGTCGAAATTGATCGTGCCGCTTTCACGCATGATCGAAACCAGGTCGGCCCGGCCGATGCCGGGGTTCGCCTGCTCGAGCAGCGCCGCGGTTCCGGCGGCATACGGCGAGGCGAAGCTGGTGCCGTCAACGGCCTCGACCGAGCCGGTGATCGACTGCGCGGGCACCGCCTCGCCGGGCGCGAGCAAATCCAGATCGCTGTCGCGTTGCGTGAATGAACTGATGACGTCGGAGGAATTGACGGCCCCGACGCTGATCACGCTCGGATCCGCTGCCGGATAGGCAATGCCGGTGCTGCCGCCAAACGTGGAATTGCCGCTGTTTCCGCTGGCGGCGAAGACGGCGATGTTCAGCTTTTTGAGCGTTGCGAAATCGGCACTGAGCGTGTCATTGGTCTGATCGCTCGTGTAACTGCCCGAGCCGAGCGAAATGTTGATGACGCTGATGGCATACTTCTGATAATTGGTGATGACCCAATCGAGGGCTTTCTTGATGGTGGCGTCAGCGGCACCGTCCTCGCCGTTGGTGACGCGCAGCGCGACGAGTTTCGCATCCGGGGCGACGCCGGAATATTGCAGATTGTTGTAGGTGAACGGATTGGCCGCGATGACGCTGGCGACTTCCGTGCCATGGCCGTAGGTGTCGATCGGGTCGGCGTCGTTATCGACGAAGTCGTAGCCCGCGACGACTTTCTTCCCCGTCCCGAATCCGCCGCCAAGCGCTGCGAGGTTGTAATCAATCCCGCTGTCGATGACCGCGACGGTCACGCCGCTGCCTTTGATCGTGGCATATTGCGACGCGGCTTTGTCCTGCTCGACGAGCGTCGCAGTCGGGCCCCACGTGGTCGAAAACATCGCGCGCGGCTCAAGCGGTTCAACAAATTGAGAAGAAAAGGAAACCGGCGATTGAGACGAGTTGATCTTCATCGGTATGAAATCCAATGGTGGGAAAAACAACGAATTACAAATTAAACTCAAAACCTGCACACCGACTTGCTCACGATAGTGTGCGCGCGAGCGGTCAATCAATTCCTAACAAAAAAGATTTTGAGCGCACCGCTATGAAGATCACACAACCATCGCGCCGCTATAATAATTTCTATGCCCGATTTCCAAGTTGTCAGCCCCTATAAACCGCAAGGCGATCAACCGCAGGCGATCGACCGTCTGGTGGCGGGCGTGGTCTCCGGCAATCGGTTCCAAACGCTGATGGGCGTGACTGGCTCGGGCAAGACCTTCACGATGGCGCACACCATCGCACGACTCAACCGCCCGACGCTGGTAATCAGTCACAACAAAACACTGGCCGCCCAGTTGTACGAGGAATTTAAGGAGTTGTTCCCACACAATGCGGTCGGCTATTTCGTCAGCTATTACGATTACTACCAGCCTGAAGCCTACATCCCGCAACGTGACATCTACATTGAGAAAGATGCGTCAAGAAATGACGATCTCGATCGGTTGCGCCTGGCAGCGACCAGCAATCTGGTCAGCCGTCGAGACGTCCTGCTCGTCGCGTCGGTCAGTTGCATCTTCGGCCTGGGTTCGCCGGAGCAATATAAAAATTCGGTCATCCCGATTCGGAAAGATGTCGAAACAGATCGCGATGAGTTGCTACGCAAGCTGATCGATTTGCAATACAGCCGCAACGACATCGATTTCAAGCGCGGCACCTTCCGAGTGCGGGGCGATGTCGTCGAGCTTCATCCTTCTTACGAAGAGTTTGCCTTCCGCATCGAATTCTTCGGCGATCAGATCACGACGATCGACATGATCAATCCGCTCACCGGCGAGCTGCTGAAGAGCGAACATCAGATTTTCATTTACCCGGCCGTTCACTATGTCATGCCCGAAGACCGCGTCGCCGGCGCGGTCGCGTCGATTCGCGAAGAGCTCGATGCGGCTGTCATGACTTTACGAAGTCAGGGAAAACTGCTCGAAGCGCAGCGGCTGCTTGCCCGTACGAAGTACGACCTCGAGATGATTCTCGAAGTCGGCTATTGCAGCGGCATCGAAAATTATTCAAGACATCTCGATGGCCGGCCGCCGGGTGCGAAGCCCTGGACATTGATCGACTATTTCCCCAAGGATTACCTTTTGATTATCGACGAATCGCACGTCACGCTGCCGCAGATCAAGGCGATGTATTTCGGGGATAAGAATCGCAAAGATGTATTGATCGATCACGGATTTCGATTGCCCAGCGCGCGCGACAATCGGCCCCTGAAGTTTGATGAGTTTGAGCTGATGGTGGGACAGACGATTTACGTCTCGGCCACTCCGGGCAAGCTGGAGATGGAGCAGACGCAGGGCGAAGTGGTTGAGCAGATCATCCGGCCGACGGGATTGATCGATCCGGAAATCTTCGTGCAGCCGGCGCAAGGTCAGGTGCCGCACCTTCTGGCAGCCATCAAGGAACGCGTCGAAATCGGCGAGCGCGTGCTGGTGACGACGCTCACCAAACGATTAGCGGAAGATTTGAGTGCGTACATTCAGGAGGCCGGCATTCGCGGGCGATATCTGCACAGCGAAATTCAGACATTGGAGCGCGTCGAAATCCTGCAGGATCTTCGCAAGGGTAATTTCGATGTGCTGATCGGCATCAATTTGTTGCGCGAAGGATTGGATTTGCCGGAAGTGTCGCTCGTGGCAATTCTCGATGCCGACAAGGCTGGGTTTTTACGCAGCGAGACGAGCCTTATTCAAACGATCGGTCGCGCGGCCCGTAACGTGAATAGCAAGGTGATTCTGTACGCCGACAACATCACGCCCGCGATGAAGAATGCGATGGACGAGACCGACCGTCGCCGCATCATTCAGCGGGCGTATAACGAGGAGCACGGCATCGAGCCCGAGACGGTGAAGAAGTCGATTCGCTCGTCGCTGGAATCTGAAATCAAGGCGCGCAAGACGGTGCAGGAAACGATCCACGCTGATGACAATCAGATGGACAACACCGAGATCATCAAGCTGCTGGAAGAGGAGATGTTGCAGGCGGCGCAGAACCTGGAATTTGAGCGGGCGGCGCAGCTGCGCGATAAGGTCAATGAAATGAAAGGCATGCCGACAATGCGGAGCGGCATCGGCGCGAAGATGGGACCGGAACCCGAGGGTGAAGAGGACCGTAATAAAATCTGGAGACCAAAAACTCCAGCGCGTGGTGGGAAGGGGAGACGGGTTGCGAAGTGAATTGCATTGTCGACACGAACCCAGGGCTGAAGCCCATGGGCTTCAGCCCTGGGTTCGTGTCGACAATGCAGCGGGTTTAAGAATCAATGTTTGAACACCTCAATACTCCCGATCTTCGAACGCTCATCGAACTCGCGCGACGTGAAGACATGGGTCCGCAGAATGATGATGTCACATCGCGACTGCTGATCGATGAAAAGATGATCGGCGTCGGAACGCTTGTGCAGCGCGATGTCGGCGTGACGTGCGGCCTGCCGGTCGTCGAGTTGATCTGCCGTGCGTATGACGAACGGCTGCGCGTCGAGCAGATTCCGGGGTTTCACATGGAAATCCTGGAAGGGCGCCTCAGCGAGGCGCATTCGATGCCGTTGATGCGGTTGCGCGGGCCAATGCGGTCGCTGTTGTCGGCCGAGCGGGTGATCCTGAATTTTCTTCAGCGGATGAGCGGCGTGGCGACGCTCACGCAGCGGTTCGTACGCCGCGTCGATGGAACCCGCGCGAAAATTCTCGATACGCGAAAAACGCTGCCCGGCTGGCGCGCTCTCGATAAGTACGCCGTCGCCTGCGGCGGCGGGACGAATCATCGCATTGGACTTTTTGATGCCGTGCTCATCAAGGACAACCATCTGACCAGCGTCGGCCTGAAGCGGATTGCCCTGTTTCTTGAAGACGTGATCGTCCGCAGCCGTGCGGAATCGAGGCAGCGAACGATCGAGGTGGAGGTCGATACGCTCGAACAGCTACGTGAAGTGCTGAAGGTCGACGGAATCGATTACATCCTGCTCGACAACATGGATTGCCCGCATATGCAGCAGGCCGTCGAGATGCGCGATCGCGCTGGGAAAAGCATTTTACTGGAAGCCTCGGGCGGCGTGACGCTCGACACCGTTCGGGCGATTGCGCTGACCGGCGTCGATCGAATCTCGGTCGGCGCGCTCACGCACTCCGCGGCGGCATTAGATATCGGGCTCGATGTGGAAGAGTGAAATCGGCCGATATCTCCGGTACTCCAGGAGAGGCGGGGAAAGAGGTCTCGGTCGTCCTATGGAAAACAAGACCCCTCTCCCTGCCTCTCCCCAGCGTACTGGGGAGAGGAGTGAGTTCATTAGAAGTTGTACAACGTGTCGAGCGCGTCGGAATCAGCCGTGTTCACGCCCAGGCCGCCGTCCAGTGTGTCGGCTTCGCCGTTGTTGGAATGGAACGAGTCGTTCCCGTCTTCGCCGAACATCTGGTTCGATCCGCTGCCGCCGGTGAGATCGTCATCGCCGGTGCCGCCGTACAACGTATCGTTGCCCGCGCCACCGTCGAGCGTGTCGTTCCCGTCGAGGCCGGAGATCAGGTCGTTGCCATCTCCGCCAAAGATTGACTCGGCACCTGCGGTGCCGCTGACGGTATCATTGGATTTTGTGCCGATCAGGATCTGGAAGTCGGAATGAATATTGTCCTTCTCACCATTGCCTGTGTAGACGTCGTTCTGCACATCGTCGAGAGATATGCTCACTGCATATCGGGAGGATGAGGCGTCGTAAGTATTTAAGCCCGCGCCGCCGGAGACATTGTCACTACCGTTGTCCCATAAAATATAATCGTCGCCGTCATCGCCAGTGATGGTGTCATTCATCACACCACCGTCAATCGTGTCGTTGCCATCGCCGCCGTCGACAACGTCGTTGCCGCTGCCGCCATGCAGGATATCGTTACCCTCGTTGCCATAAATGCTGTCAGTGTAAGTACTCCCAGTGATCGTATCATTTCCGATGCCGCCTTCGACATAGTTGCTGGAGCCATTCGCGTTAATGACGTCGTCCCCGCCATTACCATAGAGCGAGTTAGCGCCTTGACTGCCGATCAGCTTATCGTTTCCATCACCGCCGATGATGGTGACACGGCTCGCGCCGGTTGATACTTGCAAGGTGTCATTTCCGTCGCCCCCATCGACGTAGACGGCGTTCATTCCGCTGCCGGAACCGCTCCATTGCGTCACCCCGTTAAAGCTGACTTTGACGTTCGATAGTTGGGCATAGACCAGAATGTTGTCGGCCGCATCCGTACCCGTAACCGTCAAAACGCCGCCGGAATAGCTCACCGATTTGAGTAGGCGGTTTTCCATGGTTTCGATGACCGCCCGGTCGATAGCCCGCTCGGCACGGGCCGACAAGGCGCGTTTCGGGGGGATTGGTCGGACGCGATTGAAAAGAGACGTGAATGAGGATCGCATAGCAGACTCCTAACCGCTCAACTTCGAGCGGATGTCATCAGTGATCGCTTGCGAAGAGACGTCGTGCATCCCGGCGGGTGGCCGGAGCGGGCGGAACATCCGCCAGTTGACCCTTGCCGCGCCAGCTCGATTGCTCAGCGCGGGGAGTCGGCGCACCTCGTTGAAACGAGGTCTCGATGTGTCGAGTGAGACGTTAAAGCGGCGTGGAGTTCCCACGGCCGGAACGTCCGATCACTCACGAGCGATCATTGATGTAACGATGACCTTAACCGACGAAGTGTATCGAGCCGTGCCAATATGAATGAGGCGACAGTCCAATAAGTCAAAGTCATTTTCAATAGTTTCGATAAGACAAACGGTCAAAAACCGCAATGACCTGTTAAGAATCTGTGTCAGTTGCCACCGTTTAGACATTGAGGTCGGCTGGCGGGAATGACGGCATATTTTTCCCAGCTTAAGTTTCAACGCGCGATCACCGAAAAGAAGGATAGAGACGAAACGAAAGACGGCGATTAGTGCTGACGAACGTCGAAGATTTTTGCGATTGTTTACGGTTGCACATCGTTTCGCGGATTGGGGATGGATTGCTGAATTTGAGGAGTCGTTCCGATGAAATTAAAGAATCACACACGTTCAAACGGCTTTACGCTCGTTGAAATTCTGATTGTGGTGATCATTCTTGGCATTCTTGCCGCGATCGTGATTCCCCAGTTCACGAACGCTTCCCAAGACGCGCGAAAAAACAGCTTGACCAGCCAATTGCAGACGATTCGCAGCCAGATCGAGCTATACAAGCTACAACACCTTGATATGCTGCCAAGCGATCTCATTCAGGGCGGTCCCGGCGGGAGCACCTCTGGTAATGGTTGTTGGGCGCTTATGTGCGAGAAGACAAACGCGGATCAAACCACAACTCCGATCGGGACGGCGACTATTTGCCCCTTTGGACCTTATCTTCAAGCTGCTCCGGTCAATTCACTTAACAACAGCAGCGACGTGGACTTCGTGAGCGGCTCAGCCGACTATGGTTCCGGCGGTGTCGCCAATGGCGGACAGGCGACGGCGGGATTCATCATCAACACGACCACCGGCAAAATCTGGGCGACGTCGGCCAAGGGCGCTTACATCTACAACGAAGCAAATTCTGCCGACATCAATAATGATCAATAACAGATACGTTACGAACCGAATAAAAATCGACGCCGGTCAAGTCTCGCGACTTGACCGGCGTTGCCGTTTAAATCGAGTGAACGACATCTATCGCCCGGTCGATAGAAGAAGGCATCATGTCGTTCCCGTCCCTACAGACCCGCCGCGCGTTTACGCTGATCGAGATCCTCATCGTCGTGGTGATTCTTGGGATCATCGCGGCGATCGTGATCCCGCATTTTTCAAACGCGACGTATTTGGCGCGGGATGCAACGCTCAAAGACGATCTGCGTTTTTTGAGGCTTCAGGTCCAAGTCTATAAGGCTCAGCATCGTGACGTGCCGCCCGGCTATGCCGCGGGCGATCGGTCGGCCGTGCCGGACCAGGATTCGTTCGTCGCGCAGATGACACAGTTCAGCAATGAGCTGGCCGACACGAGCGCGATGAATTCCGGGGATCACCGGTTCGGCCCGTACATCAGCCGGTTGCCGGAAAATCCGATGGCGGGCCGCGCCACGGTCTACATCGTCGGCGACGGTGAAACGATGCCGACTTCCGGTTCGCTGCCGATCATGGACGGTGCCGCGCCGTTCGGGTGGATCTTCAAGCCCTACACGCAGGAGTGGATGGCCAACCTGGCCGGGAGCGATGAAAACGGAGTGGACTATGCGAAATACTAATCGCAGGTCGCGCGGGTTCACGCTGGCCGAATCGCTCATCGCGTCGGTCGTCCTCGTCACGGCGGCGGTAGGTGTTTTTGAAACGCTCACCGCCTGTGCGCAGCAAACGAGGGCGTTTGACTTTGAGTCAGCCGCGACCGGCATGGGCAAGTCGCTCATGGAAGAGATCGCGGCCCGCGGCTTCGATCCGCCCGCAACGAACGACCAACCCGGTGCTGCATACCAAAACGGCGTTCCGGATAGATCAAATTACGACGACATCGCCGATTTCGCTGGCTACACAGATACGGTCAGCGCGGATGAAGTGGATGCCGAAGGTCTGCGATTGCGTTCGCTCACCTTTGGCCGGGTGGTCTCAATTCAGTTTCGCCGATCGCCGGAGGGTGTCGGCGTATCGCCGCGCACCAGCGATGCGGGCTTCGCGATGGTCACGGTGGCGGTCGTTCCCCCGGGCGGTAGCGGGGCTGCACCGGTGGCGATTTCTCGATTGATGTCGCGCGTAAATAGAGAGTAAGCCTGGTGAAACAGAGGACCGAAACATCCTGCCGCGCGTTTACGCTGGTCGAGCTTTGCCTCGGGCTGGTCGTGACCTCGCTGGTGATGTCCGCGCTCTCGGTCGTCATGCTCACCGTCGGACGATTCTGGGAGCAGGGCACGCAACTGGATAAGAACGGCTCGGCGATGATGCAGCTTACCGCCCGGCTACAGAACGCGCTACAGGATGCAAAGATCGTTGGCCAATGGAAATTGGGCAACAGCGGCGAATCAGCCGGAATCGTGTACTGGCTGCGTGATGCCAATGACGACGGGCAAATCGAGACCAGCGAATTGACCGTCATCCGATTTAACCCGGCCACGAATGCGATCGAGCTGGTCGGGGCATCGCCATCACCCGTATCCGGTGGGAGTTCGGGAACAGGTGGCAGCGGCGGTGTGGTCGGGGGTGGAGTCGTGGGAGGCGGGGTTGTCGGTGGCGGAGTTGTAGGCGGTGGCGTTGTCACGGGATCAGGCGGGACGGTCAGCGGCGGCGCGGATGCAACGTGGACGCTGAGCGAGCTCCGGGCCGCGGATGCGATCAGCCGGGTGGAAGCGGGACAGACCGCCAAACGAATGCTTGCCAATGTGTCCAGTGCGCATCTCGAGGTTTCACATCTCGACGAAACGACCGTCGCCCCCATCGTGACTTGGACGGTCGAGCTTGAAAACGATCCCGGTGGAATTCGTCAGCCGATCACCACTTCGCTCCGGGCGGCCGTGCAATGAAAAGCACTCGACGTAAATTACGCGCGCGTGGAATCGCGTTGATGCTCGTCATCGCCGTGGTGGCGGTTGCGTCGATCCTTGGGCTAGCGTTGCTCTCCAGCGCGACGCTTCGCGCGGAATCAAAGGCAAACGCGGTGCGCGCCACGCAGGCGATGTACCTTGCCGAGTCGGGAGTCAACCTCGCGATGTATCACATGCAGCACCCTGAAACCGCGCCGGTGCTGAGCAACGGCGTTTATGCGGGGCAGGCCGGCCTCAATCTAAATGCCGCCACGCCGGGCACGGTAGATGTAAGCGTTGCGGCTGCGGCGACTGCTGTGGCGGATCAGTATGACATCAATTCGACAGCATACTCGGGATATGATGCGACGAGCCGCCTGACACGATCACTAAAAGTCCGTGTTGATCTGAAGTCGTACTACCTGGTTGATACCGCGCTCTCGACGGCGGGAAATTTCACCTTGCCGACATCGATGACGGTGACGGGAAACGTGCGCTGCGACGGCACATTCACTCAGTCGTCGCCCGACCAAAGCGGCAACGGCGGGGCCGGAACGGTGGCGGGCGCAGTTCGAGCGTCGGCGTCGAACCTCAGCAACGTCTTGCCGCTACCGACCTTCCCATCGACCGCCTGTCCGTCGCTCTCGCAGATCAGCATCATCTCGTCCATTCACGGCCCGTCGCCGTATTACGTTTACCTTGATGATTCCGGCACACAACGAATCGGGACGGCGGAACTCCTGCCCAGGACGGTGACGGGTTCACTCACGGCGGCCCAGAATAATCCGAAGGCGATCTTCTATTCAGACGACAACGTCAAACTCGGCGATTGCGACATCGACGGTTCCATCATCCTTTGCGGCAGCAGCAAGTCACTTACCATCACCGGCACGGCGCGGGTCACCGCGCGAAGCAATATGCCCGCGGTAATCGTCGGCGACGGCATCAAATTCAAGTCAGGTGCGGCAACGAAATCGCTGACGATCAACGGTCTCTGCTGGATCGGTGGATCGGGCATCGCATCGACAACCGCTGCAGTGGCGCGTAATTCAACATTGACGGTCCAGGGGGCCATGATGTTTGCCGGTAGCGCCGCGACGATCAGCAGCAGCTTTGTCGGCGCGGTCACCGTAAGTTTTAACGCGACCAAGGCTGCGGCGCCGCTCTTATCGGACGTCAATCGCACGCCGCACGGCATTCATATCGTGCGTTGGGGCCTGTAACACACGATTGACCGATAAGTCTTGCATGATGAAGCCCACTCGGTTGCTCGCGGCGATTCTGGTTTTGCAGGTGCTGACGCTCCTGGGGCAATGGTTTTCGCCGAGCTACGTGGCGGGTGCGCAGGCGCAGATTCCCGACGCCGGTGCGCAGCGAAATCAGATGCTCGAGGAAATGCGTGGCACAAACGGTCGGCTGGACAAATTGATTGCAATGCTTGAGGGCGGAAAGATTCAGGTTCGGACGGTTGCAACCGATGAGAAGAAATAGGCGCTGGCCATTTCTTTATGCGAACCGATCCGTCAATTCGCCGCCGGGGATTCACCTTCATTGAGATGATGATCACCGTGGCGGTGCTCGCGATCGCGTCGGCGATGGTGATTCCCGCGATCAGCAACAATGATGATGCCCGTTGTGTCGCGGCCGCGCGAGTGGTGCTCGGCGACCTGCAATTTGCCCGAAATCGCGCGATCTCGCTGCACAAGTCCCATTACGTCCGATTCACCGCTCAGCAATATCAGATCAGCGACGACGTCGGCCTACAGCCGATGGATCACCCACTCCGGCCAGCAGAAAATTCCGGGAAATACATCATGAACTTCGGCGATGGCGGGACCCCGTCGCTGGCGGGGTGCGCATTGGGGGACGTGATGATAAACGGCGTGGTGAGTACGTCGAACACGTCCAATATTCTCGGCTTCAACGATCTGGGGGAAGCGTTTCAATTTGACGGAACGTCCGAGTCGGCTTTAACCAGCCCAGCGACGATTATCGTCCAAAGCGGCGAGGCTTCCCTGACGATTCAAATAGAGCCGGCCACCGGTGATGCCAGCGTTCAATAACGCCGTTGCGCGAACAAACGGGTCCTTTTAATCGCGATGTTTTCGTCACGGAAACAAATTCTGCCGATCGGCGCCGATGTCGGCTCGGACAGCGTGAAGTTGCTGCAACTGCACGTCGTCGATGGGCAGCTCGCCGTCGCCGCGGCGGCGCGCGGTCAGTTGCCTGCCGAGTCGATTTCCACAACGGCCACCCAGCGCATGGAGCACGCCGCCGACCTGATACGGAAGCTCGTTCGCACCGGGCCGTTTGTCGGCAAGCGTATCGTCACGACACTTCCGCGCGAGTTTGTTTCTGTAAAGAACCTGCGATTGCCGCAGATGCCCGAGAGCGAGCTTGCCTCGGCAGTGGAATTTGAAGCGCGGAATATTTTTCCGTTCGATACCGAGCTGGCCCACGTCAAATTCATGCACGCCAGCGACGTGCGGCAGGGTACCGACACTCGCCGCGAAGTGTTCGTCCTTGCCGCGCGGCACGCGGATGTCGACGAATATCTCGAACTTCTCTACCAGCATGGATTGGCCGTCGACTCGCTCGATTTTGAGCCGGCCGCGATTTATCGAAGCATTGAGCGATTCATTCGCCGCAAAGACGACGAGCAGGACGTCAATGTGCTTGTGGACATCGGCGCGCGGCGGAGCCAGGTCATCATCGGGCGCGGGCGAGACATCAGCTTTTTCAAGCCGATCGACATTGGCGGAAAGCAACTTCACGAGGCGGTCGCGCGGAAGCTGAATGTGACGATTGATGAAGCACGGACGCTTCGACGCAGGTTAATTGACGTCGCGCAGAACGGTGCCGATCGCGGTCAACGCGATCCGGTTCGGCAGGCAGTGCTCGATGCAACGCGAAGCCTGGCCGAGTTGCTGGCTAAAGAAATTTCACTGTGCTTGAGATATTTCTCGGTCACGTTTCGCGGCCAACGCCCGTCGCGCGTGCGACTGACCGGTGGTGAGGCAAGCGATCCGCAGATTCTAAGCGTGCTGGGTGCCGGCCTTCCCGTGCCGGTCGAGGCAGCGCGTCCGTTGCACAGCGTTGACACCAGTCGGATGAAGTCCGGCGATCGTCGCGGATATTTGTGCGAGTGGTCAACCGCGCTGGGGCTGAGCCTCAAAACAGTTCCCGAGCATTTCGGCGCCCGCGACGGCCGTCGTCGGCAAACGCTCGCCGCCGATGGTTCGATGGCGGTGAGTGGGGCCGAGGTCGTTGATCTGGCGAGCGAGTTGAAAGCCGTCGATTCCGCCGCAACCGTTAAGCCGAATGCGGTCGCCCGCGAGGTGTCGCGTGCGTGAAATCGAGTTTCTGCCGGACTGGTATCCGCGTGCGCGTCAGCGCCGTCGTTTGCTCCACGTGCAGGGATACGCGACTGCCGTGCTGATCGGCGGGCTCGCCATTTGGATGTTCCTTGCGCAAAAAGGTCTTCGCTCCGCGCAAGCCGCGCACGACAGCGTGGCCTCGCAGTTGGGTCAGAGCAAGCTTGAGTTGAAACAATTGGATGAGCAGTTGTTGCTCAAGCAGCGATTGGAAGTGCAGAAGCAAATCGTTTCGAAACTTGGGTTGCCGGTCGAGATGTCGCGCATGATCGCCGAAATTGATCATGCGATGTCGAGTGAAACGAGTTTGATTGAGTTGAACATCGATACCAGCGAACAGCAGCGGCAAGCCTCGCCGGCGAAGCCCGGGCTGCAACGCGACATGCTGACTGACCGGAAGCTGAGTGTTCGAATGCTTGCGATCGCGCCGAGCGATGCCGATCTGGTGAAGCTGTTGGGCGCGTTGACGATCGTGCCGTTCTTTGAAGACGTGCATGTGAATTTCGTCCGCGACAAATCCGATCATGCGCATCTGATGAGAGAATTTGAAGTCTCATTCGACATGGATCTGAACAAGTCGTTGAGCGACTAGTGGAAGCGACCATGAGAACTTTGAAGGATTACATCCGATGGTGCACAAGGGCGCAACGCACGTTGGCCGTCCTTGCGCTGATGCTGTTGGCGGCGTTTTACTTGTTCGCATACGGGCCGATCACGCGGCGAATTGCCGCGCTCCAGCACGAGACGCTCGGGATGCAGTCGGAAGTGCGAAGTAATCGATCGCGCTCGGAAATTAGGAACGAGATCGCCGAACGAAACGCGCGCCTGCGGCAGGAACTCGACCGAATCAAGAAGCCCGCAACGCCACAGGAGCTGCCGGATCTGATCAACGATTTACGTCAGTCGGCTGAGAAAGCGTCGCTGAAAACTTTCGCGATTAAACCCGGCTCGCTTGGCCGCGGCGAACTGTTCAGCGAATTGCCATACGTACTGACCATGGAGGGCGACTTCGTCAATGTGTTCGCTTTCCTTCAAAACACCGAACAGATGAAGCGCCTTACGCGGGTGCGAAGCATGACGCTGAAATCGAAAGACCCCGCGAGCGGGCAAGTGACCGCGCAGGTCTCCCTGAATACCTATTTCACAGCCGAATAACTTGAACGGAACATGAGCGCATTTAACGGCAACAAATTCGTCGCACGGCTCGATAACGCGATTCGGCAAGACCCGAAGAAGTCCGGTTTCCTCGCGCTGGTGTCGGTGGTGTTTATCGTGATGGTTGCACGCGCGATCGTCGCGGGCTCGGGGGGCGTGGCGCACGCAAACGGTTCGATCGCAAACAATGCGATTGCCGGTCGGTCGACGCCCGATAATCGCGGCGGCTCCACCGGCAGTCAGAATGCAAACCGCGGCGGTAGTCGACCGATTAGCGATGCCGAGCTGCGCGTGGCCATGAGTGGGCTGCCGCCGCTGACCCTGCCGGGCGATCCGAAGCGGGTCATGCAAAAACTCCGCGATTGGATGAGCAAGCCGGTGCCACCGGTCTCACGCAATTTATTCTCGACCAATCTGGATTTCTTTCCGCGCGATGGCAGCCGCAAAGGCGAACCCGGCACGAACAACGCGGTCGCCGACGGATCCTTTTGGAGCAACCTGGAAAAGTCGTTGCTCGTTCAAGCCGATCTGAAAGACAAGCGCGACACCCTTCAGGCTAACTATGAAGCCGAAGCAGGGAAGTTGCGGCTCGACTCGATCGTGATGGGGCAAACCCCTAAAGCAATGATCGACGGGAAGCTTGTGAGCGAGGGCGATGTGGTGGCCTTGTTTGCCGTCCAGCGAATCGAAGCACGGCGAATCATCGTGGAGCGAGACGGATTTCGGTTTGAGATCACGATGAGATGATGCGGGATTGGGAGACGTCGAGGATCAACGTGATGCGAAAGTTCACAAAGGCTGCGGCCTCTATTTTTTTGGCTTCGCTGTCCGTTTATCCGGGTGGCGCGTTTGGCGCGGGTCCGGCGAAATCTGCCGGCGATGCGGGCGATCCTGCCTCGACGAAGGGAACCGCCGTTAAGCTGATTGAAGATCGCACCGATCCGTTTGCCTCGACGCCGAGCACCGCTCCCGCGACAAATCCAGCCGTGGCCGATCTGCAGCCGGCGATGACCGGAAATGTCGACGGAACGTTCAGCCTTAGTATTACCAACGGCGCGGATCTGGTCGAAACGCTGCGCGTGATCGGATACCAGGCACAGAAAAGCATCCTGCCGAGCAAGGACGTGAAATCGACGCTGCCGGCGCTGGATCTTTACAACGTGACGGTTCATGAAGCGCTGGACGCCATTCTGCGCGTCAACGGCTTCGTCTATCGGGAGCAGGGCAATTTCATCTACATCTACAGCGCGAAGGAAGCCGCCGAGCTGGATAAAGCCGCACGGGTGCAGACGACTGAAGTGTTCCGTGTCTTTTACACGCCCGCCACGAACGCGGCGAACATGATCAAGCCGGTGCTGAGCGCCGACGCGCAGGTATCACTCACCACCGCCGCCATCAGCGGCCTGGACAGCGGCACGAAAGACATCGGCGGCAACAGCCACGCGACGGAAGACATGATCGTCGTGACCGATTACGCGGAGAACATCGAGCGCGCCCGCAAGCTGCTCAAGGAAATCGATCGACGTCCGCAACAGATCCTGATTGAAGCCACGATCATGCGGGCGGCCCTGAGTGACAACAATGCGCTGGGCGTCGATTTTAACATTCTCTCCGGCGTCGATTTCACATCGCTCTCGGCCAGTGGCGGGCAAATTACCGGCGCGAATACCGATACGGGTAAAATTGCAAACAGCGGCGCGAAATCGAGCGTCGGCACTGGAAACGCTTTCAGCTCTGCTGTCGGCAACGGTCTGAAGGTCGGATTCCTAAATAGCGATGTATCGATCTTCGTAAACGCGCTCGAAGGCGTGACGAATACGACCGTACTGGCCAATCCCAAGGTCTTGGCCCTTAACAAGCAGAAGGGCGAAGTGATCGTTGGACGCAAGGACGGCTATCTCACGACGACCGTCACGGAGAGCTCAACCGTGCAGACCGTCGATTTCCTCGACACCGGCACACGCCTGATCTTCCGTCCATACATCGGTGACGACGGTTATGTCCGAATGGAGATCCACCCGGAAGACAGCTCCGGCGGATTAAACGCGGCCAACCTCCCGTTCAAGGTCACGACGGAAGTGACGAGCAACATCATGGTCAAGGACGGCCATACCGTGGTGATCGGCGGCTTGTTCCGCGAGGCAAGCACGAGCGCGAAGAATCAGATTCCGGTGCTCGGCAATATCCCGCTGGCCGGCGCGCTCTTCCGCAATCAGAGCGACCAGACGCAGCGCGAAGAAATCATCATCCTGCTTACGCCTCATGTCGTGAAAGATGACTCGGCCTATTCCGATGCGTCGCAGGAAATGCTGAAGCAGGCCGAGCAACTCCGGATTGGCGTGCGAAAAGGAATGATGTTTTGGGGTGCCGAACGGTTGGCCGAGGGAAGCTATGAAGCGGCCGTCACTGAAATGTCAAAGCCGAATCCGAATCGCCGGCTGGCACTTTGGCACTTGGATTGCGCGACGAATCTTAACTCGACGTTCATCGAGGCAATCAACATGAAGCGGCAGTTGACCGGCGAAACGCTCACCGAGTCGGACAACAGCAGCATCCGCGGCTTCGTGCGGCGGCAGATCATGGCTGAGCAGCGCAATGTGTCGCGTATCCCCGCAACCGCGCCGATCGTCCTTGAACCGGCAACGCAACCCGCGAGGCCGCCGGCGGTCGATATTGTTAAAGTGGATTTACCCCCGACGCAACAGGTTGCCGTGGAAGTCCACGAGATGGCGAAGCTGTCGCCAACGACGATGCCGTCGGCGGTGCCGTTCACGTCGCCGACGACAAAAGTCGCATCTTGGTCGGCAGATGATGCCTGCTTCACGATTGATGCGAAGCTCATCGGTCTCGATGAGGCGGTCGCTGTCGCGCCGACGACGCAGCCGATCAACATCGTCGACATCGAGCCGCTGCTCGGCGACGTGTTCCTGCGATAGTTGCTCCCGCACACGAAAGAATCCCATGCGAATGAAGTGGCCCATCATCGTTGCGTTGACGTCGTCGGCGATCACCCTCACCGGCGGCTGCGCGAGCCAGGTGCAAACCAAGACGCAACAACAGCAGGCGCGCGAGCAGTGGGACACCACGCGGGCGACTGTGCTGTATGGATTGGCGCGCGATCAATACCAAAACGGCAACTTCGATAAATGCACGACCACCTTGGCCGACGCGCTGCGCATTGATGCGACGAATGCGAAGATTCACGAGCTGGCGGGAAAGCTGGCGATCGAACAGGGCAAGCTGGAGCTGGCGGAAGAGCACCTGAAGCTGGCCCGACAGTACGATCCCAAAGACGCCGAGGCGGATTATCTCAGCGGCGTCGTCTGCCAGCGTTGGCAGAAGCCGGAAGCAGCCTACGAGTTCTACTCACACGCGGCTCAGAAGATGCCCTCCGAGCTGTCGTATGTGCTGGCGCAATCCGAAATGCTCGTGAGCATGAATCGGTCGAGCGAAGCGCTCGCGTTACTGGAAGACAAGCTCATTTACTTCGAGCACAGCGCGATCATCCGTGATGCCGCGGGTCAGCTGCTGTCACAGCAGGGTAAATTTCCCGAAGCAATCGAGATGCTGCATAGCGCGTCGATCTTGGCGACGGACGACGGCAGGATTCGCGAGCATCTCGCGCTCGCATTTTATGCCAATCGACAATATCGCGATGCGTCCGACATTTTCAGCCGATTGCTCGCCGACCACACGAACGACACGCGGGCCGACCTTTACCTGGCCCAGGGCGACTGCCAGCTTCAGTTGAATCACCCAGCCGACGCGCGAGGAAGTTTTGATGTGGCTTCGCGGCTAAGTGCGGCCGACCTCGCGCCGTGGCTTGGCCTCGCGCAGGCGGCGTTGCAACTGAACGACCTCCCTCGCGCTGAGCTTGCCACGCAGCGGGCGGTTGCGCTCAACAGCCAGTCCCCACAGGTGTGCCTGCTCATGGGATATGTCCGCACGCGGCAGAACCGCATAACTGACGCGTTGACCGCATTTAGCCGTGCTCATCAGCTAGATAGCGATGACACGACAAGCCTCTGCATGATGGGCTACGCGCTGGAAAAACTTGGCCGATCTGGCGAAGCGATGAAGTGCTACATGCAAGCGCTGAAGCTGCAACCAAAAGACGAATTGGCCGCCAAGCTGCTGGCGAAGCTCGATGTTGGGACGAGTGCGATGAATTAAGAGTGCGAGCTTGTCTCATCGGTGTGCCGGGATTCAGAGGAAGTAGCCGTTCTCCCAACCTCGCTCAAGAACGTTGGAGAGAAGTGCAAGAGAGTGACTGGAGTATTCGAACGTGCGACGCGGGAAAATTGTTTCCATCCTCACGGTGATTCTCGCCCTCGTCGGCGTGGGTTTCATTGCGCCGGAACTCCGTCGGCTGATCGTCGACGTGAACACGCGATACGCGATCATCGCGGGAATCGTCTTTCTGCTCCTGGCCGCCACGGCCGGCTGTTTGGCGCTGACACTGTTCCGAAAGGAATCCCGCAGGCTATCACGAATTGTGAATCTGCTGGCGTCGGGCGCGCGACCGGAGTTGGCCGACGCCGAAGGGAGCGACCTTCAAGCACTCGTTCGATCGATCAACGAGTTAATTGAATTCGCCGATCACAGCGTTACCGATGCGACCATCAAGACCAAGGAACTTGAGATTCAATTAAAGGTCGCGACCGCCCGCCGGCAGCATGCCGAGGCGATCCTGCACAGCATTTCCGACGCTGTGCTGGTCACCGACACGTTCGATGAACTTCTTCTGGCTAACGAAGCGGCGGCGCGCACGTTTGACTTTGACTTATCTCAGGCGGGTCGCACGCCAATCGACCAGATGCTGCGCGACAAGGCATTCGTCGCAATGATCCGTGACATGCGGCAGAGCGACAGCACGAACGGCAGCCGGGTTGTCGAACACAAGATGCTGACCTCGAAAGGCCCCGACGGCGCGCCGGGCGAAGCGCGGATTTTCAAGGTCACGCTGAGTTGCGTGACCGATCAATCCGACGAGCCGGCCGGCGTGGTGACGGTGCTCCATGACATGACGAGGGAAAAAGAAGTCGCGCAAATGAAGAACGACTTCGTGAGCAACGTAAGTCATGAGCTGCGCACGCCGCTGGCGAGCATCAAAGCCTACGTCGAGATGCTCATCGACGGTGAAGCGGACGATGAAAAAACGACCCGCGAGTTTTACGAAGTCATTCAAAGCGAGGCCAACCGCCTTGGCCGGTTGATCGACAATATTCTCAACATTAGCCGCATCGAGTCCGGACTGATCAAGATCAATAAAAAGCCGCTTAGCCTGGCGGTGGTCTTGAAGGATGCAACGGAGGTCATCGAGCCGCAGGCGCGGATGAAGCAGATCATCATTAAGTCCGATGCGACCCCGATTTTTTATCAGACGTTGGCGGACCGGGACATGCTGTATCAGGCCGTGCTCAATTTACTGAGCAATTCGGTGAAATATACGCCGGACGGCGGGCAAATCACCATCACGACCGCGATCGACGAACAAACCAAAAAAGCGATCACCAGAATTAGTGACACGGGCGTCGGCATTCCGCCGAAGGACCTCCCCTTTGTGTTCGATAAGTTCTATAGGTCGGAAGCCAACAACAAGGTCGCCAAGGGAACAGGCCTGGGTTTGTCCCTTGTGAAACACATCGTCGAGACCGTTCACGGCGGACGTGTGTTTGTCGAAAGCACGGTTGGCAAGGGAAGCACGTTCGGAATCGAAATGGATTTGGCCTGACTTGGTGTTAACGAATTCAGAGTCGCGAAAGTAGCTGTATGAGCGAATCGAAAACCATCCTCGTGGCCGACGACGAAAGCCACATTCTGCACGTTGTCTCTTTGAAGTTGCGCAATGCCGGTTTCACGGTGGTCACCGCCCGCGACGGGCAGGAAGCGTTTGAGCTGGCAACCACCGAGCGGCCGGATTTGCTCATCACGGACTATCACATGCCTCACCTGTCCGGACTCGAGCTCTGCCGAAAGCTCAAGGCTGATGCGAAAACGGCGAGCATCCCCGCAATCATGCTGACCGCGCGAGGCTATCACCTCGAGCCGGCCGACATGGAAGAGAGCGGCGTGTTGCAAGTGCTGAGCAAGCCTTTCAGTCCGCGGCAATTGCTCGCGACGGTGATGGAAATTTTGACCGGCAAGGCAGCATAGTGTTGAACGAACGAGGCCAGGATAAGCGGTGAAGCAATGAGCGGCGTGGCGACCATCAATTCAAAATCAACCGCGGCGACGCCGGCGGCGATCGGCGCGTCGGCAATGCCGATTCCACGCGCTGTCCTGGACACGATTGCCGAACGCTTCCGACCGGCCGAGCTGTTCACGCTCATGTGCCGTTCCTGTGATGCCGCGGTCGAGTATCACGATGCCTCCGCCGCGCCGTTCTTCATGCGATATCTGCTGCCGCAATGCCAAGCGGGCAATGCATCGTTTGACTTATTTCGATCGGCCATTTCCAAGATTAATTTGGCCTCCGAACCAACCATGATTCGCGCCTTTGCGGGCATCGCCATGGTGGCATTCCCGTGCATTGAAAAGCGTCAGATGGTCGGCGTCGTCGTGCTGGCGGCGCGAAGTGACACATTTGCGAACGCGTCGGATGAGGATGTGCAGCGAACGTGTAATCGTTTGAAGCTTGATTCGGGCCTGATCTTTTCCCTCGCGAAGTCTCTGCCGGGCTATGGTGCTGATGCGTTGTTCGCACAGGCCGGCATCGCGCAGTTGATGACGCGCGATCAACTCCGGCTGACCAGCATGGAGGGCGAGCTCGTCACGCTCTCCAGCCAGTTGTCGAACACCTACGAGGAATTGAGCCTGATCTACACGCTCAGCGGCGGCATGAAAGTGAACCGGCAGGCGAACGATTTTTTCAAGCAGGCTTGTCTCGACGTGATGGAAGTGATGCAGGTGCGCGGCATGGGCGTTGCGCTCGACGACGAACACTTCGCGGACTGCAAACCGGCCGTCTACGGTGAGACGGCCTTGCCGCCGGAACTGATCTCAACTCTCGCAAGGCAACTGATCGCCGCGCTGGCCGACCGAAAAGCTCCGCTGCTGATTCATCATCTTGATCGCGATGACCAGTTCAGCTGGCTTGCACCTTATGCAACGCAGATGCTCGCCGTGCCGCTGATGCGGCAGGATCATTTGCTTGGCTGCCTGTTTGGGTTCGATAAACAGGACGGCGAGTTCGATTCAATCGATAGCAAACTCTTAAATTCGATCGCCAATGAGACGGCGATTTATCTCGAAAATTCCATGCTGTTCGAGGACGTGCATGGCTTGATGATGGGCTTGCTGCACAGTCTCACCAGCGCGGTCGATGCCAAGGACGCCTATACCTGCGGTCACTCCGAGCGCGTCGCTCTCATCAGCAAGGAGCTCGCGCACGTGGCTGGGTATTCCGATGAATTTGCCGAACGTGTCTACATGGCCGGGCTCTTGCACGACGTCGGAAAAATCGGCGTTCCGGAAGCTGTATTGCGTAAAGCCGGCAAGCTGGACGACGAAGAATTTGCACAAATTAAAAAACACCCGGAGATCGGCGCGAAGATTTTGAGCGACATCAAGAAGGTCGAAGACATCATTCCGGGCGTCATGTCGCATCACGAGCGTTACGACGGCGCGGGCTACCCGCAGAATCTGGCCGGCGAGGCTATTCCGATCTTCGGCCGGATTATTTGCCTCGCGGATTGCTTTGACGCGATGACATCGAGCCGCACGTATCGCAAAGCGCTTCCGCTATCGACGGCGTTAACCGAAATTAAGAAGTGCGCGGGGACGCAGTTCGACCCGATACTAGCAGAGAAATTTTTGTGCATCGGCGAAGCGCGGCTGGGCGAATTGCTGCGGATGCATCAGGAGCAGAGCGATAAAGAATCGCTCTGCCATGCGTCCAAGATTGCCGAACAACAGCACGTGGAGAAGGCCGCCTGACGCGACCGATGACCATGGCGATCAAAACGGATGAATACAACGGTGTGCTGGTGTTCGCCCCCTCGGCGGATCTGTTGAGCGCGGAAGCGGACGAACTCCGCAAGCTTGCGGAGGCGGCGCTCAGCTTGCCGCGCGAACATGCGAATGTTGTTCTCGATTTTGAAAAAGTCGGCTTCGTCGACAGCGAGGCGTTGGAAGCAATGCTCTGGCTGAAGCGGCGATGTGACGACCTTTTCGGGAGCCTGAAGCTGGCAAGCCTTGACGAGAACGTCCGGAAGATTCTGGAAATCACGCGTCTCGATCATCGATTCGATTGCCACGTCGACCTTCCTACCGCGTTGAAAAACGCTCATTAGCCGAATGGTTTCCGCAGCAGTTCAACAACCTCTCGGACAGCAGTTGATCCGCAAAGGCGTGATCACCGACGATCAGCTTGCGCGCGCTTTGGAAGAGCAAAAGCGGTCGAACCATCAGAAGCTGCTTGGCGAAATCCTGATCGAGCTGCGCTACACGACTGAAGACATCATCATCGAAACGCTCGCGGCGGCTTATAGCGTTCCGTACGCGCGAGTCAGCCCGAAAGTCGCCGATCCGAAAGTGATCGCGATCCTGCCGAAAGAGTTCCTGGAAAAACACCAAGTGCTTCCGCTGTTTCTGGTGGAAGGCACGCTCACGATCGCGGTGGCTGAACTTGCGAACGTATTTTTGCTCGATGAAATCGAACGGCTGAGCGGCTACGCGGTGCAGCTTGTTGCTGCCAGCACGCGCGACATTCAGGCGACCCTTCAGACTTACCTGCCGAACGACAAGGTCTTTGTCATCGACGAGATCATCGAGGAGGTGCAGCCCGAGGAGTTCAAGCTCGTCGAGGCCAAGGTTGAGGACATCGCAAATCTCGAGCAGGCCGCCGGTGATTCGCCGGTCGTTAAGCTCGTAAATTACTGCATCTACAACGCGGTGCGCGAAGGGGCGAGCGACATCCACATCGAGCCCGGCGACGCACAGCTGCGCGTGCGATATCGCATCGACGGCCGGCTCGTGGAAAAGCTGCGCCCGCCCGCACAAATGCACGCGGCGGTCGCATCGCGCGTGAAGATCATGGCCGGGCTCGACATTTCCGAACGCCGCCTGCCGCAGGACGGCGGCATCCACATCATGATGGAAAAGCGCCCGATCGATCTGCGCGTCTCCACCATGCCGGGAAAGCACGGCGAAAAAGTTGTCATCCGAATCATCGACAACAATAAAGCCAGCGTCAGCCTTGAGAAGCTCGGCTTCGGTTACGACGAATTAAAACTGTGGCGAAAGCTGATCGCGCTGCCGAATGGCATTCTGCTCGTGACCGGTCCGACCGGGAGCGGTAAGAGCAGCACGCTCTATGCGAGCCTGCACGAGATGAACAGTGACGATGTCAACATCTGCACGGTCGAAGATCCGGTGGAGTACGCGCTGACGGGCGTGAACCAGTTCGGCGTGAACGAAAAGGCCGGCTTTACATTCGCAACCGCGCTGCGATCGCTGCTGCGGCAAGACCCGGATGTATTGATGGTGGGCGAAATTCGTGACGCTGAAACCGCGCGACTGGCCACACAGGCCGCTCTGACGGGGCATCTGGTGCTCAGCACGCTGCACACGAATGACGCGGCCAGCGCAATCACGCGACTGTTCAACCTCGGCATCGAACCCTACCTGGTCGGCGCGACGGTGGCCGGCGTGCTTGCGCAACGGCTGGTTCGAAAGCTTTGCACGCGATGCCGCGAGTCTTATGAGCCGAGCGTCAATGAACGCCGCCAACTCGAACGCCTGACCGGGACGAGTGCTGACATGCTTTACAAGCACAAGGGGTGCGCGCACTGCCGACATCTCGGATATTCCGGCCGAATTGGTATCTACGAATTACTCGTGCCGACCGACGAGATGCTCGACAAAATCAGCAGCGGCGTGTCCTTGCACGAATTGCGACAACTCGCCACGAATGAAACGGCCGAAGAATCGAAGGACGAGCGATACTCCGCGCGTCGAATGCGCACGCTCCGAGTCGACGGTTTGGAAAAAGTAAAAGCAGGCGTGACGACGCTCGAAGAGGTTTACCGAGTGACAGCTTGAGAGGGTTCAGGGTTCGGGGTTCAGGGTTCAGCGAAGAAAATTCCCGAACCCTGAACCCTGAATCCTGAACCCAGAACCCTGAACCCAGAATCCATCATGCCCACCTTCTCCTACACTGCTCGCGATGATTCCGGCGTTCCCTCGACGGGCACGATGAATGCCGCCTCGATCGGCGAGGTCGGGCGGCTGCTGCGCGCTGACCGGAAATATCCGATTTCGGTAAAACCGATTGGCGACTCGTCCGTTGGAACGATCTCCTCGCGGGCCGGTGGGATCAAGATCGCCCGGGCGGATCTCATTCAGTTTTCGACGCAGCTGGCGATCATGGTTGAAACCGGCGTGACGCTGAGCGAAGCGCTTGATTGCCTCACCAGCCAGTCCAATAAGCCGAACATCAAGCAACTGGTGGCGGAATTGAGCACGGCTGTACAGAGCGGCACCGATCTCAGCGGCGCGATGGCTAAGCACCCGCGGAGCTTTCCGCGCTTGTATGTGGCACTGATTCGCGCTGCGGAAAAGAGCGGCATGCTGACGAAGCTGCTGCATCGCGCCACCGGTTATCTTCGCGATGAACACGAGACCGTTCGGAAAGTGCGCGGCGCGCTGACCTATCCGGCCATCATGTTTGGATTCGCGATTTCGACGACAGTATTTCTGCTCACATTCGTCATGCCGCGCTTCACCGCGATTTACGCGGCCAAAGGCGCCGCACTGCCCACGCCGACCAAAATTCTCATGACGATGAGTGACTTCCTCGTTCATCGATGGCCGTTCGTCATCGGGCTGGTCGCCGCCGGCGCGTGCGCCTGGATTGCTTACGTTCGCACGTTAGCGGGTCGACGCGCGTGGCACGCGGGGCAGTTGAAGTTGCCGCTGATCGGCGCGGTGCTTCGCAAGATGCATCTCTCGCGCTCGATGCGAATGATCGGCACGATGGCCAGCAGCGGCATCAATCTCGTCGAATGCGTGGCCACCGCGAACGACCTGTCCAGCAACGAAAGCTACAAACAGTTATGGGCGAACGTGTCGGCCCGCATCCAGCAGGGCAAGCCGATGGCGGATGCGATGTCGAGCAGCCCGCTCGTGCCGCTGTCGGTCGCGCAAATGATTCACTCGGGCGAGAAAAGCGGCAAGCTCGCGATGGTGATGGAACAGATCGCCCAATACAGCGAGCAGGAACTGAAAGAAAAAATTACCGACCTGACCCGCTATATCGAGCCGGCCATGATCGTCGTGATGGGATTCATCATCGGTGGCGTTGCGCTCGCTTTGATGCTGCCGATCTTCACGATCAGCCGCGTCGTGGCGAAGTAAAAGATCTAAAGGCCGGCTGCCCTAAACCGACGAATAATTGCTTCAAAACCTCCTCCCGCGTACCGTGATCAATCACCCAAGCGTGTTCGGTTTCGATTCGACAGGGAGGTTTCCGTGAGTCGTTTTCAACGGCGTGCCAGCCGATTGCTCATTGCAGCCTTGGCGATCGTAGTGGTGTGTGGCGGCGCATTTTATTTTCACAACATAGATGGAAAGTCGGTGTCGCGCAAAGCTGCGATGGCGAGCCCGAACGACGGTCTGCCGGCGCTTGTCGAGGCATCGCGAAACGTAGCGGTGACGCCGGCCGACGTCGCAACGCCGGTGAAGCCGGCAACGCTCCCGACCACGGCGCCGAATACGTTGGTAAAAACGTCAACCGTCGATGGCCATCACGCACTATCGGAAGGCTTGGCTCAAAAGGCTGCCGACGATCTCTTGAGCGCGCGAACCCTGCTGAATGAAGCACTCTTCTCCGGCCAGCTGACTGCCGAGGACACTTCCAAGTGCAAAGCCGCTCTCGGAGAGGTAAGTCAAGTCGTGGTGTTTGGCCCGAAGCAGTTCGGTGATGATGCGTATGGCGGGACGTATACTGTTCAGCCGGGCGAGTTGCTGCGGAAAATCGCGGATAAGTACGACGTCACGTGGGAATTTCTCTGCCGGATCAACAACATCTCCGATCCAAAGCGGCTTCGGGCGAATCAGACGATCAAAGTGATCAAAGGTCCGTTCTTCGCCGTCGTCGATAAGAATGCGTTTACGATGGAACTATATCTCGGCGCGCCGCCGACCGAGAAAGGTTCGATGTACGTGACGACGTTTAAAGTCGGCCTCGGTCGTGACGATTCAACACCAACCGGCGTCTGGCTGGTCGAGCCGCATAAGAAGATCAAAAACCCAACCTACTTCAGCCCGCGTGGAGAGGGCGTCATCGATGCCGGCGATCCGAAAAATCCGCTCGGCGGACGATGGATCGGTCTTAGCGGCGTCGATGGCCACGCCGTGGGCAAGCAATCGTACGGCGTGCACGGGACGATCGAGCCGGACAGCATCGGTAAGATGGCCTCGATGGGATGCATTCGCATGCGAAATGAGGATGTCGAACGGGTTTTTGAAATGCTTGTCGAGGGCAAAAGCACCGTGACGGTGAAGTAGGGTATTTTCAATTCTTTCAGCAGCGATTCGTCATTAGATTTACCGACATCCGGCCGATATTTGCTTCAGGGCACGAACCGGAGCTGTATGCCGCTTACCCAGTTGGTTTATGTGAGTCAGCGCACACCAAGGCTGTCGAACGATCTGCTGACATCGATCGTCGACCAGAGCGCCGTGAACAATTCAAAATGCGGTGTGACCGGCGTGCTGCTGTGCTTCGGGCGGGAATTGATGCAGTTGCTCGAAGGCGAGATGAGTGAGGTCTCCTCGTTGTTCGGCCGGATCAAAGCGGATGGACGCCACGCGGGGATACAGTGTCTGGTGTTCAAGCCGGTGAAGAAGCGGGTTTTTCCCGAATGGAGCATGGGACTCGCCGACATGGATTCAAAAGCGCGGCTCGATCGCAATCGCCTGACGCGCATGCTCGACGATGTCCGAGGAACTGCGCCCACCGAGACGTTTAGCGCCGAGGCAAGATTGCTCCTCAGCGATTTCAGGCAGCAGTTGGCAACGTCGATCAGCAGCGATCGCACTGCGGATTTGCTCATCTAATCGCGGGGCGCGGCTGTGCCTGGCGCGCTCTGCGACGGATTGCTCACATCGCTCGGCGGCGTTTTTTCCCATGGAATTTCCGGCAGCGGCCCCTTGGGCAGCGGCGGGGCGACAAGATCCTTTTCCGCCTTCAAGCTCGGCCCCGGAACGACGCCCAGCGTTCGCAAGCCGTCGGTGACCTGGGCATCTTTCTGGTTAATCGCGTATGACCTCCGCAACATCTCTTCAGCCCTGGGTCGCTGGCCGAGCTTCAGCAGATAAAGGCCATAGCTCTTCGCAATATAAAAATTGTCCTGCCCTAGCGATGAGGCATGGTCGTAAGCCTCAATGGCCGAATCCGGATCGCCGCGGTCGGCAGCAATCTGTGCGAGAAGCAGGTATTCATCCGGACTTTGGCTTGATTGAGCGCGGGCCATCACGCTGTTCGTTTCGGTATCGTGCGTATCGCTGTGCGCGATCGCGGCCGCAAGAGCATCGATGGTCTTGTATTTCTGCGCGGGATTATCTTTTCCCTCGAGCGTGGTCGCCTGCACGTCGAGCGATGTGCGATAATTCCCGATCGCCTGCTGGTATTGCCCCATCTGCGTGTAGCAGTTGCCCATCATGTAGTAGGCGGTAAAATCGCGCGGATTTTGACGGGCCGCATTACGATACGCACCCGCCGCATCTGCGTAATTGCCGGCACTGTACAGCTTCATGCCCGCCGTCTCTGATTCCTTCGAATACGTGAGCACGTCCGTGCAGCCGCCCACAGCAAACGATGCCCACAGCAGCAAGGCACAGACTTTGTTCGATCCTGGCTTCAAGGAATCCTCCATACGTGCAGTTGCGCTTCGGTCATCGCACGAACATGCCAGAAAAACTAACGACAATTGATTGGAAACTCAAACGACGTCGAAATCGATCACGGCATTCGCGGAACCAAATGGGTGCGTTTCCTTGACACCTTTCGGCGAGCCCGAAACAATTTCCCGTCCTGTTGTTTGAAACGTTTCAACGGAAGGCGTTTGTGTCGAAGTCGTGCACGCTGAAATGGTCGGTCGCGCCGATGGCGATCCTGGTTTGGGTGGCCGGTTGCAATTCGTCCCCGACGATCGCGAACCGTCCGCTGCCGCCACGCGGTGAGGCACAGGTCGCGTCATCTGCCTCATCGGCGTCTGCTGTGTCCAACGCGCCGAAAACGTTGCCGCTCATCGAGGCCAGCACGTCGGCGTCGTACGACAACGAAGCGATGGCTACCATCGCCGACCTCACCATCACCCGCCGCCAGCTCGATCAACCGCTGATCGAGGCGTACGGCCTGCAGATGCTCGCGAAGATCGCGCAGCTGGAACTGGCGAAAAAAAACGCGAAGGAAGTCTCAATCACGGCCAGCCCCGATGATATCGCCAAGGAGACGGACCGGTACGTTGCCAGCTTGTTTAACGAAGAGAAAGACCCGGTACTGCGAAGCATTAACGATGATTTGGAACGGGCCAAGAAAGAGGGCAATCTGCAACGCATTACCGCGCTTGAGGAAGACCTGCGTAAAAAGCGGGCTGAACTGCTTGATCAACTTCTCAAGCAGCAAAAGATCACGCGAACCGATTTCACGATTGTGATGGAGACCAACACCTATCTTCGCAAGATCGCCGAAGTCATGGTGAAGGATTCAATCAACGACGCCAATCTTCACAGCGCATTTAATCAGCTGTACGGCGAGCACGTTGTCGTGAAAGATATCGCGCTGGCGAACGTTGCCGAGGCGATGGAAGCCAAGCGCCGAATCGGTGAGGGACAGTCGTTTGAACAGGTGGTTCAGGACATGAGCCGCAATCGAGAGACAGCCTCCATCGGCGGCGAGATGAAACCTTTCACGCGCGACACGCCTGACAATGTCGTTCCCGATTCTTTTAGGCAAGTCGCGTTCGATCTGAAGCCCGGCGAAGTCTCCGATCCCGTTGGTGCGGGAAACGGTTACCACATTATCAAGCTCGTCCAACGCGTCCCGCCGCGGTTCGCCAAGTTCGAGGATGTGAAAGACGGCGTGCGTGAATATCTTCACGCCCAATTGCTCGACAATGCCGTCCGTGTCCTGCATCAGCAACTGCAGCGGGCGATCGCGGAAAATTTGAAGGTGATAGAACCTGAATTGAAGCGGCAGTTCGATACACAGGTTGTCAGTCCGCCGCAAACCGATGACATCAAGGAAAAGACCGACATCAAAAAGGAACTCGAGCGCCGCCGAGAAACGATTCACAACCAGAACATCGGCCCCGCGACCGAGCCGACCACGACGCCGACCACGACGCCAATCACGACGCGGCCCGCAACCATGCCAAGCAACTAATCGCTTCTGACAACTGATAACTGACTACTATTTCCCATGCCTGAACAACCTTTCAAGATCGACGTGTCGACCCGCATCTCGCGGTTGCCGCCTTATTTGTTCGGGCGCATCAACAAGATGAAGCACGACAAGCGGGTGGCCGGGATCGACATCATCGATCTGGGCATGGGCAACCCCACCGACCCGACGCCGAAGTGCGTTGTCGATAAAATCGCCGAGGCGACGAACGATCCGCGCAATCACCGTTACAGCGTCAGCAACGGCATCGCGGGTCTGCGGAAGGAAGTCGCCAAGAAATACGAGACGAAATACGGCGTTGAGCTTGATCCGGAAACGGAAGTGATCGCGACGATCGGTAGCAAGGAAGGCTTCTCGCACCTTTGCCTCGCGTTGCTCGGTCCGGGTGATACGGCCATCGTTCCCGACCCCGCTTTTCCGATTCACATCTACGCCGTCGCGATGGCCGGGGCGAACGTCATTCGTGTGCCGCTGGGGAACGACCAGGCATTTCTCGACAATATCGAGAAGACGATCGCAGGTTTGTACCCAACGCCGAAATTGTTGATCCTGAATTATCCACATAACCCGACGTCGATGACGATCGACGAAAAGTTCTGGGACCGCGCGATCGAAATGTGCCGCCGTCACGGCGTGATGATCATCTCCGATTTTGCCTATGGCGAAGTCAATTTTGACGGCTACAAAGCACCGAGTTTCCTCTCCGCGAGGGGTGCGAAAGAAGTCGGCGTCGAGTTCACGACGATGTCCAAGAGCTACAACATGGCCGGCTGGCGCGTGGGATTCTGTGCGGGCAATGCCGAGATGGTGAAAGCATTAGCGACGATCAAGGGGTACTACGACTACGGTATTTTCGCGCCGATCCAAATCGCCAGCGTGATTGCCATGCGCGAGTGCGGCGATATGCCCGCCGAGCAGAGCAGGATTTACCAGCATCGCCGCGATGTCGTCTGCCGCGGTCTTGATCGACTCGGATGGACTTACGACAAGCCGCTGGCCAGCGTCTTTGTCTGGGCGAAGATTAATCCCGCGCATTACAAGCCCGGAGAAGGCTCGATCGACTTCTGTTTGAGAATGATGGATGAGGCGGAAGTTGCCTTGGCACCGGGCCGAGCGTTTGGTGAAAACGGTGAGGGATATGTCCGCATCGCGCTGGTCGAAAACGACGAGCGATTGCAGCAGGCGATGCGAAACTTGGAACGCGCGCTGGTCGGCAAGCCGCCCAAAAAGCGCGTCGCGGTAAAGGCGTAAATCACCCCTCACGCACTGGACACCGCGCTGCCCAGTATTTCGTGGCACGGGCTTCCAGCCCGTGGACTGGCGTATTTCGGTAGTGTCGATTGACGATGAATAGATCGTCAGCATGAGCGGGATGCCCACGCCACGTTATCTAATCCAAAAGCTAATGACTCGTCTCGAACGCCTCGTCGATCTTGTTCCAACTCGCTTCGTCGATCTTTTCCATCTTAAAGTCGGCATCGCTGATCGGGCCGTTCAATGTGAGGTGAGAGAGATCGGTCACGCGCTGCGTATTTTCGCTTGGATCGAGCGTGGAGATGCGCACGGGAAGTGAATCGCTCGGATTCACGAAGACTTCGATCGACTTCATTTTCCGCGACAGCGATGTACCTTCCTTTGGAATGAGCTCGATGTGCAGCGTGCCGGCCGGATCGTCCTTCGCAAGCTCCAGTTTCTTCACGTCAAAACTCTTGTGGACGTCTTCGCGCGGTTGTCCGATCGGCAGCGGGAAGGGGCCTTCACCGAGCTTGAGGAGATTTGTCTTCTCGCCATTCGATTGCACGACGCGGGTTACCTGCGTCGTCTTCGCGTAGTTGCGATCGATCAACTTGCCATTGTCGAGCACGTATTCGAGCTTCTCGATCTTTTTCTTGCCGTCGGTTTCGACGCGATCGAACAGCGCGTGGAATCGCGTCGTGTCGGTACTGGACTCCAGCCAGACCTTGCCGCTGCGCTTGCTCGACCCGCCAAGCTGCGTATCGACTTCGGTGAGAGCAACGTCGGCCGTCAGTGATTTGAGATTTCGGCCGACGCGATCCAGCGCATCGAGAATGTCATCGAGCGAGGAGTCATTCGACAACGCTGTCGTCGTCGATGTCGTGGTCGATATCGTCGTCGCGCCATCCTGCGACAACATCACAACCTTTGTCGTGGCGTGCGGTTTCGTTCGCGACACAACGGATGGATCGTCCGGCGAGCGGATCTGAAATGCCTCACACGCCAGACTCGTTGCCGGCAATATGATGACGAGCAAGCACAGAAAATATTGCCTCATCTGAACTCTCCGATATTTTCCAGCCAGCGCAGCAGTGCCGGCAAATCTTCGACTTCGATCGACGGCTTTGCCGTGAATGTCCGCCGATGTCGGTGGCTGATCCAGACCGTCCGCATCCCGGCCGCGATGCCCGCCTCGATGTCAAACGCGCCGTCGCCAACCATCATGCTCCGCTCAATAGACACGCCAAGTCGCTTACAGGCTAGTTTGAGCGGGGCGGGGTCGGGCTTGAAGAGACCGTCATCCCGCGTGATCGACACCTCGATCGGCAGATGATGGATTTTCATCACGCGCTCGACGCTTCGCCGGCTGTTGCGCGTCACGATCGCAGTCGCAATTTTCTTCGCCGCGATCCAATTCAGCAGCTCATGACAACCGGCGTTGAGCGCCGAATGGTCGGCGGCGTGATCTTCATGCCGCAACAGAACTTCGTTCGCGACGGCCCGCTCCTGTTCGGTCATCCGCGCCATCGCCTCGAGGATCGGCTGATCGACCGGAATCTTCATTTCACGTTTGATGCGCGCGAAATCGAGCAACGGACAGGTCAGCGTGCCGTCCATATCGAGAAGGATCGCTTTCGGAACGGTCAGCATGAAGCGATCTTTGAACGCTGACTAGGTGAGGATCGGTAGCTGAACCTTAACGCTGCGATCCGCGTCATCGTCCAGTCCGGGCGCGGCACCGATGAATTCCTTATCGATCCGTTTCACATCGCGCGTGCGTGCCTGCGGATCGGGAACCAGATCGGGCGCATCCGCGCCGTCGTGGCGTGTCACGACGTTGTAGTATTGATCGCGCTGTGCCGGAATCCAACCGGCATCGCGAATGAGACGACACAATTCGCGCACGGCCAGTCGATAAGTCGTGCCGGCGGCGCTGACCACGTTCTCCTCCATCATCGCGCCGCCCATGTCGTTGGCGCCGAAATACAGAGCCAGTTGCCCGATCTTCGGCCCCATGGTGACCCAGGAGCTTTGCAGCGAGGGAAAGTTGTCGAGATAAATCCGGGCGATCGCGAGCGTGCGCAGATATTCCTCAGCGCCGGCCATGCGAACGACGCGACCGCGTAACACGTCGTCGTTGGTCGATTCATCGAACGGGCCATAGGCCGCCTCGTCCCATTCCTTCGCGCGGCCTAGCGGCGTGTTCTCTCGCTGGAACGGCCAGTGAATGAAGGCGGTGTAGTGGCCGGGAGTGGGCGGTGGGCGGTGGGCGGTGGGCAGGAAAGATTTTTCAAACACTCCAGGCAAGAGAGACTTAATGCGATCGACGGTTTTTCCTTCTTCACTGCCCACTGCCCACTGCCCACCGCCGACTATGCTTGCGTAATCCTGCATATCCCGCAACGCCGCCATGTGCTCGATGCGCTCACGGGCAAACTCGATATGCCCGATCAGCATCGTCGCCGAAGTGTCCAGTCCCTCTTCGTGCGCGACGCGCATGACGCGCAGCCAGTCGTCGCCGGTGCATTTGCCCAGGCCAATGCGGCGGCGCACGCGCGGCGCGAAGATTTCTCCGCCCCCACCGGGAATTGTCGCCAGGCCCGCGGCTTTAAACCGGCGAATGATGTCGCGCACATCCATTCCGAAAAACCGTTCAAACTCCACAAACTCCGGCGGGCTGAAGGCGTGGATGTGAACCGTTGAATAATTGGTTTTAATGAAACGCAATAAATCTTCGTACCACTCGATCGGCAGCCGATCGTTCATGCCGCCCTGCATGAGAATTTGCGTCCCGCCGATGCTGACAAGCTCATCGATCTTTCTGCCGATGGTGTCGAAATCGAGCGTGTAAGCGTCGGCGTCCTCGTGATCGCGTCGAAACGCACAGAACGTACATTTGGCGGTGCAGACGTTCGTGTAGTTGATGTTCCGATCGATCACATAAGTGCGATAATCTTCCGGGTGCATCCGCTGCGTCACCGTGTTGGCCCAACTGCCGAGGTCGTGCAACGTCGCGCTGTGATGGAGCTCGAGCGCTTGCGCATCGGTGAGGCGTTGCTTGCCTTGGAGGATTTGATCGATTTTGAACGACAGCGGTTTAGATTTCATGGCGTCAGGCCAATGCTAGGAAAACCGAAGGCCCGGGGAAAGCGGCACGACATTTGTGCTAGACGGCCCGCCGTTTGCTAGGGTCTTTGGAAATCGCTCACTGTAACCAAGTGTATTGGCAGCAGAACGACGATCGCGTGCCAATCGGCCGCAGGAGATAACAATGATGACTCGACTCTCGGTTTTGGCGTTAGCAGTGGCTGGCTTGGGCATAATCGGATGCGATACGTCGCCCACAATGCCCGGCCCGCGCACTGAAGGTGACCGCGCCGTGCTTGAAGGTAAGCTCATGCAGGAAAAAGGGATGATGATGAAAGAGGGCGAAAAGATGGTCGCCGATGGCAAGGGCATGAAGGCCAGCGGCATGACGATGAAGGATCACGGCAAGACCATTGAGGGCGATCGCATGGTCCGCGAGGCCGACGAAAAGATCCAGGCCGGCCAAATGAAGATCGATCAGGCCAACCGGATGCAGACGAAGGTTGTCGATTCCACGACGATGGAATCGAAGTAGGCCGGGAACCGGCGTCCTTTCAAAATAGCTGATAACAGATGCCGCCGATCGACTTTCGATCGGCGGCGTCTGTTTCTAAGTTCCCGAAGCCTGGTCAACTTCGCCTCAGCTATGCCGTGACCTTCGCGTCTGGAAAGAAGAGCTGGTTAATCAGGTTACTTCGTTCCTTCAGGCGTCTTCCCGTCCAGTAGACAACTGACGTTTACATCGCCCATCACATTGATCACCGTGCGGCAGCGGTCGAGAAACCAATCGACCGTCACCAGTAACGGAATGTATTAATCGGCAAACCGACGGCGGTGAAGACGAGGGTCATCGTGACCAGGCCCGCCTCTGGAATTCCCGCCGCGCCGACGCTTGCCACCACGGCGGTCAGCATCACGATCGCCTGCTGGCCGAGACTTAAATGCTGGCCGATGAGCTGGGAGATGAACAATGCACTCATCGCCTCGTAGAGGGCCGTGCCGTCGTTGTTGAAATTGCTCCCGACTAACGCACCGAGGTTCGCGCTCGTCTCGCGCAGTTTTACCTTGTCTTTCAAACACGCATATGTCACCGGCATCGTTGCGGTCGAACTATCGGTGGAGAACGCCATGATCAGTGCGTCCTTCATCTGGCCGACGAGTTTGATCGGGTGAACCCAGGAGCCGAAGCGAATGCGGACGAGGTAATACGTTGTCTGCAGCAAGAGCGCGACGACGACCGCGATCACAAACGCGCCCAGCGCGACGAACGGCTTGAACCCCTTCACCCCTACGGTGTTCGCGACCGTGCAGAAGACGGCCAGCGGCACGAGCGTGATGACCCAGTGCAGAAGTTTTATCACCGTCGCGTAAGCCAGTTCGACGATTTCTTCAACGCTGCGCAGCGGTTTCTTTCGCACGTCGCGCAGGGCAATGCCAAAGCCGATCGCCAGGATAATCACGCCGATGACGTTGTTGTCGACGAGCGGTTTGACGAGCGAATCGGGGACGGCGTCGAAGAACTGCACGAGCGGATTTTTCGAGCCGGTCGGAGCAGCGCTTTGCGTGGCGGCGGTGTGAGCGATCGTCGCGTGCGATCCCGGACGGATGACGTTGGCGACGAGCAGCCCGATGGAGATCGCGACGACGGTATTGAGGAAGAGCAAAAACGCCAATCGCCCCGCGACGCGGCCGCCGATGTGGGTGGTCATCACCGCATGCATGACGGCGACGAGAATCAGGGCCGGCGCGAGCGCGCCGAGCAACCGTAGAATCACACGTGCCGGAAGGTCAATGCCGGCAATGCGCGGCCCGACGACGAGGCCGAGCAATCCACCCGCGATCATTGCGACCAGAATGCGGACATAAAGCGGCCGGTCGGACCAGAGGGAAAATAGCGACCGCTGCCTCGCCGGGGAGTCGGAAGAAACAGTTGGCTCGGTGGTCATTCGACCAGGTTTCTCGTTAAAGCATCGCCTGAACGCGATTAGAAAATCGCGTGAGCATTCTTACCAGGGCAAATGCATGTGAATGTGTTTGTGAGAGTCCCAAGACACGTCATTCCGAGGGGAGCAGCAGCGACCTGAGGAATCTCGATTTGTAGAGCATGTATCGTCAGCCGAGATCCCTCAGGTCGCGCTGCTCCCTTCGGGGTGACGAATTTTTGGGTCACATGCAATCGCCCTGGCATTCTTACATCGAACTCGCGACGATTTTTCCACCGGCAATTCTGCTGCCGCTTTTGCCGGCGGGGTCGGTCTTCAAGTCGTCCACCCCGGCGTGCACTACCACACCGCGGCCGACAATATTCGTCGCGGATTTCGGATCCAGGGAAATACCCTTGACGACTAATTCGGTTTTGACGTTCCCGTTCGCATCGGCCGTCAGGTTTCCCAGGTCGCCGGCGTGAGATAACGGCGATCCCGGCGCGCCATGTTGATGCCCTGCCGGGTTGAAGTGGCCACCGGCGCTGAGGAGCTGCGCGTCCGTGAAATCACCTTTCTCATGAATATGAAAGCCATGAACCGAGTTCGGGGCAAAGCCGGAAAGATCGACGCTGATGCGCATGTTGTCGCCGGTCTGGGTGAACGTTACGGTGCCGGTGACATTGCTGTCCGTCGGCTGAGTCGTCGCCGCCTGCGACGGCTTCACTTCGGCGCGGGCGGTCATCATGTGCGGCATAGTGCTCGCCGACGAATGCTTCATCCCGTCGTGACTTGAGCAACCTGCAAGAGCGATGATTACGAGCAACAAAAGTGATAGTGCTTTCATCGATATTATTCCGGCGTTGTGAGAAAAATTGGAAAAGACGGAACCGCACGAGACATCAGACAAGCATGCGATCGCCCGACGCGACGAGCCTAGCTCTTCTTCCGTCGAGCGATCACAAATTCTTGCGTGAAGGTATCACTATTCTCTTTGGCGAATGTGAAGGCAATTCGGATTTCGCCCTGGCCGCTCCAGTCCCAATAAACCGAATCGTCGCCATCGTACACGTTGAGGTAGCGTGGTTCTATTGACTCGCCGCTACCGTACAGAAGCGGATCGTCGTTCAGGCCGCGGTTGTACCGGCCGCGTGTGCCGACCACGGTGCCCACTCCGATGCCGAACGTCGGGCCGGTGCGTTCGATCACGGGCCGCAGCGGAGGCAGAATGACCTTCACAAAGCTATGTGGAGCGGCTGACCGCGATTGCAGCGGATGGCTCTGACCGTTGAAGTCGACGACGCTGCTGCGATCGCCGAGCAGTTGGATGGCCGAATCGGTTGGATTCTCGATCTCGACCACGAGCCGGCTTTCCTCCGCGGTGAAGCGATAATTCAGCGGTTCGCGACGGACCGTCGTCGGCGATTTTTGAGCGATGTGCGTCGCCAACTCGGCAGGTCGGGTGAGGTCGTATTCGTAGGTAGAACAACCTGCCCCGCAAAGGAGGAGGGTGGCGGCGGCAAAAAGCTGGCGAAATACGCTCATACGTTCAAGACGCATCATGCCCGGAAGAGTCGTTCCCGGGCAATGTGCGAAAATGAATTTAAAATCGAGCGCGGCTAAGCGCTCACGGAAGAAATCATGGTTTTACCGCAACAACGGATTGGTTCGGGAATGAATCGGTTGCAGTCATTTCGTGGTTCGGCCAAGCTTTTTTTCCAGGCCTGTGCTGTAGACCCTCTTCGAGACGTTGTTCGTTATGCGGGCCGCTGCGTACGACATTGCCGTGAATCGCATGAACATCGCAAATCTCAAACGCTGGCAGTGGTGCATCATCGGCCTGTTACTAGGGTCGGCCCTCGGCTATTTCTGGTCGTCTCCCGAGATGTTGGAGTCTGGCGCCCTCAAATTGAGCCAGGTCGAATTCGAAGCCAATCTGCTTTCCAAGGATCCGAAGTCGAATGGGCCAATTCTCACCGATATCGTTGTCCAGCCGCCGGTCGTCGATTACCAGGGAAAAACCATCGACATTGTGACGTTTAAGGCGCTTCGTCGCGGCGCGACCAGCGGCAAGACCTTCCGCGTGCCGGCCCAGTTTCTTGCCGTCGAACCCTACAAGCCACTGGCTCGCAACGTGGTCGCGGACGAGCTGAAGTCCGGCCAACCGCTCACCGTTACTCAATTCATCGCTGCTGCCAGGAAACGAAATGATCAATTGAATTTGAAGTTCGGCTGGTGGAATGAGCGACCGGCCGCCATCGGTCTTTGGGCCGCAAGCGGATTGGTGGTGATCGGTGGCATCTGGCCGACCATCATCGGCCTGCTCATCAGTGGCGGACTCGGTCCTCACGGAAAGTCGGCAGATGAAAAATCGAACGAAGCCTACCTTGGCCAGTTTGGTCGGGGCGGTTCAGAGTCGGCCAATATTTCGGGAAACGCGCCGCTTTCCACCGAACTTCAACGGGCCGAATTAGATAAGTTGAACGCGAAGCTCGAGCAGTCCTTGAACGCCGGCGGTATGAAGACCGGCGATATCGATGCAAAGGTCGAAGCTCCCGAGAGTGGCAACAACTTAATCGCCGCGGCAGCACAGGTTCGCGAGCTGGACGGCGGCGCGCTCAAAACCCCGAAGACGGGCATTGAAGAGGCCGAGGAATTGGAGGTGAAAGGGGAGTTTTATCCGGTCATTATTCATCATAAGAAGGGAAAGTGACCCGGTTGCGAAAGATCATATTTGCGGTATGCTCTTTGACCCGCCTCGCATGCCTCAGAACCATGCGAACCAGCGGAATTCGCGAATTAGTCGTTCGCGCGAATCGGTATAAGTTGTTTATCCCGTCGCGAATTTGAACGCCTCGCATGTCCTGAGACGAGCTGGCCGTTGCGCTTCTGACGCGTGGCTGCTCGTGGAAATTGGATTGAGTCTCATGGGCCGTTACCTCGGACCGAAGGTCAAGCTCTCTCGTCGCGTTGGCGTGCCGATCGCCGACATTCCCAAACACACCGCCAAGGAACTCGAGCTTCCCGGCATGCACGGCTATCGCGGCCGTCGCAATACCGAGTACGGCGTCCGCCTCACCGAAAAACAAAAGCTTCGCTACCATTACGGCCTGCTGGAAAAGCAGTTTCGCAAGTATCTGGCGATGGCTAAAACCTCGAAAGGCAATACTGCTAGTTCCCTCAGCCAGATTTTGGAATCGCGTCTCGATAACGTGCTGCGCCGCCTCGGCGTCGGCCGCACGATCTGGGCAACGCGGCAGATCGTTTCGCACGGCCATGTCCTCGTCGACGGCGTGAAAACCGATATCGCCAGCTATCTGCTTAAGCCCGGACAAGCGATCACTTTCAAAGAAGGAATCCACAAGGTGCTGCGCGACAACATGGAGCAGTCGGCCGGCCATAACGTCCCCGGCTGGCTGGAATGGAACCCCGCCGCCCTGTCGGGCAAAATCAATAATCTGCCCAGCCCGGAAGATGTTCCGTTTGAAGTCAATATGAACCTGATCATCGAATTTTATCGATAATCGTTCGGCGTTAGTTTGCGATCGATCAAATTTCCCGACGCCCCGCGAGCCAACATCGCGGGGCGTCGTTCTGGTTTAAGCTGCCACCGGTTTCCAGCCGGGCGACCAAGGCAATTGCATGTGACCAAAAAATTCGTCATCCCGAGAAGGGAGCAGCAGCGACCTGAGGGATCTCGGCTGACGAAACATGCTCTGGAAATCGAGATTCCTCGGGTCGCTGCTGCTCCCCTCGGAATGACGTGTCTTGGGAATCTCACAAATACATTCACATGCGTTTGCCCTGACCCGGCGACAGATACCGCTGTACGCTAGCCACGTCACGCCGATGTGCTACGATCATCTCTGTCGCCTTTCGCTGGTTAGGCACGGCGACGATTCAAAAACTGGTGAAATATGATGAAGACGATTGTCGGAATAACATTTTTGCTGATCGCAGCTCAGGCGCAGGCGCAGACCAGAGCGGTCGATCTGGTGAACCCGTTCCTGGGGACCGCACCTATCACCGACAAGAGCGATGTGGGATTTACGCCACCAAAAGGCATGCGCGTCTGGGCGGGGCTGGTGTTTCCCGGCTCTTCGGTTCCCAACGCGATGGTGCAGCTAAGCCCGATCACCAAGTTTCACAGCGGTGCGGGATATGAATACGAGAACGATACCATCTTCGCATTCGCCCATACGAATAAGGGACATTGGAATCTATGTAACGTCCCCATTTTACCGGCAAATGGTAGCTTCGCGGCCGACGATTTTGGATCATCCTTCAGCCATCAGAATGAGTCGGCCCACCCCGGCTATTACCAGGTTCTTCTCGAACGTTACTCGATCAATGCCGAGTTGACATCAACGCTACGTTGCGCATTCCATAAATATACGTATAAGGACCGGCAGGACAAAAAGTTGGTCGTGAATCTGCCTGTGTCGAATGAACGTGTTCGCGGCTGGGATTTGACGCAGGCCGGCAACAACGTGTTTCAGGGCTTTCAGCAGGCCGGCGAAAAGATTTACTTTTTCGCAAGGTCCAACCACGACATCAAAGGAATTAACCCGCTCGAAACCAACGGCAAAAAGGTTTCCGTTATTGATTTTGTGGAAAAGCCGGAGCCGCTGGAACTAAAGATCGGGTTTTCCTACGTCAGCATCGCGAACGCCCAGGCGAACCTCGACGCTGAGATCGCTGAGAAAAGCTTCTCGGATGTTCGGAAAGAGGCATCGGAAACCTGGGAAAAGCTGCTGAACCAGGTCGAAGTTTCCGGCGGAACGCAACGTCAACGCGAGATCTTTTACTCCTGCCTCTATAGATCATTTCTCTGGCCGGCGTTAAGAAGCGATGTGAACGGCGAATTTACGAACGAACGGGGTGAAGTCGTCAATAAAGGATTCACTTATTACACCATTCCGTCGCTATGGGATGACTATCGCAACAAGCTTGTATTGCTCGGAATGATTTCGCCGGACGTGACCGTTAATGTTATTAAATCATTGATCGACAGGGGAGAAATCACTGGGGTCATGCCGACGTTTTTCCACGCCGACAATGCCGCGCCGTTCATCGCCGGGCAATATTTGCGAGGGCTTCGGGGTTTTGATGTGAAGCAGGCTTACAGCCTGTTGTTGAAAAACGCTACAGTCCCGGGCCGCAGCCGGCCGTATCTTAAGGAGTATCTGGAGAAGGGATATATCTCCGATCCCGATGTCGAAAAGCCGGTAGTGGAAACAAAAGGACATGCCGGCGTCGCCAAGACGCTGGAGTATGCCTACGACGACTACTCGGTCGCGCTGCTGGCCAAACAGCTCGGCGACACGTCCAACTATGACATGCTGATGAAACGGGCGGGAAACTATAAGAACATGTTTGACCCGTCCACCGGGCTCATGCGTGGACGACTCGAAAGCGGCGAGTGGGTTAAGAATTTCAATCCGCAATACCCGTACTACGAGTATATGTATCGGGAAGCTAATGCGTGGGAGTGTTCGTTCTTCGCCCCGCACGATGTGGAAGGGCTGATCGAATTGTATAAAGGTAAAGAGGCTTTCGAATCAAAGCTGGACGAGCTGTTTTCGACGCCGTGGAATGAAAAATATATCGCGGCAAACATCAATTCTTTTATCGGGCAGTATTGTCATGGCAACCAGCCCGACCACAACTACGCCTTTCTATATGATTTCGTCGGCAAGCAGGAAAAATCGCAAGCAATATTGAATCAGATTATGAGCCGCTTTTATGGAATGGGGAAGGACGGCCTGGCCCTGTGCGGGATGGACGACGCCGGCGAGATGTCCGCCTGGTATGTTTTTAGCGCGATCGGAATTTATCCCTTCTCGCCGGCCGACCCGGAATATATCGTTTCCGTTCCGTTGTTTGATCGCGTCACGTTCAAGTTTGGGGATGGAAAAGCATTCTCTATCAATAAAACCGGCACGGGTGAAAAAATCACCGATTTGAATTATAGCGGACAAAAACTAAACGGATTTTTTATTCAGCACGATGAGCTGAAAAAGGGCGGCGAGCTGATGATCGCAACCCAGTAATACGGATTCGGGTCGATCGCGCGTCGGTTTCCGGGCGTAGCATTGACGTAGCTGCCCGCCCGCTCTTTCTCCTCGCCGCTACTGAACTTTCTTCCATAGTTCGGATTCGACTTCATTAAAGTTCGCGAAGCTCTTATCGAGCTGGTCAATAAGATGCTGGATATGCTTTGGATCGGCTGACGGATCTTTCATCGCGTCGCGAAGCGCGGTTGCGGCTTCGGAGAGGGCACCGGCACCGTCGGCGAATTGTCGAGTTGAGTCATAAATGTTGAGGTTGGCGACCTCGCCGGGACTCGGCTTGTATAGCAATCGCCACGGGCTGCGGCGAATCTCGGAGGTGGCAAATTTCAGATTGTCACCCGCGGCTTTTAGCGAAGCGATCATCGCGTCGATCTTGCCGCGATTGGTAGTAAGAATTGACCGGGCCGAGCCCATTACGCTGCGGGCATCCAAGGCTGTTTGCTGAATATCGACGAGGGCAGCATTAGTCTTGTCGAGTGCTGACTGAATCTTTGTCAGCGTTCCATCCACTTTTTCCAGAATATTTGGGAGACGCTGTTTGATGTCGCCGGTCGTGTCGGCGAGGTTGGCGACGGTGCGGCGGAAGTCCGGCTTGGTGTCGCCGAACAGTGAGCCCACGGCATCCAGCGCCGATTTTCCACTGTCGGCCACGGCATTATAACGTTCGACGATCGGCTGGATTTTTTCACGCACCGACGCAAACGCACCGCCGGCATTGTCGATCGCGCTGTTCACTTTGGGCATTGTCGTTTTGCGTGCATCGCCAATAAGACCTGAGGCGCTGGCGATAAACGACGTGAGGGTCGGCGTGGGCGAACCCTGGAGAAAATCACCTTCGGCAATGGCCGCGCCATCGCCCATTGCCTGAAAATTCAAAACGCTCGTGCCGGTCAGGCTTGGCTCGACGCTCACCTCGGCATTCTTGTGAAGCTGAAAGCGTTTCGGTATCTCAAATTTAACGACGATGCCCGGCTGCTCCGACTCCGCATCGATCACGATGTCCTGTATCGAGCCGACTTTCGCGCCGCCGATGCGGACGGGGTCGCCCTGTGCGAGCCCGCCCACGTTGTCAGCGAGCGAAAATCGTACTGAATGCACGGTCATTGGCTGAAGGAAATGACTCGCGCCCTTAATGGCGACGACGACCGCGATCATCAGCGCGATGCTGACAACGATGAAAAGGCCGGCTTTCAGATCATTGCGTTCGGATTTCATAAATCAGTCGATATTGGGACATAAGATACGGGATTCGCCTTATCGTTTCGGCTCGCCGAGCAAGTCGCGTTCATATCCGCCGGTTCGGCGACGGTCGGTGAGCGGACCTTCCGCCAGGCCGTTGATGAATTGATGGACGAGCGGGTCCTTGTTGTTGCGCATCTCTTCCGGCGTTCCGCTCACCACGAATTTGCCGCGATCGAGCAGCACCATACGATCCGCGATTCGAAAAGCCGAGTCCATCTCATGCGTGACGACAACGCTGGTCACGCCCAGTTGCTTATTCAGGCTGATGATCAACTGATCAATTTCGGCACTGGTAACGGGGTCCAGGCCGGCCGACGGCTCATCATAAAACAGAATCTTCGGATCGAGCGATAGCGCTCGGGCGAGTCCCGCACGTTTTTTCATTCCGCCTGATAATTCCGATGGCACGCGGTCGGCATGTTCGCGTAATCCCACCAGTTCGAGCTTGATTTTCACGATGATCTCGATCGTCTCCTCGGGCAGGTCGGAATGCTCACGCAACGGCAGCGCGACATTTTCGCCGACGGTCATCGAGTTATAGAGCGCGCCCGATTGAAAGAGCACGCCGACCGTGCGGCGGTAAGTATCAAGCTCGTCGTCGCTCATTCCGCAGATGTTTTTGCCGAGTGCGAGAATTTCACCTTCATTGGGCTGAACCGATCCGATCATTAGCCGCAGCATCGTACTCTTTCCCGAACCCGACCCGCCGAGGATGACCAGAGTCTCGCCCTCATGCACTTCGAGGTTGACCGTGTCGAGAACGGTGCGCCCGTCGTAGATTTTGGTGACGGACCGAACTTGAATAGCGTCAGGCATGGGTCGGAGTTAGGCGTTGGGCGTTGGGCGTTGGGAAAGATCGGTCATGTTCAATGCTCGTTTAGCCGCGGCGTCCTCGCCGCGATTCCATCTACAACCCAAGGAAATAGAACACGCTCGTAAAAATCAGATCCACGATAATCAGAAATACAATAGTCAGCACCACGGTTCGAGTGGTCGCGTTCCCAACACCTTCCGCGCCGCCGGTGACGTTCAGGCCGAGATAACACGCCAGGCTGCTGATGATCGCGCCAAAGACTCCGGCTTTGAAAATCCCGGTGACGAAGTCTTGAATCTTTGCGCTATCAAACGTGTGCGAGAAATATTGTAGAAAGCCAACGCCGAGGAATGCACGGCTGGTCAGCATTCCGCCCATCACGCCCATGAGGTCGGCGGTCACTCCGAGACACATCATCATGATCGTCGTCGCCAGCACGCGAGGCACGATGAGGAAACGAATCGGATGAATGGCCGATGCTTCCATCGCTTCGATTTCTTCCGAAACAACCATGGTGCCGATCTCGGCGGCGATGCTCGCGCCTGCAAAGCCGGTCAGCACGATCGCCCCGACCAATGGGCCAAGCTCGCGAAACATGGCGACGGAAATGATGTCCGCGACCTTCGCATCCGCGCCGTAGCTTTTCAAAATCGGGGCCATTTGAAGCGAGAGAATCGCCCCGATGCAAAAGACAACCAGGCTGACAATCGGAATCGATCTCACGCCGACGCGAACCATCTGCGCCCAGAGGTTCCTCCAGGCCAACTGCCGCCCGCGCCGCCCGAGCAGGCCGACTTTAACGCCGCGAATCGTGTCGAGAAATAGATAGCCCAGCCCGCCGAGAAGATCGAGCACATTCAGCGTGAACGCTCCGATGAAGGAGATGGGACGGAGGAGGAGGTTCATGAGGTTGGGAGTTGGGCGTTGGGAGTTGGGGGTTGGGAGTTGGGAAGATTGAAGTGATGAATCTGTTCTTACCCAACTCCCAACGCCCAACTCCCAATGCCCGACTCCTATTTCATCGATTCTTCTTCGGTTGCCTTGACCACAAAGATCGTATCGAGCCTGGCGATTTGCAGGAGGCTTTGGACGCGCGGATGCAGGTTGGTGAGGAAAATCTTTCCTCCGACTTTTCGGAGACGTTGCAGCATTTCCACGAGTACCGCGATCGCGCTGGAGTCCATGTACGGCACTTCCGAGAGATTCAAGATCATCCGCGTTGGGTTAGCCTGCGTCAGCAGTTCGATGAGCCCTTCACGCAACTCAGGGCTGTTGTGCAGATCGATATCACCCTTCACGGACGCAAGCACGGCGTCGCCATCTTTGCGTGCGTTCATGAGCAACGGCGTACCCGGGTTTAGTTCATCCATGCTTGTCACCACTGACCCGCGAGATTGCCCGCGCGTTTTAACTGACCCACAGTTACACCCGTTCGAACTTCGTTCGCGCTTCCGATCGCGAAATCGACAGAGCGTCAAAAGCATACCATCGCTCTGCCGCTCAAACACAATCGAGTCCATAAACTCGCGAAGGCAGATAAACCCGATCCCGCCGGGAATGAGTGGGTTTAATACTTTCGCCGGCGTCGGCAAATCCAGCGGGTTTACGCCGCTCCCCCAGTCGCGTAGCGCGATGACGACGCACGGGTCAGCACTGCCGTCGATCGACATCGTCACATCAATCGGTCGATCGGCGAGATTGCCATACGCGTGACATATAACGTTTGCCAACGCTTCGTTCACGCAGAGACCGATTTCGCCGCACGCTTTTTCATCGAAACCGGCGGCGGCGCAGCGCTGTTCGATCGCGAGCCGCACCGGGGCAATCGCCGCAGGCACGCTAAGCATGTGAAATTTCTGTACGTCGGAAGCAGGCATCGTCGGCTCAATGTGCGTCAGCGGGTCGGGTCGTCAGTTCGTCCTTCATCGAACCGGCCGTCGCCGGTTCGCGATCGGCCAGCCATTTTTTCCATTTTTGGATGGCAACGGCGCGCTCCGAGGCATCTTCATAATATTGGTAGCCGAATGTTTCTCCGCTTAAGCGGCGCAACCCCTCGACCGCGAAGAAGCGGACGGCCGAATCGTCGCTGTCCAGATCCTTCACCATCTGCCGGACATGCGCCAGGTCTTTTTCCTGCACGGCGGTCTTGATGGCGGGGATTTTCAGCGAAGGATCAGGATCGCGAATGTCATACGTCGGCGGAGACGAATCGCAGCCCGCGAGGAAAAATAAGGCGCTAAGGAGGATGACGGGTCGGTTTGTCATCAATCAAAATGCAGGCTGCGGCTCATTGTATCGGCAAATTGGTGCAAGCTGCGGAAATTACTGGATCGAGCGAATTATCGGTCCAGTGCTGCCCAGATCGCGTCCTGGCGGGGATTGAATGTCGCTGAGATACTCAGGCAGAAAGCGAGGTCGGCGTTGAAGGCGCTGCGTGCCACCCAGCGGGCCGAGCCGTCGCCCGCCAGCACGTTAATTCCAGTTTTGTGGCGCGTGTCGAGTCGCGATGGAAGAGCCGTCAAGTCGGCGAAGATCGCGCGATTTTTAAACTCGCTCAGTTTCGGCATCCGCCAGGTCTGCGGCGAGGTGGCGTAAAGCGTTGGATCGTCCGGCAGCTCAAACGCCGGCCGCGCGCCGTAGCCGGCGTAGCTGAGCTTGGTCGGATCTGTCTCCGGACCGGGCGGCCAGCGGTTGGTGTCGCTGTTAAACATTGATTGCGGATTCGTTTCCGCGGGACAATAGAGCACAGTCGGCGACTTCAGATAGCCGCACGGATACAGAAGCCCGAACAGAACGAAGCCGACATTATTTGCCGAAACCGCGCTCGGCGCGAAGGTCATGCTGTTAAACTGCTTATTGCCGGCACGGTATCCGAGCGGCACATAATCGCGATTGTTCAGGGCATAAAGATCGAACAGCAAATGCACCTGCCGCAGATTGCTCAGGCACGACGTGCGAAGAGCGGCTCTGCGAGCGAGCGAAATAGCCGGCAGCAAAATTGCCAAAAGCGTCGCGATGATCCCAATCACCACGAGCACCTCGACCAATGTAAACGCACGCCGGCGAGACACCATTTGAATCGAGTATAGGGCGAAACACGGAAATTGGACGCGCTCAATCGTTCGACCTGTAAACCTTGAACGTCTGATCCTCGCTGCGAAACTCATCGATCGTGGTAAAGCCGGGCGGCACGCGGGGTGGCTGCCGATCTGACTTCGTTTGAGCCAAAACGATCAGCGGACCCGCTTTGGCCCGTTCGTTCGAGAGTTCACCTGGAGCGGAAATGATCGGGATCACTCGCCGCATTTCGTACACCAGCGGCAACGAAAGATTCTCCCCGTAGAAAACGTATCTGGCGTTCGGATCGTGAACTTTGTCGTTCAACCGCATAGCGATATCACGCGGCGATGTCTCGCGAAGCGACGGCGCCCACAATCCAAACAACGGAGAGATGCAAATTGCGACGACAATCGCGAACGTCACCGCTGCGCGTTGCAGGTTGAAGCGGATGAAAGTCCACCACGTGATCGCGACGCCGATCAGCATCAGGCCGGCCACGATGAAATCGCTGGCCTCGTGGCGGTCGCGCGAATATTGGCCGATCAGCGGCAGCGCGATCGGCGCGAGCGATACGATGCCGAGTGTGATCAGCAGAATCGTCTTGGCGACCGATCGATGCGTGCCGGCCACGTCGTTCGCGACGCGATACAGCCAGGCCCCCGTCATGATCGCCAGCGGCGGCATCAGCGGAAGAACGTAGTGGTCCTGCTTCTGCCCGATGCAGCAAAGCGGGAAGAGAATCGACGTGATCCAGAGCAGCAGACGCCGATCGACGACGTTGTGCTTGCAGTTGCGAATCGCAACGACCAGCGCGGCCACGCCGACGCCGCACCACGGCGCGGTAGCTTTGAGCAGGATTGGTCCATACGCCCAGAAGAGTTGCGTATGGCCGCGCCCTTCGAGGGCGTCGAACGCTTCGTCCTGAAAGACTTTGCGATATTCCGGCGTCATGCCAATGTAGAGCCACCACCAGCCGCCGACGAGCAGGGCGGCGATCGGCGCGCCGCTTTTCAGCCAGACGAACAGATAGTCCCAACGCTTGTCGAGCCATGCGATGCCGAGCAGAAACAGCAGCGGAAAGATGGCGGGCATTCCCTTGCCGATCAAGGTGAGGCCGACCATTACTCCGGAGAGTAAAAGCCATCGCCGTTCGTGCGCGGGCTGATCGATTGCGCGACAGATCGAATAGACGGCCGCGCTGATGAACAGCGTGATGAGAATATCCGTCTCGGCCAGCCGAGCGCTTTTGAAGAAGAGAAAGCTGCCGAGGAGAATCGCCGCCGAGAGCAGGCCGGCGATGGGATGTGCCCAACGCGAGGCAACGCAGTAAGTCAGGCCGACGGTCAGCCAGCCGACGAGTGCCATCGGCAGTCGGCCCGCGAACGAATTGACGCCGCCGATTTCAAACGCGAGGCCGGTGAGCCAATACGCCAGCGGCGGCTTGCGCAATCGTGGCTGGCCGTTGCATTGCGGGATCAGCCAGCCGCGCAGCGTGCCGGTGTCGAGCGATTCGCGCGCGGTTTCCATCACGCGTGCTTCCTGCGTGCGCTGGACGGAATTATTCCCGAGGGCAAACAGAAGCAGACCGAGCGAAGCGATCCAGAGAATAATCGGCAGACGATTCACGGGCGGGAGATTATCGCAAGGCTTGGGCACGCACGAATGCGACGTACCAGTCCTTATCGCGTTTGACGCGATCGAAATATTTCCAGCCGGGTGCGGGAAGCGGGTCGGGTTCGCCTCTGTTTTGCAGCGTGATGTAAATCTGCGGGTGCGTCGCGACGGGGATCAAGCTCGGATCGGCAATCCATCGCGTGCCGCGGTTGAGATAAATCGATAGATCGACGGAGACGCGCTTTTGCAGCCCATCGCTGCGGTAGTTGAACATTTCCGCACCCGGCACGGCCGCGCGAATGGCATCGGCCAGCGGCTTCATCTCGCTGCGACCTTCCCGGCTAGCGATGTAGCCGTGGATGCCGACGGCCTGCAACAGCATCATGAGCGCGAATGCGCAGAAGACCGCCGCGAGCCTGGATCGTCGCGATAAGATGATTCCGATCGCGATGACGACGAGGCCGATCACCGTAGCCATGATCGCAAAGCGTGGCGTGAACCATGGAACGCCTTCGCGCGTCTTCACTATGCTCGTCGTCAATCCGGCCAGCGGAATACACGCCATGATCGCGAGGGTGATCCAATGCACGATGATCGGAATCGAATGATGTTCGCGGTCCAGCATCGCGACCACGCCTCGTGCGGCGATCACCGAAGCGACTCCGACCAGCGGAAGGATGTAGCGATCCTTTCGATCGTGAAAACAGGTCATAATCAATATCGCGCCGGCGAAAAGAACGATGATGTACATGCCTCGCGTTAATTGCTGCTTTGACTCGATCACGATGCGGATCAGTCCGTCGATCAGAAACACGGCCCAGGGCAGCATGAACGGAATGATGACGAGGTATTGGGCGAAATTGTTCGAGCTGATGCGCTCGCCGCCCGCGGGATTGGTTTCGCTTAGCCAGCGGTGAACGATCGCGGGATTGTGAATGCCGACCGCGAGAAACCACCAGAGCGAAATTGAAATCGCGACAAGTGTCGAGAGGAAAATCGCGAGCGAATTGTGCTGCAGTAGATTCCTTGTTGAGTCCACGGTGTCCGGGGCGACGCTGGCGCTCTGCCCCGGCGTGTTGGAAGTGACATCTGACCCACCTTCACGCCGGGGCAGAGCTTTAGCGTCGCGCCGGATCGACCACCAGCGCCATCCGACAAACCCCAGCGCAGGAACCACTGTCTGCACCAGCGCAACCGGCCCCTTGCTCATAAACGCCAGCCCGATCGAAGCGCCCGCGCCGACCGCATTCCTCCACGTGACGCGATCTAAAATCATTCGCGCCAGAAACGCGTTCGCGACGGCAACCCACAACATCAATTGCACGTCGGTCGTCGAATTCCGCGCGAAGCGGAGAAAAAAATACGAACTCGCGCAGACAACCATCGATATCAACCCCGCCCGCGCATCGAAGACCGTTTGGCCCAGCGAGTAAACCGCGAACAGTGACAAGCAGCTCGCCAGCAGCGCCGGCCACCGCACTTGGACGGCGAGCGTGCGATAGGCCGCATCGCGCGTCGCGGCATCGCTCGAGTCGAGCGACCTCATTGTCTCATCGCCGATCGCCAGCGACGTGATCCACGCGGTCAGCGGCGGCTTTTCAATTCGTGGCACACCTTCGAGCGTCGGCACAAACACCGGCCCGCCACGCCGAATCTCCAGGGATGTGGCGGCGACCAAGTTCTCCATGCTGTTGGAAAATTCCATCCAACAGAGCGTCGGAAAAACACACCCGAAGGTGACGACAGCGATCAAGCCGACGCGAATGTTGATTGTGGATTGTCGAATGTTGGAAGGCTCCGGCACGGTTGCCACAATCAACAATCAACAATCAACAATCAACAATCAAGCCGCCCAGACGCTATACTGCACGGCCAACGTATGACCCCGACCGTTCCACAACGAATCCTGATCGTGCAGCCCAGTTGGGTCGGCGACGCCGTGATGGCGACGCCCACGCTGCGGGCGATTCGTCAGCTCTATCCCGCCGCGAAGATCAGCTATCTCCTGCGCCGTTATGTGAAGCCGATTTATCAAGGCATGCCTTGGGCCGATCAGCTCATCACTTACCGTACGGGCAAGACCAAGGCCAAGGCCGGCAAGGGAACGTTCGACCTGGCGACGCGCTTGCGCGGCGGCAACTTCGAGCTGGCGATTCTTTTGCCCAACAGTTTCAAGTCGGCCCTGATCTGCAAGATGGCGGGCATCGATCGCATCGTCGGCTACGAGCGCGATGGTCGCGGGTTCCTGCTCTCCGACAAGCTGCTCCCAGTGAAGGAGCGCGGCAAATTTATCCCCACGCCGATCGTCAAATATTACTTCGGGCTCGCGCGATATCTCGGCGCGGCCGAGCGTGATTTGAAGATGCAACTGTTCGTGACCGAATCCGACCGGCGCGATGCGGAAGAAACGTTCGCGCGATGCAGCCTCGACACAAATTCCGAGCGCCCCGCGGCGATGGGTAACCCGCCGCTGATTCTTCTGAACCCTGGCGCGCAGTACGGCGCGGCCAAGTGCTGGCTGCCGGAATATTTCGCTCAATTGGCGGATCGATTGCACGAACAGCTCGGAGCGACGGTGCTGATCAGCGCCAGCCCGAAAGAACGGTCGATCGTCGATGCGATCGCTCGGTATGTGAAGCATCCGGCCATCGACTTATCGCGTGCGGGAATGACGCTTGGAGCGCTCAAGGAAATCGTTCGCCGTTGCGATTTGATGATCACCAACGACACTGGGCCGCGGCATGTCGCGGCAGCGTTTGACGTGCCGGTCGTGACTATTTTCGGCCCGACGCATCCAGAGTGGACCGAAATTGATTTTGCCGCTGAGCGAAAAGTCGCGGTGAAAGTCTTCTGCGGGCCATGCCAGAGAAAGACTTGCCCGCTGGATCACCGTTGCATGACGCGTGTCTCACCCAGGATGGTTTTTGAACAGGCGGCGGAATTGTTGAAATCGAAGGTGCCGTATTCGACCACGCTGCCGGTGATGACCGAAGTAATCTCCCAATGAGCGGCTGTTCTGTCTCAAGCGAATTTCAGCCGGCCTTTCGCGAGTTGGGGCTCGACGTCGACACGATCTTTTCCCATCCGCTGATTCGCCCATGGCGAACGTTGCCCGGCGATCGCGACAACAGCCTGCTGACAGCGACGTTATCAAATGGAGTGACGATCCGCTGGCACGTGAAGCGATACGTCGCGGCCGCGCCATCAAAGCGTGAAGTAGCGGGGCATGAACTGCTCGTTGCAAATCGAATTCCCACCGCGCCGCTGGTCGCCTGGGGGAGCCACAAAGACGGCCGCAGCTTCGTGATCAGCGAAGATCTCACCGGCTTCCAGCCGGCCGACAAGTTGATCGCGTCGGGCCTGCCGTTTGAGGATGTGCTTGAATCGACGGCCGCTCTCGCCGCCAGGGTCTGGGCGCCGTTTTCGGGCAGCGAGCGGCACGCCGCGGCGCTGCACCATCGCGATTTGTATCTCTGCCACTTTTTTGTCTGCCGTGATGAGCCTGCTACGGTGAGGCTGATTGATGTCGCACGCGTCGCCTCGTTTAGGAAGCGCTTATTCAAAAAGCGATGGATCGTGAAGGATCTAGCCCAATTCTGGTATAGCACGATGCCGTTGCCGGTCAGCGATGCGCAACGCGCCGCGTGGCTGGAACGATATGCATCGCAGCGGGGCATCGATCCCGGCTCGCTGCGATCCGCCGTCGAACGGAAGAGCGATTGGATCGCGCGGCATGATCGACAACTTCGTAAAGCGCAGCCGGCACGAAACATCTCGCTCGAGGAATAAAATCGTTCATGCGCATCGCACTGGTCATCCTGCACGCAGACGCCTCGCGCGGCGGGGCGGAGCGATACACCATCGACCTGGCCGACGCGCTGTCACGCGGCGGGCACGAAGTCACGCTGCTGGCCGCCTCGTTCAAGAATGCGCCGCAGCGCGTCGCGACGATTGAGCTGAAAGCGACGAGCCCGATTCGTGCCGGACAATATCTGAAGTTTCTGAGTTTGCTTGACGCGCATCTTGCGACGACGTCGTACGACATCGTTCACGCGATGCTGCCCGTGCGCCGTTGCGATTTGTATCACCCGCACGCCGGCATCGCGGCGGCGTTTCCGACCATTCGCAAAAAGCTCGAATCACTGTTCAACCCGCGGCGGTTGCTCTTCGCCCACATCGAGAAAAAACTCTTGGCCGGCCCTGCACCGCTGCCACGCGTGCTTTGCTTGTCGCAGGCGATGCGGAACGAGATGAAACAGATTTACGCGCTGTCGGATGAACGGCTGCCGATCTTGTTCAACGCGGTCGACCTGAAAAAATTCGCGCCGTCGCGCCGCCCGGAGAGGGCCGATCGTAATCGCGTGAACGCACTGATCATTGCCAACGATTTTCTTCGGAAAGGCGTTCACGCCGCCGTCTTTGCGATGGGGCGGCTGCGGGCTGAAACGAATCTGCACCTCACCGTCGTCGGACGCGATGAAACCGTCGTGACGATGAAGATGCTCGCGCAGCGGCAGGGCGTTGTGAACCGGGTTCACTTTGTCGGCCCGAGTCGCGATCCGCGACCGCATTACGAGTCGTCCGATTTTTTCGTCCTGCCGACCGCACACGATCCGTGCAGCCTGGTCGTGCTCGAATCGCTGGCGATGGGATTGCCGGTGATCACGACGCGTATCAACGGAGCATCCGAAGTGATGCACGACGGCGAAGAAGGCTTCATCATCGACAGCCAGGCCGACGACGCAGCGCTGGCCGACCGCATGAAGCAGTTGCTCGATCAAGGCAATCGCGAACGGATGGCCCGAGCCTGCCTTGCGCTGCGGCCAAAATTGTCTTACGAGACGCATTTGAACGATCTTCTCGGCATCTATGAGTCGGTCATCGCCGGCCGGTAAAGATCGCTATCGCCGTGACAGAAACAGCCGGACGCCGTCAAACAAGATGTAACAGCCGAGGCAGAACGTGACGCCGTAGACGAAACGCGTGAAAAACTTATCGCTCATCCGTTTGTTCAGCCAGAAGCCAACCAGCGCACCGATGACGAGCAGTGGGAGAAGCATTGCGGATTGATGCAGGAGAGATAAGTGAAACTCGCCGGCCGCGATGTAGCCGGGCACTTTGGCGGTGTTGAGCAACAGAAAGTAAATCGCGCAGGTGCCGACGAAGAGTTGACGATCCAATCCCTGCGGCAGCAGATAAAGCGCGATGATCGGTCCGGCTGCGTGGGCGAGCGTGCTGCTGATGCCACAGATCGCGCCGATGAAAAAGTTGTGGGTTTTCGTCGGCTTGAAAAGCGCGGGCACTGTTTCGTGCTTGCGAACAATTCGAGTGCGATACCAACTCAGCCCCACCAAACCGACCGATTCCAGGCCGATTTCGATCTTAATGAATGCCGCCGCCAATTCCTGCTGCTGCTTAAACCAGAAGAGGCCCAGCGATCCGATGACGACGCCCAGCAGCGTGCCCGGCAGCAGGTGCTTGACGATGTTCAGGCTGAACAACCGGCGGTACTGAAAGACCGCGATCAGATCGCCGATCAACAGCAGCGGCAGCAGCAGGCCCAACGCGTCTTTCGAGCCGTCGGGGCGAAGGTGATCGAGTGCGATCGCCGTCATCGGCACAATCATCAATCCCGTGCCGCTGCCGAAGCCGGATTTGGTCAGGCCGATGAGGAGAATGGCGACGAAGATGATGAGCCACGCGACACTCATGAGGCTGTGCCTGAGGTTAGGACGAAATCTCGGTGCGCATCCAGCGCACGATGCGTCCGGGCGACGGCGATTCTCTTAATCGCTTCGGCGCGAGCCGCAGCAATTTTGCGGGCGAGACGGGATGCGGGGTGGCGGTCTAGTTCTGCGTCAATTTCCGCCACGACTGCGGATCATCGTCGACGGCGGAGCGAATGCGAAGCGAACTGAGCGATGAAGTATCAAACCATTCGGCGGGCAGTTGGAACAGCTGCGACGGCTTCGATTCGTCGGTCGAGACGCTTTTGCTAATCGAACGGGTCGACGTTTTACGCTGATAGGCCCGCACCCAATCGACGCGCATCTTCGCCGGCCAGGCCGAATCCCTTGGCGGGGTTCCCGCCCAGCCACCCACACCGAGGTTCAGGATGATGTACATCGCCTGCGCCTGTCCGATGTTGGCATCGCTGATCTGGCCGATGAGCTTGTCATCGACATACCAGGCCATCGAATCTTCGCTCCACGCCACGCCGAAGTTGTGATAGCCGGCCGAGAAATCGGCAGTGCTGGTGAAGACGTTGCCGAGGAATTTTTGGGTCGCGCCGTTGGCACCGTAGTGGTAGTGATACTGCACGCGCTTGCGATCGACGACTTTGGGCATCGGCATTTCCATGATGTCGATCTCGGGCGGCCAGCCGCCGCTCTCGGGCATCAACCAGAACGCCGGCCAACTTCCGATGCTCGAGGGCATCTGGATGCGAGCTTCGACATACGCGTCATGACCGTGTCCGGAGAGGCTGAACTTCCCCTTGGTATTGACCGCGCCGGAGGTGTAGTCGAGCGGAATGGTTTGGCTGCCGCTGACGAACGACTGCGGAGCATTTGGATTGTGCGCGTGGACGGCGGTGAGAAACAGAAAACCGCCGCTCTCCTTCACCTGATCGGGCGACATCGAGGCTTGGTGATCGAGGTAAATGTACGGCGCTTGCGCGTAGTTTTTCGACCAAAGATGTCCGTCCAGTTTCGTTCCATCGAAATTGTCCTGGAATACCTTGCTCCAACCCGCGCCCGGCGGCGCGGCTAACACCGGGACGGCCGTAACAAGGGTTAAGGCAACAATAACGCAACGCGCAGGTGCGATTTTTCGAATACAGCCTAAAAACATCCGATATCGAAATAGCAGAGCCGTCGCGGCCAATCAAGGAAAAAGGTTTTTGGCAGTTTTCCTTGACAGGGCAATCGCATGTGAGCATGTTTTGAGGAATCCTAGCCACGTCATTCCGAGGCGAGCAGACAGCGACCCGAGGAATCTCGATTTGCAGAGCATTTTCGTCAGCTGAGATCCATCGAGTCGTTGCTGCTCCTCTTCGGGATGACGCACTTATGGGTCACACGCAACTGCTCTGTTTTCTTGAGCCTTTCTACCGGACGTCTTTGCCCATTTGATGCACGGCATCTCGATTCGATCGGCTTGCGCTCCAATCTTTGACGGCAGCTATCCGACGCTGATCGTTGATTCCGCTTCAAGCTCGACACTGCGGCGGATCACTTGCGCGGGCACACCGACGGCGGTGGCGTGGGTGGGGATGTCGCCAATGACGGTCGCGCCGGCGCCGATGATGGTGTATTTACCGATTTGCAGACAGGGGATGATCTTCGCGCCAAGGCCAATAAAGGCGCCGTCGCCGACGCGCACGCGTCCCGCGAGGGCGGCCATGGGGCAGACGTGGACGGCTCGGCCGATCTCGCACTCGTGCTCGATCACGCAGGCTGTGTTCAGAATGACGGAATCGCCAATGCGCGATTCCGGCCCAACGACGACGCGCGGCGCGATCACAACATTGCTGCCGATCGTCGCACTGTCAGAAACGATGGCGCTGGGATGGATCGCGTTGATAAGCTCTGCATTGGCGTCGACAAGATGCTTTGCATAACGGAGGCGCGTGCGGTTGTCGCCGATGGCGACGATCGCGCCGCGGACGTTGGCGGCGCGGAGCTTTGCGAAATAATGGATCGACCCCATCACTTCAAGCCCGGCCACCCGAGTGCCGAGCAGGGAGGGGTCTGCGTCAAGGAACGCGACCGGCCTATGCACGCCGCCTGAGCACAGGATGTCAACAACAACCTTCCCATGCCCGCCCGCGCCGACGATAACTACATCCATTTGCTGAGTATCGGCCGGGTGCGATGATTGACTGCAACGAGCCACGACGAAACGACGCGCTGCGCAAAATGACAACCAGCGGCGCAGCGCCGCCGCCCAATGGGAGGTGTGACTTATCGGGGCTTGCGGCTTCCCGGGCTGAATGAACGCACGTGCTCGACGGAGTCAGGCAATCGCGACAAATATCAAATGACGGAGCGAACCCAAAGCTTTCATCAAATCAGACCCGAGACATGACGTTTGTCGTAGGAATGAAGGATTCGGACGGGATGGCCCGCAGCGCAACACATCGAATGTGCAAAGCGAACCCAAAGACTGCTCGCCGGCCACGATTAACGATTCCGGACATTTGGGCCAGCGCCGATCGACCGATATGCTGCAGCACGCGCTCCAGCGCGCAGCGCGACATTCTGACTCATTCGTTTTTTTGTGGGCTGATTTGTTCCACGCGGAGCCTGACGTGATGAAGCATCGTTTTCAAACTATTGAATCGCTCGAGCGGCGGACGCTTCTGGCGGCGGCGACCCTCTCGATCGGGTCATCGACGTATGACAGCGCCAGCAAATCCGTTCCCACCGCCGACGGCGGGTCGATCGTCGCGGGCATCTTTTCCGGGACGGCCGACTTTGATCCGACGGCCGGCAAGCAGACGCTCACTGCCGCGGGGGATACGGATATTTTCGTGGCGCGATATTCCTCGACCGGCGCGTTGCGATGGGCGCGTCAGTTCGGATCTGACGAAGGAAGCTTCAACACCGAAAAGTCCGTCAATTTCGCGATCGACCCACTACGCGCGCGAGACTTCGATCTCGGTGTCGGCATCTCGCCGTTCGACCTCGGGGAATATGTCACCGGCTTGAAAGTCGACTCGGCCGGCAATGCGTATCTCACTGGGACGTTCAAAGGCTCGGTCGACTTCGACCCCGGCGCGGGTCAGCTCATTTTAAATTCCACCGGCGGGCGAAATTACGTCGACACCTTCCTCCTGAAACTGAACGCGGTCGGCGGTCTCGTATACGGCAAGCAGATCGGTGGCGATTTTACCGATGTGTCGAACGCACTCGCGCTGGACTCGGCCAACAATGTTTACATCACCGGCGACTTCACGCGGGCGGCCGACTTCGATCCCTCTTCCAAAAGTTTTGTGCTCAGCACGAACGACAATTCGCGCGAACAAATTTATGTGGCCAAGTACGATGCGAGCGGAAATTTTGTCTGGGCAAAAACGACGACGACCGATGAGATCGACCGCACGCACCGCAGTGCCGGCAATGCGATCGCGATCGACAGCGCGGGCGATGTGGTGGTGACCGGCTCGTTCAGCGGCACGTCGAATTTTTCACCCGGCACGACAACCGCGATCATCGAGCCGGCGGGCGAGACCGATGCATTCGTCGAAAAGCTGTCGGCTGGGAACGGCACGCTTCGATGGGTGAAGACCTTTGGCGGCGATGACTACGCGGGCGGACGCGCGATCGCGACCGGCGCGGATGGGTCGATTTATACGGGCGCGTATTTCGAGCGGACGATCGATGTCGATCCCGGCGCGGCGACGGTTTTGGTGACGGCCACGCCCGAGAGGGCCGGTAAGAAGCCGACCAAGAGCGATTTGCTGTTTTCGAAATTCGACAGCGATGGCAACCTGCTCTGGGCGCGGCCGATTGGGAACGAAAACTGGGAAACGCTGGGGAACATGGCCGTCGATGCGACCGGCGGGCTGGTGATCTCAGGGTCGTTTTACGGCGCGCTCGATTTCGATCCAAGTCACGCAAAGCACGTTCTGACCAGCACGGTCGGCACCGAGCGGTTCAAAGACTTTAACGACAACGATCGGCGCGACAGCTACGATGCGTTTTTGTTGAAGCTTTCCTCGACCGGAAAATACATTTATGCAACGCGCTTCGGCGGGGCGGGTGATGATTTCGCGACGGATATCTCGCTGACATCGACCGGACAGGCGCTGGTCGCTGGTCAGTTCCGCGGCACTTACATTTTCCCGACGAATCGTTCGGCGAAGTTGCGCCCGATCGGCGAGCAAGACGCATTCGATGCACTGTTCGACACCGGCGGCAATATTGTCTGATTGCGACGCACAATTGTTGATAGTCTGGCGGTTCGCGGCCGCATCATTGTCCGGCGTGTCGTCGCGCCGATATACTTCGGCGGCTGCATCTTGTTCTTCGAAACGATCATTCAGGAGTTGATTCATCATGGCTGAATTTCCCGGCAATCAAGGCGATTATTCCACGACCCTCGGGCCAGATGCGGTGTTCAAGGGAGAGCTGACTTTCGAAAAGGGCCTGCGGTTACATGGCCGCGTCGAGGGGAAGGTGAACACCGCCGGTCGGCTGCTGATCGCGAAGGAAGCGAAGATGGATGCGGAGGTCGAGGCCGGCGCGATCATCGTCGAGGGCGAGGTGCACGGCAATCTAACGGCCAACGATCGCATCGAGCTGAAGAACAGTGCGCGGGTGCAGGGCGATCTGCGCGCGAGCAAGCTGGTCGTCGACGAAGGCGCGGTTTTCAGCGGCCACGTCACCGTCGGCCCCGAAGCCGTAAAGGGCCGCCCCGCAACAGCTGCCGGCGGCGGCGCCGCTCAGTCGGTCGCGGTCAATCGCGCGTTCAATGCTCCAGCGCAGCCGGTGAAGTGAAGGATGAATGTGAGTGTGGAATGTAGATTGTGGATTGTGGAATGTAGAAGGTTGAAGTGCTTCAACAATCAACAATCAACAATCAACAATCAACGACCAACAATCAACGACCCAACGACCAACGACTAACCATTCTCTTCCAACCCCCTAACCTCCGACGCCCTTGGCCTTAAACGAATACACCGTCCCCACTCCTGACGATCGCGTGATGATCACGTGTTTGTACTGCGAGAAATCGCAGGAAGTTGGCCGCCGCGCGATGTCGGTGACCTGCAAGTTTTGTCATAAGTCGCTGAAGCTGGAAGATATCCGCCTGAAGGATTACACCGCCCGGCGGACGATCGAAACGTGCGGCGTCGTGACGGTGGAGAAGAAGGCAAACGTCATCACCGATCGCGTGCAATGCGGGGGATTGATCGTCCGCGGAAAAGTGAAGGGGCAAGTGCTGAGTCGTGGTCCGGTGCTCGTCGGGCCGGAAGCGGAGATCGTCGGTGATGTCACCGCGCCGGCGCTCGCAGTCGGAGCCGGCGCGATCCTGAAGGGGAAGTATGAGATCGGGAAAAAGACGCAGAGTTCAACGGAGTCAATGGGTTGAGTTCGGAGTCAACGGGTTGAGTTCGATTCATCGAATCGAACTCGAAAGTTGTTCGAATTACACTCCATTTAGCCCCGTCGCTTGCGACGGGAGGTCTTTGACCGACGAACATCACGATTCTTGCTGTCTCGACGAACCGGTCGCGAGCGACCGGGCTAAATGGGGTTGGGTTCAGTCCATTATCTCTGCAATAAGAAGATCTGATTTCGTCGTGATCTTCAAATTGCGTTCTTCACCCTCGACGAGCCAGACCGGTTTTTGAACGAGTTCCAGAAATTGAACATCGTCGGTCACCTGCTCGATCGGAATCGGGCAATCTGCGATCGCCTCGAGAAGCTCTTTCCGTCGCGCGATCTGCGGCGTTTGCATCGCCCATAGCTGATGACGGGGAATGGTTTCGGTGATCGGCGCGGGCAGCGGACCGGTGGCGCGCTTGATGGTCAAATGCACCGGAAGCGCCGGCGCGGCGGCTCCGTGAGCGGCGGCGGCGGCGAGCGTCGCGGCGATCAACTCCTGCGACACCAGCGGCCGGGCGGCGTCGTGAATCGCGACCCACTCCACCGACTCCGGCAGCGATTCCAACCCCGCCCGCACGCTTGCGGCGCGGCACGCGCCGCCGCGGCAGAAGTTCAATCTCGGGTCGATCAAAACGCTTGACGACGCGGTCTGCAATGATTCTGAAACGGTCGCGAAGTCGTGGGTGACGACGACGATGTGCGAGACATCGTCGCGACGCGTAAACGCGCGCAGCGTGTGCAGCAACACGGGCTTGCCGTGCAATAGTTCGAGCAGCTTGTTCGATCCGAACCGCGCCGACGCCCCGGCGGCGGGAAGAATGACGGCGAAGGATGGGAGAGTGAAATGCACGTCGGAAGCAGGCCACGAACGAGTTCGCGGTCAAACTGGCTTTTCCATGCGGCCAAAGATCATACGCCCCTGGACGGTCTGGCGGGTATTGGTGACGGTGAATTCGACCTCATGATCGAGATGCGGTCGACCGCCCTCGATGACAACCATCGTCCCGTCGTCGAGATACCCCACGCCTTGCCCCGCAGCCTCACCGGCCTTGAGGACGTGGACGATCATCTTCTCGCCCGGCATGACCTGCGGCTTCATCGCGTTCGCCAGCTCATTGAGGTTGACGACATTGACGCCTCGCAGCTGCGCCACTTTGTTGAGATTGTAATCGTTGGTCAGAACGCGCGCGTTGAGCTCCTTGGCCAGCATGATGAGGCGGTGATCCTCGTCGGTCGCGCCGTTTTCCTCGCGCGCCGAGGCGTCGTAGTCAACGACTTCAGGCACGCCGACTTCCTTGAGCTTTGTCAGCGCTTCGAGCCCCCGGCGGCCGCGGGCGCGAATCATCTTGTCGCCGCTGTCGGCGAGCCGTCGCAATTCATCTTGAATAAACCGGGGCACGATGAGCTGGCTCTCCAGGATGCCGGTGCGGGAGATATCTAGAATTCGCGCATCGATGAGCACGTTAGAGTCAAGTAAGAACGGCCGCGCGCCTTTCGTCTGCTTGCTGAATTCGACATAGGGAATGATGAAGCGGAAATCGTCCTTGGTCTGAAGGATAAAGCTGATGGAAAAATAGCAGGCGGTGATTCCGAGCAGAAGGGTAACGAATTGGATGAGATAACGGCGCTGTTCGGTGTCGAGGCCGCTCGCGACGAATTGTTCGACGACGAGCGTGACCATGAACGACAATCCATAGGCGATGACCAATCCGACGAGAAGTCCCAGAAACGTCCCGGAAAAGATCGCCAGTTTTTTACGGGGGGCGAGAATGTCGATGCAGGTGATCGTGACGGCGAGCACAACAGCGACCGCCAAGGCGAGCCACGTCCAGTCGCGCATCCAAACCGGCAGCGCAGCTGGGTCGGCGTGCTGGATGTAGAAATATCCAGCCGCTGCCATCAGGAGGATGAATACCGCCCGCAGGACTTGCAGGACCATCAATCACCTTGGAATCACCGACACCCGTTCCAACCACCGATGCCGCCCCGGACAGCGTGAGCGGCCAAAATTGTACGACGCCGCCGCGCGAATGACGAGAAGGTCAGACGCGGATGACAAACCGCGCGTAATACAGAACGGCGATGCCGATCACGATCCGATAGATCGCGAACGGCGTGAAACCCCGCCGCCGGACTCAACTCATGTGCCGGGCGAAGACAACGAACGCGATCACGAACGACACGACAAAGCCGATACCGAGTGTCAACCA
>CAXSBN010000012.1:0-58182 GCA_964236135.1 uncultured Phycisphaerae bacterium
GTGCCGCGCCGCGAGGGTCGACAAGCACGCTCGCGCTCTGCTGGCTCGGCGGTAACGCGGTTTCGTTAGCTTTGGGTCTCATGACTTCGGTTCGCTAAAAAACTATTCCATCTGCCCCGCCTCGGCAATTGCACGTCACGCGGGATCGGAAAGAAGTGCAAAATCTGCACGAACCCGGATCGTGTGTTACTTTGCCAGGTGCGCTCACCAGTTCGTTGAAAAGAGAACACTGCACATGAATAAATTTGTTGGCCGCCGAGACGGTTTCACGCTGGTCGAACTGCTCGTCGTGATCGGCATTATCGCGGTGCTGATCGCGATCCTGCTGCCGGCATTGAGCAAAGCGCGTCGGCAGGCAAGCTCGGTGAAATGCCTCTCGAACCTACGTCAGATCGGCGTGGCACTGGTGATGTACAACAATCAAAACAAGGGATTCAACGTGCCGTCGTACAATATGTTGCCGCGCACAACGACCTCCGCAACGTCGGGCGCTTTGGACGGCTGGGCTTGCATTCTCGATCGCGATAAATTCCTTGTCGCCGCCGAGAATACCGAGCAGACGATTTACAACTGCCCGGATGCGGTGCCGGACGCCAGCATTCCGACCGGCTCGCTGCCCTGGCCGACAAACAATCCGACGGGAACCAACAGCCAGACGACAATTCCGACTCTGGGCTTCATTAAAATTATCCGAGTTGGTTACTGGATCAATGCCGAGAATCCGATCGGCAGAGCCGCCACGCAAGTGCCCGGCGGTGCGATCCAATACTACACGGCCTCGCCGGGATACGGCCCGATGGGCGACGGCAAGATTATGGGCCTGCAAAAGATTTCACACATTCGGCACAGCTCGTTGACGATCGTCATCGCCGACGGCATTTACGCCGGCCGGCAAGGCGACATCAAGATCACCGATGCCAAGAATCGAATCGGCTATCGGCACACGCTGGCGGGAAAGGTGGCGGCCAACGTCGTCTTTGCGGACGGTCATGCGTCGTCTCTCACCAGCGACGAGTTTCCGCGTGCGTGGGATGTACAAAACGTGCCCAGCAAAACGCAGCTTCGTCCCGAGAACATGGGAGGACGACCCACCTGCTACGCGAATCCGGAAGTGTCGCTGGCCGATTGAAGTCCTTGCATTGACTCGAAAAGAGCGAGCCACAAATCAGGCATTTGCGGCTCGCCCTGTTCTCTTGTCGACAGAAGCAAAGCTCACATCTTCTCAATCTGCCAATACTCCAGCTCCAACGGCGTCGGGCGGCCGAAGATGGTGGTGACGATTCGGACCATGCCTTTGTCGGGCATGATTTCGTCGACTTCGCCTTCGAAGTTAATGAACGCGCCGTCGGTGACCTTGATCTTGTCGCCCTTCTTGTACTCGGTCTTGAGGCTGGTCTGATCGTCCGGGCGCTCGGCTTCTTCAAGCATCTTGGACTGATCTTTCGGGCTCATCGCGCTGGGCTTGCCGTTGGAGCCGATGAAGTCGCCGACGCCATCGGTTTCCTTGATCATGAACCAGACGTTTTCGGGGATCATGCCGTTCTTATCGAGTTCGAGTTCGATGAAGACGTAGCCGGGATAGAGCTTGCGATCGGATTCCTTGCGTACGCCGCCCTTCATGGAGCGAACGCGTTCGGTCGGCACGAGAATCCGCCCGACGGTAGTCTCCGCGCCTTCAATCTTGACCTTACGCGCAAGCGCGTCCTTCACTCGATCTTCTTTATTGCTCGCGACTCGCAGGACGAAAAATTGCATCGGCTTGGCAGGGTTCAGGGTTCAGGGTTCGGGGTTCAGGAAGAAACATGCTTCGCTGAACCCTGAACCCTGAACCCTGAACCCGACTCCTCAAAAGGGCTTATTCTGGAGAATGCCCATGAAATGGAACAGGTAACCAAAAATGATGTCGATCGCGAACAACAGGAATGCGATCAGGAACATGAACAGGATCACAACTTTGGTCGAGCCGATCAATTCGGCCCGGCTGGTCCAATTGACTTTCTTCATCTCGCTATCCGTCGAGATGAGGAATTCGCCGCTGGTCTGGCGATTCATGTACCACCAGACGAGGAGAGCGAATGCCACGAAAAATCCGCCGGCGATGCTCAGGGCCAAGCCCCGGTGATCGGCGAGGAAATCGAAGCGTGGCGGCAAGTCGGTGTAGATGAAGCTTGCCGTCAGCAAGCCGACAACGGCCGCACCACCGGCGGTGCCCATTCGCGTCCAATAGCCTTGACCTGATTTATAGATATGGAAGAAACCGGCCTTGTCTTTCGTGATTGTGGACGATCGAACCGGCTTTGCAGCGTCTTCCCCGGTCTCTCGGTGGCCGTCGTTAGAAGCAGTCGCGATTTCATCAGTGGCCATTGCGGTCTCGGGAGAATCGTGATCGGTTGCGGACGGCATGGAGGGCTTTCACAGTCAGTTCGTCACATCAGGAGGCCGGTACGTTTCGAAGCAGCACGCCGGATAGGAATCGAACCTATAACCTGCCGCTTTGGAGACGGCTGCTCTGCCAATTGAGCTACCGGCGTAAAAAGTGTGCGGTAGGCAGTGGGCGGTGGGCAGTAAGAAAATTTCGACAAAGCATTCTTACTGCCCACCGCCCACCGCCAACTGCCCACTACTTTCGCTTCACCTTGTGCAGCGTGTGCTTTCGCAATCGCTTGGAGTATTTCTTGACTTCGATTTTCTGCGGTCCGCCGGCCACCTTGATTTCGGTGCGATAGTTTAAATCGCCCGTCTCAGTGCATTGCAGCCAGACCTGTTCGCGTGCTTCTTTGGCCATTTTAAATAGTGGGCGGTGGGCAGTGGGCGGTGGGCAGTAAAAAGAAATCCTTTACTGATCCACTACCCACTGCCCACGCCCGACTTCCTTACTTCTTACTGCACACTGCCCACCGCTCACTGCCTACTTCTTACTTCTTCGCCGGAGCGGCGACCGGGGCGTCGGCGAGGATCTTGGTGACCACGCCCGAGCCGACCGTCTTGCCACCTTCGCGAACCGCGAAGCGGAGCTTCTCTTCCATGGCGATCGGGGCCATGAGATCGATCTCCATCGTCACGTTATCGCCAGGCATGACCATTTCCGCCCCGCCCATCAGCTTGGCAGCGCCGGTCACGTCCGTCGTGCGGAAGTAGAACTGCGGACGGTAGCCGTTGAAGAACGGCGTATGACGGCCGCCTTCCTCTTTCGTCAGCACGTACACTTCGGCCTCAAACCGCGTGTGCGGGTTAATCGACTTCGGAGCACAAAGTACCTGGCCGCGCTCGAGGTCATCTTTTTCCACGCCTCGCAGCAGCACACCGACGTTCTCGCCGGCATGACCTTCGGTCATAGTTTTGTTGAAGGCTTCAACGCCGGTGACGACGGTCGACTTGTTCGGCTTGAGGCCGACGATTTCGATCGTGTCGCCGACCTTGCAGACGCCGCGTTCGATTCGACCGGTGCCGACCGTGCCGCGACCCTTGATCGAGAACACGTCTTCGATCGGCATCAGGAACGGCTTATCGACTTCACGTTGCGGCATCGGAACATAATCGTCCAACGCTTTCACGAGCTCATCAATCGGCTTGTTCGCTGCCGCATCATTTGGGGCGTCCAAAGCGGCCTTGGCCTGACCGCGGATGATCGGCGTGTCATCGCCGGGGAAGCCGTACTTCGTCAGAAGCTCGCGCACTTCCATCTCGACGAGTTCAAGCAGCTCGGCATCGTCGACGAGATCAACCTTGTTGAGGAAGACGACGATCTTCGGCACGCCAACCTGGCGGGCGAGCAGGATGTGCTCGCGCGTCTGCGGCATCGGGCCGTCAGCAGCGGACACGACCAGGACCGCGCCGTCCATCTGGGCAGCGCCGGTGATCATGTTCTTGATGTAGTCGGCGTGGCCGGGGCAATCGACGTGCGCGTAGTGGCGAGCTTCAGACTCGTATTCCACGTGCGCAGCCGAGATCGTCACCGTCTTGGTCGCGTCGCGATCGATACCGCCCTTGGCGATATCCTTGTAGCTCTTGGCCGTCGTGCCAAACTTCGCCTGCGACCGAGCCGCCAGCGCCGCGGTAAGCGTGGTCTTACCATGGTCGATGTGACCAATCGTGCCAACATTCACGTGCGGTTTTTTTCGTTCGAATACACCCTTTGCCATTTCGCAATCTCCAATGAAATCAGTTGCTAGTGATTAGTGGTTGGTGGTTAGTCGGACTTTCAAGTCCAACTACTAACCACCAACCACTAACCACTTCTTCCAAACCAAGCTGCCACAGGGGCTTGAACCCTGGACCTCCACCTTACCAAGGTGGCGCTCTACCACTGAGCTATGGCAGCGAAATCCCGATGAACGATTCGCGGGACGACGCCGCCGCTACCTCAGCGCGTACCGGGAGCGTAGGGGCGGAAAGTATAAAAAACGATGGCCGGAAGTCAATGAGCGAACGTGGTGCGAGATGATTTTATGATGTTCACGCGGCGACAATGGCGAGAATCAGACGAAAGTTGATTGAGATCAGGGCGATTGTTTTTCACGGATCACGCCGTGCGCAACAGAACTTCGCCGCCTCGTATCGAGGGACCGTACCTCGAGTGTTCGAACGTCACTCAAATCTTTTGCCGACTGCGTGTCAGGACGCGGTCGCCACACCGATTTGCGAGCGAATGCCGTTATCCAAACCTCGAACGCCACGAATACCAAGAACAAAGTTTGCGATCGACTGGACATCCGATTGCGGCGCAATTCCTCCCAAGCTCACCCATCCGTCACGGACATCAACGCTCACCTTTGAGTTATCGGCACTGATATGTCCAAGCTCTGCACGGATTCGATTCTGAAGCTTCGAGTCGCTTGCAGGTTCATTACGATATTGTGCCTTCGCTTGCGTAACGCGGTTGCTCACACGCGAGCCGATATATCGACCGGATTGCCGAAAGAAACGACCGGCGTCATTTAGTAAATGCGTTCCTTTCGAAGCCAGCCACGCCCGGCGCGATCGGCCGAGACGGGGATCGAGCAGCCAGAACGCGCCAGCGCCTAACGCCACAGATCCAACCGCGCACGCCGTTTGCCCGACGTAATAGTGATCCCGTTCGCGTCCGAGCGCCAAACTCGCGCGATTCACCAAATCGTTCTTCGACTCCCGCGCGTCGCGTGTGACGGCCGCCGCGCGTTGTCGCAGATAATTTTGTAACTCAGTGGAGCGGTCTCTCGCACCTTCCACCAAATTGCCGGCGGAGGAACGAGCCGCACTCGCGATCTGACTTTTGCCGGCTACGGCAGCAGACAGCGCGCTTCGAAGAATCTTCTTCGCGACAGCCGTGCCATCATGCAATCCATCGGCAAAGTGACGGCCTGTATTGCCGGTATGACTCTGAACAGCGTTCGCTGCGCTGGCAAATAGCCCACCTGCGGAACGCGTCAAGGTAACACGGCGTTTCTTACCGCCATCGCCGAGAAGATAATACAATGCAATGCCGACACCGACGCCGATTATCAATGATCCGCCATCTTCGGCGATGCGGCCGACCGTTCTGGAACTCGTCGGCGCTACTTGAGGCGTCGCTTGAACCATCAGCCGCTTCTTCGTAGCACCTCGGGCAGAGGTTCGACCGTTTCCTGTGCCTCGACTATTCGCTTGGTTGTTTGATTGATTTGCCATGATGTAGCTCCTGTTGCCTTTAGTGCCTTTTTAATTGCGTCAGTTCAGCGGGACGCCACACAAAATCGACTCCCGCGACTCAATGATTACGCCCGGCCGTTCGCTTTGCACGGTTCCACGAAAACGATGAACGAGTTGACGAACCTCGTTGACTTCTTCGACGTCGCGGCAGCAGATCAGCAAAAGTGCCTTTCCATCCCGGACACTGCGATCAAGTTCAACGGCGCTCTCCTCGTCCATTCCGAGCGTTAACAATGCGCCGAATATACCGCCAACTGCTGCGCCGGCTGCGCTATAACCCAAAATAGTTGCCAAAGCGCCCGCCGCTATAACCGGGCCGACGCCGGGGATGAGCAGCGTTGACGCTGCGAGACCCGCCGAAAGCGTCGCCCCGCCGGCGGCACCAAAGGCCGCCCCACGAACACCGTCGTGAATGGCATCGTCGTCGTCGTCGGATTGCGAATCATCCGCAAAATACCGGCGTGGAAAACGCTCGCTTTCCGCAGAGGGACTTATGAAGCCCACGCGTTCCCCGTCCAAACCAATCCGCCCGAGTTCATCTTTGGCGGCACTGATCGCAGATAACGAGTCAAAGACTGCCACGACGAACGTCGACTTTATATTGGGAATGTTCATGACAGCTGATTCAATTTAATGACGAGATGTCGTGGTCGCGGCAGTTACCGAGCATTACGCCATCGAGCAACGCCGAAGCTTAAACGTCAGCAAACGAAGTGCCCCGCCTGCGTGACGTGAGGGAAATCAGACTAAACGAGTCGGCAGTCAAAGCCGTGGGGAATTTTGCCCGCTGCGTGACGGAGCGATATGCAACAAGCTTTGCGAAATCCTAAATAAATCGGCGGGTTGAAGATGAGAAATTGGTCAGCGCATCTGCCCGGAAAATAGAATGGGCAGCCGGCTCGCGTTGGACGGTCGGTTGCAATTTCACGCCGCGCTCTGCGGGCAATCAGTTGGCGATGCGGCAAACGGAAAGCTTCGATTTAGATGAAATCCGGAAGGAACTTGCCTGGGCAGCTTGGATCGGAATGAATTCAATTCAAGTTTTTCTCCACGATTTACTCTGCAAGGAAGATTCAAAGGGTCTTCATCGCGGATTGATCAAGTGCTTGAGGCTGCAAAAAAGCTGAAGATCAGCACGATGATTGTCTTCTTCACCTCGATGCAGTTTGGAAACCCGAACTAGTGGTTCAAGGCGGAATAAATCGGGGAACGTAGTTAGTAATCTACAGAAGCATGTTGATCGGCGGCGGAACGGCACCCGACCACTGGGTGACATGTTCGAACGTAATTAATATTGTGCAAACTTTAGCCGTAAAGCGTACTGCGGAAAGAGGACAAGATTCGGAATGGCAAGACGTCACTAATTCTTACGTCGAAGACGGCCAAATCAATTGTAAGATTACGACCGCTGAGGCTAAGAAGGTTGTCGGGCGCGGAATATTCAGCTACGAGATGATACTAATGATTAGAAGCTGCTTTAGGACTTACAAGCCGCCATACCGTTAAGGCGAGCTCTGAGAATTAAGAATGAGTTGTTATCTGTGGATGACGCTGTACAAAGACATGCTAAAGTACTCGTTTATCATGTTTATACTTTGTTTAAGCTATGGCTGTAGTCATAGTGCAGGTAACGCGCCCGCGTCTACTCATGCGAACGGCGAACGATTTGGGCCGAGCACTCTCGAATCCGACCCGCCGCCAGGTTCAGGAATGATGTTGTCTGAGGCGATAAATGATGCCAAGACGATTTGCGTAGTTACTGTAAAGACGATCGGCGAAAGTGAATTGGCTGGTCCAGGTTGTTGGTATTATGGTAATGTTGTCGTTTTTGTGGATCGGGCGTTAAGGGGTGATGCAAAGCATGGTGATATGATTAGTTGTAGAATTGTTGTCGAAGTGATCCCATCACTTCGTGCTGAGCGATTGGTAGCTGATCAACAATATATTATGTTTGGCAAGTTGGTGAGCGATAACAGATGTGAAGTTATTAAGATGGCGGACGATCGATAGATCATCGTGACACACATGTCTTCGGAGGATAAAATGAGGACGTAGCGGCTCTGTCTCGACCCTGTTTTCCTACGGATTTTGGCAGGCGCGCGTTTGATCGCGGAGTGCTACATCTTGAATGATGTTGACGTGTAATCGCCACGGAAGGTGATGCGTGTCGCGTATGCGTTGGGCCTAAACGCGTTGCCGAAGTACAGCAGCCGGTTCAGCCGCCGGGACTTCAACGTTGCCAAAGCTGTTTGCCTGTCTGGTCGTTCGCGAGCAGCAGAACAAAAGCTATCGCGCGACCGACGTAATCCTCAGCGGCCACGCCCAGGTCGGCATGGGAGCCGACTACCGCAACTTCGAGCCGCCGCTCGTCAACGCGTGGCGACAACCCCGGAGACGGGCAAGCAACTAACCGTCGCGCTGGCCGACGCGGGGTTCGACTCGGACGCGAACCACGGCATCGCACGGCAGGACCTGGATATCCGCTCGCTGATCAAGCCCAGCGCCGGCCGACCCAGCTTCGGAAATCGCCGAGCGTGCAACCCGCGCGGCGTTCGACGGTCGATGCAGTTCGAAATCATCAAAGCGGAGAGGGCGAGATTCGAACTCGCGTTACGGTTTAAGCCGTAAACAGCATTTCCAGTGCTGCGCCTTCGGCCACTCGGCCACCTCTCCGGCGGACAGGCACCTTAGTGGATTTTTCCCGTTTGCTCCACCACGTGCGGCGATGCCGAACTTTTCTCGCGCAAGGCGATCGCGAAAAATTGCACGTGAAGCGTCGGCTCAAAAAAACGCGACGTCAGGCTGAAGTGCGACGGTTGAATCGCGCAGCGAATCGGAAACTTCGCCCGCAATGATTTGCCCGTCGACTCGGCGTTCGATGGAAATTCACTGAGCGCGGCAAACTCATCGTTGCTGTCGATGATCGGGCCGAGCAGAAAGCCGTCGCTGCCGTTGGAGATGATGAATCGATAGACGTGCGTCGTTCCGTCGGGAAGCTCCGCGGCGATGCGCGTCGAAAATGGTTTGTAGATGGCGGCACATAGTTTACCCATCGCGCTATGCTTCACCTCAATCTTGGCCCAGAGCAACTGGCCGGGCGGCGGCGCGGGCACGTCAAACATCTGATTGATCGCAGCCTCGCGTTCGCTAAGCGAAGTGAAGTTGGCCCTTCGTGGAACGGCTCGCGGTAACAGATGGAGAAAATCTCCATACGATGCATCAAGACGGTAGCGCTCAAGCAATGACAGCCAGAGCCGATTGTCTTCGAGATTGGCGAGGCGACGGTCGATCGAAGCGAGCTGAAACAGGACGTGGTCGGGCGCTGTCGGGCCGGAGTATTTCGCCACATTCGCTTGCGCGAGCGCCGGCGTGTATGCGCAATAGCTTTCGAGCGTGGGCCTGGGATCATATTTCAAGCCATTGGCGAACAGGGAACGGGGATCTTCCGGGATCATGTCCACCGTTCCCTGCAACGCGGGAAGCGGCTGGTTTCGGCGAAGGTCCGCCATCATCTGCTCATAGTCCGCGGCCGGCGCGGTCGGCTCGCCGCGCGCGAGGCAGATCAGTTGTCGCCCGCATTGCCAAAAGTTTGTTGCCGTGACCGTCGGCGAAAATGGCGGCATCGCTCGTTCTTCGTAACGCGATGTCGCAAACGCCTGGAGACCAGCGGCCAGCACGACAGACGCGGCCATGCCACTCCTGCTCCACCGCGACTGAAGCCTGGGCCAAAAGACCATTGCAAAAATCGGCACCGCGGCACACGTCCACCCCGCGGCGATGGCGGCGTGAACATCATGACGAACGTACGACGCGCGAAACACGAGCCAGAACAATCCTGCGAGCGCGAGCACGAAAACGGCCCTCGACCCCCTCGACATCTCGGACGTGCCGCGGCGCGCAATCGCGATCACGCCGATGGCGATCAACAAGAATGGAAAAACTTCGCGCCACGGTGACGCCTGGGTGATTTGCATCGCCTCTGGATAACCTTCGACGACCCAGATCGATGTGCGCAGAAATGCCGGTATGTCCGCGATCGACTGCCCGGCGATGACCCAGAAAAACAGGAACCCAAAAAGGAACACGCCTCCAGGCACGAGCCTCGACCACGACGGCCGGGACGGCGCGAACGCGATCGCTCCGATCGCCAGGCAATTGGCGACGAGATAGGTGAATTTCACTGTCCCTGCAAACGCCATTGCTACCGACAGAATGATGGTCAACGCGTCGGTGCGTCGGGCGACGAGGAAAGCATGGATGAGCAGGAAAAACGGTAGCAGCAGAAAACGGGAATCGGAATATTCGCAGTTAGTCCCCTGCAACAACATCGCCCAAAGCACGAGCAGTATTCCGGCTGCGACATGGGTGCGATTTGGCTTGCTAACGCTGCCACTCATGAAACTGAATGAGATCGCGCGGAAGCCGGCCCACCAGATCACGGCGCCGATGCACGCCCACACGGTGCAGGTGATGGCAAATGTTTTCGGATGATAAGCGCCCCAAACGAATCCCCACGGTCCGAACGTGAACATGATGTCAACGCCGAACCGATAAGAGCGGTGAAAAATGTCGCTGAGAGTCAAAATCCATTCGTTATGAAATTGCGACGGATCCTGCACCAACGGCGACATCGCGATCACCGCGATCAGCATTGAAAGAACGATGCATCCGTAAATCCAGATTGCCGTAAGATTTGATCTCCGACCGACCGTCGCTTCGCTCAAGATGGATGTGTCGATCGTCAATCCTGAACCAGTTTTCGACGCATCGAGAAGTGTAGCGGGCAGGAAACGATCGCAGTGTTGCGATGAGAGGTCACCGGAGAATCGGCAGTGCGAACGCCTTCTCACGTTCGATCTTTTCATATCCGCTGCCTAGGTCACCGATCGGATCGGGAGGGAGAATATCCACTTTTTTCGCACCGAGTGACGTTTCGCCACGCTGGACGCGCGCCTGGAAATCACGGCACTCTTTTAATAGTGCATCCAAAATTTGCTCTTCCGGAACGTTGGCCACTTTCTCGCCCTGCACGTAGATAATGCCGCGGCGGTCGCCGGCGAAGATCGCGATGTCCGCGCCTTCGCATTCACCGGGGCCGTTCACGACGCAGCCCATGACCGCGACTTTGATCGGCAGCGATATTTCCTTTTCAAGCTGCTTACGCACATCTTGTACGAGCTTGAAGAGATCGACTTGAATCCGGCCGCAGCTCGGGCAGGCGATCAGTTCCGCACCGATGCGCGTGCGAAGACCGAGCACGTACAACATTTCCAAACCGTCTTCGACTTCGAATTTCGGATCGTTTGCGTAGCTGATTCGAATCGTGTCGCCGATGCCGCTACAGAGCAGGTGACCGAGCGGCACGACGCTGCGAATTGCCCCGGTCTCGCGTGGTCCGGCATGAGTGACGCCCAGATGCAACGGATAATCGAAGCGCGTGCTGATTTCCTTGTACGCATCCACCACCAGCAACGGATCGATCGATTTCGCGCTGATACAAATGTCGTGGAAATCTTCCTCGTGAAAGATGTCGAGATATTCCTCGAGTTTGGTCACCATGATCGCCAGGAAGTGGCCGTTTTTATTGTCGGAAAAAACACCGCCAAGCTCTTTGAGCCGTTTTTGCTTATCGCGGCGTTCAACGATCGATCCTTCATTCACGCCGATGCGGATCGGCAATCGCTTCGCCTTGCAAGCCTGAATGACGTCGCGCACTTGCTCGCGATCGGAGATATTGCCCGGATTCAAGCGAATCTTGTGAACGCCGGCGTCGATGGCTTCCAAAGCTCGTTGAAAATGGAAATGCACATCCGCGACGATCGGCACGTTTACCTGCGGAAGGATTTCCTTCAGCGCAGCCGTGTCCTTTTTCTCTGGAACGGCGACTCGGACAATGTCCGCGCCTGCGGCGGCTAACTTGCGAATTTCGGCAACGCAAGCATCGATGTCATGCGTGTAGCCGGCCGTCATTGTCTGCACCGAAACCGGCGCGTCGCCGCCGATGCTGATGCGGCCGACGCGGTCGTCGCCGATCGTGATCTTGCGTGTGGGTCGCCGCACGATCATTGCGTTTTCTCCAGATTAAAGCCGGGCGGACGGTGCATTAATCGAGAATCGTACGAAGCGACATATTGATAAGCAACGCGTGCTGAACGGCATTGCGGATGCAGGGCAACCGCATTCTGGATGATTTCGTTTTTTCTCCTCTCCCTGTACTCGGGGAGAGGTCGGGTGAGGGGCGTTTTCAAGCGGCAGAAGACCCCTCACCCAGCCTCTCCCCGAGTACAGGGAGAGGAGTTAATAGAATGCGGTTGCCCTAATTGCGGATGAGCCGCCGACCGATAACATCGGAATTTCACGTCGGATCGCGATTGATTCGTGGCAATGCTAACCAAGGTCAACCGCTCCTGTCTGTCCACTATAAGGCATGCGTTCTCATCATATATTTTTTAACTCGCGATTACTGATGATCGCCATCGCCATCGGCGGGATGGCGCTCGCGGTTCGGGCGGCTTCACCAACCACGCTGCCCTCCGCGACGGAGATGAGCCGTCTGCAAATTCGAGCGGCCACCTGGGACGCAGTGCATTCACTTCGTGCCGATATTGAATCGCGGTCGATCGACTCGAACTTGACGGTCGGTGAATTTGTGGAAAAAGCCGATGCCCACGCCGATTGGGCCGCCGCGATCCGGCGCGCGGAACAGATCGGCGGGCCGCGCTGGATTGACGTTGATACCTGCCAAGTTCAACTTGAACTTGACGGCGCGACGGTGGTGCAGGGGTTGATCGACATCGCCGCGACTCACTCCGATAAATCTCCGCTCCCCAGCGCGGCGATGGCGAGCAAACTTTCCAATTGGAGCCGCCGAAGCTTTACCGCCACTGGTACAAGTTTCCGCGCCGACCGCGCGCTCGATCTTCAGCCGCCCGCCGCCCTGATTGGAATCGGTGGCGGTTGGCGCGATGTCGACGACGCAACACGCCGCAAAACGATCGGTGCCGCGCGCGAGGCGGCAATCGCACGCATCCTTGACGCGGTGCGCGACGTACACTTGACCGATGCCGACACCGTGGGCTCGACGCTCGAAGCCGACCCGAAAATCGCCCACGATCTCCATGATGTTCTAGCGAACGAACCGGCGACGTCGGTGAGGTTCAGCGACGGTCTAACTGTGTCGTATGCGATTTCGCTCAACGGTGACGAATTTTTCGACGCTGTGAAGAACGCGTTGCGTGCCGCGAACGTGCAACTCGACAACATGCAGGTGCTTGACGCCGCGCGCGATGCGTTTCGATCGCGAATCGGAACGAAAGCGATGGTCGGCCGTGCGGACGTCAACCGTGCGGACGTCAACCGCGCGGACGTCAACCGTGCGGACGTCAACCGCGCGGACGTCAACGCGATCGACCGCGCACGCGCTGTCACCAGCGTCACATCGACTCGCCAGCAAGTGGTGACGACCGCGTCAGTGAACACTCAGCCAAGCGTCAAGCCGGCCACATTTCACGCGGCGGAGTTTCGGCTACCTGCGCAGCCGCCGGAATGGGTGTTCCGGCAAATCAATGTCGAGGCGGTCGCGCCGTTTTCGAATTCGCAACTGCGCACCAAGCACGCGGCTGAAGAACGGGCGACCGGTTCGATTCGATCTGAGTTAAACGAGCAATTGCTGGACAAGGCGACGAACACCACCGTTGAGCAGGTAGCGCGGCAAAGTCTGTCCGTTCGCCGAGCCGTCGATCGGGCGATGCGCAATGCATCGGTGTATCACGTCGAGTATCGCCCCGACGGGTCGGTGAGCGTCAAGATGATGCTCGACCCTCGCGAATTCTGGTTCTCGATCCAAAACGATTGATCGCACCCGCCCGCGTGTTTGCCGCGTCGCGCATCAGGGCCGGGCGTCACGGGCAAGGTGAAGTGCGCATTCGGTCAGGCGGGTAATTTCACCGAACTTTTTTGCCGCGATCAGCTCGCGCGACACAAACCAGCTTCCGCCGACCGCGTGGACCGCCTTGACGGAAAGATACTCGAGCACGTTTGTTTCCGTGATCCCGCCGGTCGGGATAAATCGAATTTGACTGAACGGCGCGTGCAGCGCCTTGATGGTCGTAACCCCGCCGAAGCTCTCAGCCGGGAAGAATTTCACGGTGGTCAGCCCATGCTCGATCGCCATCTGAACTTCGCTGGGCGTCACCGTGCCGGGCAGAACGGGAATGTCGTTCGATACACAATAGGTGACAACCTTGCTGCTGAAGCCGGGGGAGACGATGAACTTCGCCCCGGCGTCAACGGCGCGTTTGACCGTATCGACATTAAGAACCGTTCCGGCACCGATGAGCATGTTGCTTCGCTTGCTCATCTCGCGAATGCTCGCCTCGGCGGCGGCCGTGCGAAACGTGACCTCGGCCGTCTGCAATCCACCGGCCAAAAGCGCGTCCGCCAGCGGTGAGGCGTCAGCCGCATCGTCGATCGCGATCACCGGAATAATGCGGGCCCTGCCGATGGCTGTCAGCGTGTCATTCATATTTCTCACTCCGCGGGGAACTGATGGGCTGAGGTCATTTTACCACCGCTGTTAAAAGACTGCCGGATGAATCTTCTCGATTTGTCGACGGGCGTCACGATCGCTTACTCCATATACTCCGCCCTCGATGATTATTGCGGGCATTGACGAAGCTGGATACGGGCCGCTGCTTGGCCCGCTGACCGTGGGATGTTGCGCGTTTGAGATTGAGATGGATCCGGCGGCGGCGTCGCTTCCGTGTCTCTGGAAGGCACTTCGCAAATTTGTGGGAAAGTCGCGCAGCAAAAGCGGCAGGAAGATTCACGTCAACGATAGCAAGCTGGTCTATTCCCCATCGATCGGCGTGAAGGAACTGGAGCGGGCCGTGCTTGTGCTCGCCGGATGCGCTTGGCGCGACTGGGACGGCTCGTGCGATGCGCTGCTCGAGCGTCTCTCAGCCGGACTGTCGAATCGCGCGAGCGAATATCCCTGGTACGAAATCAACAACGAGGCGATCTTTCCGATGCAGGCCGACGGCCTTTCAGTCCGGCTCCTGACGAATGCGGCCCGCCAGCAAATGAGCAGCGTGAACGTCGGCTGCGTTCATCTTCGCGTGGAAGCCGTCCTCGAGCGCGACTTTAACGACTCCGTGCGGCAAACGCGCAACAAGGGCTCGGTGCTCTTCTCGGTCGCGGCTCGACACATCGACTTTCTGCTTCGCACCTACTCAGCGGCGTCGGGAGGATTGGTGCTTTTCTGTGACCGCCACGGCGGTCGCGAACATTACGGGCGGCTGCTGATGCAGATGTTTGAGGAATGGTCGCTCGAGATCGTCGATGAGCAGCCGGCGCGCAGCGAATATTTGTTGTCGCGGAATCATTCGACCGCGCGAATCATCTTTTGCGAGAAGGCCGAGCAGTCGTGCATGTCGGTCGCCGTTGCCTCCATGCTAAGTAAATATATCCGAGAATTACTGATGCACCGATTCAACGCATTCTGGTCCCGTTACGTACCGGGGCTGCAACCGACAGCAGGGTATTACAACGACGGATTGCGCTTCCTCCGCGATATTGAAGCACGGCGGATGGAGTTGAATATCGACGATCATCAGTTGGTTCGCTGCCGCTGATCGCGCGTCGTTGCCACGCATTCGCCGGGGCGTTAGCGTATCGACGATGCCTATCGAACAGTGGTCTGACAGCGTCGCCGTCGTTCACCTGGCCGACGATCCTCAATTCACCGACGATCTCGACGCGCTCGATCAGCACATGGAAAAGTCCAAAGGCGCGGCCGTTCTTGATTTCGCGGCAGTACACTTCATCAACTCGTCCAACCTCGCGCGAATGCTTCGACTGCGGAAACGCCTCGCAAGCTGGAACGGAAAGGTTGTGCTTTGCGGCGTCTCCACGACGGTCTGGGGAACATTCCTGGTGACGGGACTCGATAAAATGTTCACGTTCAGCGACAACGTGATGATGGGTCTCGCGACGCTTCAGATGAGCAAGCAATCGTCTTGATGCGCTTTCTATTTCAGGCGCGCACGCGCAAAAAAAAGGTGGCGGCTGAAGCCGCCACCGCGGCATAGATCGCAATTGATTTTGGAATTTAGAGTGTTGCGCCCGTGAGTTTCAGTCGCATTACCAGAAGTGCTGCTGAGAGTTGCGGGTCAGCCGCCAGCAGGTCCTTCTTCGCAGACATTGTCGTCGGCTCGGTGCTTGGCGGCGCGGTCGCGACTTGCGAATCGCGGATGGCTTCCTGCTCCGTTCTTGCTTCCTGCGCATCGGTCATCTGCTTCGGCGTCATTTCCACCGCGACATCGGGATCGACGCCCCAGACCGTGCTGTTATCTTCGCGATGAATGCACTTGCCGCTCGGCAGGTAATAATGGCTCGTCGTCAGCTTCAGATACGACGTCCGGCCCGCGAGCGAAAAGAGCATCTGCACGCTCCCCTTCCCGAACGTCCGCTCGCCGACGATGATCGCGCGGTGCTGATCCTTCAGCGCGCCGGAAACGATTTCACTGGCGCTTGCGGAAAACTGATTCACGAGCACAACGATGGGCATGTCGATGTCGCTGTTGCTCGGCTTGGCCTCGATGCTCGACGGCGGCTGCGCGGCGTTCTCACGGTCCGCACGAGTGCTGACGATCGTGCCATCGCTCATAAACTTGTCGCAGATTTCCGTTGCCGCCGACAGTAGACCGCCGGGGTTGTACCGCAGGTCAAAGATCATGCCGCGCGCACCCTGCTGCTTCATCGTGTCGACGGCGGACTTCACTTCGTCGCTGCTCATCTTGGTGAAGTTTGTCAACCGCACATAGCCGATCTTTTGATCCGGGTCGATGAAGTAATCCCATGTCCCGCCCGGCTCCCGCTTCCAGCCTTTGACGCTGGCGACTTTGATCACCTCGCGTTTGATCGTGTAGTCCTTCTCGGCGTTGTCGGCTGCGCTGCGAATCGTGAGCGTCACGTCCGATCCCGCCGGGCCGGTGATGTACTTCACCGCCATCGTCGTCGTGATGCCTTTCGCGCTCTTACCGTTGATGCCGGTAATCAAATCGCCGGCCTTGATGCCGAGCTTGAACGCCGGCGAATCTTCCAGCGGACTGACGACTTTCAGATTCAAGTCGCTGTCGAGCTGAATCTGAATGCCCACGCCCGCAAATTCGCCCTGCGTCGATTTATTGAACTCCGCCAGCTCGCTCGGCCAGATCAGGTTGCTGAATGGGTCCAGCTCTGCAAACGCGCCGTCGGTAAATTCATTGACGAAGACTTCTTCAGGCAAGTCAATTGTCTGACGATTCGCCAGCCGAAGATTCGCAATCGTTCGCTTCAGCGCGAACTGTTCATCCTCGGGTGTCTTCAAATTGTTGACCGTGTCCATGCTCTGATGGACGACCTCAAGAAATTTATCGCGAACGGCGGCATCGCCGAGTTTTGGAAACGCCTTTTCGAGCCCACCCGTCGTGGCAACCGTTTCAAGGCCCTTCAAGCCGCCGATGAGCAGCGTGCGGTAACTAAGATCTTTCCAATAATTGGTTTTGGCGTCTTCCAGTGCATCGTAGAGCATGTCGATGCGTACACCCTTGAGCGTGTCGTGCCAATCGATCTTGAAGTTGTCGTTGTCCGAAAACATCGGCCGCGTCGTCGGCGCCGTCGTCGGCGGATCGCCGGCTTTAAGAATGGCGTCGGCCGCGTCGCGCTCTTTCGATTCGGCCTCGCTCGTGGCCTTGAAATCATCAGGCGTATACATCGCGAGCAACCGCACGTGACGCGTCGCATCCTTCAATTCGGTTTTGTACGCAGCATTATTCGGATCGACTGAGTTCAAATCGCTGTAGACGCGCAGCACTTTCAGCCACTGCCCGTCTTTTTCATATTGAGTACCCATCGCGATCGTCTGATCGACGAGCGTCTTCACCCACGGCTCGGCAGCGAATTTTGTCTTGTCGTCGGAGAGCACATACGCATCGCGTGCGCGATCGATGGCGAAGCTGTTCTTGCCGCCGTCGATCAGCTTGTGCACGTCGGCGACGGCCTTGCCGTATTGCGTGTGGCGCTCGGTCACGATGACCGCGCGCTGGGCCTGATACTGTGCGAGCCAATCGCTCATCCGCGCTAAGGTCTGGTCGCCGGACATGGTGGCGGCGGTCTTCAGCAGTTCGTCGCTGCGGTCAAAGTTCCCGCCGCGGAGCGCGCGGAACGCCTCGTTCTTCAATTGATCGACATTGGCAGACTGCGAGGCGACGGGCGTCGCGGGTGCTGCGGCTTGCGCGATCACGAGCTGCGACGCCGCGCCGAGCGAGAGCAATCCCGCGCCGACAGTGACTTTCAAAAACTGCTTGCGACCGACACGATTGAATTGACTCATGAATTTGTCCTTCATCACGGATGAGCGGTAAAATCCGCACGCTCAAGTATTAGACCGATAAACTACATCTATCTCGACGGTGGGCGGCGACAATAATTCGAAACCGAAGAATGATAGGTGATGCACCGCCGCAAAGTCGCCGATCTTATGGGAAAGCGGACGGCCGAAGACCCCTCTCCCAACCTCTCCCCGAGTACGGAGAGAGGAGTGAGAGAGTGCGATTGCCTTAGGATGCTCCGCAGATCGGATTTATCGTCGCTGTGATTATGACGCCTGCAAAATCCGTTCTTTCCGCGATGAACGCCTCGCAAGCGCCGGCCACCCCGTCGCCGGCGGTCGCGCGTTCCATCGCGGACATCTCCGCGTTCGATCGTTACCAGAAAGCGCGATTCTTCCCGGCGCTCGACGGCCTGCGATGCGTCAGCATTCTCGGCGTCATTTCGTTTCATGCGGGCGTGCCCTATCGAACGTTCTTCGGTCAATATGGCGGCCTGGGGGTTCAATTCTTTTTCGTCATCAGCGGCTTTCTCATCACCACGCTGCTGCTGCGCGAGCGGCGCGACACGAACGATGTCTCGCTGACGAAATTCTATCTCCGTCGCACGCTGCGAATCTTTCCGCTGTACTACAGCGTGCTGGCGATCTATTGCATCGCAACGCTCGGCCACGATCGCGGCACGCGCGAGGGGCAGGAATTCTTCCATCGCCTTCCGATCTTCATCACGTACACCAGCAACTGGTTCATCCTCAACGGCCAGGGACATTTCGCGCTCTCTTGGTCGCTGGCGACCGAGGAGCAGTTCTATTTGTTCTGGCCGGCGATCGTGACATTTCTGTCGCGTAAGCCGTGGGTGCCGCTGGCGAGCATTCTCGCAATCGCGGCGGCCGACCTGGCGCTTGAGATCAGCTTCAACAGCGGCCTGATTCACGCCTCCCCCGTCTCGGCGCAGATCCTCACCAGCATCTCGACGCCGATCTGTTTTGGCTGCGTGCTCGCGTATCTGTTGCACTGGAAAAAAAGCTTCGACGTCATTTATCCGATCGTCAGCCATCCGATCTCGGCGCTCGTCGCGCTCGCAGTTGCGATGACGATGAGCCTGTTTACCCCTACCGGCAATGCGAATGCGTTCACGCTCTTCATCACCGCGATGGCGATCGTCGGCTGCGTCATCGTGGCAACGTGCGTCGTCGGCACCGGCGGAATCTTGAAGCCGATCCTGACGAATAAGGCCGTGCGACACATCGGCGTGATCAGCTACGGGATGTATCTGATTCACCAGCTTTGCTTGAAGTCGACGGACAAGCTCGTCGACCGATTTCTGCCGACGGTCGGCGGCCCGATGATGGGCCCGATGATGCACTTTTTCATCGGGACCTCGGTGACGATTCTGATTGCGAGCCTGAGCTACCATTACTACGAAAGCATCTTTCTGCGGCTGAAAGAACGCTGGGCCAAGCGCCCGGAAAAACCGGCGACGCTGCTGTCTCCGGCCGCGCCCGCGCACGAACCCGTCGCCGGCGAGCCGGCCTGACACGCGGCCGCCAACTCGTGTAGTATCCGGCGGATCGCAAAACGTTGCAGGTGACGTTGCGATCATCCGCCATGCAGAGCATTACCCAGCAATTATCCGAGCGATTCCGCAGCGCTATTCAAGGCGCGTTCCCCGCCCTTTCCGACGACATCGACCCGATGATCGCCGTCAGCCAGAATGAGAAATTCGGCGACTATCAATCCAACGCCGCGATGGGTTTGGCGAAGACGCTCAAGAGCAATCCGCGCGCGGTGGCGACGGCGATCCAGGAAAAGCTGGAGCTGAGCGACCTCGCCGACGAGACGAGCATCGCCGGTGCAGGATTCATCAACGTCAAACTGAAAGCGTCTTGGCTCGCATCACAGTTGCGGGACGCATCACTCGATCCTCATCTCGGCGTCGCAAAAGTCGAACGCCCGCAGACCGTCGTCGTCGACTACTCCGGCCCCAACGTTGCCAAGCAAATGCACGTCGGCCACCTCCGCAGCACGATCATCGGCGACGCAATCAGCCGTGTGCTGGAGTTCCGGGGAGATGATGTCATCCGACGAAATCACATCGGCGATTGGGGGACGCAATTTGGGATGCTGATCGCATTCCTCAAAGCGCAAGGACCGCTCGAAGCTTTGACGGTCGTCAATCTTGAGGCGATGTACCGTCAAGCAAAAGCTCGCTTCGACGCCGACCCGAATTTTGCTGAAGAAAGCCGCAAGCAAGTCGTTGCGTTACAAGCGGGCGACGTTGACGCGCTCGCCGCGTGGGGAAAGTACGTGGATGCAACCCGACGTGAGTATGAGCCGACGTATCGACAGCTAAATGTCAAGCTAACTCGACAAGATGAGTTCGGAGAATCATTTTACAATCCCCTGCTTCCCGCGGTTGTCGCTGATCTGAAAAAGTTTGGCCTCGCCGAAGAGTCCGAGGGCGCGACCGTCGTTTTTATCGACGGAAAAGAAGAAGGCAAGACGCCGCTCATCATCGAGAAATCCGGTGGCGGCTACCTCTACGGCACGACCGACCTCGCGGCGGTGCGTCAACGAATCAACGATCTGCACGCCACGCGGCTGATCTACACGCATGACTCCCGACAAGCGAACCACTTTCGACAAGTCTTCGAAACCGCGCGCCGCGCCGGTTGGGCTGGTCCAGAAACCTCACTCGAATACGCCCCCTTCGGCACGATGCTCGGCGCCGACGGCCGACCTTTCAAGACCCGCAGCGGCGATACCGTAAAGCTCAAGGACCTCCTCGACGAAGCAGAGTCGCGCGCGCTCGCAATGGTGAGCGAAAAGAATCCGACGCTTCCCAAACCGCAGCGGAACGACATCGCCCGCGCCGTTGGCATCGGTGCGGTGAAATACGCCGATCTGTCGAAAGACCGGATCAGCGATTACGTGTTCGATTGGAACAAGATGTTGAGTTTCGACGGCAACACCGGGCCGTACCTTCAATACGCCTACGCGCGCATCCGCTCGATCTTTCGGAAGGCAGAGCGGTCGATGGACTCGATCGATACGCCGATCACGCTCGAATCGCCGTTCGAGCTTTCGCTCGCGAAACATCTGTTGCGGTTCGGCGAAGTCATCGATGCCGTCGCGCGCGAGTTAAAGCCGCACCTGCTGTGCGCATATCTGTACGACGCCGCGACGCGCTTCAGCGGATTTTTCGAGAATTGTCCGGTGATTCAGAGCGAAGAGCCGATGCGGTCGTCGCGATTAGCGCTGTGTGCAATCACGGCACGCACACTCGCGATCGGTCTTGATCTGCTCGGTATCGAACATCCCGAACAAATGTGATCGATGGCGGTCTATCACTTCACGATTCACGCGTATCGAAGTTGGAGACCGCGCGTTCGTGACTACGAATCAGAGTTTTCGCACGACGCGCATCGGGTCGGGTTTTCCTGCTTGGAGAAATGCTGCTTCGCGCGAGCGACATCCTTTGCATGCCCAGCAGGGTTCGCTGTTTTCTTCGCCGCAGCTCCACGTGCGGTCGAACGGTGCGTTCACCTGAAAGCCGACGTCGATCACTTGCCAGGTTTCCAGTTCCATAAGCGGCGATTGGAGTTCGAGCTCCGGCTGTCCGCAGGGAAGCTGTAGCAATTCGTTCCAAATTTGCATGTATTCGGTTCCCTGCGCAAGGTTGTCGCCGTTCGTGCCGATACGCACGCCCGTGTAAATCGCGCCGGCGCCGTAGTGGACTGCAAATCTTGCCGCGGCGCTGAGCATGGGAAGCAATTCAAGCATCTGCGGCCCCAGCGCGGCCTGGATGCGTGGGTCGGTGACGACGTTTCCCTGCTGCCCGCCGCGTGGTTTGACCAGCGCGTGCCAGGGCATTTGCAGTGTGTGTTCGCGATACGGCTTGAAATGCCCGACCTGCAAGTCGTAAGCAGCCCGTGGTCGCGAGGGGGATTGTTGCGACGGCGTGGTTTCAACCCACAACATGATGACGCGATGCTTCTGCGCTGCCAGCGCCGTCGCGACCGCGCTGTTCACGCTGCCATTATTCAAGATGATCGCGAGGTCTTTTGCCATTGAGTCAGTGGTTGGTGGTTAGTGGTTAGAAAACTTCCGAGCTAACCACCAACCACTATCCACTAACCACTCTCCATTCGCTACTTCATTGTCAACAAGACCTTCAACACGCCCGGCTTTCCCGCGAGCGTCATCGCTTCGACGCCCTGCTCGAATTTCATGCGGCGGTTGATCAATGACGCAACATCGATTTGCTTCTCCGCCAGTGCGCGAATCGCTTCTCTGAACGGGCCGCAGCGCGAGCCGACGACTTGGATTTCATCGACCACCAGCGGCGCGAGATTCATCGGCCTACCCGTGGCGAATGTGCTCTTCAGCACAATCGTTCCGCGCGGCCGAACCATCTGCATCGCCATTTCGAAACCGCTCGCGCTTCCGGTGCAATCGACGACGACCTCCTGATCATGTCGCGGCACAATGTCGGCAAGCAGCCGAGAGCGAATCTGCCACTTCTGACACAGGTCAAGCTTGTCGGCGTGCTTGCCGATGACGCGCACCGGGCAGCCGGCGTTTCGCAGCACCTGCGCGACGAGCAAGCCAAGCCGTCCGTCACCGAGCACCGTGACCCATCGGCCGCCGTCGAGCTTGATCTGCTTGATGACCTGAAACGCCGCCGCCAGCGGCTCGACGAAGACGGCCTGGTCGTCGTCAACGCTCTCCGGCAGCACGTGCACATTCTCTTTCGGCAGTCGCAGAAAATCCGCGAACGCCCCGCCGTGATTCAGAATTCCGATGACCGTGCGATTTCGGCAGTGCGTGCTTAACCCGCTGAGGCATAAATCGCATTTCCCGCAGACGCAATTAATTTCACCAACGACTCGCCGACCAGCTAAATCTTTGTCCGGCGACGCGACGACGCTCCCAACGAATTCATGGCCGAGGATACCTTTGAATCCCATATAGCCGCGGACGATTTCAAGATCGGTGGAACAAATACCGGCCGCGGAAATTTTAACGAGCGTATCGCCCTCGCTCGTTGACGGATCGGGATGGTGTGCGTCGAAGCGGAGAGATTGATCGAAGACAAGCGCTTTCATGGTTCACGCACGGGCGGGACGCCCGTGACACGGGGACGCACCTTGTGTCACGGGCGTCCCGCCCGTGCTTATAACCAGGTCATCCCAGCGGCTTGTTCGGCCCCGTGACATAATTCAGCCACGCGGCTTCGTCGTAAAAAAGATCCTGGCCGGTGATCGTCCGCAAGCTGCGTCGCGACTGCCACGCGATGTCGAACTCGCGATCGCTGAGCTGCGAAATCAGCGTGCGTGCGACTTCGAGCGTGTGGAAATGCCGCAGCGCATCCGCCGCCGCGATCCGGACGTCGCGGGTTTCGCCGGCTCCTTGCACCAGCTTCATCAACTGTGGCACGGCCTCGGCGTTCGGCATATTGATGAATGCCTTGCACGCTTCGAGTCGAACCAATTCATTCGAATCATTCAGCCCGCGAATGTAAATGTCTTTCGCGGATGCATCGCGCGCTCGATTCAATGCGCGAATCGCGGTAGCGCGTACGAGGTAATCGCTGTCGCCGATCGCGATCTGCTTGTACCGCGTCGTGTACGGCTCCTGCTTTCCGTAGCCGCGATCGACGAGGAAATTGATTCCCTCGCGCCGCTCGTCCGGAAAATACGCGTCTTCCATTCGCACGGCCGCCCGCTTTGCGGTGTTGCCGCTGGCGACATCGCCGATATGCGTCGCGAACCGACTCACGGGCGCGAAAAAGCTGCAGCCGATCGATGAAACCATCGTTCCGAAACTGAGCACAATCGTGACGAATATTCGCTTCAAAGCATCGGCCCCGGCAGCGCCGCTTCGCAGGCGTGCAATTCCTCGGTCGGGACATAAATCGGCGCGTCGATCGTCATGCCGAGAAATCGCTGTGCCATTGCGGCGAATCGAGTTGTGTCGTCGGTTACGTAGCATTCGAGATTCAAGGTCGATCGTGCCGCGATCGCATCGGTACCGGCAATCGTCGTTGTCGTCGCTCCCCACGTTGTCCGCAGCACGCCTGTCGTTGCCAGTCGTCGCGCGACATCGTCGGCGCATCGGTCGGCCGAGTCAATCACGCGGATGTTCGGGCCGACCAGTCGCACGATGGCATCTTTCAACATCGGGTAATGCGTGCATCCGAGCACCAGCACGTCGATGCCGCGATCGAGCAGCGGGCGCAGATATTGTTCGAGCGCCAGTTCAACCAGCGGGTCATCGCCCGGCCGGCCGTCTTCAATAATCGGAACCAGCAGCGGCGTCGGCCGAAGAAGCAGCCGCGATTGCGTGCGGCGGCGATGAATCGCCCTCTCATACGCGCGAGATTTGATCGTCGCCTCGGTTCCGATGACACCAATGCTCGGCCATTCCTTCGCGCCGGCCGCTTCGACGGCTGCCCGAGCGCCCGGCTCGATCACGCCGCTGATCGACAGTTCCGGAAATTCCTCGCGGATCGTCGGTAGTGCCAAAGCCGTCGCCGTATTGCAGGCGATAATGACGTGTTTCGGATCGCGCGGCCTCGCCCAGGCGATGATCTGCCGAACGAAACTGGTGACGGTCGAGGCCGACTTTGAACCGTACGGAACGCGGGCCGTATCACCGAAGTAAAGAATCTGTTCGTGCGGCAACGCTGCGGCAAGCGAATGAACGACCGTCAGGCCCCCCACGCCGCTGTCGAGGACTAAAATTGGCGAATCAGATGTGCTCATTATTCGAGTTATCGGACTTATGCCCGACTCGACATCAGAAATCCAATCTTGACAATCGCCCACCCGAGGCAGAGAGTCGAATCACAAACCGCGTGTCACGTCTTTTGGACACGCAAGGAGCCCGCCCATGAGTTCAGCACTGGATGGAAAACTCGTTCTTCTCGTCGACGATGATCAGGACATTCTCACCAGCATGCAGGCCGCCTTTGAGACGACCGGCTGCAAGATCGAAACCGCCAACAACGGCAACAAGGCCGTCGAGCTGGCGGAAAAAGATCAGCCGGATGTGGTCGTGCTCGACATGATGCTGCCCGGCCGCAGTGGATTTCTCGTGCTCGAAAAGATCAAAGCCCGGAAGCCGAAGAACAGCAAGCCACACGTGATCATGATCACCGGCAATCAAGGCGCGCGTCATAAGATGTATGCCGAAAGCCTGGGCGTTAGTGAATATTTCAATAAGCCGGTGAAGCTCGACAAGCTGATCGCCAAAGCCGAACAACTTGTCTCGCCCGCGCCGGCGGCAAGCTGATTGATTATGCCGCGATATCTCGCTGCCATCGTGACGTTGTCGAGCACCTTTACCCTGGCGCATTCGCTCCTCGCACGGCCGACAACCGCTCCCGCAACGCAGGAAGTCGACGCGGAGAAGAAGAAAGAACGCGTGGCCCTCGAGGGCGAACTGCTCGGCATGCCGTGGAAACATGTTGACTCGTTGACTGAAGTTTTTCAGTTTCAGGTGACGGACGGCCGGCTTTCCGTCAAGCCGATTCTTCGCAATACCGGTTCGGATGTTCGCTTGTTCGTGCCGCACATGCGCGGCGCGCTGATCTATCACACCAACACGATCAACTTGCCCTCCGGCAAAATTGAAGCTTTGGCATTTCGCCAAATCGACCTAACGCCGCCCGGGTCGGCCGAGGTGATGACGACGATCTCTGACAGCAACGGTCAGGTCGTTATCGCACGAGATGAGCAACTTACGGATGAGGCGACTGCTTCGGTGCAGGTCATTCAGGACGGTCCGAACGCAACCAACGACATCGCGGCGAGCCCGGTTCGGGTTTTCATTCGCCGTGACACCCCCGGCCAGCCGCCCGTCGATCTGAAGTTCGAAGGCCGATCGATCACACAGCTTTGCATCGATCATCGCGCCGAGCTTTCTAAATACGTGCGTCCGATCTTTCGCGAGCTGCATCAGGAAGCAAGCATCTTCACCCCGGATGCGCGATCGGCTTGGCAAGTGTTCGCGGCAGAGGCCACGATCGAACCGGCCGACGCGGCGCGCATTAACAAGTTGGCCGGTCAGCTCGACGCCGACGATTTCCAGCAGCGAAATGACGCGTTGACAAAACTTCAGGAAATGGGCGAGCCGGCCGCGCTGTTGCTGATGCGCGTGGATCGATTGAAGTTATCGGAGGAGCGACGCAGTAGCGTCGATACCGTGCTCGCGCCCTTTCTGCCGCTCGACCCTGCCACCGCGGAATCGCTCGGAAAGGATAAGTTGTTCCTGCTTGATTGCCTCGGCAGCGACGATGAGAAAATTCGTGCGATCGCGTGGCGGCATCTTCAGGAATTGACCAAGACGACCGTCGCGTTTAACCCGGCGGCAGATGAACCGACGCGTGAGGCGGCGGTAGGGACGCTGCGCGATAGCCTTGGCGAGCAATGAGCCGACCGTCCTTCGACCAGGACCGGCTGCGATTCGGGTCAACCCAAATCAATGAATCGACTTTTTAGCTGCTGCTTGCCGTACGTCTTCGTGATGTCGAGAACGGTGCCGGCCTCCCCTTCGGCGCCGGCTTCGTGTTCGACTCGGCCGTGAGTCGAAAGCCACTTTTGTCCTCTGGAGAAAAAGTCATCGAATTCGACCGGCGACATTTGCTTGGCAAAATACGTGTCACGGCGTACCGGGACGATTCGACAAAGCGGCGTGCCCTTTTCGATCGTCACCTCCTTCGCGGCAGGTGATAATTCGATGACCGCGTGCCAGGGGTAGCTGGCGGGATACCAATCAGTGTCGATCAACGCGCCAACCGCGTGCCAATTGCGGGTCCGCGAGTGACTCGGCAGGTCGCCGATCAGCAGCAGCTCGTTTGGATCGGATTGCAGGAAAAGAAAACTACTGATCTTCACCTGGTTACGAATCTCGGCGTAAACGTTATCGCTGATGACATGCGGAATCGTCTGCCCTTTTTCCCAGAACCACGCGTACTGCTGCGACAGCGGCAAACCATCCGACGAATCCGTGGCCGCGTAGTTGAAATCACTGTCAAGCGTGACGTCGTCGATTACTGACCAATCGCCGGTCGAATCCTGGCGAAATGTCACGTCGAAGTTGGCGAGCAGGTCAAAGCCGAATCCGTTGGCGGCGCGAATCGGCGGGCACTCCTCCGGCCGGCCCTTCCCTGGCCCTGGCTTTTGATACAACTCTTTTGCCGGAACGGGACCAAATAGTTCCTGCCGAAATTTGAAGTAACGAATCACTGGCGGTTATCAAAACGTTTTCCATCGGAAAGGCAAGCAGCGGACAGGGCGATTGCATGTGACCAAAAAATTCGTCATCCCGAAGAGAGCCGCAGCGACCTGAGCGATCTCGGCTGAGGAACATGCGGTTGCAAATCGAGATTCCTCGGGTCGCCGCTGCTCCCCTCGGAATGACGTGTCTTTGGGAATCTCACAAATACATTCACATGCGTTTGCCCTGCAGCGGAAACCAGGGCAACCGCATTCTGGATGATTTCGTTTTTTCTCCTCTCCCCATACTCGGGGAGAGGTAGGGTGAGGGGCGTTTTCCGAGCGACAGAAGACCCCTCACCCTGCCTCTCCCCGAGTACAGGGAGAGGAGTTAATAGAATGCGGTGGCCCTGCAGCGGAAACGGCGCCGGTTCGGCAACGGTTTGACCTTCATCACCGATTTGCATAAGTTCCACGCTCACCGGCCCCGTCGTCTAGTGGCCTAGGACACGGCCCTTTCACGGCCGCGACACGGGTTCAAATCCCGTCGGGGTCATCGCTCAACGCCCTCCGACTCCGGTCCGGGGGCTTTGTGCGTTTAAAGGCCAAATGCCGCCGGACTCCGCCTTGCAATTACAGTGACGTGATTCCTTCGCGCACCGCGAACTTTGTCAATTCGGCGATGCTGTCGATTCCCAGTTTTTCCATTACGTTTCGGCGGTGGGTTTCGATCGTCTTTACACTCACATGAAGACGGTATGCGACTTCCTTCGTGGTCCGTCCCTCCGTAATGAGCTGAAGGACTTCCCGCTCGCGCAGCGACAAGGGCCCGTCGGTAACTTCCTCGGGGTTTTTTAGAAAATCCTGAATGACCTCGCCCGCAACGGCAGGGCTGATGTAAATCTCCTCCGCCATCACGCTGCGAATGGCAGCCACCAGTTCATCGAAGGCCGACTCTTTACAGACGAATGCCTTGGCGCCCGCGATCAAAGCTTCACTAGCAGCCCGCTGCGTCGCGAGCGCTGAAATGCAGACCACTTTGACATTTTTTCGGATCGCCAACGCTCGTCGAGTCGCGTCAAGTCCATTCAATTCGGGGAGATTCACGTCCATCACCACGACGTCCGCCGATATGGATTCCAGGATCTCGACGGCCTCTCGCCCGTTTTCGGCTTCGCCCACCACGGTCATGTCGTCTTCGCGCTCCAGAAGAACGCGCAGACCCTGCCGGATCATTCGATGGTCATCAACGAGGATGATTTTGACTGGCATAATCTAATTTCTGAGAGGAAGTGACGGGCCTAAAGTACGGCTTTTGTATTGTACCCGTCGGATGGCCGCAATCTACCGTTTGGGAAGAATGCGCGAGTTTTTCCGATATTGTCGACTTCAGAATTTTCCAGCGGCAAGTCGAGTCAACGCGTGCTACAATTTGCCCTTGAACGTCCAATTTTTGAGGGACAAAAACTTGAGCAAAGCACGTTATTTTTTCACGTGTCCGACATTCCGAAATTTCGTAGTGTTGGCATTATTCGTATTCGTGCTTTTTGCTCGTGTTGATACAGCGCCCGCGGTCGTCCTTTACCGTTCCGGCGAGGCGAATTACTCGACACCCACCGGCAGTATGTACGGCGGCAGCGGCTGGCAATGGACCGGCACGTTCGGGTCTTACGCCACCGGCACGGCAATTGCGCCCCAATACTTTATTACAGCAAACCATTACGCCGGTGCCTCCAGCGACGTCTTTTCGTTTCTCGATTCCAGCGTTTCAAATTCGGCTTATACCATTGATAAGTCTTACGGGAATGACGGTTCCGTTCAGATCGGCGGCACGGATCTTCGAATCTGGAAAATCAGCGATGGACAGAGCTTTGGAAGTAATTATGCGCCGCTCTACAGCGGAAACGCCGAAGCGAATAAGCCGATGGTTGTCATCGGGAGAGGCGTTCAGCGTGGGGCGGAAGTCACCGTTGGCGGCGAATTGAAGGGATGGCAGTTCGGAGACTTTAAGACCGGAAATCCCGCCTCATGGGGCTCAAATGTCGTTAGCGGTGTTACGCCGGGTGGGAGCGACGTTGGTGACTTAATCTATTACTATTTCGATCAAAATGGCACACCCGAGGAAGCAACGGTTGCCGGCGGGGATTCCGGCGGGCCTGTCTTCATCAAAGATACCGACGATCAATGGAAGCTCGCGGGAATCAATTATGGGGTCGAGTCACCGTTCCGCACCGTAGCCGACGGCTCAGACGCGAATGGAACTTTCAACGCCGCGATCTTCGACAAGGGCGGCCTTTATGAGCAGGACGAGAATAAGGTCTGGCAATTGCAGCCGGACGGCGCGAACAACTCTCCCGCTTATGGAGCCAGCACCCGAATTTCTACAAACTACTCCGCGATTCTGGCAGATGTACCGGAACCTGCCTCAATTTCTCTGATTTTGATAGTTGGCTCGGCACTCCTGTCGAGAACGAGAAACCGCCGCGCGACTGTCTAAATCTAGTCTTATTTCAAGTCTGCCAGGCGCATCCGCGCATCGCGCATCGAGGGGTCGGCGGCGATTGCCTTCGCGTACTCCGCTTTTGCCTCCTCCTTGCGGCCCTGCTGCTCCAGCACTGATGCCAGATTGTAGTGAACCTCCGCCTCCGACAGCACGGCACTTAGCTGCATTGTCGCGGCCGAGATTCGATTCTTTCTCGCCAGCATCAGGCCATAGTTCACACGACAGGCGGTCGACTTTGAATCGAGCTCAATGCCATGCTGATAGGTTGCTTCCGCGTCTTCCAGGTCGCCTGATAATTCATAGCAGAATCCTAAGTTACTGAGTGCGGTCGGCGAGTCGTTCGTCGATTTAATATATCGCTTCCAGGTTTCAATGGCGGCCGGATATTGCTTCAATTGAGTCTGTACGATGCCGAGGCGATATAGCGATTTCTGATGGCCTGCATCAATTTTTAACGCCGCCTTATATTGTTCGATCGCGCCGCCGAGCGCCATTTGCGTCTCAGCCAATCGACCGGCAGCGTAATGTGTCTCGGCGGTAAACGGCGGGTCTTCCGACGAATCAAATTTGCCGCGACCGGCATTCAGATTATCCGCGTCCTTTCCACTTACTCCTTCAATGCCTTCACGGCGAGACGCGCAACCACCGATAGCCGCGATGAAAAATCCCAACAGTAACGCCATGCTGACAACTCGCAGGCATACACTTGAATTTAATGCTCGGCGCATCGATGAGATCTCCTCGACGGGTTGAATGTTTTCAGTTAACTGCTCATGAGGTGTATCGGACGATGCAGGCTAAAAGGATTCTCTCCGCCCTGCCGTCCGATAAGATGCCGCAACGAACGCCGTAAGCCCATGACAATGAAACATATTTTGACCCTATCGGTACTGACGATGTTCGCATTCCTCGCCTCGCGTCCTTGCGATGCCCAGATCACCGGAAATGTCACGCTGGTCGGCGACGCGCCCAAGCCCGTGGAAATCGACATGTCGGGCATGCCCGATTGCAAGGCGATGCACGTCGACCCGCTTTACGAGCCGACGCTGATCGTCGGTGAAAAAAACGAGCTCGCCAACGTCGTCATCACCGTCAAGCCGTTGCCGAAGGCGGCACCACTGCCAACTGGCGACGTACCGAAGACGCCCGCGATTCTTAACCAAAAAGGTTGTGAGTATCAGCCGCACATTTTGATCGTCCGCGTCGGCCAGCCGATCGAAGTGAAAAATGAGGACGCGTTTATGCACAATGTGCATTCGCTCGCGGCGGCGAATGCCGACTTCAATATCGTCCAGGCGGGTGTCGATCCGGGCGCGAAGATCGAAGCGCCAACGGCCGTCGAGACCTTCCGCGTGAAATGCGATGTGCACCCCTGGATGAGCGCTTACATCGTCGCGACTGACACGCCATACGTGGCCGTCACGGACGAGCATGGCCATTTCGAGATATCCGCGAAACTTCCGGACGGCGACTACATACTCGATGCCTGGCAGGAAAAATTCGGTAGTCAGCCAACTAAAATTACCGTCGAGCACGGCAAAGCCGCCGTTGACATCGCCTTCAAGCCGGAGTCCTCGCGCGCGAATGACTCGCCGACAAAGATGCAAACGGCAATCAACCTATCGCGATGTTGTCGATGAACCGCCAACTGATCTTGATCCTCCTGATCCTTGCCGCCGTATCGCGCGTCAGCCTTGCCGCCGACGTCGGCAGCGGCTGGAGTGATTGGGGTCTTCCGCCAAATCGTTCAGTGCACGGCAGCGCGATCGATTCGCTATTTCAGTGGATTTTCTGGATCACTGTCACCATCGCGATCGGTGTCGAAATCGCACTTGTCGCCTTTGCGATCGTCTATCGACAGCGCGACGGACGACGCGCCCGATTCACCCACGGCAATTTACGCGTCGAAACGGCCTGGACGATCACCCCCGCCATCATCTTCATGCTGCTCGCGATGGTCAGTAAACGTGTCTGGGAAAACTACCGCGCAACGCCCGCGACGTTCTCAGATGACACGCGGCCTGCGACGGTGCTCGTCATCGGCCAGCAGTTTCAGTGGAATTACATCTATCCTGGTCCCGATGGAAAGCTCGGGCGCTATCTCGTCTATCCAAAGCCGACCGACCTGGCCTGGCAGAATCCAGAGTCGGGAGGAAAGCCGTTCCGCTTTCGCGGAGCGAACGGGCCGGCGGAACTGCCACCCACGCAGGCGCGCACGGCCATCGACGACTACATCGCGACGATCAATCCGCTCGGCAAGGATTTCGATGACCCTGCTGGCGCGGATGACAATTGGTCGAAACTTCCGGGGCGAACGCTCACGCTGCCTCGGGGGCGGCGCATCATTGTTCGGCTGGCGAGCAAGGATGTGATTCACGACTTTTTCCTTCCGAACTTTCGCGTCAAGCTCGACGCCGTGCCGGGACTGCTGGGCCGGCTAGACTTTCAGATGCCCGACAATCTTCCGACGAGTTCGGAACGCGAATCGACGTCACGCAGAAGCTATTCGTGCGATGAACTCGAAGCGACGTTAAAGTCGATCGCGAACCGGCGGCTGACGATCGCGATCGGCGCGGACGATAAATCAAAAGGCGCAACATTTGACGCACGCGCTCGGCAATGGCTCTTCAAAGACACCACGGGCACGATCATCCGTGACGGCCAACCTTTACGCGATCCGGTCGATCCAATGAAAAAGATTGAGCGTCTCCGCGCGATCGGCGTGCAGCAGGTCGCCGCCTACATGCCCGGCGATTGGGATCTTGTTTGCGAGCAACTCTGCGGCTCGGGTCATACGACGATGCAAGGCACCGTCCGCTTTGTCACAAACGGCGAATACGACGCGCTGAAATTGGATGTGCCCGCCCGATGAGCGAACTGGCCGTTAATTCTCTCGCGGCGACGCGCAACGTATCACCGTCGCGGCTTGCCGCCGTATTTTCGACAGACCACAAAACCGTCGGCAAGCAGTTTCTCTTTTTCACGATGGCGATGGCGATTCTCGGCGGGGTCCTGTCGATGTTGATACGTTGGCAGCTCGGCTTTGCCGGGCACGACGTGCCGGTGCTTGGCAACTATTTTAGCTGGCGCGGGGGGCTGCCGCCGGATGTCTACACGATGGTCGTGAGCATGCACGGCACGATCATGATTTTCTTCGTCGTTATTCCCGTACTGGTCAGCGCGTTCGGCAACTTTCTCATTCCGCTCAAAATCGGCGCGCGCGACATGGCCTTCCCATTTTTGAATGGCCTGACCTTCTGGGCGACGCTGCCCGCCGCAGCCATCATCCTCACCGGCTTCTGGCTCGCGGGCGGTGCTGCGTCGGCGGGCTGGACGATGTACCCACCGCTGAGCGCGCTCGCACAAAATCACGGCGGGCCTGCGCTATCCAGCAATCTGCTCCGCATCGATCGCAGCACCTGGCCGATGCTGGTGTGCGTCGCGAACTTTATCGCCTGGTTTTTGCTCGCTACTTATCTTTTCATAGCCAGAAGCGAAGGCCCCTCGGTCAGCCTTTCTACAAGTGTTGGGAGCGGCTTGAAAACTACAGCCGCTTTGACGGCCAGTGCTACGATCGCAATTTTGCTCACGCGCGGCGAGCAGTTTATCGCCTGGGACGGCCAATCCTGCTGGTTCCTCAGCATTCTCCTGCTCGGCGTTCCGAACATTCTGGGCGCGGTAAATTATCTCACGACGATTGTCCTGCTTCGCTGTCGCGGTATGCGGATGTTTCGGCTGCCACTGAGCGTGTGGAGTTTATTTATCACCGCCCTCCTTGTGCTTCTGGCCACGCCCGTCCTGACGGCCGTGCTGCTGATGAATCTCATCGAGCATCAATCGACGACAACGGCGCTCGCTGGCGGAATCTATCGCTTCAGCAGCTTCTTCACGCAAGCCAATTGGCTCGATTCAAACTCTGCCATCGCCACCTCGGGCGGCGGTGTCGCGCTGCTGCATCAGCACCTTTTCTGGTTCTACTCGCACCCCGCCGTCTACATCATGATTCTGCCGGCCATGGGGATGGTCAGCGACATCCTCGCAACCTTCGCACGCAAGCCGGTCTTCGGCTATCGCCCGATGGTGATCGCTCTCTTCGCCATCGCATTTCTGGGCTTCTTGGTTTGGGCGCACCACATGTTTCAGAGCGGCATGAACCCCGCGCTCGGAACTGCGTTCGCGATCAGCACAATGTTCATCGCCGTGCCTAGCTCAATTAAAACATTCAACTGGCTGGCGACAATCTGGGGCGGCAGCATCGTGTTTGAAGTGCCGATGCTTCATGCGCTGGCCTTCATCGGCATGTTCGTCATCGGCGGACTCAGCGGCATTTTTCTCGCGTCTACACCTATTGACGTGCATCTGCATGACACCGTCTTCATCGTCGCACATATTCACTACGTGCTGTTCGGCGGCAGCATCTTCGGCATCTTCGCTGCAACGTCGTATTACTTTCCTAAAATGTTCGGTCGGATGATGAGCCATCAGCTCGGGGCGATTCATTTCTGGCTAACGCTGGTGGGCTTCAACTGCACATTCTTCGCCATGCACTTCCTCGGCACCGGCGGCGTGCCGCGACGGGTGGCCGATCCGTATCACTACGATACCTTCGCTCACTTCCTGCCGATGAATCAGTTCATTTCCGTGAGCGCTTTTGTACTCGGCGTTTCGCAGATTCTGTTTTTCATTAACTTTTTTATGTCGCTCTTCATCGGACAACGCGCTCCAAAGAATCCTTGGCATGCGACGACGCTGGAGTGGGAGACGACCAGCCCGCCACCCGCGCATAATTTTGAAATCGCGCCGGTCGTTTATCATGGACCGTATGAATATGCTTCACCATTGGTAACGGATCAGGATTATTTGCCGCAGACTCGATTTGTTCCGGCACCATGAATCGAAGATTTTCATGATCGCATCGCTTCACTATTCCTCGCCGCACCACACCTACCAGCCGTGGCTGCATCGAATCGCGTGGCTGACGGCGATCGCCACGTTCCCGCTGATCTTCATGGGCGGCCTTGTCACCAGCCACGGCGCGGGAATGAGCGTGCCGGATTGGCCGAACAGTTACGGCTACAACATGTTCACCTTCCCCATCAGTCAATGGAAAGGCGGAATCCTGTTCGAGCACACGCACCGTCTCATGGGAAGCGCTGTCGGATTCTGCTCGATCGCACTGGTGATCGCCGCGTGGAAACTTGAGCGTCGCATGTGGGCGCGGTGGACGGCGTACGCTGTGTTGTCCGCGGTGCTTTTTCAAGGTGTGCTTGGCGGGCTGCGAGTCGTGCTGGTGAAACTCGATCTGGCGATTGTCCATGCCTGCTTCGCGCAGGCATTTTTCTGTCTCGCGATGTTTGTCGTAATCATCACATCGCGTTGGTGGATTACGGAAGACACGGGCAGGATGCCCGTGCCACATCAAGAGTTGCACGGGCATCCTATCCGTGGTCTGAATCTTCTCGCATGCACGACGTGCGGCCTCGTTTATCTTCAGCTCATTGTCGGCGCGATCATGCGACACAACGCTGCCGGCCTGGCGATTCCTGATCTGCCGCTCGCGTATGGTCACTGGCTGCCGCCGATCAGCGATGCGGGGTTGTCGGCAATCAATCAACAACGCGCGTGGATGTACTCTCTTGATCCCGTCTCGCTCTCTCAGATCTGGCTGCATTTTGGTCATCGCATCGGTGCGGTCGTCGTTTCCATTGCAGCCACGACGCTGATCGCGCTGATTCTCCGACGTCATCGCGATCAGCGGCAACTGTTTCGCTCGGCGATGCTGCTCGGCGTTCTCTTGATCGCACAAATCACGCTCGGCGTGCTGACGGTGCTGCTCCGCAAGCCGGCCGACATTGCATCGTCGCATGTCGCCGTCGGCGCGTTGGTACTGGTCACGACATTCTCTATCGCCGTCCAATCCATTAAATTACAGTCGCTGCGCCAAACAGGCGATGATCCTTCGATCCGCCCGGCGCGTTCGATGGTTGTTTCAGAACTCAGCTTCGCTCAATGAAAACAGTCCAAGAAACGTCGCAGGTGAAATTGGTTGTCGGCGCGGCCGATCAATCTCCATCGCTGCTGGTCGATGCGTACGAGCTGACCAAGCCGCGCATGAATTTTCTCGTGCTGATCACGACGATGGTCGGCTTCCTGCTGGCCTCTAAAAACGCGACGAACTGGCTGCTGTTGTTCGACACCTGCTTCGGCACGGCGCTATGCGCCGCGTCGGCGGCGGTGATGAATCAATGGATGGAGCGTGACTATGACGCGCTGATGCGTCGCACGCGCAATCGCCCGCTCGTCGCCGGCCGCATCAGGCCGACAGACGCCGTGATCCTCGGCACGGCGCTCGGGGTGGTGGGCGTTTTATTTCTTTCCCTTCTCGTCAATCTGCTGACGGGATTTCTCGGGCTCTTCACGATCGCGTGGTATCTGACCGTGTACACGCCGACAAAGCGCACTACCTCGCTCAATACCGTGATCGGTGCCCTTCCGGGCGCGATTCCGCCGCTCATGGGTTTCACCGCCGTCCAGAATGAGATCACCCCCGCGGGAATGTCGCTGTTTGCGATCCTCTTCTTCTGGCAGATGCCGCATTTCCTCGCGATTGCCATCATGTACCGCGATGACTACCGCGCGGGCGGATTTAAAATGCTTCCCTGCGTCGAAGATGATTCGCTCCGCGTCACCGGGCGGATGATGGTGCTGTATGCCGTCGCTCTGATCCCCGCGAGCCTGCTGCCGGCAATATTGCACATGGCTGGCGGAATTTATGCGATCACCGCGATTGCACTCGGAATGCTATTTCTGGCAGCGGCGGTGCGAAGCGCCTGGAATCATGGCGTCTACCTGCACGCCCGCCGATTGTTTTTCGCTTCCATCATTTATCTTCCGCTATTGCTCGCCGCGTTGATGTTCGATCGGATCTGCCGTCTGTGAAGCCTCAACTCATTTCAGTTTCCGTTTTGACGATGATGCAGTTGCTGATCGGCTGCGATCGAACGCCTTCCGCGCCCGCGGTCGCACGAAGGCCGCTGAGTGAAGTGCGCGGCAACAATACGATTACCGGCCACGTTTATCTGCGCGGCACACCGCCCATGATGGAAACGATCCCGAATAAGCCGTGTTGCGATGGTGCCGAGCCGCTGAAGGAAGAAACCGTGATCGTTGATCCGAACACTGGCGGCCTCAAGAACGTGCTGATCTCGATCGACGGCTTACCGCCTGTTTCGGCTGCTTCGATTCCGCCGCTCATGCTGGATCAGAAGAATTGTCAGTACGTCCCACACGTCGTCGGTATTTGCGTTGGGCAGACAATGACCGTCCGCAGCGATGACGCGACGATGCACAACACGCATTTCGCTCCGCAAAATAATGAGGCGAAAAACCTCGTCACCGCGTCGCCGGGCGATTCGAAATCGACGACTTTCACCGCGCCGGAATACATTCGCCTTCGCTGCGATGTGCACCCGTGGATGAGCGCGTATGTCGGCGTCTTCGACACACCGTTCTTCGCCGTGAGCGGCAATGATGGATCGTTTGAAATCCACGACCTGCCTCCCGGGCGTTACAAGCTGGTTGCGTGGCACGAACGATACGGCTCGCTGGAACGATCGATCGACATCCCGTCAAACGCCACGACGCAGCCGTCCATCGAGATCGAGTATCGGCCCTCGTGATCGCCATCCCCGATCACAACTCACCGACTGAGGGCGATCGCGTCGCGATAATGTCGCGCCTCGGAATGGTATTGTTCCTCGCCAGCGAGGCGATGTTCTTCCTCGCGTTGATCTCGTCATTTCTCGTCCTCCGCAGTGCTCAGCCGTTGTTGTTTGTGACGCACGCCCATGAGCTTGGCCATGCCGAAGCCGTCGTCGCGACGGCCGCGTCGGTTCTGGCTGGTCTAGCCGCCGTGATCGCGCAGAAATGTTTTGCCTCTCGAGTCACCGTGGCTAAATTTCTTCTCGGTTTCAGCCTGCTATGCAGCCTGTTGTTCGTGGCGTGTATCGCGTTCGAGTGGCGGCAGTTGCTGACCCATCACACGATCGTCGTTCGCGCGCCGCGGCAATCCCCGGCCGGCCCGCTGCGGCTAATGGTGGTAGACGGAAAAATTCAGTCACGCGTTGATCACGTGCGCTATTTGCGGGGATGGGTCGCCGCCGCCGCATCGGGAATCGATCCGTTTCAAACCGTCGCGGCCAACGTCGTGAAAACGAACGGCTCGCTGTCGACCGATGGTCAGGCCGTCAACGATGCAGACCTGGTATTCGATATCACCTACGGCCCCTGGAAGAGTACCTTCTTCGCCTGGTTTTTCCTGGTGACGGGCGTTCATGCCATTCACGTCGTGTGTGGATGCGCGGCTCTCGCGGTTTGGTTCGTCCGCACATCGAAACGCGGAACGCGAAAAGTCGCGCCGGCAGCGACGGTGGCGTTTATCGGTTTTTGCACCTTGGCATGGTTGGCAGTTCTCCCGCTTCTTTTTCTGTGAGCTAATGACGGCCGCGATATCGATCAATCACCTCTCGCACCGTTACGGCGAGCGCGTTGCCATCAGTGACTTATCGCTTGATATCACAAAAGGCGAGCTCTTTGGGTTACTCGGCCCGAACGGCAGTGGAAAGACGACGCTCTTCCGAATTCTCAGCACGCTCATTCCAATCGCGAAGCCCGGCCGCGTGATAATTTTGGGTCACGATCTTGCAACGCATCGCGAGCAAGTCCGACGCGAACTGGGTGTTGTGTTTCAGGCACCCAGCCTCGATAGACATCTCACCGCGATCGAAAACCTTCGCTATCACGGGCATCTTTACGGACTTTTCGGCAAGTCGCTTTCAAGGCGAATTGACGAGTCGCTCGCTGCCGCGGGTTTGAACGACCGGGCCAACGAACGCGTCGAGTCGTTCAGTGGAGGAATGCGCCGGCGCGTTGAGCTTGCCAAAGGACTGCTCACGCGGCCGAAGCTTCTTCTTCTTGATGAGCCGAGTACCGGCCTTGATCCAGCCGCTCGAATTGACCTGTGGACGACGATCGAAGGTTGTCGAACGGAACTTGGCGTGACCGTCGTGCTGACGACTCACCTGATGGATGAGGCCGATCGTTGCGACCGGCTGGCGATTGTCAGTCGCGGAAAACTCCTGGCGTGCGATGCACCGCAAGCATTGAAGGCACGTTACACCGGCGGCGAAATCGTCAAGATAAAGTCATCCCGCCTGGACGACGTTCGAGCGGCGTTGAAAGACGTCTTTTCCATTGAGGCGCAAATCGTCGATGATTCGCTTCGGTTTGAACGACCGGACGCCGCTTCCTTCATCGCCAGTCTCTTCGAGAGATTGCCCGGCCACCTGATCGAAGAAATTTCAGTCGCCCGACCGTCGTTGCAGGATGTGTTTGTACGTCTCACCGGCCACAAATTTTTATCGCATTCGGATCAAGCTCACGAGTTGATTACGTGAGCGACTCGCGGTCACGCGCTGTCGCGTCGCTGCTCGCTGACGGACGTATCACAATGTCGTAGCGACCGACGTTAATGCTGAGGGACTCGGCATCCGGCACGTTCACTCGGCCATTGAGGGTGTAGAAGACTTCTTTTCCGCTCCGGCGATTCCCAATGATGTTGTTCAATCGGAGCAGGCCGAGATGATGGCTGACGGTCGGCTGTGGGAGGTGAAGAAGCTGACAGAGGTTTGAAACGTTCCGCTCGCCGCCCCCGAGTAACATGAGCAGATGCAGCCGCGTCTTGTCCGAGAGAAGTCGGAAAAGCGTTGTAAGGTGTTCCAAGTCTTGATCAGTAGCACTATGCCGGATTTGCATCATTCGCCCATTTCCTTCTGAAAGCGACCTCACATATAGCCGTACGGGCCGACACTGTATTCGCGGCCTCTTCTGAAGCCAACTGACAAAATACCGCCAGCAAAAATTCACAAACGTAGTCCTTGCGTCTACTTATACGGAGAAGCGTCCAAAGAGTGATGGGTAGAACATTGTAAAAATAGAAAGTTGCCCATATTTTCGAGCCTACGCCTTCCCTGGAAAGTGACGCGATTTCGCGAGCCGTTTTGCCGGAGCCTCGCATGACGACACTCATCAAGAACGGCCGGATCGTCACCGCAAGCGATGATTATGTTGCCGACATTCTGATCAACGGCGAGACGATCGGCTTAATTGGCCGGAACTTGTCGATCAGCACGGACAAAAAAATCGACGCGACGGGCAAGTTCGTCATTCCCGGCGCGATCGATCCGCACGTGCACATGGAACTCCCCTTCGGCGGCACGGTTTCATCTGACGACTTCGAATCCGGCACGCGCGCGGCCGCTTTCGGCGGCACGACGTCAATCATCGATTTCGCCATCCAATATCACGGCAAGACATTCGAGCAGACGCTCGACGACTGGGACGCCAAAGCCCAGGGCAGGTGCGCGATTGACTATTCGTATCATTTGGCTGTCACCGAATACGAGCCGCGCCACGAGAAGGAGTTCACGAAAGTCCTCGATCGCGGCATTCCCACGTTTAAGATTTTTCTGGCCTACCCCGGCGTGTTCATGATCGACGACACGACGATGTTCCGCGTGATGCGAAGCGCCGGCGAAGTCGGCGGGATGACGCTGGTTCATGCGGAAAACGGAATCGCGATTTCGCAGATGATCGACGATCTGGTGGCCGCGGGAAAGACGGAGCCGAAGTATCACGCGCAATCCCGCCCGCCGGTCATGCAGGCGGACGGAGTCGCCCGGGCGCTGCGCGTCGGCGAAGTCGCGAAAGCACCGGTGTTCATTGTTCACGTCTCATGTGAAGCGGCAATGAAAGAGATCGTCCGCTCGCGGGATGAAGGCCACGCGTCGTTCGGGGAGACTTGCACACAATATCTCTTCCTCGACGAAAGCTATTACGACAAGCCGAACTTTGAAGGCGCGAAGTACGTTTTTACGCCGCCGCTCGTGCCGAAAGAAAATATCGAGCCGTTGTGGAGAGGATTGAAGCTCGGCTATCTCCAGGAAGTCAGCACCGATCACTGCCCGTTCAATTTCGTCGGCCAGAAAGAGCTCGGCCGCGGCGACTTCCGCAAAATCCCTAACGGCGGACCTGGTGTCGAAGATCGCCTGTCCATGATCTACCACGGCGGCGTCGTCGAGCGCGGCTTCTCCCTCAACAAATGGGTCGATCTTTGTTCCACCGCCAGCGCGAAGATGTTCGGGATGTTTCCGAAGAAAGGGACGATCGCGGTCGGCTCCGATGCAGACCTCGTGATCTTCGACCCTTCGATTGAGCGCACCCTCGGTGCCGCAACACACCACATGAACTGTGATTACAGCTTGTATGAGGGGATGAAGATCAAAGGTAAGCCGCTGACGGTTCTCAGCCGCGGGAAAATCATCATCGACCGAGATCAATATCTCGGCACGCCGGGCCATGGGCAATTTATTCGACGTGGTCCCTGCGCGCAGCTCTGATCGATTCATTCGGCGATCATTCGATCGCATTGCGCATTGATCGATATCGCGGCGGTTTTCAAGGCGTTCCGCGAATTGACAGCCAATCCCCTCGTTCTATACTTCCCGACTCGAATTTTCTCGATTTGCTCGTTTTTCCACGGAAAATTGCCCATGAAACCGTCTCCCAAAGGTCGTCTTGCCGCCGCTCCCGCTCCTAAATCCAACAAGGCTGTGAAGCGGGTCTATTTCTTCGGCAACGGCAAAGCCGAGGGCAACGCCGGCATGAAAGACCTGCTCGGCGGCAAGGGAGCGAACCTCGCGGACATGACGCTTGTCCCCCTTCCAGTCCCGCCCGGCTTTACGATTACGACCGACACCTGCGGAGATTACAACGACGCCCGGCAGACGCTTCCGAGCGGCACGATGGATGAAGTTCGCGCGAACATCGCGAAGGTTGAAAAAGCGACCGGAAAAAAGTTTGGCGACGTGAAAAATCCGCTGCTCGTCGCCGCCCGTTCGGGCGCGAAGATGTCCATGCCCGGCATGATGGACACGGTGCTGAACATCGGTCTGAACGACCAGGCCGTCGAAGGGCTCGTCGCGCTCTCCGGCAATCCGCGATTTGCTTACGACAGCTATCGCCGGCTGATCAACATGTTCGGCGACACTGTCATGGGCGTCGATCACGAGCACTTCGAGCATGAACTTTCCGCCGTGAAAAACGCCAGGGGCGTAAAGCTCGACACCGATCTCTCGGCCGACGATCTCAAGGAAGTCGTTGCCCGCTACAAGAAGGTCTATAAGGAACACGTCGGCAGCGAGTTTCCGACCGATCCATACATACAGCTTGAGGCCGCCATTGAAGCGGTGTTCAAGAGCTGGATGGGCGATCGCGCGATCAAGTACCGCGAGCTGAATGACATTCGCGGCCTGCGCGGGACGGCCGTGAATGTGCAGTCGATGGTCTTCGGCAACATGGGCGACGACAGTGCGACGGGCGTTGCATTCACCCGCAATCCCTCCACCGGCGAAGACATGTTCTACGGCGAGTTCCTGGTGAACGCGCAGGGCGAAGACGTCGTCGCCGGCATTCGCACGCCGCTCGATTGCAACACCGAGATGGGCAAGTGGAGCAAGAAGAGCTGGAGCGAATTATTGAAAGTGAAAGACACGCTCGAAGCGCGCTATAAGGACGTTCAAGACTTTGAGTTCACGATCGAAAAGGGCAAGTTCTACATGCTGCAGACGCGCAACGGGAAGCGCACCGCGCAGGCGGCCGTGAAGATCGCGGTCGACATGGTGAAGGAAAAATTGATCGACGAGCAGTCGGCGATTCTTCGCATTGAGCCGCAGTCTCTGGATCAATTGCTGCATCCGACGTTCGATCCGAAGGCGAAGAAAGATGTGCTGACGAAGGGCTTGCCAGCCTCGCCAGGCGCGGCGGTCGGCAAGCTCGCTTTTACGGCCGAAGAGGCCGAGCAACGCGTCGCGGCGGGCGAGAAAAACATCATCCTCGTTCGTCGCGAGACCGAGCCGGCGGACATCGGCGGCATGCACGTGTCGCGGGGTATTCTCACCAGCACGGGGGGCATGACCTCGCACGCGGCCGTCGTCGCACGCGGCATGGGCACGCCTTGCGTCGCCGGCGCGGGCGCCGTGCAGATCGACGCAAAGGCCAAGACCTGCATCATCGGCGGCAAGACGTTCGGCCCGAACGACACGCTCAGCCTCGACGGCGCAACCGGCGAAGTGATGGCCGGCGAAGTGCCGACGGTCGCCGCATCGCTCACTGGCGCGTTCGCCCAAATCATGAAGTGGGCCGACAAATATCGCACGTTAAAAGTGCGAACCAACGGCGACACGCCGACGGATGCGAAAGTCGCTCGCGGCTTCGGCGCTGAAGGCATTGGCCTGTGCCGTACGGAGCACATGTTCTTTGATCCGGAACGCATTCAGCACATGCGGGAAATGATCCTCGCGACGAACACCGAGGATCGTAAGAAGGCACTCGCGAAGTTGTTGCCGTATCAGAAGTCAGACTTCGTTGGCTTGTTCACGGAGATGAAAGGCTTGCCCGTCACGGTGCGACTACTCGATCCGCCGCTGCATGAATTTTTGCCGCACAATGAGAAGGATCAGGAAGTGCTGGCCAAGTCGCTGGGTAAAACGCTCAAAGAAGTGAAGGCCCGCGTCGATCAGCTCCATGAATCGAACCCAATGCTCGGCCATCGCGGCGATCGTCTTGCTGTCACCTATCCAGAAATTCTGGAGATGCAGGTGCAGGCAATCATTGAGGCGGCCGTCGAATGTAAGAAGAACGGCATTAAGGTTGTCCCCGAGATCATGATCCCGCTCGCGGGCACAAAGAAGGAACTCGACTATCTAAAGAAGTTCACCGTCGCGACGGCTGACAAGGTGATGAAAGATGCCAAAACGAAAATCGAATACATGTACGGCACGATGATTGAAGTGCCGCGGGCGGCGGTCACGGCCGATGAGCTTGCACGGACGGCCGAGTTTTTCAGCTTCGGCACGAATGATCTAACGCAGATGACGTTCGGATATTCGCGAGATGATGCGGGTTCATTCCTTCCGGAGTATGTCGCCAAGGAAATCCTCGAGCGCGACCCATTCCAATCGCTCGACACTGGCGGCGTGGGCATCCTGATGGATATGGCCGTCAAGAAAGGCAAGTCCGTTCGACCCGACATCAAGCTAGGCATCTGCGGCGAGCACGGGGGCGACCCGAAGTCGGTCGAATTCTGCCACAACATCGGGCTGAACTATGTTAGTTGCTCTCCCTACCGCGTCCCGATCGCGCGTCTTGCGGCAGCGCAAGCGGCAATAAAGTCGAGCATGAAGTCCAAAAAGTAAGCTTGGTCGCGACGACTTATCGGACTTTTTCAAGTCATCGAACCTGTCACGTCGATAGGTCTTTCGATGGCCGTAACTGTCGATGATCAACTTTTAGCGACGGACACGCTGGGCCTGTCGACCGTGGGGCAGGTGTTCCATCACTTGCAGCGCGACGATCGACTCGTCGTACACGTTCTGATTGACGGTCACGAGCCGGATCTTGGCAATCTCCAACAACTTCGTGCAGCGCCGCTTCAAGGACATACGCTGTTCATTGAAACGGCCGAGCCGCACCGCATGGCGATCGATGTGCTTGACGGTATCAAATCTCATCTGACCGACACCAAGCGTCTGCGCGGCGAAGCGGTCGACTTGCTGCGAAAGCAGAGCACGGTGGCAGCGCTTGAACGCTTACGCGATTGCTTTACCGCGTGGCAAAGTGCGCAGGAGTCGGTTCTCAAGACCGCCCAACTGCTTCGCATTGATCTTGACCGGATTATTGTCGAGGGCCGTCCTTTCTCTCGTGTCCTCAATGAGTTTGCCGAGCAGTTAAAGCTCATCAAATCGAGTTTAGAAAATCGCGATTTTGTTTCGCTGATTGACACGTTGGTTTACGAAACGGCTGAGACGACCGAGCACTGGCTTGCGGCCATCCATGTCATGCGGGGCGTGATCAACGCCTGAGTAACGCTATCATCCGAGTCGTGATCCACGATTCCATTCGTCTTCAAGAACTTTGCGAGCTCGGCCAGGAAGCACTCGTCCGCACGGATTATTTACGCGCTGAATCGCTGCTCGTCGAGGCTGACGCGCTCGCGACGATGCTCCTTGATTTCGACACGCTCAGCCGCCTTTACATGCCGTTGCAGGAAGCTCGTCGGCAGCGCCGGCAGCGGTGTGGCGAGGGCGTCGTCCGGCTCGATCTGATCGCACAGTCGGCCGCCGAACCGTTTGATGCTGAGCAAATCGTCGCGAAATATCCGCATGGTCAGCTGTTGGTGGCCGCTTGGAAATCGATTGAACCCGCATTACACATACGCTCGCTTCAACGGGAGCGAAATCTGTTCGTCGAAACATTTCTTGGGATCGCCCTACCGATCTCAAATGGTCCGCCAATCGTCGTCATCATTCCGGAAGCCCTCGACGCTCGGCTTATTCCAAATGACACCGAAACGATGTCGATTGCCCAGGTGATCGGCCGACTTCCTTACAACAGCCAGGTATATCGCTTTGACGAACTGCCGGCTGGTGAACGTCGCGGCACCACGCAAACGTACGCCGAGATCATGGCGATGTGGGAGCAACTTAGTCGGCCTTTTCTCAAGGCCGGCGACTATGCGAACGATTTGCAAACGAAGATCAACACCTATCGCCGGGCGATTGAAGTCGATTATGCCTGCGAGCTGGCGCACCAGAATCTTTCGGCGGCGGCGGCAAAATTGTCGAAGCTTCGCGCTGCCGAATCGAACTGATTCTGCGACAATTCCGCCATGTCGATTTTCGGCTCCGGCTACAGTAACAATTCGGGCCAGCGCGGTGGCGGCGGCCTGCGGCTGATCATTGGGATCATCGTCGTGCTGGTCGGCGTGATTGGCTATTACTCCAAGACGTCAATCAATCCGACCACCGGCGAAAAGCAGCACGTCGGCGATATAACACCCGATCAGGAAATGGCGATGGGCCTCCAAGCCGCGCCGGAAATGACCGAGCAAATGGGCGGCGAGGAGGATGCGAATTCTTCGGACACAAGGGAAGTGAAAAAGATCGGCGCGTATCTTGTCGCGCACAGCATCGCCGTGAAAAGCCCGTATCAATACACCTATCACTTGCTTCGCGACACGAAAACCATCAACGCTTTTGCGTTGCCCGGCGGACAGGTGTTCATCACCCGCGCCCTGTATGACAAGCTCGCCGACGAAGCAATGCTGGCCGGCGTTCTCGGCCATGAGACCGGCCATGTCGTCGAGCGACACAGCGCTCAGCAGATGGCCAAGGGACAGCTCGGCCAACTTATCGTGACGGGCGTCGCGGTTGCGGGGAGCGATCGAAATAACGGCTACGGCACGGCCATGATCGCGCAGATGGTGAATAGCTCGATTCAACTGAGATACAGTCGCGAACACGAAAGCCAGGCCGACGCGGTTGGCCTTCGCATTATGACCGAAGCGGGTTTTGATCCCCGGGCGATGATTGATGTCATGAAAGTACTGGAGGCCGTGAGCAAGGACAGCGGACGTCCGCCGGAGTTTATGGTCACGCATCCATATCCAGAGCATCGAATCGAGGCGATCGAGCAGTGGCTGCGGGAACATCCTGATCAGGCCAAGCAGATGCAGCGCGGGCAAAAACTTCATTGAAAGCCAAGATCGAATCGCTGCCGTGGAATGGAAAATTTTCGATCACGCTTCTATCAACGCCGGTTCAACAACGTCTCGTGTTACGATCGACGCATATGACGACTCGAATTTTAGATGTTGGCCAATGCGGCTTTGACGGGCCTCGAATTGAGGCATTGTTGTCGAAAGGATTGGCGGCGACCGTGGTGAACGCCGGAGACTTGGCCGAAGCCCGCGAAAAGTTGGCCGGCGATTCTTTCCATCTTGTACTCGTCAACCGCGTGCTCGCGGACACTGGCGATTCCGGGATCGACGTCGTTCGCGAGCTCCTTCGTGACAACCCTAAAACCGCCATCATGCTGGTGAGCGATCGTGAAGACGCTCAAGCCGAGGCGATCGCGCTCGGCGCCGTGCCGGGTTTCGGAAAGGCTGATCTCAGCAATCCCGCCACGATCGATCTGATCGCGAAAGCGGCAAGCCTTGATAAGTGACCGTTAACCTCCCATCCATCATTGTCGCGCAAACCGCATCGCGCATAGGATGACCGCCTATGGAGTATTCCGCCTCGCCAGAGCGATCAATGCAAACCCCGCTGCTTCCCACTGACGGGAACGGGGTCGACAGTCTCGCATCAGGCGTCGAGCGCAAGGACGAAGGAAGTGTAAAAGAGACCGTCGAACAGATCCTGATCGCGTTCATTCTCGCGTTTATTTTCCGAGCGTTCATCGTTGAAGCATTTGTCATTCCGACCGGCTCGATGGCCCCCACGCTGCTGGGTGCGCACATGCGATTTACCTGTCCGGATTGCGGCTATCAGTTCGAGGAGAACTACAACGCAAATCAATCCGGCGACGACATCATCATGCCGGTCGACAATCGGGCCGAAACATTGGATCACGATCGTGTCGTCGTCTGCCCGAATTGCAATTATTCCCTCCGCGGCTTGGAACCAACCGATCCCGCATTCCGTCCCCTGGTGCGGTACGGCGATCGAATTTTGGTCCTGAAATATCTCTATCTATTTAACCAGCCCCATCGTTGGGACGTCGTCGTATTCAAAGCGCCCGTCGAGCAAAAACGATTTGATTTCAGTCAGAATTACATCAAGCGACTTGTTGGCCGTCCGAATGAATCGGTGATGGTGCTCGATGGCGACGTATATATCGGCGCGAACGATTCAACGCCGGAGCAGATGGTCGTGCAGACCAAGCCGCGAGAAGTGCAACAATCGCTCTGGCGCATCGTGGCCGACAGTGATTTCATACCGCGCCAGCTCCCGCGCACGCGGGCACCGTGGCAACAGCCGTGGCAGATGCGTAGCGGGCAAAGCGGCTGGACCTCGCCGACAGATGCGAGTAGCGGGTCGCCACGCGTTTTTCAGTTCGATAATTCGACCAGCTTTGCCGAACTCTTTTTCAAAGATACCGCCAATATCGACGCCGGCCGTCGCGAGGATCGTGTCGGCGGCGACCGTGACAGCGCCTTCAAAGACTGGCTCACCTACGATGCGGATGTCTGGCCGCCGCGAGGCTACAACGACTTCAATTATGTCGGCGACCTGAAGCTGCAATTTTATTACCAGCGGAAAGCCGGCGACGGCCCGATGCAGGTGATGCTCGGCAAGCGCGGCGAGACATTCATCGCTGAGCTTTCAACCGACAGCATCCGCCTGCTGCATCAAGACGACAAAGGACAACTCAAGGAGCTGATCGCCCCGACGAAAGCGTCGCTGCCGGTCGGCAGCACCCATCGTGTTGAGTTCACGAACGTCGATTACGAGATCACCTTGCTCATCGACGGCAAGGAAGTCTTGAAGACGACACAGGATCAATACCATCCGGATATTTCGAAGCTGATCGCCGAGCAATCGCGTGCCTATGACCTTCCGCCAACCGCGGAGCTGCGCGCGGGGCATCAAACGTGCGATGTTTCGCACCTGAGCATCTGGCGAGACATTTACTACATCAGCCGCGGCGGTCGCTTCAACGCAACCGCCAACGCACCGATGCGGCTTGGCCCCGATGAATATTTCGTCCTCGGCGACAACTCCCAGATCAGCGGGGACGGCCGCTATTGGAACGAGGCGATCGATCTTCCGTTCGAGCATCTAAAAGTCGATGCCGGCAAAGTGCCGGGCCGTTTCCTTCTCGGCAAAGCGTTCTTCGTCTATTGGCCCGCAGGCTACCGCCCCTTCGATTCCTGGCCCGCCATCGCGCCGGATTTTGGCGATATGCGGTTGATTCATTGAGCGAACTGCGTATCTCATGCAGCGCCCAGAAGCATCGATTCTGCATGCGATCACCGTTCCTCTCTAAGAAAGGAGAACGCGATGGCAACCAACACTGGCAAAGACGCTCGCAAAGGTTCGGCCAAGAATCGAACGCAGGTGAAGAATCCAAAGACCGATGACTTCACCAAGCGCAACGAAGGCCCGAACAGCGAGAAAGACGGCCAGTTTATGGACGTCAAAGAAGACGGCAAGAAGTTCAAAGGCGTGGCGAAGGAACCGGACAAGCGGCGGAAGACGCAGTAGCAATCGAAAAAATCAGACTAGGCGCAGTTCTTTACAGAGTGGTAAAAGAAGTCGCGTCAACCTTACTTCTCTCCTGAACAAATGCGTTGATACCTTGCCCAAGATGTCGGGATGATTCGCCACACGCATCCGTCCGTTGCGGCGCCCAGCAGCGTGCGCTAAATAACTATCTGTAGCCTTTACTCCGCACCTTCCTCTGATCCATTAGTACCAGCGCTAGTTATTCAAGGATTCTACGAATTCTGTAGCCCGTTTCGCAAGTAATCGGGCACGCTGTTGTAGGAACTCGTCGAAGCCCTCGATTCCCGGGACACTGTTCGAGGGGACGGCTTGTTCATCTAACCTCGCCGGCGCGACGTCATGTTCAGCTAAGTATTTCAGAGGTGGATTGGCACTAAACGATCGATTTGCTTTTTCGTTAAGCACAACGATATTTGCGATCGCGTCAGCCTTATCGCCTACTTTGTTTTCTCTCAGAAGTTTCCGCGGAAAGAAATGATGCCATTCGGGCTTGAAGCCTTCATTTAGCTCGTTGTCGTTCTTATCAAAACCAATTCGCACATCTGAGTGCATCCAGTCTCGAGCCTTCGAACTGAACGCTGTAAGGTAAAGGATTAGTCGTAAGAATTTATCAGAGTAATTTTCCAAGAAGTCTTCGGTCTTAAAATCCGCAGGCTCAGTGAGAGGTAACGAGAGTTGGTCGACAGCGAGAGCAAATGTTGCGGCATCTCGAATCTGCTTTGTATCTCGATCAAGGATGGTAGTTGCTGATCCGCTGTATCTACCGTCACGCGTCGCAATTAGAAGCCAATGAAAAGCCTTCCTGAAGACAAAATCTTTACCAAACCGCGCTCGAAGGACAAAAACCGGAATCAGCGCATTTAAAGAGGGCAAGAGGTCGCTCGACAAGACACCAAAATCAAGAAGACCCTTAATAACCGCTGAAATTGATTCTTTGGTGTTACGCCAGTGGTCGTCAAACTTATCCGAAGGTTCCCAGAACGCTGCTGGAACATCGCGCAATCGCGCACTTCCGTGCCCAACAATGGCAAGTGTTCTAACCAAAACACCGGGATCAAGATCAAAGCCTTTGTTTTCAAGGTCCTTTAGGAATGGATCAAACTTGCTCCGAACCCAACCTTTTTGTTTGGCTGCAACGAGGGCGATAATGATGTCGCTCTCGCGGATTTTCGTTCCTGCGGTGTTCAGACGGCCAAAAATCTCGGCCACGTCCTCGAGCTCATGGTCGACTATGATTTCATATAACTGAGCGGTCTCTATTTTCCGTATCGATTGGAGTTTTTCATGGATTTCTGCGAAAAATTTCATGTCTCCAAGCTTTTCGCAAAGCGTTTGAGCGAGTTCGGATAAGCTCGCGCTTTTCAGAATCTCCCTCACCGAAACCCAATCGTTCGATTTTCTCCGAATTGGATTGGGAAGACTGAATTCAAGATCATCCCTATCTTTTGTTATGTTCACCAGGACGTCGTACTTGTCATTAAAGCGGTTCCACTCACTGGAATCGGACCACCAGTAAGGCTTTTTTCCGAATAGGAGGGCAAGCGACGTCACTCGTTGCTGTCCATCGATAATCCAAAGCTTCCGTGTCTCGCTCGACTTAGCAGTTCGGGGGGAATCGTAATTTGACTCCCAAAGCAATAGTGTACCAACGGGGTAGCCTCGCCAGAGTGAATCCACTAAATCGACGAGCTTAGATGCTCTCCAGACGTACTTTCGCTGAAATTCCGGTATGTCGAGCAACCCCTGGGTTGAGTCGTCAATGTGACGGACAATGTCGCCGATATGAAGTCTTTGGTCTTTCAACGAGCTCCTGGGTTCGCGGAGTTGTATATCTCAGATTTATACGACATCGTCGACACCATTGGAAATCAGTGTTGGCAAGCTAATCGGACGAGAGTTTTGCTGAAGCACTCCGACCACCACCACACGAGCTGCGCCTGACGCTTGGCTTGCGTGGCCAACGCAGGCGGTAAATATCCGGGTCTCGCTCCAGAAGATTTCGTAAAAATTGCGATTCGAATTTAACGGCGATCGATGTATATCAGATCAATGCACACATCGCGCAGCTGGCGAGCTGTTCGAGGTTGTCTCGGTTCGTCTGAGCTCGCCGAAGTCCGCAGCCCGACGTCGCGGGCTGCGGCGCGGATGAATTCGGCCTCGCTTTTCCCGCCTTCGCCATGACCGAACAATAGCGCGACGCCGTCCTCGCCTCAATGGTGGTGCGGCGAGGTAGTTGCGAAAATTCTGCCATCGCGTGCGACACTTGCGAGCGGACTAAAGGGGATGCGTCGGAGCGTTGTTTTGCGGCGGTGAGCTTTGGGACTGTGCCGCCGCCGCACGCTCGACCTCCTCAACCGAGATCGCACTGATGCCCTTAGCGCTGATGACTGTCACGCGCGGGCCGAGTGGTTTCCAACGAGCGGGGTCGGTGCCGAACAGAGCAATGGTATTCACGCCGCTGACGGCGGCGAGATGCGTCGGGCCGGTGTCGTTGCCGATGTAATACTTCGCGGTTTTGATCAACTGCTGCAGCGCGATATACGTCGCCGGCGCTTCGATCTTGACGACCCGCTCGAGCGCTGATTTCTCGTCAGCAGACATCCGTTGCTGCTCCGCTTCGCCGATGATCGCGATCACTTTTTCGCCGCGCGATGACAGGCGTTCCGCCAATTCGACGAAGCGCTCGATCGGCCATGACTTTCGCGGCGCGCCGCTACCCGGATGAATGATGATCGGGCCGTCGGGGTTGTTTGCGATGCCGCTCACGCCGCGATCGTTGATCGACCGCACGAGTTGTTGCACGCCGTTTTGCAACGCGGGTGTTTCGGCGAGTTGTCGGATCATCGAGTCGGTGATGTGTTCGTTCTCGGGCGCCGGAGCGTTCTGCGACTGGAGCAGGAACACCTTCGCTCCCGGCGCGAGCGCGGCCATATTCTGAGACCATTGATCTCCGGGCTCGCAGCCAAACGCAAAAACCAACTGCGTACTGTCAAGCCATTTCCTGACACGTGGATCGAGTGATTCGACTGCCGGCGATTTGCTAAATAAGATATGCCAGCCGCTTTCGACGTCGATCGAATCAATCCGGAGCAACTGTTCGGCCAACGCGCCTTTTTGTGCCGCAGACACATATGCAACGCGGCTCTGGGCGAAGAGCCTCCCGGCCGCCAGCGCCAACGGCCAGGACATGATGAAATCGCCCAGCGCCCCGGTATGAAAGATCAGAACATTTCGTCGCATCGGTGCGGTCGCCCACGGGATCGGACAACTCATTGTAAATCGCGATCATCAACTTCATCGATCCACCCGCCGCCGAGCACCAAGTCGCCGTCGTACAGGACGACGGCCTGGCCGGGCGTGATGGCGCTTTGGGGTTCGTCGAATCGGACACGCAATTCATCGGCCTGCACGAAGCACGCCGTCGCGGGTTGGGGAGGATGGTTGTATCGAATTTTGGCGGTGCAGCGAATCGTTTCGCCGTCGCGCGTCAGGCGCTTGTTCAGGACGTTTGTCTGTCGCGCCAATAAGGAGCGATGACGCAGCTCGCTGGCGTCGCCGAGCGTAACGCGGTTCGATTTGGCATCGACATTCGTCACATACACTTTGTGACCCAGCGCGACCCCCACACCTTTTCGCTGGCCAATCGTGAAGTGCTGATGCCCCTCATGCCGGCCGATCGTGTTTCCCGCCGTGTCAACAAGTTCACCTGGCGCAAAAGGGGTCAATGAACGGCGTTCGACAAGTGACGCATAATCTTGATCCGGCACAAAGCAGATTTCCTGGGAGTCTGGTTTGTTGTAGACCGGCAAGTGCAGATCACTCGCCATCTGCCGAACGGCCGATTTTTCAAAATCGCCGATCGGCAGCAGAGTCCGTCCAATCGCATCGGGACTCATGCCGAATAACACGTAGCTTTGATCTTTGCGGTGATCGAGCCCGCGTAGCAAGGATGGATCGCCGCTGTGCGGGTCGCTGCCGATACGTGCGTAATGTCCTGACGCAACGAACTCGGCACCAACAGCGTCAGCATAACGCGCAAGCTTTCCGAACTTCAGCCAATCGTTACACCGCACGCATGGATTTGGCGTTCGACCGCGATTGTATTCGTCGACGAAATAATCAATGACACGGGAAAAATCCTCTTGAAAATTGACGACGTACAACGGAATGCCCAGGCTCGCCGCGACGCGGCGGGCATCAACCGCATCGAGCACGGAACAGCAACCCTGCTTGTTGCTGCGCGTGGCAGCCGTCCCGGCGTCTTCAGCACTACAGACCTCGCCGCCCTGTGCGTCTGCGGTCGCGACATCGTCCACCGAGCCAAGGCGCATAAAAACGCCGATGACGTCGTACCCGTCGCGCAGCAGCAAGGCCGCCGCTACAGAGCTGTCGACTCCGCCGCTCATCGCGACCACAACTTTTTTCCGCTTCACTGACATTTCATTCCCACGCGAGATCGAAAGCGACGGTGCTCGGCGACGGTGCTCGATGACAAGTGCGCACTCAAATGCGGTGCGCGGAATCGACTGCTTGCGGTGAGTGGAAGTGTCGATCATAGTCACCGGGATCGCAATGTCCCTCAGGTCTGCTCTAGAATTCATCGGCCCGCGTTTTCGCCTCGTGACGACAAGGTCTTTTGCCCGCCTGGGTTTACGGCCGGATTCGTTCCTGGTGGTCGTCGCCGTCATCGTCGGCCTCTTGACCGCCGCGGCGGCTGTCAGCTTTCACGAGCTGATCAACGTCATTCGCAATTTACTGTACAACCAACTTGGCGAGGTTCGTCTGTACGGGCCGTGGATGGTGATGCTTGTCGTCTGGCCCGCGCTGGGCGGCCTGCTGGTGGGCTTTATATCTCAGTACATTTTTCGCGCCCGCGAGGGGCACGGCATCGTTGACGTGATGGAGTCTGTCATTCGCAGCAGCGGCTTTGTCAAGCCCGCTTCGGCGCTGGAAAAAATCATTACAAGCGCGATCACCATCGGCACGGGCGGCTCGACGGGCGCCGAAGGGCCGATCGTTCAAATCGGGGCGGCGATCTCCTCCGGCGTGGGATCGTTCTTTCGTCTCACCCGAGCACAAATGCCAACGATCGTCGCCTGCGGCGCTGCCGCCGGAATCAGCGCGATCTTTAACTCTCCGATGGGCGGCATGCTGTTCGCGCTCGAGGTCATTCTTCAAGATTTTTCGATTCGAAACGTCACGCCTGTCGTCGTTGCGTCGGTGATCGCGAAAGTCGCGACGACCGCTGTGTTCGGTCGCGTTTTTCACGAGTCGTGGCGGGCGATTTTTGAAATGCCGCCCGGGAATTTTAACGTGAATTGGTCACTGATGGGCACGTTCATCGTCCTCGGATTAACATGCGGCATCGTCGGCGCATCGCTTTCAAGATTTATGCACGTCGTCGAGGAAAAGTTCCATCACCTCAAGGTGCCGAAGGTATACAAACCCGCGATCGGCGGCGCGATGTTGGGTCTCATCGCGATCGTATACGTCCTGTTCTTCGGCCGCATTCTTCAACACCAGGCCAAGCCCGTGCCCTATGGCATTTATCCGCTTCCGGCCTTCTTCAGCGACGGCTACAAATTCATACAATATCTTTTGAGTCCGACCGTTTACGAACGCGGCGATATTGCGTTTGTTTCAATGCTGCTGCTGTTTCTTCTCGTCGCTAAAATCGTCGGAACCTGTCTCACCGTCGGCAGCGGCGGTAGTGGCGGCGTCATCGCGCCGGCACTTTTTGTCGGATCGGTCACCGGCGGCCTGATTGGTGTCGCGTTTCGCGGCGTTCACATCTTCCACAACACGGTCATCCAGCCCGAAGTGTATGCACTCGTCGGTATGGGTGCGGCGCTTTCGGCCGTCGTACACGCGCCGCTCGCTTCGATTCTGATTCTGCTGGAGTTGACCAACAACACCAGCTCCCTCGTCTTACCGGCGATGCTCGCCACCGTCGTCGCGACGGGCGTGTCGCGGCTGATCATGCCTGATTCCATCTACACCGCCGCCCTCCGACAGCGCGGGCTTCGCATCTCGGCCGGCTCGAACGAAGCCCTGATGCATCGCCTCAGCGTCGAGCAAGTCGACATGGAACCTGCCACGCCGATCCACATGGCGGACCCTGTCCAACGTGTCCTCGATCTTATGTCGGCTGGACGTGCCAGCGACTTCCCCGTGCTAAACAAAGACGGCTTGTATTGCGGCATGGTGCTGGCAGACGACTTGCGAACCATTCTCATCGAGCGCGAGGCCATTCCTCTTCTCACGGTCGAGGAAGTTGTTCGCAACGACATCCCCTTTTCGAAAACAAGCGACGATCTTGCTGAAACGTCGGATCGGTTCGCGCGTTACGAGACGAGCCATCTCGCCGTCTGTTTGCCAGGCACGCCCGGACGCGTCGTCGGCATGGTCAGCCGCGCGGCGCTCATGCGGCGATATCAAACGGCGTTGCGCGGCGAGACTTGATCTGGTGCGGCTAATCCCCCTGCACAGCTTGCGTCGTCGCCGGAATCGTTGCAGGTTGGCCGATCAACAGCAATCCGAAATCGCTCCAGAGCACTTCTAGACTGGCGACAATGTTATCGACTTTCTCGGCGTCGCTGGCGGCAAGTGCGTTGTCGAGGGCGTCAATCTGCGTCAGGCCAAGCCGAACCATTGGCTCCAGCTTCGTGCTCGCAACCACCTGTGCCATTGCCGTCGCTGTACTTTTAAGTTCAGGGAGCAGACCGCGAGCGCGCGCGTAGTCCTTCAGCTTTGTCGCTCGCTTTAAAGGTCTAAAGCTTCGGGTAACCGCGCTGAAGCGACTCAGATTATCCGGCTGCGTGCTTGGTATGGTAGTTGACTGAGCAGTAGCCCGGGCCGATATCAGATCGACCGTGTCATCCGCGAACGCGAGGCAGATCAAAGCTCCGAATGAAAAGGCGGCGGCGATACCAAAACGATAATTTAGACATATTTGCACAGATCAACGGAGCCTACACCAAACAGAAGTTCACAGTGAAATAAAACTGCCCGCTGTCACGATTGTTGCTTTGCTTCAAGCTCTGCCCATCGATTGTAGAGCGATTCGATGCGCCGTTGCCTTTCGTGCAACTGCTCGTACGCAGCTCGCGCTCTTACATGATGGGCAGCTATGTTCGGATCAGCCGCAAGCGTCTCTGCGTCCCTGGCGTCACGCTCCGCGGCTTCGATCGCGGCTTCAAGACCGTCCCATTCGCGCTGCTCGTTCCAGGTCAGCTTTTTCGCTCGAACAATCGTCGACGACTTGTTCCCGGCATCGCTCAACGTCACCGGCAATCTTTTCGTGACCGGCGTGGCATTTCGGACATCCTGCGTTTCTTCCCACTGCCACAAACCCGCAAATATTTTGGCATTTCCGTTGCCGTCAAGAGCGATCAACTCGGTGCAAAGACGATTTAACATATGGCGATCATGCGTCACCAAAACGATAGCGCCGGCAAATGTTTCAAGACTTTCTTCCAGCACTTCGAGCGTGGGGATGTCCAGGTCGTTCGTCGGCTCATCGAGAACCAAGACGTCGGCCGGCTTCAGCATGAGATTGGCCAGCAGAACGCGTGATTGCTCCCCGCCAGACAGGGACATGACGGGAAGATCAAGCTGTTCGGCATGAAAGAGAAATTTGCTAGCCCAGCCGGTGACGTGCATCGACTGCCCGCGCCACGTGAGATTATCCCCCATGGGTGAGAGCGCGCGTCTTAACGTGATTGTCGGATTGAGTTGCTCACGATGTTGATCGAAGACGACGACATTAAGGCGGTCAGCGCGGGAGACCTCACCGCCGTCCGGCATCAGGTCGCCGGTGATGAGTTTGAGCATCGTGCTCTTTCCCGCGCCGTTCGCTCCGAGCACACCGAGCTTATCACCAGGTGAGAGGACGAGGTTGACGTCGGAAAACAGACTTCGCCCGCCGAGTGATTTGGAAACGCCGCGAAATTGCAAAAGCTTACGTGTCTGTCGAGCCGAGCCGGCGAAATCGATTTGTGTCGCGGACGATGCCGCGTTTCGCTGCTTCAGTTCGTCCAGCTCGATCGATAATTCCGCGGCTTGCTGTATTCGGCCCTTGGCTTTTGTCCCGCGCGCTTTCGCACCGCGTTTCAGCCATTCGACCTCGCGCCGGACACGACTCGCCACGGCACGCTGTTGGCCGCGCTGCGCTTCGAGGAACAACTCACGCTGTTCAGCAAACTCGCTGTACGGTCCGGCCACGCTCAGCAGACCATCCGGATAAACGCGATCGAGCTCGATCGTGCGCGTCGTCGTCGCTTCAAGAAACGCTCGGTCGTGGCTGACAAGCAACGTCGCGGCGCGCGAGCCAGTAATCTGCCGCTCCAGCCAGCGGATTGCGTCATAATCCAAATGATTTGTCGGCTCGTCCAGCAACAGCAAATCCGGTTCATCAACCAGTTGCTTCGCAATGGCAACCCGCTTCAGCGCCCCACCCGACAGGGTACCGATACGTTGCGATGCGTCGGGCAATCCGATTTTGCTGATCAGCACATTGGCCGCGACGCGACGTACTTCGGCGTTGTGGGGGTCATCACCGACGACCGCTTCTTCGATTGTCTGTTCGGGATCAAGATCAGGTTGCTGTGCGACATATCCAACGCGTAGGCCGCGCCGAAATTCAATGCGTCCATCATCTGGTTCCTCAGCCCGAGCGATAATTTTGAGCAGCGTCGATTTTCCCGACCCGTTCGGGCCGACCAACCCGATGCGCTCGCGTTCATCAATGCTGAAGCTCACGCCCCGAAACAACATGCGCGGCCCGAATGATTTGGCGAGCACTCTGGCGGTAAGGAGAACGGCCATCGCTACGACGCCGCCTCTACAGGATCGGCTGGGGCAAGCTGCGCCAGAAATTCAGGATTTGCTGCACGCCGCGCGCTTAAATCGATCGCCGCGATCTCGGGCATCTCCTTGTCTGAACGCGCGCCCAGCTCATTAAGCTTTCGAGCGGTGACGCTGAGCCTCGTATCCACCGATCGGTTTAGATCATTAAATGCTTCGACGGCGCCGTTTAACTTTGACCCAAGCGAAGAAAGCTTATTGAGCACGGTCACGATTCGCTCGTGCAGCTGCTTTCCCAGCACACGAATCTCTTCAGCATTCTGCGACATCGCTTCCTGCCGCCAGCCGTATTCGACGCATTTGAAAAGCGCGATCAGCGTCGTCGGCGTGGCGATAATGACCTTATCGCGCATGGCGTCCTCAATGATGGCCGG
>CAXSBN010000012.1:58192-100723 GCA_964236135.1 uncultured Phycisphaerae bacterium
AACATCACGACGACCTCAGGTGAGCGGTTAAACTGGTTCCAATAAGCCTTCTGCGACAATTCTTTTGCGCGGGACCGCACGTGCCCCGCGTGCGCGGTGAGCAACACGCCCCGCTGCACATCGTCGCAACCCTCCGCCGCGTCGAGGAATTTATCGAGTGATGCTTTGCTGTCGACGATGATGGTTCGCTCGCTGGGCAGGCGCACGATCATGTCGGGTCGCTGACGGCCGGTGTCGGTTTCGACACTCACTTGTTCCGAAAAATCGCAGTGGCTGCTCATCCCGGCCAGCTCGACCAATCGCCGCAACGTCAGCTCGCCCCACTGCCCACGCGTCGTGGGGCGGCGCAACGCGCCCACCAATTGCGTCGTTTGCCGTTCCAGATTTCGACCAATCTCGCCAAGGCTGCCGAGTTGAGAAAGCAGTGCGCCGTAACCTTCCTGGCGCGAGGTCTCGATCTGTTGCAAGCGCTGTTGATAAATCGATGTTGCTTCGTGCAGCGGTTTGATCAGCGCTTCGATCTGTGACTTTCGCTCGTCGAGCGTGCCGGCCGCCTGTGCGGAAAATTGTGAGAATTTTGTCGTCGCTAGATCCAAGAATTGTGTCGCATTTGATTTCAACTGTTCCTGTGAAAGGGAAGCGAACGTCGCCCGCATGTGTGCGAGCGCTTCGTCGACGGCTTCCTTCTGGCCGATTAGTTGAAGCCGTGCAGCATCACGCTCGCTGACGGCCGTCGCAAGATCCGTCGACGTCGTCGCAAGTTTTGTCGCGATGGCCGAAAGTTCCGTTGAGCGCTGCGCGTCATGCGCTTTGAGCAGGCCGAGTTCGCGAATATTTCCAGCCAATTCATCACGGAGAAGAAGCAGATCGGCACGCGACGATTCAAGGGTTTGAAGCACCTCCGCGTGCTGCCGTGCTGCCGCCGTCGCACGCTGCATCGCCAACGCCAGATCGGTGTCCAAACGCGCGCACCCGATCCGCATGCGCTGCACTGTGATAAGCACGCCGATCGCGCCGCCAACGAAGAACGCAATGACTGCGGCGGCGAGGTAAATTGCAAGCATGCTCGGCAGATTATAGAGTTCAGGAACCGATCGCCAGCAGGCTCAGATCGTCGGCCGATATTTACCGACGATTTGCTGCAATCGCTGCACGATCTGGCCGAGGGTGCAGACTTCGACGGTCTTGAGCAGTTCGGCAAACGAATTACCGCCCTGCTCGACGACCGCGGCGAGACGATCAAGCGCGGCCGGGGCTTCGGCGCGATGCTTTCGCTTGAATTCTTTTACGCGTTTCACGGCAAGCGTCTGCTTCGCGCGGGCCGTTCGCACCACCGCCAATCGCAAACGCTCGGCCTCGGGCTCGGCGTATTTGTTCAAGCCGATGATCGGGCGCTGGCCGGAATAAATTTGGCTTTCGTACCGATGTGCGGCGCTCTGAATCTGGCTGCGTTGATAGCGCTGTTCGACGGCTGCGAGCACGCCGCCCATGCGGTCCATCTCGCGGAATTCTTCGAGAATTCCCTTCTCGACCGCGCGCTCGACGGCCTTCATCCCCGGCGAGCCGGAAAGCGTGTTCATCATGTGCTTGAACAGACCCGACTCTTCGAGAAGGATCGCCTGCGCCTGCGCCGCCAGCTTCACATACTGCTCGCCGGGCGTGGTGAACGGCTCATCCGCACTGTTGCTGTGACACGAGTTGGTCGCGTTCATATACGACATCATCAGCTCGACGGCCGTTCGGGTCAGATTGTTCTGAAACTCGGCCGCGATGAGCGAACGACCGGACGTCTGCGTGTGAAGCTTAAACCACTGCGCTTTTTTCGTCGCGCCGAAACGATCGCGCATGCCGATCGCCCAGATCTTTCGACAGACGCGTGCGAGCGCGAGATATTCAATATCAAGGCCGCAGTCGAGGAAGAATGAGAGTCGCGGGCCGATCGAATTCACGTCCATGCCGCGCTTCCTGAACATGTCGACATATTCGAAGCCATTCGACAGTGTAAACGCCGCTTGCTGCACGGGCGTCGCGCCGGCCTCGGCGATGTGATAGCCGCTGATCGAAACCGGATACCAGCGTGGCATGTTGACGGTCGTGTACTCGACCATGTCGCCGAGAAATCGCATGGATGCGTCGATCGGAAACAGGCATTCATTCTGCGCCTGCACTTCTTTAAGCACGTCGGCCTGCACCGTGCCGCGCAGCTTTGGAATGACCGAATCACCAAACGATCGACGCGCCGCCGCAACGAACATCGCGAGGATGATGGGTGCCGGGCCGTTGATCGTCATCGACACGCTCGTCCCGTCAGCCGAGAGGTCGAAACCGCTGTAAAGTCGTTGCATGTCATCGACTGTGTCGATCGCCACGCCCCCCTCGCCGACCTTGCCGAGCACGCCTTCGGCATCGGAATCAATGCCGTAGAGCGTTGGACCGTCAAATGCAGTTGAAAGTCGCGCACTCTTCTGATGCTTCGTCAGATAATGAAACCGCTCGTTCGTATCTTCGGCGAGCCCAAGGCCCGCGAACAATCGTGTCGGTTCTTCGGCCACCGGAATCGCCACGCCGTTCTTGGCAAGTTCAACTTTCGTGTGCCCGTTCTTCGCGCTGCCGTTCATTGTCGAATGTTCAACGTCCGAAACCGGCTCCAGATACATCTCGCGATAAATCGAGTTCACAAACGGAAATTCGCCCGGCAGGCCCTCGCCGATGAGATATCGCGTGACTTCTCCCGCTTCATCGATCGTCGGCAGTGCGAGGCGAGGCAGCTTTAACCCCGTGGGCGTGGTCGATTCTGGAATTCGCTTTTGCAGCTCATTCCACTGCTGAATGACCTTCTTTGCATCGGCAACATTTCCGCGCACGCGCACGACTTCTGATTCAACATGCTTGTTGAACGCATCGACCGAATTGCAGATGTCTGACAACACACCCATGAACTACGCCTTCACTTTTTCGTTGCGAGATTTCTGACCTACCTCTTCAACATCTGTTTTCAATTGCGCGAACAGTGCATCAACACCACCATCGCGATGCTGCTTGGCGACGGTCGATACGACGCGTTGCGATTTGCGATTGGAGCGTAGCCGCTGCTCCACTTCGGTGGCGGCGGTCCGCGCACCGGCACGATCGCTCTTGTTGACGACGACGATATCCGCAAGGTCAAGCATCGCGATCTTCTGCAACTGCAGGCGGCTGCCGTATTCCGGGCTCATTACAAAGATAGAACGATCGACGAGCTTGTCTCCGAAAGGCATCGCTTCCTGTCCGGTGCCGACGGTTTCAACGAAGATGTAATCAAACGATGAATTGCGCAGCGCGGCGATCGCATCGTTTGTCTGCGCCGATAACCCGCCGCCCTGCCCGCGCGTGGCGAAACTGTGCATGAAGACACGGTCGTTTTGTGACCAGATCATGGCCGCCCGATCACCGAGGAGTGCGCCGGATGAAACGATACTCGGATCGTGTGACAGGACGGCAATTCGCGACGTCGCGTTGGCGTTGAGCGCACGCAGCACAAGCTCGTCAATTAACGTCGTTTTCCCCGCGCCGCCCGGGCCGGAGATTCCAACGATGAACGGCCGGTTGTGGCCGGGCCGATCCTGCAAAGCCGGCGCCGGTCGCCTGATTATTCCACTGACCAGTTGTGCCGTGAAACGATCATCTGAAAGGTCGGCACGCTTTAATGTTTTCGACGTGCCATATTTTTCCTTCACAAACTCGACCATTTCGCCGAGTGGCACACCTGCGAGGAAAATTCGGTCGATACCAAGTCGCGTCATCTGCTTGACATCGCCGGGGCTGATCGTCCCACCGCCGCCGCCGAAAAGTCCGATGTCGCTGCCGCCGGCACTATCGAGGCCTTTACGGACGAGCGCGAAGTATTCCACATGTCCGCCGTTGTAGCTGCTGATGCCGACAGCGCGGACGTTTTCCTGAATCGCCGCCCGGACAACATCGCCCGCAGGCCGATGATAGCCAAGGTAGATGACTTCAATGCCGTTGCGGACTAGCTCGAGATTGATGGTGTTGATCGCACTGTCGTGGCCATCGCAGATCGGGACGGCAGTGAGGATTCGAATTGGATCGCGGTTCATGCTGTATGTGACCGGAAGGCCCCGTGCGATATTCTTCTCGTCATGGAAAACCGCGCATTCGATTTTAACAACAAAATAGCATTTATCACTGGCGCCTCTCGCGGAATCGGGGCGGCCATCGCGATCGCGCTTTCCCGGCTCGGCGCGCGATGTGTGTTGAATTTTCTAGATGACGCAACCGGCCGGAATCACGCTGACGTGGACGCCGCTGTGAAGAAAGCGGGAAACGGATCCATCGCCATGCCGGGCGATATCAGCCAATTTGAAGCCGTACAACAGATGGCGACCGCCGTTGTCCGGGAATTCGGTGGGATCGATCTGCTGATTAACAATGCCGGCATTCTACGTGATCGCTCGCTTCGCAAAATGTCGCGACAGGATTTCGATGACGTCATCAGCGTTAACCTCGGGGGCGCGTTCAATGTCATCAAGTCGTTCCAGGAACATATTCGCCCCGGCGGTCGAGTGGTAAACATGGCATCGGTGGCGGCGACGCTCGGGTTCTTCGGGCAGGCGAATTACGCACCCAGCAAGGCCGGCGTCATCGCACTTACAAAGGTGGCCGCCCGCGAACTGGCGAAGCAACAGATCACCGTCAACGCGATCGCGCCTGGCGTCGTGAAAACGGAAATGACTAAAGATTTGTCGCCGCAGACGAACGATGCTTTCCTGTCGAAAATCCCGCTCGGCCGGTTGGGAGAAGTCGACGACATCGTCGATGTCGCCCTCTTCTTATGCTCCGACATGGCTCGCTACATCACCGGCCAGGTGATTCACGTGGACGGCGGATTCTTCATGGGCGGCGCGTGACACTCGGCGAAAGGTCGTCGAGCTGAAGATGTTTACCGGCCGCATTTCGCAGCGTAGCGGACGGAGCAAATCGCATTCCGACTTGATCGGCGAGCGCCTGGAGGATGGCGACTAAGGCATCGATTCCCAGCTCGCGCGCGTAAGTGCCCAGGCCGCCGCGGAAGGCGGGGAAGCCCATACCGAGAGTCGTGGCGATGTCGATTGAGTCGAGCGACGGCGCAACGCCCTCTTCAAACAACCGAATCGCCTCAGCTGTCATCATGCTGATGCAGCGTAGCTGAATGTCATCGACCGACATCTCGCGCGAGGTGATTGAGAGTGCATCCGTCGACACAGGCTTCTCGCCGCGCTGCGATGGATAAATATAAAAGCCGCGGCCACTCTTTCGGCCAAGCGACTTGCCTCTCACGAAATCGTTCAGAACCGCGCTGTCGAAAAATACACGATTGCCGAGCGCCGGCCGCAGCGATTCGAAAATCAGCTTCGTAACATCCATGCCGATCGTATCAATCAGCGCCAGCGGACCGATCGGCATGCCCCAATCGGTTAAGGCCGCGTCGATCGCTTCGATCGATACGCCCTCTTCGACGAGGCGAAGCGCTTCGGACAGATAGGGCATCAGCACCCGATTCACAATAAAGCCGGGACCGTCATTCACGAGCACAGGCGTCTTACCAGCAGTTCGGCGCGCGACCTCGAGCGTGGTTTGCAACGCTTCCGCATCAAGGCGAGGATGCGTCGCCACTTCCACCAACGGCATGCGCGACACCGGATTAAAGAAATGCAGCCCGACAAATCGAGAAGGATCGCGGGTGGCGTTCGCCATCTCAGAAATGCTGAGCGAGCTGGTGTTGCTGGCAAGAACCGCAGTCGGTGCGACGATGTCGTCAAGCTTTGCGAAGAGCTCGTGTTTCACATCGATCTTCTCGATGATCGCCTCAATCACGACGTCGGCATCGGCAGCCGATTGCAGCGACGTGCTGATGCGAAGCTGTTTCAACGCACTGTCATACGCGGCGGTGCTGATTCGACCGGCAGCTAAATCGTCGGACAATAGTTTCGCGATTCGCGAGCGGCCTGCTTCGGCGGCGGCTTCGTCGAGTTCGATGACGGTCGTCGTCATTTTCCCGCCACGCACGATCGCGTGTGCGATGCCCGCGCCCATCGTGCCCGCGCCGATGACCGCGACCTGCGTCACGCTGCGAGCCTTCGCCGCCAGACCTTTGCCCGCCAGCGATTTTGCGGACGTTTTCAGGAAGAAGTTCCGCAGCAGATGTCGGCCGGCAGTGCCATCGCGAAGCTCGACGAGTCCGTCGATCTCGGCCTCCATTCCCGCGGCGATGCCCCGCTCCCAGCCAACGCGCGTGACGTCCACCGCCCGCATGATGGCCGGCAGATGCCGCGTCATGCCGCTTTGCGCAGCCAAGAGAAATCGCTGGAAGACGGCTCGGTCGCGCTCGTCAGGCATGACCTGCTCGCGCGGTGCATCTCTCAAAACATTCTTTGCAGTCGACAACAAATCGCCGATGGGACACGTTCGATCGACAACCCCATCTGCCAACGCTTCGTTAATTCCGATGCTCTTCCCGGTGACGAGCAATTCAAGAGCAGGTGTCAGTCCGATCAATCGCGGCAGGCGCTGCGTCCCGCCCCAGCCGGGCACCAGGCCAAGTGTTGTTTCCGGCAGGCCGATGAATTTGCCGCTGCCGGCCGCGACGCGATGCGTGCAGGCGAGTGCCACTTCCAGCCCGCCGCCCAGTGCATGGCCGTTGATCGCGGCGACGGTCGGGCATTTCAATGATGCGAGACGATCGAGAATCAATTGCCCGCGCCGCAAGTATTCGCGTAGCTCGGCCACGCTCACCTCGGCAAGCTCGTGCAAATCCGCGCCGGCGATGAAACTGTTCGTCTTCGCTGAAGCAATGATCACACCGCTCCGCGCACTCGATTCGATGGCCGCAATCACGTGATCGAGATCAGCCCAGAGGGCGCGCCCCAAGGTGTTGACGCTTTTGCCGGCGACGTCAATCGTTATCGTCGCGACATTGTCGCTGTCGACGTTCAACTGGATGGAACCGAAGGTCTGCACGTTCCCTCGCTCACTAGTCAACTCGCCAACTCTGGTGTGAGGCCGCGCCGCATAGTGTTTTCCGTGACGACACGGGGATCAACGAAGTTCAAAAGATAGCCCGGCCCGCCCGCTTTCGTGCCGCCGCCGCTCATGCCGAAGCCGCCGAACGGCTGTCGGCCGACCATCGCGCCGGTGCTGCCGCGATTTAGATACAAATTTCCCACGCGGAACTTCTGCCGCGCCATCTCGAGATTGACTGGCGAGCGCGAATAAACCGCGCCGGTCAGCTTATACGCCGACCGGTTTGCGATCTGGATCGCCGCCTCGAACGAATCGGCCTTCGCCAGCGCAACGACCGGGCCGAACAATTCGTCCCGCATCAGCGCGCTCGATTCATCCGTCACTTCAAACACCGCCGGCCCGACATAGTAACCATCTTCGCGCGATGGATTCACGAACAGCGCCCGCGCTCCGCCGGTTGCGCTGCTCGTTTCGATGGCGCGCTTCAATCGCTCGTGCGCTTCGCGGTCGATGACCGGGCCCACCTGACAGGCCGGGTCGGTGGCGGCGACGACGTGCAGCGCGCGGCACGCTTCAACCAAACGTTTGCAGAATGCATCGTAAACACCCGCCAGCACAACGACGCGCGAGCAGGCCGAGCATTTCTGGCCGCTGAAACCGAACGCGCTATGAGCCACGCCGAGCACTGCTTCATCGAGGTCGGCATCATCATCGATGATGATCGCGTTCTTCCCGCCCATTTCGCAGACGACGCGCTTGAGATGAAACTGTCCCGGCACGACCTTGCCGGCCTCTGCGAAAATTTGCAGGCCGACCGATTGGCTGCCGGTAAAGACGATGTTTGCAATGTTCGGATGCGCGACCAGCGTTTTGCCGACGACAGCGCCGTCGCCGGGAAGAAATTGCACGACGTGACAATCAAACCCGGCCGCGATCATTCGCTCATACAACTGAAGCCCCACTGCGCTCGATTGTTCGGCCGGCTTCAAAATCACCGGGTTGCCCGCCACGAGCGCCGCCGTCGCCATGCCGCACAAAATCGCCAACGGAAAATTCCACGGAGCGATCACCACCGTCGGCCCGCGACCTTCATACATCAGCAGATTCGCCTCGCCCGACACGTTCCCCTGCGGTTGCGGCGAAAGCTCGACCAGCGCCTGCCGCGCGTAATACCGGCAGAAATCCACCGCTTCGGCCACGTCGGCATCGGCCTCTTTCCACGGCTTGCCGACTTCATAGCATTGCATCGCCGCAAGCTCGTAACGATCGGCGGCGAGCTTGTCGGCGAGCTTGTTCAACATCGTCGCGCGGTCAGCAAGCGGCCGATCACGCCAGGCGGGAAATGCCGCGGTCGCGGTTTCGACTGCGCGCCGCGCATCGGCGGCGGACGCGTAGCCGACATTCGCGACGATCTGCTTTAGATCATTGGGCGATTCGCGTTTGAAGATCTGCTCGGGCGTTGCCTCCGCATCAGCGACGAATGGCGACACTTTCCGCGGCAGCGTGGCCGCCACTTGTTTCAACGCATCATCGAACAGTTTCCATTTCGCACGATCGCTGAAATCCGTCAGCGGGCAGTTCACAAACGTCGCGGTTTTCGCGACCGGCTTCGGGTTCACCTTCGGCGATGCAAGCAGCGCGGAAATATCCGCGCCGTCGTGATGACTGATCTTGAGGAAACCGCTGTTCGCGGTGTTCTCGAGCAACCGCCGCACGAGATACGCCATCCCCGGCAGCAGCTCGCCGACGGGCGCGTAGATGCGCACGCGGTTGCCGAGATCGCGCAGTGCCGCCCGCTCCGGCTCGGCCATGCCGTAGAGCATTTGAATTTCGTACGCATTGCGCGGCACGTTCATCGACTCGGCGATCGCGATCGCATTGGCGACCGAACGCAAATTGTGGCTCGCCAGCGCCGGCCGAAGCCAGCGGCGATTTTCCAGCAGAAACCGGCTTAGCGATTCGTAATTCTGATCGGTCGCGGCCTTGTCCGTGAAGACGGGGCAGGGATAACCCGTCTGCGCCGCAATGGCTACTTCGTAGTCCCAATAGGCGCCTTTGACCAATCGAATCGTGATCGGCAACCCACGCTGTTGCGCGAGCGCGAGCATTCGCTCGGCGTCGGCCTTCGCGCTCAGCAGATAGCCTTGTACGACGATGCCGACATGCGGGTAACCGCGCATCGATTCATGAAGCAGCACGCGCTCGAAAAGGTCGTAGGTGATGCGATTCATCGACCACTGTTCGAGGTCGACATTGATGAACACGCCGCGCGCTTTGGCGCGCTGGAAGAGCGGCAGCACGCGAACGAGGAGGCGTTCAACGCTTCCTGCCGGATCAACCGGATCGAGGTGCGGTTCGAAGGCGCTGGCCTTGAGTGAAACATTCACGCGCGGGATCGGGCCGGTGTCATCTGAATCGATACGCGGATCGCTTGGCCATTTGGGAACTTCGTTCGCGAGCGTGTCGATCAAATCGATGACGCGGGCCTGATATGCATCCGCCTCGACCGGGCTGATCGTCGCCTCGCCGAGCAGGTCGACCGTGAACGCAAATCCCTCGTCGTGCAGTAAGCGAAGTGTTTTGAGCGAGCCCCGCGCATCCTGGCCGACGATGAAGCGGTGGGCCATATCGGTGACGTTTTTCCGCACCTGGTTGGCTGCCAGCCCCGCGCCGAAGCCGAGCCCGCCCGAGGCGATCTTCAACGCCGCCCCCATCATCACGCCCAGCTCGCGCCCGTCCTTGATCAAATATTCCTTGAGGTGCCGCGTCAGTTGGTCATTCGCGCCCAGCGTCGGAAGCACATCGACAAAGCGAAACAAATCCAGCTTGAAGGATGGATCGCGCATGGCCCAATCCATCATCCGCCCCTGCCAAAAACCTTTATCAAAAATGCCGGGTGTTTTCCCCTGCGTCCGCTTCCAAAGGTCGCGGCCGATGGATTGAATGCGGGGTTCGAGATCACGATCGATAAGTGTAGATGCCATTGCTGTAAAGCATCTTAGCCGGGGATGATGCCCGAGTGAAAATGACGCACGAGCGGGACAAAGCTTCTCGCTTATCGGCCAATTCGACCTCTAATATGTACTGATGACTACGCTTTGCCCCCAGCGCACGATCGATGAACTCAAGGAGCTTCGCCTGCTCACCGGCAATGCCGACGGCGCGCAACGTCTCGCGTTCACGGAAACGTGGGTGAAGGCGCGCCTATGGCTCCGCGAAAAGTTGGCGGCGCTTCCCGTCAAAGTGCATCAGGATGCCGCCGGTAACTTATGGGCGACACTGCGGGGCAAATCTTCAAAAGAATTGCTCATCGGCGGACATATTGATTCGGTTCCGAACGGCGGATGGCTTGACGGCTGTTTAAATTTACTGGCCGGTCTTGAAGTGCTGCGGCGCATCGCGAGCGAGGGAACGCCGGCGCTCACAGTGCGCCTCGTCGATTGGGCGGACGAGGAGGGCGCACGTTTTGGCCGAAGTCTGTTCGGTTCTAGTGCCTCATCAGGCGCGCTCGTGATCGATGAAGTTCGTGAGCTTACGGATCATAACGGCATCAAATTGGTGGACGCGCTCAGCGACGTCGGCATCGAATTGAATCGAGTGCACGAAGCCAAAATCGAATTGACGAATGCGGCCGCGTATTTGGAGTTGCACATCGAACAAGGGCCGGTACTTGAAAGTCTGCAATTGCCGATGGGCGTAGTGCTCGGAACGTTTGGCGTGGAGCGGCTTGCGATCACGTTCACCGGCCAGGCTGCGCACAGCGGGTCGACGCCGATGTCGCACCGACGCGATGCGCTTGGGGGCGTAAGCAAGCTGCACTTGGCGACCCGTGACATCGCGGTGAAACACGGCGGCGTCTGCACCGTCGGTCAAGTCATCACCGAGCCGGGCATCGTGACGGCGGTCGTGGGCAACGCACAGATGACGCTCGATCAACGCCATTTCGATGGCGCGGTGCTGGCCCGAATGCACGGCGAGGCCGTCGAAGCCAGCCGGCGAATCGCGGCCGAAGAGAAGCTCACCGTCGACTGGAAAAAACTCTGGCAGATTCAACCGTTTCTATTCGACGCAAAGCTCATCGAATTCGCGGACGAAGCGATCCGCGAAACGTGCGGAGCTTCGCACAAGCTTCACAGCGGCCCGCTGCATGACGCCGCCGAGGTCTGCCGCGCCGGCGTGCCGACCGTCATGTTGTTTGTACAAAGCTTGCACGGCATTTCGCACAACAAGATCGAGGACACGCAGGAAGACCATATCGCGCTATCCGTCCGCGCGCTTGACGCGATGGCGGCAAAAACGATGCGCTGGCTCTCGACTGAATCCGCTGGGCTCGATTGAACTTCACACCGGCCCGGCTACTGTTGTCTGGCAGATGCGTATGACAAAATCACAAACAGTCTGGATGACCGCGCTCTGGGGAGTTGTCGTTGCAATGATGGTCGGCATCGTGGCGTCGCGGGCAACGCGTCCCGGGCCGAAAGATCTTGACGCCGCCGCCATGAATGGATCGGAGATGCCCATTGCCGGCACGGCACGCTCGCTCAATTTTGAGCCGCTGTTCGATGCTCCGGATTTCTCACTGACCGATCAAGCGGGAAATCTGTTCACTAAAAAGAACCTGCTCGGCAATGTCTGGGTAGCGGATTTTATCTTCACGCAATGTGGCGGCCCATGTCCGCGGATGAGCGGGAAAATGGCCGCCCTGCAAGATTCGGTCAAGAACAAAGACGTCCGCTTTGTCAGTTTTTCGGTTGATCCTCAGCACGATACGCCCGAAGTCCTGAGCGAATATGCCAAGCGTTTCAATGCGGATACATCCCGATGGACGTTTTTAACCGGACCGAAAGGCGCGATCTTCGAGGCAGCCGCCGGAATGCGGCTCAGCGCGATCCCCGCATCTGCGGATGAGCCGATCAGCCACAGCACAAAATTCCTCGTCGTCGATCGGCACGGCAAGGTCGTGGCGATTTATTCGAGCGGCGATGAAGCGGAAATGAAGCAGCTCGCGGACGATCTGCGCACGCTGGCAAATCGAAAGTAGTCGGATTTACTTAATCACCATTTAGCCCGGTCGCTTGCGACCGGATCGGTCTTCGAAGAAGTCGGTCGCAAGCGACCGGGCTAAATGAAGTTTCTCACTGACGTACTCTTTGATTCACGATCTTCCCATCATCAACGCAATCCTGAACGGCTCCAGCGCCGTACTGTTGACGTTGGGATATCTTTTCATTCGATCGAACAAGGTGAAGCCACATGCGACGATGATGCTTGCGGCACTGATCAGCTCAGGAGCGTTCTTGACGTGTTACCTGATCTACCATTTCAACGAGGCCCCGAAAAGTCCAAATCTCCCACATGGATTGTTCAAGACCGTTTATCTCCTGATGCTCCTGACGCACGTGATGTTGGCGATCGCGATGCTGCCGATGATCGCGATGGCGCTCTGGCGCGCGTATCACCGTCAGTTTCATCGTCACATGAAAATCGCCAGGCCCACTTTTTGGATATGGCTTTACGTGTCCGTCACCGGCGTCGTGATCTATTTTGTGCTTTATCACATCGCACCGGCGATCTACCCGAGGACGGTATGAAACGAATGATCCTCGTCGTCCTCGCGCTCTCTTCGTTTTTCGGACGCTCGGCACGGGCGTGCCCGAGCTGTCGCGATTCATTGTCCGCGCCCGCAACAACTTCCCCGGCCGCCGACGATCTGCCAGCAGGCTTCAATCACGCGATTTACGTAATCCTCGGCGGGTTCATTCTCGTCGCGGGAAGCGCATCAATGTTCATCGTGCGCGAGGTGCGTCGCGACAAACATTTCTAGCATCGCGCGAAGTTTTCCAGCATTCTAAGACCAACGGCCTGGCTCTTTTCCGGATGAAACTGGACCGCCATGACGTTGCCGCGCCAGACACTGCTCACGAACGGACGGCCGTAATCGGTGGTGGTGGCGATGATTGTTTTGTCGTCGGGCTGCACGTGATAGCCATGCACGAAATAGACGCTGCTTTCGGTCGCCAAGCCTTCAAGTATCGGAGATTGGTGGTGCACCTCAAGCTGGTTCCAGCCCATGTGCGGCACCTTCAGGTTCATCGTTTTATCGACATCGAACGCGATGCACGAGCCCTTCAGCACGCCAAGTCCGCAGTGCTCACCATCTTCATAGCCGACGTCGAAAAGCATCTGCAGGCCCAGGCAAATGCCGAGAAACGGCTTGCCCGAATCGATGTGTTCGATGATCGCACGATCGAGCGAACGTTCGCGCAATGTGGCCATCGCGTCGCGAAACGCGCCAACGCCCGGCAACACGAGCTTGTCGGCCGATTGGATTTCCTCGGGCGACGATACAATGCGTGCCGAATGACCGACGGCTTCGAATGCTTTTTGCACCGAACGAAGATTGGCCATGCCATAGTCGAGGATGCTAAGCATAGTGGGCAGTGGGCGGTGGGCAGGGGCAGTGGGCGGTGGGCACGCAAATATTCTTGCTGCCCACCGCCCACTGCCCGCTGCCCACTCTTTATCGTGTTGCGACCACGATCTCCACGCGCCGGCTCTTGTCCTTCGCGCCCTTGGGCATCGTGTCGCCGTAGGCCTGTAGACCGACTTCCTTCGTGCTAAGTCCGGCACTAATCAGATATGTCGCAACCGCGCGCGAGCGAGCGGCGCTCAAATCGAGGTTGTCTTCCCATTTGTTCTTCGTGCGGCTGATCGGATCGGTGTCCGTGTAGCCCTGCACGATCACATGCTTTCCGGCGAAATCCTTCTTAATAGCACTTACGACTTTGTCGAGCGTCGTCTTCGCGGTCGCTTTCAAATCGGCGCTGCCGGATCCAAACAGGACGTCGCCGGGCAGGTTAACGGTGACGGTGCCGGCCTTTGTATCGCGGGTGACTTCGATTCCCTTTAACAAGCCGGATTCCTCCGGCGTGGCATTCGGCGCTGGCTTGGCCAACTGTGCCTGAAGGTCGGCGATTCTTGCATCACGCGCCGCGATTTCGCTCTGCATCGAGCTGAGCGCGCCCGGATCGGGCGCGGCCCGTAGTTTGGAGTCGGTATCCGAGAGCCGTGATTGCAGCTCGATATTCTGCTTCCGCAAGGCGACGTTCTCGTCGTGTAATTTATTCTGACAACCCGCCCCGGACGCGGTGAGGACCGAAAGCATGACAAACGATGTGGCGAGGCGATTCATGGGCAAGGCTCCTTGAAGACTGGTTCATTATCACGTCAGACGGCCGGCTCATCCAGCGTTGAGGCCGCCAACGAGGAAGCGGGCGACGTTGAGCTCGACGGTGATGACGGTGACGACGCGGTCAATCCGGCGGCAATGCTGTCACGCGTCTTGAGCATGCTGGCTTTGCTTCGTAAATCCGCCAACTCACGAGCTGATCTTTCCTGCTGGTTGCGCCGGCGGATTTGCCGAAACTGCAAAACCGTTTTAATCGAAGTGCTGACAACAATCGTCGCAATCATCCCGGCGATGAATGCTAGCAACGCAAGTGTAAACACAGTCGCCTGCGGGCGCTGATTGAACCACCACCAGAACGTCACCTTTTGATCGTTGTTGTTGTAGATGAAGAGCAACACATAAAGCACCAGCGCGGCAGCTACCGTGATCTTCGTCCAGACCTTGATCTTCAACCACATCGATCATCACTCCGGCAGGCCAACGATGCGTCGCAGCACAATGACCATTCCCTGCATGCCCGGCGAGAGATACGCCGCGATCGGGCAGTAACATAACATGACGACCGCTGTCGCCAAACTAAGGTAGGGTCCATACGGCAACTCGCGGCGCTTTCCGGTGACTAACATCCAGACGGCGATGAGGATGCCGAAGAACGGGGCGAGGAAAAACGCAACAATCGAAGCGCCCGCGCCGATCACCGCGCCGACGCCGAGCATTAAATGAACGTCGCCGAGCCCCATCGCCACGCGCCCGAAGCCGAGCGTGCCAAGAATGCGGGTCAGCCATACGGTAAAGCCGCCGATGAGCCCGCCGAGGACCGCACCGAGGAAGCCGCTGAACCAGTCGTGAGAGATCGCGTGAGTCCAGGAATTGCTCAGTGAAGGCGACGCCTCGATGGTGCACGCGAACGCGCAAGCGAGAATCAACGGCGGCAAGAGAAATAGCATCTCCTTACCAATTTCCAAACGGATTTGTCGGCGCGAATATGGTGGCGGAAGTTGTCCGAACTCTTCGACGGAACGCCCTTCCCGCTTCGCATCTTCGATTTCTTTTGCGATCGCGTCGCGATCGACTTCGAGCAGCGGCTCGCCATCGGGGAAGCTGCGGGCGATCAATTTCATCTTGAACAGCGCGATACTGATGAGCAGTCCGACCAATCCGCCGAGCGAGATCGCGCCGCCCAACGGACCGACCGTGAGCCCGCCGGGAAGCGTTGGGCGGTCAGCAAATGTGTGAACGATCACACCGGCGATGCCGACGAACCACGGAATTTCGATCGGGATAATGAATAGCTCGGCATCGATCAAGCTCGCCGCGAGGAGCGCTGAGACGAGCAACATTCCGAGCACGTAAATCGGCCAGTCTTCTAGCAACGACAATGGACGAACCATCTCCATCATCGTCCCGTCGAGTTCGTTCATCACGCGAAGCGGCGCGGGCGCGCATGGACCGATCTGCCAGATGAAAAACATTGCGTAATAGAAAGCGAACAGCAGTCCGGTCACCGCTTCGATGATCGGATAGCGCGGTGAAATCGGCTCTTTGCAATACCGGCACTTCCCTCGCAGCGCCAGCCAGCCAAAGACTGGGATGTTGTCGAACCACGCCAGCGGCGTGTTGCATTTCGGACAGTGCGACCCGGGCGACACCAGCGATTCATCGCGCGGCAACCGCCAGACGACCACGTTCAGAAAACTGCCGACGCAGGCGCCAATCGCGAAGAAGAAGAGAATGAAGGGGAGGTGCTGCAGAAGAATAAGTGGTTGGTGATTGGTAGTTGGTGATTTGTAAGAGCTGCGGTGATCTTAGCTAACCACTAACCACCAGCCACTATCCACTCATTTAGCTTTCGGGCGGCCGCTTCAACACTCAGTGAAGTCGTATCAAGCTCGGCCGTCATCACGCTCAAATACAGCGGCTCGCGAAGCTTGAGCATTGCGACCACCTCGTCAACGCTGCCTCCCAGATGCGAGAGGCTCGGGCGATTGACAGCCGTCAGCGGATCGGCGGCGATGCGGGCGTGCAGCACGGCTGGGTCGCACTTCAGATAAATTCGCGGAAGCGTGAGCGACTTCAGTAAGTTGCGATTTTCATCCAGCAGAATCGCCCCGCCACCAAGGGCGATGACGTGATCCTGTCGCGATGCCGCCTCGCGAACCATGATCGCCTCGATGCGACGAAACTCATCTTCACCAAAGCGCTCGAAGATTTCCTTGATCGATTTCCCGGCCGATGCGATGACCAGATCGTCGGTATCGACAAATCGCAGATCCAACTCGCGCGCGACGGCACGGCCGATCGATGTCTTTCCACTGCCGCGATAGCCGAGAAGAAGGAGACTCATTGCTCATGAACACGGTTGCATCGCAGGCTGGGGGAGACGCCCGCGAAACGAGATGCGTCACTGTACCACGGGCGTCCCGCCCCGTGCGGTGTGTCCGCCTCATTCCGGATTCTACGTCGCTATGTATAATCCGCGCCCATGTCAGATACGCTCACGGATCGACTTCCCGCACCGGCCGCTTCCGGCGCGAAATTCAAGCGCGTCCTCCTGAAAATTTCCGGCGAAGGCCTTTGCGAGGAAGGTGGCTCGGGGATCGACGCCGGCGAGCTTGAACTCGTCGCGACGCAATGCGTCGAAATCGCGAAGATGGGTGTGGAGCTCGCGATCGTCGTCGGGGGCGGAAATTTTATTCGCGGCGCGACCTTTAGCAAGGAAGGGCGCATCCCCCGCGCGACGGCCGACTACATGGGCATGCTGGCGACCGTCATCAACGCGATGGCATTGCAGGAAACAATGGAATCGCTCGGCCAGCCGACGCGTGTGCAGTCGGCGATCAATATCGCCAGCGTCTGCGAGCCGTTCATTCGCCGCCGCGCGGTACGGCATTTGGAGAAAGGCCGCTGCGTCATTCTCGCCGCCGGCACGGGCAATCCATACTTCACAACCGATACCTGCGCCGCCCTTCGCGCGACCGAGCTTGGCGTGGACGTTTTGCTGAAGGCGACGAAGGTCGACGGCATTTATTCCGCCGACCCGAAAAAAGATCCGACGGCCACGATGTTTGACGAGATCGCTTACGAGCGCGTGCTCCGCGACAAGCTCCGCGTCATGGATTTAACCGCCATTACGCTCTGCATGGAACGCAAGCTGCCGCTGGTCGTATTCAACATGCTGACGAGAGGAAATATCGCCCGAGTCATCCGTGGCGAGAAAGTCGGAACGCGGATTAACCCGTGATACGGGTCGTCGTTGGTTTTCGCGCGGAAAGATATTCCACGCGATCGCCGGTTCTTGCCATGCCGGGCGATACCGTCTTTGCGACCCATCCGCTTCGGCCCTTGATGATCTTGTGCAGATCGACATGCCATATCTTCAAGCTCTGACAAGGCACGCGAATGCCCGTGATCTCGATCACCGCTTCGCCGATCGAAAGCTGGTCGCCCGGCTGCATTGACATCAATTCGAGGCCGCTCGTCGTCACGTTTTCGCCAACGCTGCCGGGGATCAAATCGAGGCCGTGATCTTTTCGCAGCCAATCATACAACTCGGCGGAAAACAGGCAGACCGCCCGATCCGGGCCGCCGTGATACTTACGATTCTTTTGCCAGTCGCCGGGTAGTCCATCACGAGTGATTTCCGTTTCGGCGACCGCCCGCTTCGGCATGCCTCCGTTGGAAATGCTGAGCTGAACGACCTTGCCAAAAAGAATTTCACCCGCGGCCGGCTGCATTCTATTCGTTAATCCCGCCGAAATTCCCAACCCGCAGCGCCTGGGCACGTTCCGTGGCGGCTGTGGTCAACATTCGCCGAACATTCTCTTCATTATGGCCCGGCGATACCTCAAGGCTATCGAGCCTGGCATCAACTTTCGGGCGTTCCAAGTCGTCCATTCGATGATTGGCTCGCGGGATGAGACGAAAGACGATGTGCCCCACCACCGCATCTCGTGCGAATGCGACCATCAGCACCTGCCGCGCCGACAGCCATCCATCCTGATCGACAAGCAGCCGATCGTGATGACCCTTCTCCGCAAAATGGCTCAACACTTCGGGCCAACTTCGATGCCAGCTATCGATGACGTCGATACGGACATCCGTCACGCCCGCGTCGGTCGAATTAATTTCGTTCACACACATATGGTCACCGCTTCCATTCGTTTTATTCCATAGCGATTTTTGACTTGCGAATAGCGTTTATCCCATCGGTCTCTTTTGCCGCCTCGCACGCGCGGCGTTTTGTTGGTCGGGCAAAGGTGACGAGCGTCAAACGAAACGCCTCGAAACCGCAAAATCGCAGCTTGCGTAAGAGCCTGAAGATGGGCGTTAAGAACTGATCAACCTCGGCAATCACCTGCTCCGAGCGGAATAATCGTCCCGCAGCTACACTGCCTTCGCCTGCGGCCTTTGTCAATCAGAGACTTAACCAATATCGTTTTCGGCACCGACGATGCAGAATCCGCCTGAAAAACGTGTCGCCTTAGTCACCGGCGGTGCAAGACGTGTCGGCGCGGCGATCGTCGAGAAGCTTGCATTCGAGGGCTTCGACGTCGCTTTTACTTTTAACGAAAGTGCCGAAGCCGCCCGGTTGCTCTGCGATCGAATCACCCTTGAAACGCAAAGTCGTTGTTTAGCGATCAAAGCCGATCTATTTCAGTCCGATGTCGCCGGCACGGCGATTAAGATGAACTTCAGTGGCTGGTCTGAACGCTTGGATCTGCTCGTCAACAACGCCTCGACATTCATTACCGGCGACTTGCAATCGACGAGCGTGTCTGATCTTCGCAAGGCAGCGGCGCTGCATGTCGAAGCGCCATTCATCCTTACGCAATCGTTCGAAAAATTCCTTCGCGCATCGCGCGGCCACATCGTAAATATGAGCGATTTGCTCGCTGAAAAACCGTGGCCGGAATATCTCGCTCACTGCGCGAGCAAGGCGGCGCTGTCGAACCTCACGCTTGGATTAGCCAGATTTCTTGCGCCGGACGTGACGGTCAACGCAATCGCCCCGGGCGTCGTTGAGTGGCCGAAAGGTTATAATGAAGATGCCAAGGAAAAATATTTGAAACGCGTTCCGCTCGCTCGAGCGGGCACGCCCCAGGATGTAGCGAACCTCGTTCACTTCCTTGCGACCGAAGGCTCGTACATCACCGGCCAAATCATTCGATTGGACGGCGGCCGCTCGATCACGTGATAGATTTAATTGTCTTCACGATGACCCAACACTTCGTTCAACACCGGGCGAATCTCATCGAAATCGAAACCGCGTCGGAGCAACATGCCAGTAAGTCGTCGTCGCGCGACGATCGGATCGAGTTTCATCAATCGAGCCCGCTGCTTCTCAGCCAGCTCGCGCGCGACCTTCGTTGAATCGTGTGGCTCGTAGACATCTTCGAGCGCTTTCCGCGTGACGACGTCCGACACGCCAGCTTTGCGAAGCTCGAGCTGCGCACGGCGCTTGCCGTACTTCCGATGCTGGGCGGCGGACTGTGCTTTGGTGGTGGCAAAGCGTTTGTCGTCGAGATAGCCGAGCCGCGTCAGGTCATCGAGAACGTTCGTCACAACACCTGCCGGATGCTCAGACCGGATCAGCTTTCGTTCGAGCTCGCTGCGGCTGTGCAATCGACGCTGCAGCGACCGCATGGCGGAATCAAAGCAGTCCTGTCGAACTTCACCCTGCTCGATTTTCGCGATCTCATCGGCGGTAATGTTTAGACCCTCACGCAGCCGGAATCGCGCGACGACGGTTACGTTCAGTCCAAATCGAAACATGCCGTCGATATAAACGCTGCGACGATTCGCGCGACGCCTTTGCTCGGAGATTCGAGTGATTATCGGCATTTCGATTGATCGCCGCTTGCCGCTTCGCGGAACAGAGAACGCGACTTTCGCTCTCTTGCTTCGCGAAGCCGCAAGCGACGGAGACTTGACGTTCACCGCTTCTTTTTCTTATTCCGATCCTTCGGCGTTTGCCATCCGCTCTTCTTGGTCTTGATCATCGACCCGCCGCCCGCACCCATCGCCGCGAGGCTGCCGAGGTTGCCGCTCATGATGCCTTTCATGAACTTGAGCTTCCCCATCATCCCCATGCCGCCGACGGCGCGCATCATTGACCGGCTCATCTCAAATTGCTTCATGAACTGCCCCACCTCCGCCACGTCCACACCCGCGCCTCGCGCGATTCTTCGTCGTCGATTCACATCGAGCGTGTCGGGCTTGGCGCGCTCTTTGCGCGACATCGAATCGTAGATCGCCTTCATCCGGGCCATCTGCCCTTCGACGCCTTCCCCATCCTGGCCGATGGTTTTGGTCAGCTCGCTCATCCCCGGGATCATCCCCATGACTTTGCCCATCGGGCCAAGCTTTTTGATCTGCGTCATCTGCCCGATGAAGTCGTCGAGCGTGAACTCGCCCTTCTCCATTTTTTCCTGGAGCTTGGCCGTTTCGTCTGCATCGAATTTCTCCATCGCCTCGGACACCAGCCCGACGATGTCGCCCATGCCGAGAATGCGCTGGGCCATGCCTTCAGGACGAAACTCTTCGAGCGCGTGCATCTTCTCGCCGATGCCGAGAAATTTGACCGGCTTGCCCGTCACCATCTTCGCGCTGAGCAGCGCACCGCCGCGCGTGTCGGAATCGAACTTCGTCAGGATCAATCCGTCGAGTTCGAGCTTTTCGTTGAATGCTTTCGCGCTGTTGACCGCGTCCTGCCCGGTCATCGAATCGAGCACGAGGTAAATCTGGTGCGGCGTGACCGCACTGTTCACCTCTTTCAATTCCTCCATCAATACTTCATCGATCGCGAGTCGGCCGGCCGTGTCGAGAATGACGACATCGCGGCCAAGCTTCTTCGCTTCGCTGACGGCCGCGCGTGCGACGGCGACGGCCGCGCCCTTTGCGACCTCGCCGTGCGGAGCGGCTTTGCTGCGATCGAGATAAACCGGCACATCAACCTGCTCGCCGAGAATGCGCAGCTGCTCCATCGCGGCCGGCCGTTGCAAGTCGACGGCGGCCAGCAGCGGATTGCGACCACGCCCTTTAAGCAGCAGCGCGAGCTTGCCGCACGTGGTCGTCTTACCGCTTCCCTGCAGGCCGCACATCATGATGACAGTCGGCCCGGGGTTGACGTAATAAATCTGCGTATCGACCGGGCCCATCAAATTGACGAGCTCGTCGTAGCAGATTTTCACCATCAGCTGCCCGGGCTGCAGGCTGCGGATCACATCCTGGCCGAGGGCTTTTTGGATGACGTGTTCGCAGAAATCGTTGACGACTTTGAAGTTCACGTCTGCTTCGAGCAGTGCCGTGCGCACTTCTTTCATCGCCTCGCGAACGTTTTCTTCGGTGATCTTTCCGCGGCCCGAAAGCGTGCGGAATACGGAGGTGAATTTATCGGTAAGCGTATCAAGCATGACTGCGGAACATTCTATCCGCATTCGTCGATCTAATCAGCCCCGACATTCACCGTCCCCTTCATCCTCGGATGAAGCGAGCAACCGTACGAAATCTTGCCGGCTTTTTTAAAGGTGACGCTGAACGAATCGCCGCTGCTGAGATTCTTCGACTTAAACGATCCGTCCTTGGCCACGACGGTGTGATCGCGGTCGTCGTCATTGGTCCAGGTAACGGCGTCGCCGATCGCCGCATCGACGCCGGAGGGGTCGAATTTCATATCGTGAATAGAGACCTTATGCGTGATGGGCTTTGCCGCGGATTTGAAGTCGGCCAGTGCAATCGCACTGACAAGAAGGAAGAGGATGAACGTGAAAATCCGGATTCTCATTTCAGATCCTCTTTCGATCAGACACGCGACGGCGCGATTGGTAGATCGGAATCCGCGGCTGCGCTGTGCTACGCCGCAACGCAGCCGCGGATTCTTCATGATGTTCGTCACAATCCCAACACATTCGCGATCGTGTAACGCCCGGGCTTCTGCTTCGACAACCACTCCGCGGCTTTCAGCGCGCCATGAACGAAGGTGTCACGATTCGTCGCGCGATGCGACAATTCCAACCGTTCACCGAGCGCCGCAAAATAAATCGTGTGGCTGCCGGTCTCGTCGCCGATGCGCATCGAGTGCATGCCGACCTCGCCGCGCGTGCGGGGGACTTCGTCGCCGCGCCGGCCATAGGCGAGCTGCTCGGCAGTTTTGTTCGTCGCGGTCATGATCGCTTCCGCGAGTGACATTGCTGTGCCGCTGGGCGCATCCTTTTTAAAACGGTGGTGCGCTTCCATGATTTCGATGTCGTAATCGTCGCCAAGCATCGTCGCCGCTTCGGCCGCAAGTTTGCGCAGCACGGCCACGCCGAGACTGGTGTTCGGTGCTTGCAGAATCGGAATATCTTCAGCCGCGCGATCGATCGCGGCATGATCGATTCGGTGTAAGCCGGTCGTGCCAATCAACATTGCGATTCCGCGATCGCGGCAAACCTTGAGCCAGTGCCGCATCGCCGGTGGATTGGTGAAATCAACGAGCACCTGCGGCTTTGGTTTCAGGTCAAAGGTGAGCGGCACGCCGATCGGCCCGATGCCTGCGATCTCGCCCGCATCGCGCGACAGCAACGAATGATCCGGCTTGATGATCGCCGCCGCGATCTTGAAGACTGCGGCCTCGCGCGCCAGCGCGATCAGCCGCTTGCCCATCCGTCCCGTCGCGCCCGTGATTGCGATTGATGTCATTTGCATTTCCTCCTCTCCCCGTACCCGGGGAGAGGTTGGGAGAGGGGTCTTTTGCGGACTGAGCGGAAAACCGCTCTCCCTAACCCTCTCCCCGAATACGGAGAGAGGCATCAGACTGAATCCTACTTCAGCGCGCCACCCGACAGTGCCTTCACAATCGCTTCGAGATTGTCTTCCACCGGCACCGGCGGGTTCGACAGGAGACCGCTTGGCGATGACCGCGGGGCACCGTCCTGAACCGCCTTCATGTCCACGCCGGTGTGGTACTTCACTGTTTCATTCGGATCCTTCAACTCATGGCCCGTGAGAATACAGACGACTTCATCATCGCGCGAAATGATTTGCTGCGCGACGAGCTTTTGCAATCCCGCCACGCTTGCGGCGCTGGCCGGCTCGCAGCCGAAGCCGTAGCGCGCCACCAGAGCGCGCGTCTCGAGAATTTCTTCATCGCTCACTTCACGCACGATGCCGTCCATCACGTCGAGCGCCCGCAGCGCCTTGGGCAGATTCACCGGTCGGCTGATTTCAATGGCGCTCGCGACCGTCTTCGCGTGATAGTTCGATTCATCCATCGCGGCGTACAGTTTTCCGACCACTGACTTATCGTATCGACCGTCATGCCAGCGCAGTCGATCGCGCGTGTGCAGTTGGTTCAGCGTGTTCGCGCCGCTGGCGTTGATCACTGCCAGCCGCGGGATTTTTTTGATCAGGCCGAGGTCGCGCAGCTCGCTGAATGCTTTCCCGAAGGCCGAGCAGTTTCCGAGGTTGCCGCCGGGGACGATGATCCAGTCCGGCGGCTGCCAGTCGCGCGCTTCCAGAATTCGATACATGATCGATTTCTGCCCTTCCAGGCGGAAGGGATTAACGCTGTTCATCAGATAAATGCCTAGCTCCGGCATATCGACGGCGATCTGTCGGATGCGCCGCAGGCAGGCGTCGAAATCGCCCTGCACTTGAAGCGTGAGCGCGCCGTAATCCAGCGCCTGCGATAATTTCCCGAAGCTGATTTTCCCCGAGCCGACGAACACCACGCCCTGCACTTCGGCAAAAGATGCAAACATCGCTAAACTTGCGCTCGTGTTCCCTGTGGACGCGCACGCGACACGCTTCGCACCGACAATTTTTGCATGCGTAAACGCAGCCGTCATTCCATTGTCTTTGAAACTGCCGGAGGGGTTTAAACCTTCGTACTGCAAGAAGAATTTGCCCGGCTTCAGGTTGAACTGACGCCCGAGCAGGTCGGCCTGCTGCAAAAGCGTGCGGCCCTCGCCGATCGTGACGATGTCGTCTTCGGCGCGATAAAACGGCATCAGCTCGCGGAAGCGCCAGACGCCTGAAAAATCGAGCCGCCCCGACCCGCCCGTGCCCTTCGTCGCCCAGCGATGCTCAAGGTCTTTCAATGATCTGGGCGGCGAAAGTTTTGACCAGTCATAGGTGATATCGAGCAGGCTGCCGCACTTGCGGCAGGCGACGACTGTCTCATCGATGCCGTACGTCGTCCGGCAATCGGGATTAATGCAAAGTTGATGGGCGTGCGCTGACATGAGAATGTTTAGCGGCACCGCTCGCGGTGCATTCGATGTCGGAAGGTCACAAATGCAAAAAGGCCGGAGTCGGATTCGAACCGACGAATAACGGATTTGCAATCCGTCCCCTTAGTCCACTTGGGTATCCGGCCACGTGTTTCGATGCGGGAGCGACAAGCTATCGGAAGCATAGGCGCGGGGGCAAGGGCATAGCGGGCTCACGATTGAGTGAACTGTCTGAACGCGATCCTGAAAAATCAGTAAAGCGCCGCTTTCGCGACCCAGCCGCTTGCGGCTTCGCGAGCCCAAGTCGACGAAAGGTCGGCGAGACCGGCCTCGCGACGCCGCAAGCGGCAGACTTTCAATCGAGTCAGCGGACGACGATTGCCGTCGCGTTCCAGACCTGAATATTCGGATGATCGAACGCGCCATCATATCCAAGCATGCTCAGGCTCGCCGTGGATAACGAGAGGTGCTGGCAGAACGAGAGCGATTGGCCGACCCACAGGCCGCCTAAGGCGCGGAGAAGGTGGCCGTGGGAGAAGATGATTGAGTCGCCGGTCGGGTATTGCCGCAGGCGAGCGATGACTCGTTCGATGCGCGTTGCGATCTCCAGGAGCGATTCGCCATTCTTCGGCCCGTCGTCGAAAATCTGCCAGCCGGGACGATCCTCGCGAATGTCAGCCGTCGTGCGGCCCTCGTCATCGCCGTAATTCCATTCCGTCAGATCGTCGACGACGACACACTGACTCGACAATCCGACCAACTCGCACGTGCGCCGCGCTCGCAAGCGCGGGCTCGACCAAACCCGTGCGAACGAATGCCCGGCGAGCATCCGCTTCAACTCGGCCGCTTCTCCTTCGCCGTGCGAAGTGAGCGGCAGATCGGTGCTGCTCGTGTGCTGGCCGCTGAGCGACCATTCGGTCTGCCCGTGGCGAGCGAGAAAGATGCGCGGCAATTTTTCGGTCGACATTCGTTATGCAGAATATCAGGTGAGCGTGCTTTGATCTGCCTCGGGATGCGCAATCAGATAAGTCGCCAGGTCAAGATCGAGCGAAGACCAATCGACGTTTTTCGTCGCCAGCGCGAAAATTTTATTCACGATCGGATTGCGATGGCGACAAACATTGAACAACGGCACCAGCGAATGGCCGACATCCAGCTTGGCACGGTAGCCGGTCTGACCGCTCTGCAGGGTGGTCGCGCTGCGGTCCGTCGCCCATCGTGCAAATGCTTCCCACAGCTGAAAATACAAAAACGCCTCGCCACCGGCGCGGGCGTAGTCGAGGCCGATGAACTTGTTGATCGCATGCTCGCCCATCGCGAACGCGAGCATGAACGCGACGAGTCGACCGTCATCTTTTGCCCGCAGCAGGATGAAGTGCGACGCCTCGGCCAACGCGATCTGCTCAAAGAAAGCGGGCGTCAATCGTTCGAATTTCGTCGTGCCCTTTTCGTAGGTTTGCATGAACAACTCGAAGACCTCATGCAGTTCGCCGGGCGACGGCTTCTGCTTGATCTCGATATCGACCGGCAGCGCCGCGCGGCCTCGCTTTAGTTTTTTCTTAAGATTGTGTCGATGAGATCCCGACAGGCCTGCAAGATAGGCCTCGAATGACGAAACACCCGACAACTCAATTCGAGTGCCTGGATAACTTGTGATCAGGAACTGCCGCGCATCGCAACCCAGCACCGAGCCCGCATCGCGGGCAAGAAAATCCTTCCAGACCAGCATCGGCGCGCGAAACGCCTTGGCCCGCTCGAGCGCGGCTAACCGGATCGCATCAGCGACATCGCCGATCGATGTACCGGCCACTGTCCCGACCGTTCCCTCATCCGCACACGGCGATCCGATGAAAAAGGTGCGCTGATACTGCAACGATGGAATGAGTCGACCGACCGACCGCAGCGCAACCGCGATCGGCTTCGGTGCAACCAGATCGATCGGGACATTCATGACGAACGCGGGCGCGATCGCGATCGGCTGAGTGTCGCGCTCGACGATGCCGTATAGAAACTTGAACTGATCTTGAAGGCCCGATCGCTGGAGGGCTTCGTACCACCACTTCCCTTCCAGCGGCGGCGGGAAGCATTGCTCCCATAAGTCGACGTCGATTTCGTCCGCTGACGCGACCCAACGCACGCTGAGCGCCGGCAAATTCAATACGCCCCCACCAGCAGCACGCCGCATAAGATCATCATCACGCCAACCCATCGTGAGGCGGGAATTTTTTCGTGAAGAAACAGTCGCGCGAGCCCGGCGACGATCACGAATTCCAAGCTTCCCGCCGGCTGCGCGACGCTCACCGGAAGAAATTTCAGCGCGCATGTCCAGAGCAATCCTTCCACGACAAAGCAGGCAATCCCCGCCGCCAACCAGCCACGCTGGCGTACGAGGCGAATGGCTCCGTGCTGTTCCGCAGGCGCATCGTTCGCGCGATCGGCCGCGCGTTTGAACGCAAGTTGGCCGAACGCTTCGGCTACGACCGCTAGCGCGACAAATGACATCCCCTCGAAACGCGGCAGCACATTCATGTGCGCACCCCGGTGCGATGTGCCGTGCGGCTGACAAACCAGACGCCGCCGAGAATCAGCGCGATGCCGAGCCAGCGTTGCGGCGGCAAGCGATCACCAAAAAGCGCGGCCGATCCAAAACAGGTGAGCACGTAACTCATCGCGGTAATGGGCTGCGCGTAGCTGAGGTCGGCCTTGCCGAGCACGATGATCCAATTGACGAATTGTGCGATGAATAGAACGAGCAACAGGTACGTCAGCGGCTGGTGGAGCATCGCATTGAGCAGATCGAGCAGCGGCGCGTCGTCGTGGCCCGAACGAACAACGGCCAGCTTCCAGCAAAGCTGGACGATGGTGTCGAGCACGATCGCGATCGATAGGCCGATCACGACGCCGATCTGCGATTTGCTTGACGGGGTATTGAATGCGGGCTGAACCATTGCTGCGAAGTAGAAGGCACGGGCGAGACGCCCGTGACACAGGGAAGCCTATCGTGTCACGGGCGTCCCGCCCGTGCGAAGTACGCTCCGGCTCTGCGCTACGCCAAAGTCCCCGCCGCTTCGGAAGGGGCCTCAATGTCCGCTAACGGATTCGATTCTGCAAAGTGCCGGCGATCGACAAGCCGCCTCAACTTACGCGATTTCCGAAGCGTTTCCCGCGGATGAACGATGACGCGCATTTCGAAAATGCCCAGCGCCAGATTCTTCATCAGATCAGGAAACCGATCGGTGGCCGACGCATGGATCTCTTGTTCGATGGCATGATGATCCGCTCGATTGGATTCCAGGTCGATGGTCAGAATTTCGCGGACGCCTTCGAGCGTGAAGACAACCTGCCAGTCGTGAGTAACGCCATCGACCGCGCGGATGATCTGCTCGAACATTTTTGGATAAAGGTTTCCGCCGCTGGCGACGACGAGCTCGTCGCGCCGGCCGCGCAAGCGTGCAAGGCGCGGCGCGGAAAGCCCGCACCGGCACGGCTCTTTTTCGATACGCGTCAGGTCGCGGGTGCGATAACGCAGCAGCGGCATGACCCGGCGGCGAAGCGTCGTGAAGATCAGCTCGCCGTATCCGTCGGCGTCGGCTTCAATGATCTCCGGCAAAAAATCGAAGTGATCGAGATGATAACCGTCGTGGTTATCGCACGGCTGAAAGCCGATGCCGGGCCCCATCTCCACGCTGGCATAGTTCATTTTCACGACCGCGCCGCCCCACACTTTTTTCATCCACGGAATCGCGTCGGCGGGCATTTCTTCAGCGCCGCCCATCAGCATCTTCAGCGGATAAGTATTCCCATCCGCCTCAGCCAACTGTGTCAAACGAATCAGCCAGGTCGGTTCGCCCATGACGACCGTGAACCGCCCGTTCCGCAGGCGGCGGTAGACTTCGATCGGATCGACTTTTCCGAACGCCTGGCAGAAGGCGCGCGACGCGGACAGCCCGTAGTGACAAAGCAGGCCGGGAATCCAAATCGAGAAATCGAACGCGTTCGCCACGCGATCTTCCGGCCCGATGCCCATGAGGCTGAACCCGCCGGCCATCGTCACGCCGATTTCCTGAAGCTCCTGTTCGTCGAAAAACACCTGCTTGTTCGTGCCGCTCGTTCCGGACGATTCGAACACGATTGACGGCGGCCGGCAGATGAACTGCTCCGGATTGACAGAAATGTCGTCGGGCGTCGTCAGCAGCTCGCCGAGGTCGGCGGGCGTGCGCACGCGCGACGGATCGATCTTCATCTCGGCAAATTTCGCCCGATAAAACGCGCTATGCTCGCCGGCCCATCGCACGGTGGCGCGGAAGCGCTGCATCGCCAGCGTGCGCGCAAGGGCGGGGCTGATTTTGCGATACATCCAGGCAAGCTGAGTTGGCGAGAGGCGGTGGCCGACGATGTCTGCGATCGAGGAGAACATTTCGATGGTCAGGGAATAACATGACCGCCAGGACGCCGAAACCGCCGAGGCAGACGCCAAGAAAAAAAAGTAGAGGGTTAAGCGATTGCCTGCATGGATGCTTCGATTGCCTTTACTGCAATCGCAATATCATTTTCAGTGTGTGATGTTGAAATGAACCAGCACGCCAAACCAGAACTGTTGGCGTGAATGCCACGCGAAAGAAGCTGCGAGTGGAACGCCGCGTATCGTTTGGTGTCCGCATGCAGCAGGTCGCGGTAATGGGCCGGTTGTTTTCCACCGGAAAACGCCTGGCCGAAAATCACCTGGAACATGCTGCCGATTCCCTGAACGACGCAAGAAATATTTGCATCGGCGGCGGACTTTTTGATCGCCTCCATCAGTGTGCCGCCCATCTCGTTCATTTTTGCCTGGCCGGCCCCGTCACTCATTCGGCGAAGCGTATGCAGCGCGGACGTCGCGCACGCCGGGTTGCCGTTGTATGTGCCGCCATGCTTCACGGTGTTCCTGCCGATCGGCTCCATGATGTCGTGTCGGCCGGCGAAAGCGCTGAGCGGGAAGCCGCCACCGATCGCTTTGCTGTACACGGCGATGTCGGGATGAACGCCAAACCACTCCTGCGCGCCGCCGGGCGCGATGCGGAAGCCGGTCACGATTTCATCGTAGATGAGAACGACGCCGCGTTTGGTGCAGGCCTCGCGCAGGTGTTCGAGGTATCCATCGCGGGGCATGATGCACGCGTTGTTCGCGACAATCGGCTCGGCAATCACGGCAGCAAACTGACCGGCATATCGATCAAGGATTTGATCAAGACGCGCCGCGTCGTTCCACGGGCAGATGACAATATCATCGACGACGCTGCCCGGCATGCCGAGCGAGTGGGCGCGAGAGACGGGCGCGTCGATGTCGCCGTATTCCGCTTCGCTCGGCCGATTGCTGACCGCCAGCACGTCGACCCAACCGTGGTAATGCCCTTCGAATTTCAAAATCTTCGTTCGACCGGTAAATCCGCGCGCCGCTCGCACCGCTCCTTGAATCGCTTCAGATCCTGAATTTGCGAAACGAACAAGCTCCGCGCACGGCACCATCGCGCAAATTTCTTCCGCTAATTCGACTTCGATCGTGTTGCACGTGCCAAACATCGTGCCGTGGGCCAGCTGCGCGTTTACCGCGGCGACCCATTCCGCATCCGCATGGCCGAGAATCGAACTGCCGTAGCCGAGCAGATGGTCAATGAATTCGTTGCCGTCCGCGTCCCAGACGCGCGAGCCTTGACCGCGTGCGATGTAAAGCGGGTAGGCACGGCTTCCGCTGGTGGTCGATCGGGCCGAGGAGCTGATTCCGCCGGCCAGCACTTTTTGAGCACGCTCGAACCAATGTCGCGACGCGCTCGCCTCTTCCGCGTCGGGCACGCCGAGGCCAGGCAAACGCCTTGAGCCGCGCACACCCGAGCCGTTGACGTGCTTGATATGTTTGGGGTGCATCAACGACATGAATTCGACCCTGACCAGGCGAGAGCAAACTGCTCGAACATCCGTGCCGCCGACACGACATCTGCGATCGCGATCGACTCGTTCACGGCATGGGCGTCGGCCAGGCTGCCCGGACCCCACACCAGCGTCGGCGTCGAGAGAAGCGATGCGCGAAGCCCCGCTTCGCAGCCCGAATTGAATGCCTGCCAGCCGGTCCAATGCAGTGGTAAACGATCACGAACGACTTGTTCAGCGATAGTGCATACGCCGGAATCGACCGATGTGCGATGGCCGCGGTAGCTTTCAGTAAAACTGACAGATACGTCCGGGCCGGCCACCGCTGCCAGCTCGGCCTTGAACTGGGTCTTCCAGAACTCCAAATCGTCGGCCGGCAGAAGCTCAAGATAACCGGAGATCAGGCAACGATCGCAGGTCATCCCCTGCCATTCGCCGCCCTGAATGCTGTCGATCGAGATCGGCCGGGCGATCGGTGCGGAAGCGAACAGCGAATCGGCCGAGCGGTCGTTCCAACGGTGTTCTAATTCGTCGAGCGCATTCATCACTTTTCGCGACAGCGCGATCGCATCCTTGCCCAGCCATTTGACGGTGCCGTGAACGGCCTTTCCAAGGCAGACAATTTCAAATCGCGCACCGCCGCGACTCGCGGCGCGAGGGGAGGAGTCGGTCGGCTCGAGCACGATGCACGCGTCGGCAACGTGTCCGCGTGCAACGCTCGTCAACGTTCCAAAGCCGACACAATCTTCTTCGCCGGGAATTACTTCCAACAGAACGTCACCATCCAAACCATCCGGGTGATCGGCTTTCAGCGCCATCACCATCATCATACCAGCCGCGAGCGGGCCCTTGACGTCGCAAGCGCCGCGACCGATGACTCGACCATCGATCATGTCTCCCGCCCAGGGATCCCGTTCCCACTTTTCCGGATTCGGTGCCGATACGACGTCGGCATGCGCATTGAAAATCACGCTTCGGCCCGATTTATTCCCCGGCAGCTTCAAAACCAGCGTTGGACGCCCCGCCAGCGGCAAATGTCGCGGCGGCACGTCGTATCGACTCGCCAGCTCGGCTTCGTCCGCCTGCCACAAGTCAACTTCGAGGCCAAGCGATATCGCCCAATCCGCGACGAATCGGGTAAGTCGATCTTCATTCCCGCTCACACTAGGAATTTGGATCAGCGAGCGCAGGAGCATTGCTGCCGCCTTGAGCGATTCCGCGGCGCGCTGCGTTTGCCTCACGGATTCAGGAAAGTATTCGGCGACGTCGACAGGCATCGGATCTTCAGGATCAACAGGATTCGGGCAGATAAAAGCGAGTTCCATTTTACCCGCCGGCGATCGGCGACGATGCCCAGGCCTTGGTTAATATAGCCGCCACATCAAGGAGCGTCGAATATCGCACGAACGGCCTCTGCTCGGCGGCGAACACGTTGGCGAGCGTCTGCTTGGCAAAAACAACATCGCACTTGCGGGCGGCGCACACATCGCTGCGGCCGTCGCCGATGTAGATCGACCGAACTCGCCTTGGAGACGACAACTGCCGCATCGATAAGCATTTACAGTGCGCTGCCGACGATTCGCAATCGATCGCCGCGTGCGGAAAGGCAAGCGAAAGTCGATCGCCCGTTCGGACCAGGCGATTGCACCGGACTGCCAGATTGTCGACACCGCCGATGGTCAGAAGCCGTTGAATGAATACATCCGCCCCGTCGCTGACGACCGCCGTGGGGACGCCTTGCGACCGAAGGAGCGCAAGCAGTGGCAGGAACCCGGGATCAAGGCCGATCATTCGCAGCACGCCGTCAACCGTCTCCTCGGACGCGCGCACCACTTCAAACTGCCGACTCAGACATTCCCGCGAACCAATTTCGCCCCGCTGCCATGATAACTCCGCGGCTTTCCACGAATCATCCACCGCGCAACGGCGAATGATTTCGTCAAGAACATCTTTCGACGAGATTGTTCCATCGAAGTCAATCCAGACGTGACAATGGTCCGCAAGCGGAATATCGACACCGCCGGGCGCGTGACGGTCGACACAGGAGAGCGTGGGTTGCACCATACTGCTTTGGTGCATACTAAAGCATTTCGATACAGCCCGTCCAAAAAAAGACCCGCTTCCCGGATGACGATAACGTTACCTACGGATTTAAAAGCGATGAATCTTCGTAAAGGTCAAATCGTTTCGGAAAGCGAGCTCGACGCCGCGGTCTATGCATTGGTGCGACAGGCGGCAGCGGCTGGAATGATCCCAATCGTCGGGATGATCTCCCGGCGTATTCGAAATCGGCATGAGATTCTCGGCTTCGGCTGGAACCAGCTCCGGGCCGGAATTCCCGGGATTCACGGCGAGACCGGCGCGATCATCAACATGGGTCGACGCCGGGAGGGATATGGCGGTCTGGTGGTGACCAGCTCGCTCAGCCCCTGCCCGTTTTGTCAGAGTTGTCTGGCAGTGCAAATGGGGATTCGCGAGATTCGGATTCTCGATGCAGTCAATTACACGCCGAACTTCAGCGGTTATGCCAACGTCAATATCACGCCGATCGTAAAAAATCACGCCGGAATCGTGAAGACGTTCAGTCGCTGGATGAATGACGCGACCAACGCGACGATCTGGGAACGGGATATTGGCATTTATCGCGGAAGAGTGTCGAAGCCATTCGATGTGCGGGCGAATCGAACACGGACGAAGCAACTCGTGGAACTGGCGTTGGTCGAAGCGCGGGTCGCCGGTGATTCGGGAGAAGCACCGATCGGCGCACTGGTGATCGATCCGCAGGGCGAAGTGATTGGCGCGGGACGATCCGAGGTGAAGAAATTGAACGACCCCAGCCGCGTCGCGGCTATGAGCGCGTGGCGGGCATGCGGGGCACGCGATCAGTGGAAAGATAAAACGCTGCTGCTGACCGCCGGACCAGATCACATCGCGCATTCAATGTTTTACGTCTTCAATTTCGGACAGTTGATCGTGGTTGGCGGATCGGGATATGCAGGACGGACCGATGACATCCGAAAGTTGAAGATTCCCGTGCACGAAATCGCTACAAAAACGAACCCGCTACGCGGATGGACATCATCAAACGCGTGGGAATATCTTGGGTATTAAGTTCCTACCACTCTCTGTGCTCGGAGAAAGGGAAAAGAGCATCCTCACTGCTTCGCAGCGCTTTTCGCACTGTCTGTTTTTCCCATGTGTTTTTCAGCAGCGCCCTTGTGCTCCGGTGAGCTGATCCGCTTCTGCGGACGATTCTTCTCGGGCCAATCGAGATGAAAGAAGGTGCCGCGCGGCTGATCGATGCGCTCGTACGTGTGCGCGCCGAAATAATCGCGCTGGGCCTGCAGCAGGTTTGCCGGCAATCGCTCGGAACGATAGCCATCGTAGTACGCCAGCGCACTCATGAACGCCGGGGCGGCGATGCCGTTGGTCGCCGCCAGCGAGATGACTTTTCGCCAGTTCGTCTGCGCTTTCTCGATCTGTTCGTTGAAGTAGGGATCGAGCATCAGGTTGACGAGCTTCGCATCGCGCGTGTAGGCGTCGGTGATCTTCTGAAGGAAGCGTGCGCGGATGATGCAACCCCCTCGCCAGATGCTTGCAATCGATGCGAAGTCGAGCTCCCACTTGTATTCTTTCTGCCCCTCGCGCATCAGTTGAAAACCCTGCGCATACGCGCAGATTTTTGAACAATATAACGCGTCTCGCACGGCATCGACTAATTGTTGCTTGTCGCCGACCTCCTTCTGAGCGGAAGGCCCTTTCAACTGCTTGCTCGCGGCGACACGCTCATCTTTTAGAGCGCTGATGCACCGCGCAAAGACCGCCTCGGCGATCGAGTTTGCGGGGATGCCCATGTCCAACGCGTTCACGCCAGTCCACTTGCCGGTGCCTTTTTGACCGGCTGCGTCGAGAACGCAATCCACGAAATATTTATCCGTCGCAACCGGATCTTTTTGCTGCAAAATGTCGGCGGTAATTTGAATGAGATAGGAGTCAAGATCGCCCTCATTCCATTGCTGGAAGATCTTGCTCAGCTCATCTCCGTCAAGGCCAAGCAGGTGTTGCAGCAGGGTGTAAGCCTCGCAGATCAACTGCATGTCGATGTATTCGATGCCGTTGTGCACCATCTTCACGTAGTGGCCCGCGCCGTTCGGCCCGATGTATGCGGTGCAGGGCACGCCGCCCTTGACGGGCTTGCCCGGCGCGAAGTCTTCCAGCGGCTTGCCGGTCTTCGCATCGACTTTCGCGCTGACCGCTTCCCAGATTGGTTTGAGATGTTTCCATGAATCATCATCACCGCCGGGCATGAGGCTCGGCCCGAAACGCGCCCCAAGCTCACCGCCGGAGATGCCGGAGCCGAAGAACTTACATTTGTCGGCGTAATCACGTTCACGACGGATCGTGTCGGTCCACAAGCTGTTGCCGCAGTCGACGACGATGTCGTCTTTCTGCACGCCCGCATCGATCAGTTCCTTCGTCACCGCATCGATGGCGGGCCCGGCCTTGACGAGGATGATGAATTTCCGCGGCGACTTCACGGCCGCGACGAGGTCCTTCATCGTCTCACACGCCACCAGCCCGCCCGGCGGATTTTCGCGCGCGACGAAATCCTTCATCGTCTGCGTCGTGCGGTTGTAGACCGCAACCTTGAAGCCGTGATCGGCGATGTTAAGGGCGAGATTTTCGCCCATGACGGCCAGTCCGATGAGGCCGATGTCTGCGGTTGCATTCGTTGGCATTCTATTATCCATTCCTAAGAGAACTGCGGTTTTCATGTCAGCGGCACAGTGAACTGTGGAACCCGCCGCGCAAGACGCTTATCCGCGGTCAGGCATTGACAACCGCGGGACCGTGCTAACGTGATGTATTGACTATCGTAAGCTGAAATCCCGTATCGAATTGCATTTCGCACCACCTCAAGCTGATCTACGGGCTGTTCGATTCCGGTCAAAGTCATCACAGCCCGGTCGAGCGCATCCGACGCCATCGGATAATTCACATTGCCGGCTCTCAGTAGCGTGACAACGACATTGACAAACTCAAATCGCCACAATGGCGGCACGATCCATCCGGGATACTTCGCCAGCGCCAACCTCGCGGCGCGCGATTCAGGCGTGTCGAGAAATTCAGGGATAAGCACACTGTTATCGACGACGATCATTTCCGGCCCGCTCTGATCGCCTTCAGCACCATTTCGTTCGAAATCGGTTTCAGCGGCTTGATCGGTTCAAACGGGAATTCGACACGCGGGAGAACACGAAATTCTCTCTCGAGAATGTATAACGCCTCCTGTGCCATCGACCGCCGATTCATCTCAGCCTGCTTTTTCAGGCGGTCTTTTAATTCCTTTGGAACGTCCCGCAAAATGATCGATGCCATGATGCTCCTTTGCTAGCATAAGCGCACACTATGATAGCACAATGATTCGGGATTGCAATTTATCACCGCTTGATCCGCGCACTCCCCCCGCCCGCCACATGCAGCAATTCTTCCAGCGTGATCTGGCTCGTGTCTCCCATCGTCGTCATCAACATTGCGCCATGCGCCACGCCGAGGTCGACGCATTCCTGCGGCGTCTTGCCAGCGAGGAAACCGTATGTGAATCCGCTTGCGAAGCCGTCGCCGCCCCCCACGCGGTCTTCGATTTCCAGGTTTTCGAAGTTCGGGCCGTCGTAGAATTTTCCGTCTGCCCACATGATGGCCGACCAATCATTGATGGTGGCGGTCTTCACGCCGCGCAGCGTCGTGCCGACGATCTTCACGTTGCCAAAATCCTTCACCACGCGCTCAACCATGCTCTTGAACGGCCCGACATCCAGCGCGCCGGCCCGATGCACGTCGACACCCTCGGCGTGATATCCAAGCACCTGCTCGAAATCCTCCTCGTTACCGATCAGGCAATCGATGTACGGCACTAACGGCTTTGTCGTCGCGATCGCCTCCTTGCTGCTCCACAGCTTGGAGCGGAAGTTCAGATCATATGAAACGATTGTCCCCGCTTCATGCGCGGTCTTTACGGCCTCGGCGACGACGGCGCGCGTCGACTCACTCAGCGCTGAAAAAATCCCGCCCGTGTGCAACCATCGCACTCCCTCTTCTTTAAATAATTTGTTCCAATTAATCTCCCCCGGTTTGATGCCGGCTGTCGCGCTGTGGCCGCGATCGTACAGCGTCGTGCTGCCGCGCTTCGCCACGCCGACCTCGCTGAAATTAATACCGATGCGGTCTTTCTTGCCGTAACCGTCGTACGGCCGCTCCACGACATAATCGACGTTCATGCCGACAGCGCGGGCGTGGTTGCGAATGATCGCGCCCATCGGCGAGCTATTCAGGCCCCCGATCCACGCTGTCCGTAAGCCCAGCCGCGACAGCGCATACGATACGTTGTACTCCCCGCCGCCCACCCATACTTCAAGCATCGGCGCAAACTCGATCCGCCCGTGCTGTGGCGGCGACAGACGAATCATGCATTCGCCAAGACTGACCAGGTCAAATCGGCATTCCTTCGCATCGCGTATTTTCATTGTGAGAAATGTTACAAGCTTGCGGCCGGCGCGTCACAGCCGCCGCAAATCGTCCGGCTCGTTCAGATTTGTCCAAACCTCGTCGCGCCATTCCGGCGGCGAACGAACGACGTCAAACATTCCGCTTTCAGCGAGGCCACGCAGTGAACGGTTGCCTTGCGAGAGCCGTCCCTCAATTTGACTCGCTACGGCACGCCGAGTGATCAGCGGAAGTGGCTCGAGAGAATCTCGTCGCGACATCATCAATCCGAGATGATGATCGAGCAATTCCTCTGCGAGCCACTTGAGATGCGCTTTCGAAAATTGAATCATGTCGACTGGCATCACGATCACGAGTTCCGACGTTGCGTGAACCAACGCGGTGAACACGCCTCGCAGTGGCCCTTCCTCGAGTGCGTCGACGACTTCCCGATCGAACAATTCAAATGCCGGCGGACGCTCTCGGCCAGGCACGGTGACGAGCATTGTCTGACCCGGCCATTTCAACGTGCGATGCAGTCGCGACAAGATCGGCTCGTCGCCGATGCGCAGCCAGGCCTTTGGCTGCCCCATGCGTCGTCCCGCGCCGCCGACTAGAATCGCGAGCGTGATGTTATGAAGGTCCGCCGCCAATGAAACTCAGACTTTATCGTAACTCGATTCGTTTTCGCTTGTCGCGCGACGAGGTCGAAGCGCTGGATCGTGACGGCATCGTGCGTGAATCAACCGACTTTTCGCCCGACTCGCGCATCACTTATGAGCTTCGATCATCCGACGCGGAACGCGTGGCGATGAAAGACAGCGTGCTCACCGTCGAGATTCTAATTCAAACCGTTCACACTTGGGCGGGGTCCGACGAGGTCGGCATCGAACTCGTGCAAGATAAGTTGCAAGTGCTGATCGAAAAAGATTTCGAATGTCTCGATGCGCCGCCCGAGCCGGGCGTTCGCCTGTTCCCTAATCCGAAGGTCAAGTGCTGACTACTGGCGAAGTCGATGATGTCCCGCGTAGACGTTCATTCGGTCATCGCGCAGAAATCCGATGAGCGTCTGGCCGTTCTCGCGCGCGAAGTCGATGGCGAGGCTCGATGGGGCCGACACCGCTGCTACCGTCGCGATTCGGGCGGCCAGCGCTTTCTGCATGATTTCAAACGACGATCGCCCGCTCACCAGCAGCACATCGTTTGATCGAATCGGTCGATCATTCAACATCGCGTGACCAATGACTTTGTCCACCGCATTGTGTCGACCGATGTCTTCACGAAGGACGATCATCTGGCCGTTGCCGTCAAACAGTGCCGCCGCGTGCGCCCCGCCGGTGCGGTCGAATGTCGCCTGGGCCTGGCGCATCACGCTGGGAAGCTTCAGAAAATAGGCCGGCGACAGGACTTCCCGCGAATCAGATTGAATCGGCGAATGACGAGACCGCACGGCCTCGATGCTTGTCTTGCCGCACAATCCGCAGCTCGACGCCGCGAAGACGTGCCGCGTCAGCTTTTCGAAATCGACGTGAATAAGCGGCCCGAGGATGACGTCGATCGTGTTACCGAACTCGCTCTTGGCGCAAACCTCGATCTTTTGAATGTCGGCCCGGTCGCGAACGACTCCTTCCGTCAGAAGAAACCCCGCCGCCAGCTCGGCGTCATGGCCGGGGGTGCGCATCGTGACGCTGATCGCCCGGCCCCGCACTCGAATCTCCAACGGTTCTTCGATGACCACTTCATCGTCGACCGACGAAGCAATTCCGTCGCGATAGCGGACGATTTCGGCGTTGGCACTGAGCGCGGCCTGAACTTCAGTCATTGGCGATCATTCTTAAAGACGGAGCCGCGAAAATCGAAGAAAGTCATTCAGAACCCATTCTCTCACACAATTCCTCTTCGCGTTTTCCTTCGCGATCGTCGCGGCGTCGCGGTGAAAGTTTAGACTCCCGTCACCAAATAGAGCACCGCCATTCTCACCGCCAACCCGTTGGTTACCTGCTTCAAAATCCCGCTCTGCGCGCCGTCCGCGATTTCGCTGCTGATTTCCACGCCCCGGTTCATCGGCCCCGGGTGCATGACGAAGACGTCTTTCCGGCACCGCTCAAACCGTTCGCTGGTCAGGCCGAAAAGCTGCGTGAACTCGCGGACCGTCGGAAACGCCGCGGACCTCATTCGTTCGTTCTGCACGCGCAGCATCTGAATGACATCGAACTCGCCGACGACGTCGTCGAACCGATGACTGACCCGAGCGCCGAGCTGCTCGAACGATTTCGGCAGCAGCGTCGTCGGGCCAACCAGCGTGACATTCGCGCCCAGCTTGGTCAGGCCCCACAAGTCGGATCGGGCGACGCGTGAATTCGCGATGTCGCCGACGATCGCGACGTTCAAGCCTTCGATTTTTCCGAAACGTTCGCGAATCGTGAACAGGTCGAGCAGCCCCTGCGTGGGATGCTCGTGTGCGCCGTCGCCGGCGTTGATGACGCTGCAGTTCATCATCTGCGATAGCCGATGCGCAGAGCCTGCCGCCTTGTGTCGAATCACCAGGGCATCGATGCCCATTGCCTCGATGGTGCGCGCCGTATCGACGAGGGTTTCACCCTTGCTCGTGCTGCTGGTTTTTTCTGAGAAGTCGAGCACGTCGGCGCTCAGTCGCTGGGCGGCAAGCGAGAAGCTCGTGCGCGTGCGGGTTGAATCTTCAAAAAAGGCGTTCACGACAACCCTGCCGCGAAGCGCGGGCACTTTCTTGATGCTGCGCGTCGACACTTCCTTAAAACTGTCGGCCGTCGAAAGCACGTGGCGAATTTCGTCGGCGGATAATTCCTCGAGCGACAGCAAATGACGCCGCGTCCACGGGGAAAATGTCGCGGGCACGTCGGTCGTCATGGCCGCTCCCCCTTTCCCGCCGGTATGGGCTCGACGCGGATTTCATCGATCGAATCGTTCTCGACGAACGATACTTTCACGCGATGATCGCGCGGCACCTGGCCGAGATTGAGGCCAACGAAATCGGCGTGAATCGGAAGCTCGCGCCCCCCGCGATCCGCCAAGACCGCCAGCCGAATCACACTCGGGCGTCCAAAATCAGCGAGCGCGCCCAGCGCTGCCCGAACCGTTCGGCCGGTGAAAAGCACATCGTCGATCAAGATCATCGGCCTGCGGTCGATCTCGATCGAAATATCGGTCGGCTGCACAATCGGACGCGGGCCGACTTCCGACAGGTCGTCGCGATAGAGAGTGATATCAAGCACCCCGCGGCCGATCTGCGTGTAGCCGCGCTGTTCGAGATGCCCGGTGATGCGCTGCGCGATTGTCTCGCCGCGCGTGCGGATGCCGACGATGTTTAACGGCTCGGAGTTGGAGATCGATCCGGCGATCGAGTCGGCCAGGGCGGCGATAAGCCGCGCGACCTCGGCGGCGTCGTATGATGCGGGCATGTCAAAGGCGGGACGTTACTCGAAGTCACGGCCGACCGCAAAAATCGGCCGCAGCTTCTATGCAGTCGATGCCGAAACGCTGGCGCGAGCGCTGATCGGCACCGTGCTCGTCCACCAGCACGAGAAAATCCGTCGCGCCCGCATTGTCGAAACCGAGGCATACGTGGGCGAGCACGACCTCGCATGTCATGCTGCCAAGGGTCGCACCAATCGCACCGAGGTGATGTTCGGCCCGCCGGGGCATGCGTACGTTTATTTTATCTATGGCATGTATGACATGCTCAATATCGTCTGCTCGCGCATCGGCGACGCGCAGGCCGTGCTGATTCGAGCGGCCGAGCCGTTGGATGGTTGGGACGCCGACCTCGCCGGCCCGGGCAAGCTCTGCCGCGCGATGCAGATTACTCGTCGCTTGAACGGCGTCGATCTGCTGGGCGATGAACTATATCTGACGCGCGACGAATCGGAACGCTCCCCGCGAATTGTCGCGTGCAAACGGATCGGCGTCGACTACGCGGAAGACTGGGCACACGCGGCGCTTCGATTCGTGGATGCAGACAGCAAGTGCCTCTCCCGCAAACCCGAGTTGTAAACCACGCGATAGTTCACGCGCGATTGCGAAGGTCTTGCCGCTCGCGGCTTCGCGAGTCGAAAGCGCCCGCTATCGCCGACCAAAATTACGAAGCCGCAAACGGCAACGCGCATCTCGACGATCACCTGACGCCCGTCGTCACATCATATTTATCATTCAAAACACTCTCGGCCCGGGTACCGACCTCGGTCGCCTCTTTCTCGATCGACGCCAGCGGTTCGCCCAGCTTCGGCCCGAAGGCGGCGGCGAGTTCCTTGGAAGCCGCGATCAACTGTTTCGACGTCGTGGCGATCTCCTTCAGCGTGGACGTATCATTCCCCGTCAGGCCGCGTTTGCGGAACCGATGATCGACCCCCGGACCGGCGCCGCCATACCCCGCTCGGGCCTGGCTTCGGCTCGGCCCGATGTCCTCCAATTTGTTGGCCGACTGCGAGATCGTCTCGACCTGGCTCTTCATCCTGGTGATGGCCGCGGTGGACAGCTCCTTCGCGTGCGTCGCCAGCGGCGAGAGCAGCCCGTCGGTGATCGGCGTCGTGGTGTCGTCGCGCGACGCGATCTCTGCTTCCCGCAAGTCGCCGATCGATTTGGTCATCTCGGCGATCGGCTTGAGCGAGGTGCCGGCCGCGGCGGCCTTGGCCTTGTTCTCCAACGCTGCCGCCTCGTCGGCCGCGAGCGCGGCGAACGCCGGCTTGCGGAGCGACGTGTCGCTGATGTCAATCGATTTTGGATCCGCCGGCTGCGTCGATGGTCCTTTTCGATTGTAAATTCCGTTCACCGATCGCTTGACCAGCAACGCACTGGCATTCGCGACGGCGGACTTCTTTTCGTCGAGGCCCTTGTCGTTGCCCGCATCATTGAATGCTGAGACTGCCGCCGACGATTGCTTGAGCTGAAGATTCGCTTCGCCCTTGAGCATCTTCACTTCGTAAAGGTCGTACCCCGCCGCCGCCGAGCCTCGCAGCGATGTCACGCGTTGAATCTTCTGCAACAGCGGCTGCCACTCCTTATTCGCGGCGAGCGTTCGCAACTCCTCCATCGTCGGCAAAGCATCAGCAGAAGAAGCGCCGGCAGACTGGGCATGAACCCGCGACACCGGCGCGAGAAAACCGACGACAGCCAAAAAGAACGCCATCAGGGACAATTTCTTCGAGACTTGATTCATCGGCTTCTCCCAACTTATACGCCATCGGCGGCCACCACCGCGCGCGCCATAATACCGACACATCTACCCCTTCAGGGTTGGACTTATTTTTAATTATGCTTCGAAGCACGGCGACCGGATTCGCCTCATCGACTCTCATAAACCGGGCAACCGCATTCTCTAGATTCATCTCTTTATCCTCTCCCGATTGCCACTCCACTTCGCTCGTGGCAGGCGGAGAGAGGAGGTAGGGCGATTGCATTTGAACAAAAAGAAGTCATCCCCAAGAGAGCAGCAGCGACCTAAGGGATCTCGGCTGACAAAACATGATCTGCAAATCGAGATTCCTCGCGTCGCTGCTGCTCCGCTCGGAATGACGTGTCTTCGGAATCTCACAAATACATTCGCCTGCGTTTGCCCCTGGGTATTGCTCTGTATCTGGCCCATCGTACTGGACGAAGTCCACAGAGTTACGCAGGGCAACCGCATGCTACTAACTCCTCTCTCCGTATTCAGGGAAAGGCAGGGTGAGGGGTCTTCTGTCGCTCGGAAAACGCCCCTCACCCGACCTCTCC
>CAXSBN010000013.1:0-6095 GCA_964236135.1 uncultured Phycisphaerae bacterium
GGGGCGTTTTCCGAGCGACAGAAGACCCCTCACCCTGCCTCTCCCCGAGTACAGGAAGAGGAGTTAATAGAATGCGATTGACCTAAGTCGCTGCCCGTTGAGCTTCATGCCGCTTGGCAATCTGGCGGCTCGCCGTTAGATTGTTCGAGTTTCGCTCCGCGCGTTTGACGGGGCGGTTGTATTTTCAGATCGAAATGTGAGGAGCCGTCATGGCCGACAACGAAAACGCTGCCGCGGTCGCGGATGAGGTGACCGACGAAGTTTACCAATACGACATCAAGATCGAGGACGCCGGTCCGGCGACGAAAAAGGTGGTCGTGTCGATTCCAAAGGAACGCATCGCCGAGAAGATGGCCGAGCAGTTCAAGGAATTACGTTCTCAGGCGTCTCTTCCCGGCTTTCGTCCCGGCCATGCACCGCAGAAGCTGATCGAAAAGCGTTTCAGCACCGACGTCAAGGATCAGGTGCGCCGCTCGCTGCTCAGCGAAAGCTACGAGCAGGCCGTCGAGAAAAATTCGCTCACGGTTCTCGGCGAGCCCGCGTTTGATAATCCCGAAGCGATGGACCTTAAGGAAAATGAGGGACTCACCTATTCGTTCCAGGTTGAAGTTCAGCCGGACTTTGAGATCCCCGATCTCTCGGCCATCAAGGTTAAGAAGCCGAAGCTTGAAGTCACCGAAGCAAACATCGACCAGGCGATGCAGAACCTGCGTGAACAGCAGGGGACGCTCGTGCCGGTCGAAGACCGCGGCATTGAGCCGAAAGATCATCTCGTCGCTGACGTGCATGTAAAGCTCGGCGACAAGGAATTGATGCACCAGCACGACATGCAGTTTGTCGCCAAGCCGGGCCGAATCGCAGGCGTGAATGTCGATGACCTCGACACGCAGTTGGCCGGCTTGAAGCCGGACGAAACGCGCACGCTAACGGTGAAGGTGCCCGACACCGATCCGAACGAGGAGATCAAAGGCAAGGAGTTGGCCGTCGAGATTAAGCTCAAGGACATCAAGCGGCTGGAACTCGCCGAGATCAATCAGGAGTTCCTCGGCCAGCTTGGGTTTGAGAACGATGGAGAGCTTCGCGATGCGTTGAAGGAACAGATGGTCGAGCGAATCGGTTTCGACATCCAGCAGTCGATGCGCGAGCAGGTTAATCAGTATCTGCTCGATCAGGTGAAAATTGAACTGCCGACCAAGCTGTCGGATCAGCAGACGGACCGCGTGGCAAATCGTCGCGCGGTCGACTTGATGATGCGTGGCATGCCGCGCGAGCAGGTGGAGGCGAATGTCGCCACGCTCAAGGCCGGCGCGAAGGACGAAGCGATCCGCGAGCTGAAGCTATTTTTCATTCTGCAGAAGATCGCGACGGACAAGAACGTCGATGTCGATGAATCCGAACTGAACGGCCGAATCGCCATGCTTGCCGCCCAGCGCGGGCAGCGGCCGGAAAAGATGAAGCAGACGATGAGCAAGGACGGCTCGCTGAGCAACCTGTACGTGCAGATGCGCGAACAGAAGGCTGTCGACGAAATCGTGAAAGGCGCGACGATCGAGGAAGTCGAAGTTTCTACCGAAGCAAAGACTGCTTAGTTTTTCATCGTTTAGCGGCACCGCTTGCGGTGCGTTCCGTACACCCGAGCGAGACGTGCAATCAATGCGCGTCTCGCTCTCTTTTAAAACAGAATCATGTCGTTCCAGAAGATCAACGCTCCCAAGGGTTTCGAAGATGTGCTTCCCACTAACGCGTGGAAGTGGCACGCGGTCGAGGCGGCCGCGCGCGAGTCCGCGCGGCTGTTTCACTACGACGAAATCCGAACGCCGACGCTCGAGAGCACAAGCCTGTTTCACCGCGGCGTTGGCGAGACCAGCGATATCGTCACGAAGGAGACGTTCACCTTCACCGACCGTGGCGGCGACTCGTTGACGATGCGCCCCGAAGGGACGGCCGGTGTCGTGCGCGCGGTCATCGAAGGCGGCCTGCTGAACGATCAAGGCGCGCGGCTGAAGGTGTACTATCTCAGTCCGAATTTCCGCTATGAGCGCCCGCAAAAGGGCAGGCTGCGCGAGCATCACCAGTTCGGCGTCGAGGCATTCGGCGTGACCGAGCCGGAGCAGGATGTCGAGTGCATTCTGTTGCAGTTGGACTTTTACAAGCGCTGCGGATTGCGCGATCTCGCGCTGCGCATCAACAGCCTTGGCGATCGCGAAAGCAAGTTGCGCTACCGAGATGCGCTGGTCGCGTTTCTGTCGCCGAGAGCAGATTCACTCAGCGATGATTCGAAACGGCGGTTACAGGAAAACCCGCTGCGCATTCTCGACAGCAAAGACCCGCGCGACGTCGCGGCCGTCCAGGGCGCGCCGGCGGCGAGCGATTCGCTGTCGGAGAAAAGCCGTGCGCACTTCGCGCGTGTGAACGAGTTGCTGGAACAGAACTGCGTCCCCTTTACGGTCGACGGCTCGCTGGTACGTGGGTTTGATTATTACACCGATACGCTTTGGGAAGTGACGGCCGGCGGATTGGGGTCGCAAAACGCCGTCGGCGGCGGGGGGCGGTATGACTCGCTCGTCGAGCAGCTTGGTGGCAGGCCGACGCCGGGCGTCGGGTTTGGCAGCGGGCTGGAACGTCTGCTGATTGCGCTCGAGGCGCAGCAGGTATCGTTGCCGAAGGATGAATCGCCGCTCGTCTGGCTCGTCTCGCACGGCGAGGCTGCGAAGAATGCGAACCTGCAATTGCTCGCCGAGCTTCGCGCGGCGGGCCTTCGCGCGGATATGGATCTGTCGAGTCGCTCTGTAAAAAATCAATTCAAGCTGGCCGACCGTTACAACGCGGCCCTCTGCATCATCGTCGGTGAAGATGAACTCACCGGCGGACAGGTCCTTTTAAAAAACCTCGCCGACCGCACCGAACAGCGCATCGGCCGCGATATGGTCGTCGCACATCTCGTAAAGCGCTAGAGCGACGAAGGTTTCCAGTGCGGTTCAGGCGCGGGCGGGACGCCCGTGACACACGAACGCCAATCGTGTCACGGGCGTCCCGCCCGTGCGTTGAGCGCTATGTAATGAGCGACGCCATTCCAATTCGCGCCGTTCATGCGCGGCCAAGCGCAGCTCTTTCCGCCGCGCAGATTACCGCATCCGATTTTTGATCGAGAAATCCTTTCCTCGCCGAATCGGAGGGTATGGCTTCCTCCGCTGTCAGTAGTCTCCTCGGGAACAAGTCGACAACTTCCACGAGCACCTTGCCGAACAAGATGGCACTCAAGGCGGAGGATTTCATCAATCTGATGGTCACGGAACTGAAGAACCAGGACCCGACGAAGCCTGCCTCGAACGAGGAATTGCTTTCACAAATGAGCCAGATTGGACAACTGCAATCGTCCAACGATCTGACGACGAGCCTAAAGACAATGGTCCTGCAAAACAGCCTCGGCTCGGCCAGCGGCATGATCGGCAAGACCGTCGCGGGACTGAACGATGCGAAGGAAAATGTGACGGGCATCGTGAACTCGGTGCGCGTCGAGGACAGCAATGTCTATCTCGAACTCGATAACGGGAAAACGCTGCAAATGTCGAACGTGACGTCGGTCGCACCGAACGGCTCGTCGACCGGCGCGACGACGGATAGCTCGACGGATAGCTCGACGGGAATAGTTCCGCCGGCGACGACAACGACCACTGGAAAATAAGTTCGTTCGGATGAACGCGGTTCGAATTCTTCGGCGACGTGCGGAGCGCGGCAGCTGAATCGGCAAAGCTGAGAGGTTACAAAAAATGGCACTGACCAGCGCACTATTCACCGGCCTGAGCGGGCTCGATGTCAACCAGACAAAGCTCAACGTCGTCGGTAACAACATCGCCAACGCGAACACGGTTGCGTTCAAGTCCAGCCGCACGCTGTTCAAGCCGCAATTTTACGTCACCGATTCATCCGGCTCGGCCCCTGACGGCGACTTCGGCGGCGAAAATCCCAGCCAGCGCGGCCTCGGTGCGACGGTCGCATCGATCGAAAAGAACTTCACGGCCGGCCCGATCGAAACGACAGGCAAGTCCACCGACATGGCCATCGACGGCGACGGCTTCTTCGTCGTGCAGGGCAAGACGCAGATGTTCACCCGCGACGGCGCGTTCACGCTGAATAGCAACAATGAGCTGGTCACCGCCGGCGGCGATAAAGTGCAGGGGTACGGCGCTGACACGAACGGCAACGTGCTGACCGGCGCGCTGAATAATATCTCGATCCCGCTGGGCGCGGAGACGAACGCGAAGGCGACGAAGTCGGTCTCGTTCGAGGGTAACCTCAATGCGGACGGCGAAGTCGCGACCGGCGCGAGCATTCTCGACAGCCAGGCGTTGACGGATGTCGGCTCCGGTTCGGCCGCCGCTCCAAGCGCCTCATCGCTGCTGACCGACCTTCGAGACCCGTCGGCGACCACCACGCCGCTGGTGAACGTCGGCGACAAGATTACCGTCACCGGCAAGCGCGGCGGGCGAGACATGTCGCCGCTGACGTATACCGTCGGCGCGACCGACACCGTCGCCGATTTCTCGGATTTCATGAACCAGGCGATGGGCATCGACACCAGCGTCACCCCGCCCGCGGGATCGCCGACACCTGGCGTGACCGTCGGTTCCATCGCCGGCGATGCAGCCAACACCGGCCATCTGATCATCACCGGAAATCTCGGGACGGAAAATTCTCTCTCGCTTTCCGGCTCGTCCATCAACAGCTCCAGCGGCGTATCGCCCTTCTCGTTTGGGGACGGCGAAGACTCGGCCGGCACGAAAAGCGATCCGACCGGCGAGAGCGTCTACACAAGCTATGTCGCTTACGACTCTCTAGGCACGCCTCTGACGGTGAACGTCACCGCGGTGCTGGAGAGCAAGTCGGACGTGGGCAACACGTGGCGCTTTTACGCGACCAGCGGCGACGACACCGACGCATCGGCCTACACCAGCGGCGGGGCGGGCCAGCGCGTGGGGACCGGCACGCTGACGTTCGACAGTTCGGGCAAGCTATCCAGCAGCAGCGGCACGGCATTGACCGTCGATCGCAAAAATACCGGCGCATTGACGCCGCTCTCGATGAACCTCGATGTCAGCAAGGTGACTTCGCTCACCAGCCGCAGCAGCGACCTTGTCATGACGCAGCAAGACGGCAGCTCGATCGGAACGCTCACGAGCTTTTCGGTCGGCGCGAATGGAACAGTGACCGGAAGCTTCAGCAACGGGTTGTCGCGCAATCTCGGGCAGGTGGCGCTGGCGACGTTCAAAAACCCTGAGGGCCTCGTCGACAACGGAAGCAACATGTACACGACGGGTGCCAGCAGCGGCGTGCCGATCGTCACCACGCCGACGGAACTCGGCAGCGGTGAGATTCGCAGCGGCGCGCTCGAGGCCAGCAACGTCGATCTATCCACGGAATTCGTCAACCTCATCGTCGCGTCCACCGGCTTCAGTGCCGCGAGTCGAGTCATTACGACAAGCGATCAGCTGATTACCGAGTTGCTCAATAGCAGCCGGTAATGGAGCAAGAGGTTGACCCGGTTTTATAGGCCCCCGCGACAGGTGTTAATTCTGCTGTCGCGGGGGCCAACTTTACAAGGAGTGGGCAGCGGGCGGTGGGCGGTAGGCAGTAAGAGAAAATAATTCGGTCTTTTCTTACTGCCCACCGCCCACTGCCCACTGCCCACCAAGCTCATGATTCAGCTCACACGTTTAAATGGCGAAGTCTTTGTCATGAATGCGGACAAGATCCGATTCATCGAGCAAACCCCCGACACCATCGTTTGCTGCGATACGGGTGAGAAGCTGATGGTGAAGGAAACACTGCTAGAAGTGACGCGACGGGCAATCGATTACGCGCGATTGGTTCGGCAGCCGCTTACGAGCTAAGCGAATTGCGCGATCCAGCGGCCCGCGGTTTCGCGATCAAAAAAATTTTCTGATTCCTCCTTCCCATTCCGTTTCCGGTGTACTAAACTTCGCCCTAACACCTGGCCAAGACAGTGGTGACTTCTGTCATGCCCGGTGGGCTGCGAATAACGGGCGGTTCCTTCGGATTACCGAACAAATCGAACGATTTTCAGCCGTCTGCAC
>CAXSBN010000013.1:6105-40982 GCA_964236135.1 uncultured Phycisphaerae bacterium
GTCATGACATGAGTTGACGCGATTTGCGATCCCCACTGCGATCCCCATTGGGCGGCATCGCTCCGCCAACTCACTTGCCGGCTGACAAATATACCCGGCGAGTACACGCAAGGAGGCCCATCGTGGCCAGATTCGGACAGGACAAAGCGGAGAAGAAATCCGCGCAGGTTTCGACGTCGTCGCTCAATGGTTCGAGCGCTTCCAATGGTCAATCGGCCAACGCATCGGCTCCGAAAGACCCGGCCCGCGACTCTGCTCTGCAGCGTGCGGTGCAACAGATCGAAAAGCAGTTCGGCCGCGGCGCGGTCATGCGACTCGACGGGGACAACATCAAACCGATCGACGGCATCCCGACCGGCTCGCTCTCGCTCGATATCGCGCTCGGCGGGGCGGGCATTCCCAAGGGCCGCGTGCTCGAAATTTTCGGGCCGGAATCGTCAGGTAAAACCACGCTCTGCCTGCACGTCATCGCCAGTTGCCAGAAGCTCGGCGGTGTTGCGGCATTCATTGATGCCGAGCACGCGCTCGACCCCTCGTGGGCCAAGCGCCTTGGCGTTCGCCTTGATGAGCTGATGGTGTCGCAACCCGACACCGGCGAGCAGGGGCTGGAAATCTGCGAGCTGCTCGTGCGCTCGAACGCCGTCGACGTGATCGTGATCGACTCGGTGGCGGCATTAATCCCCCGCGCTGAAATTGAAGGCGAAATGGGCGATTCGCACGTCGGCCTGCAGGCGCGACTGATGAGCCAGGCGCTGCGAAAGCTCACCGGTGCGATCAGCAAGAGCAAATGCACCGTCATCTTCATCAACCAGATTCGCGAAAAGATCGGCGTGATGTTCGGCAACCCCGAAACCACGCCCGGCGGCCGCGCGCTGAAGTTTTATAGCTCGGTGCGCATCGACGTGCGACGCACGCAGACGATCAAGGAAGCCGAGACGTCGGTCGGGGCGCGAACGCGAGCGCGCGTCGTGAAGAACAAGATCGCGCCGCCGTTCCGTGATGCCGAGTTCGACATCATGTTCGACCGCGGCATCAGCTATGAGGGCGACTTGCTCGACCTGGCGGTACTCGGAAACATCGTCGACAAGAGCGGCGCGTGGTTCAACTACAAGAGCACGCGACTGGGCCAGGGCCGGGAAAACGCCAAGCAGTTCCTGTTCGAGCACAAGGAATTGGGCGAAGAAATCCGCAACGCGGTGCTGCAAAGTAAAGGCATGCTCGCGGACAAGGCAGCGAAGGATGAGCCGCTCAAGGCGTCGGAAGTGGAAGAGGAAGAGCCGGTCGAGGCGTGATTTCGCGGAAGGAAAAGGCTCGGGCAATCAGCGCTTTACCGGGGTGGCGGCTTAAGCCGCCACCCCAGGTTGCGTTGAGTTATGAAGGTCGTCGTCGACAAATCGATAAGGACGATTATCGTGATACGATCGAGGCCGAATGCTTCTAGCACTTTGAAAGTGAGCGGCGTTGAAAGTGAGCCGCGTTGACACTGACGGGTAAGGCTCTCCGTACGAGCAATCGTCAACCCGCTGCAACCGGCTGGGCGCCATTGGTTCCCGCCCGGGCGCGCAGCGTTTCCATCATCTCGCGAACCTCGCGGGCCATCTGCGTATTGGGGTAATTGCGGACGACTTCATCGCCGACGCGGTTGGCTTCACCCCACTGCTCATTTTTGACAGCCAGGGCGAATTGAGTGCGGAGGTTATTCAGCTTCTCCTTGAACACGACCCTCGCCTGCTCCTGCATGGATTCCCCTTCGCTGGGCGTGAGATACGGATCGAGCCGCTTGAGAATTTCGATCGCGCCGTCCCAGTCCTTGCGCTGAACCGAGTCGTGCCAGCCTTCGGTCAATTGGCGTTTATGCTGATGCTTGCGCGATTCGATCTCGGCCGGAATCTTGCGGACTTGATCGTCGGCTGGGTAGAGGTTCGCCAGCCGGTCCGACTCCCGGTTGGCCGCGGGCCAGTTTTCGCTCCGCATATGCCGGTCAATGCCGGCAATCGCGTCGTTGATCTGGCGGCGAACGATGTCGCTCCGCTTGGCGTTGATGTCAGACCTGAGCCGTTCCGCCTCGGCGCGATAGCCGAAGCTTGATTCGATTTCATTAACGAGCGAGAGGGCGGCCTCGTAATCCTGCTTGGCGATTTCTTCGCCGATGGCGCGACGCAACGTGTCGCGTTCCTTTTCGCGAAACGCCACCGATTTGGCGCGTTCCGTCAGCAGTTGCTGTTCGCCGATCAGGTTCAGCAGGACGGACATCTGATCGAGCGTATCGCTCATCGTCGCCAACTCGTCGCGCATCGAGGTGCGAAGGTCGCGACGCAGCATGAAGATGGCCGTCACAATCTGAGTGGCGGCCAGCAGCACGACCAGGCCGACGGTCAGGACGATCGCGATGAGCTGACCATTCGGGAGTTGGCCGTTCGTCGGTTGATTGCTCCACCGCCAGATGAGCGCCAGGCCTCCCGCCAGCACGGCGAGGGCGGCGACCATCAACGTGACGACCGTCCACGGAAAGACACGTCCCGAGGGATTGGGTTCCACGAACACCTCCGACACACGCGGTCCGTGAGGGGCGAGCGGACGAAGAGTTCCAGATTCAGTCGTTACGCGACCGCGAGACGCGCGACCGGACTACTTTTCGCCTTGTCCAGCCTGCGATTTTAGAGGAGCGGCCGTCCTTAAGCGATCCGCATTCTGTTTCTGATCCAAACGCTCGCGTTCTCCGCTAATGACGCAGAGAAACACCCACCCGCACGCAGCCATCCCGATAATGAGCATCGCTTCCATCACAAATCGCTCCACGATGACCGTCCTTAATCGGTCAATCCGAGCGGGATTGATGAAAAGAGGGGAAGTTAAAGCGGTGAATTGCAAACCCGGGGCTGAAGCCCATGGGCTTCAGCCCTGGGTTCGGACTCGCTCGCTGTCAGACGACCGACTGGAGTCGCATTCCGACACTCCACGCATGTCCACGACGGAAATCATCGAGCGACATTTCCCGTCCGCCGTCCGGCTTCAGTGCCGGAATTTGTACTGTTCCATCACCGGTGACGACATTCCCGGATTGGTCAATCGTTCCATACGCCATTTGCGATGTGGGCTCCGAGATCGCGCGAGCGCGAACCAGCGTCAGCATCGCGATCCTTTTTCCTTCAACCGACATCAACTCGACGCGGCATCCGGGCCACGGATACAGGCCAAGAATCTGCCGAGCGATCTCATCCGCGGATTTCGCGAAGTCGAGCGTCGCGGTATCGCGGCGGATTTTCTTCGCAATGGTCGCTCGCGATTCATCCTGAATCGATTCCTTCGCGCGGCCTTGCGCGAGTTCCTCGATGACGCGCAACATAAGCGGTGCGCCATCGGCTGAAAGTCGATCGTGCAGCTCGCCGGCGGTTTCCAACTCGCCGATCGGAATTTCCGACATCGCCAACACCGGGCCCGCGTCCATTTTCTCCGCGAGGCGGATGATCGAATTGCCGGTCATTCGCTCGCCCGAAAGGATGGCGGCGTTGACCGGAGCGGCACCACGAAATTTTGGCAAACGTGAGCCGTGTAAATTCACACTGCCCAGCCGTGCGTGATTCACGAGGTGGGGCGAGATTTTCTGCCCGAACGCGATGACGACGAGCAGGTCGGCCGCTGGAAGCGACTCGTTGTTGATGTCGCTCGTCTTTAAAACAGACAGGCCGGCTGCTTCCGTGAATTGTGCGATCGGCGTGGGCGTGAGCTTCCGTCCGCGACCGGCGGGGCGGTCGGGTTGGGTGATGACTTGCACGACTTCATGGCCGCGCTCCATCATCGCGCGGAGCGTCGGTAGTCCAAACGCTCCCGCGCCTGCGAAAATAATCGACAACGGCATCATGCTAAAATCGTCGTTTAGCGGCATCGCTTGCGACACGTTATTCCAAGAACGAAAAAACGTGTCGCAAGCGACGCCGCTAAACAGGAGCGTTATTTTCTCTTTTTCGGATGCGCGGCTTCGTATTTCGCTTCAAGCTCGCGAAGCGTCTTGCGATACGCCATTTTCGCTACGTCGCCCATGCGGTCGATAATCATGATACCGTTGAGATGGTCGAATTCGTGCTGCCAGATTCTGGCGACGTAGCCGGTTTCGATAAGATCGACCACGTTTCCGTCGACGTCTTTTGCCACCAATCGCATCGTCTTGCCGCGATCGATCGGCGCGTTGATCTTCGGCAGGCTAAGGCATCCTTCTTCGCTTTCCTCGCGGCCGGCGACGTCCGTCAGTTCGGGGTTAACGTAAGCGCGATCATCCTCCAAATTCCCGGTGTGATTCATGACGAATACGCGCTCGCTGATCCCGACCTGAGGCGCGGCGAGCCCCACGCCTTTTTCCGCTCTCATCAACTCAAACATGCGAGCGATCAGCGCTTTCAGCCGATCGTCGAATTGGATGATCGGTTTAGCGACCTGTCGCAGGCGAGGGTCGGGGTACTCGATCACGATGAGATCTTCGAACATTTGGATGCAAATCTCTCGCGTGGAATGTAAAAAGACAAACGGCTACAATTTATTCGACGTCACCGTTAGACGTTAGATGAGTCAAATCGTAAGTTCAACGTCCGTGGGCCGCGTCAAACCTGCACAGCGAGGACATGTATACCGTGCCAGCACCGGAAGGCTATAGAGACATTCCAGAAGAGGATCGCCGAAAGGCCAAGGCGTTCTTCGATCGCGCGGCGACCGTCGCGGGAACCGGGAATTACGACTACGGCATCGAGCTTTACCTACAGGGCCTTAATCTCGATCCGGAGGCCGTCGATGCGCATCAAGCGCTTCGAGAAGTCTCCATGAAACGTAAAGCCACGGGCGGAAAAGCGCTCGGCCTGATGTCGAAATTTGCACGGACCAGCAAGGACGACAAAGAAGCGATGCTCGCCGCTGAGAAACTGATGGCGTTTGACCCGGGCAATACGACGCCGATGGTCGCCATGATCCAGGCTGCGCAACGCGCCGGGTTTTACGACACCGTGATGTGGCTGGGCCCGCTGCTGCTTCGGGCAAATGTCGATGGTAAAAATGAGGTGGCGAAATTTCTGGCGCTCAAGGATGTCTACCGCGTCTTGAAGCAATGGCGACGGGCGACGGAGGCTTGTCAATTTGCTTCGGCCGCAAAGCCGGACGACATGGAATTAGCCCGTGAGGTCAAAGACCTCTCCGCCCGACAGACGATGGACGAGGGGAACTACGAGGGGGGCGGCAGCTTTCGAGACAGCATTCGTGATCGTGAAGGGCAGGAAAAGCTTCAGCGGCAGGACAGCGACATTCGCACCGACGATCAGATGTCCAAGCTTATCCGCGATGCCGAATCACAATACCTGGCCGACCCGAACGAGGCGGGCAAGCTCGTCAAGCTTGTCGACCTGCTGACCAAGACCGAAGATCTTGAGCAGGAGAATCGAGCCATCGAATTACTTGAGGCCGAGTATGCCAAGACGCGGCAGTTCCGCTTTCGCCTGCGTGTCGGCGATATTCGATTGCGTCAGCTCAATCGCATGGAACGGTCGATGCGCGAGCGCGTATTGAAAAACCCCGGCGATAAGGAATTGGAATCGGATTACCGGCAGTTCGTTCGTGAGAAAGTCGAGGAAGAACTCAAGGAGTTCAAGCTTGCCGCGGACAACTATCCAACGCAGTTGGACTACCAGTTTCAAGTCGCGCGTCGTCTTTTTGAACTGGATCGACAAGATGAGGCGATTCCGGTTTTTCAGAAGGCACGGCAAGATCCCAAATTTCGTGTCGATGCGTCCGTTATGCTGGGCAGGTCGTTTCTAGCTGCCAAGTATGTCGACGAAGCGGTTGACACGTTGAAGGTGACAATCGACGGCTATCAGCTCAAGGGCGATGAGAAAAGCATCGACATGACCTACTGGTACGCCCGGTCATTGGAAGAAAAAGGGGATCAGCCGTCGGCCATCAAGGCTTATAGCCAGGTGGCGCAATGGAATTTTACCTACCGCGACGTGCAGGCCCGCATCAAACGACTTCGAGCGGTGTAATCACTTCTGACTCATCGCCGCCCGAACCTGCAACATGTTTAAAATTGCGAAGAGCAGGAGGATCGGCCCGGCGGCAATGAAGGCGATGGGGAAGGTGAGGTCGAGCGCTTTTATCGCCGATGATTCATCGAGCAAAAAGTAGAGGCCGCCGACGACAGGCAGCGTGACGCCGAGAGTCAATAAAACCGGGATCATCGTGCGACGGAACTGCATCGACGCAACGATCGGATCGGCGGGCCGGGCGTTGGCGATGATCGAGCTCGCGCGGGCGCGATTGCCAAACAATATCTGCGTTGCCGGCACGGCGACGATGTCGTCGTCGACCATCGCGGACAGCTCGCCGATCGACATGGCGGTATGTTGCGGGATCGGGCGAGGCATTGGCGTCGCCGTCATGGGCGTCGCCGCCATCGGTACCGCCATCACAGGCACCGCTGTTGTGGGCGCGGGTGTCGCGTCCAGCATCGCAATCAGCGGCCGGCTGTCGAATGCGTCGTCAACATTCGCCGCGTCGATCAACGCCTCGCCGCGCGCAGGCGAGTCTTCCTCAAGCAGATCCATTGCCGGGGGCGTACCATCTTCGTCTTCAACGATGTTCGCCGCCGCTGTAACGGCAGGCTGCCACTCAAGATCAGTGGCGCTTTGCTCCAACGCCGGCACGTCGCTCGAAACCTCGTCGATCGTGTTGCGTTCCGGGCTAATGCCGTCGATCGCTTTGTCGCTCGCTGCCAATTCAAAGGCGCTTGCGTAGCGATTAACGAAGAGATGCGCATCGTCATTCATCCCGTCGCCGTCGTCGACCTTTCGTGACAGTTCCCAATCGGGGTCGACGGTCACCGGCGAGTCTTCGAGCTCCGTTTGCGCGACGGACTCGTCATCGCGATCGACCGACCGCGCGACGCGTTCGTCGTGCAGGTCGGCAACGGCCTCCATCGCGGCCTCGGCGATTAGGTTTAATCGCGGCGCGGGCACCCGGGATTGAACGATCGATTGGGGCTTGATCCATCCCGCCGGCGGAGGTCGCACGCCGGCCCGCGATCGCATCGAGGAATAAGTGGACGGGTCGGATGTGGGGCCGGCGAAACGCTCCAACAGCGCGGCGGTGCTCACTTCGCGATCCGCCGGCGACACCACCGAGGCGGCGGCAACCCTTTCTCGAAACACGCTGCGCGACGATTGCGGCATAGAGGAAATCTCAACTGCTGAACACGTGAATCGGGTCGAGCCTGAAAACGGCGGCGCGCAACCCGCGTCATCGTCGTAAACCGCTCAACCATCCCGCGTTATCGGGCGTTTTCTCGATAAAACTGTCGAACGAAATGAAACCTCACACGCAAATTCGCAAAGGCGGATTATAGTTCGGTCGTCGAGTTGGCGTAAGAGGAACGTCGTCGCGGGAAACGATTTCGGACACGCCGGGAAAGTCCAATCAGAGTAGTACAGGTATTCGTATGAACGAACATGAGTTTCAATCAAAGCTGGCGGAACTGATGGGTGAGATTTCGACGCTGCCGGTTACGGAACGCAACAAGCTCGAAAAGCTGGCGGTCGAAACGCGCGCTCGTCATGAGCGTCTGCGTAAAACGGTCAGCAGTCTCCAGGAGAGTCTGGACTATCTGCGGCTCAGCATTAAGTACCTCGTCTTCGATCTGGAAGCGACACGCCGCGAGAACGGTTATCTGCGAAAGATGCTGGAAGAAACGACCGGCAACAACGACTGAAATATCCAACTTCGAATCAGTTCACTAAAAGAGGGCGGCTCGCATCGAGCCGCCCTCAGTCTTTTAAGCCCGTTCATTAGGTCCGCGATAAATCGAACGCGTTTAATTTACCGCGGCTTTCTTCTTAGTGCCCGACGAGGCTTCGTCATCATTGGACACGCCTCGAATCGCGAGAATGAACAGCGTGCTCTTGCGTGCCGTGGCCGTCAGTTTCTCACCATTGAAATCAGCCTCGCTGGACGGCGAGTACTCCACTTTCGGAGCTTTGTCGCCGATCTTTTCCAGGAAGTGCTTGATCTGCAGCGGCCCGATACCGCCGACGATCGTCATGTTGTACTCCTGCCAGCCCGCGGTAAGGATGCCGATGACGTGGCAGTTCCTGTCGACGATCGGGCCGCCGGAGTTGCCGTGCGTGGTATTCAGATCGAACCAGATGTTGTAATCGCCGTCGGGGTGAATGCTTTTTACAGACCCTTCGGAAATTTGCATCGAGATGTTTGTTTCGCCCGTGGCGGGGTATCCGAGCACCAGCGCTTTGGCGGCCTGGTTGGGATTGGAGTCGGCGATGTGAAGGTATTCGACGGGCTTATTGACCTTCACTTTCATCAATGAAATATCCGCATCGTCATCGATTGCAACGACCTCGGCGTTCTTGCTGGTACCGTCGTCAAACCGCACGTTGAACGAGATATCCTTATTCAGCGGAGCTTTAGGTTCTCCGGCCGCGACGTGGTGGTTGGTGATGATGTATCCATCGCTGCTGATGAAGAACCCGCTTCCCGACCAGGCCGCGCCCGGCGGGGCTTTTTCGCCCGGTCCATCGCCGCCTTCGACATCGCCGCCTTCATCTCCCGCGGTTGGTCGAATGTAGGGCCAGCTACTGGTGCCCGCCAGAGACATGCCGTGCTTCTGAGCGATGAGAATCGCATCTTCGATCATTGGCTTGAGCTTCGCATTGCTCGTCTGTAGTCCAGGCGGCGCGGAAGCAATCGCGTTGACCAGATTTTGAACGATTTCCTTCGTCTCTTTGATCTTCGCTGCCTGGTAAGCAAAAGTCACCGACTCGATATACCGTCTGCGGAACGAGTACCCGATGGCAAGATTGCTCAACGTTGCCGGCGATTTCGGCATGATGTGCTGAGCGGTCTCCAGCGCTTTGATTCCCTTATCAAGTTCCGACAGATTTCCGCGGCCCGTGCCGACCACGCCCTTTCGGAGGTAGTAAAAGCCGAGTTCAAAATTAGCCTCGAAGCTATTGGGATAAAGCTTCAACGCCTTCTCGAACTTGGCCAGTCCATCAACCGTGTTCGTACCTTCGACCGCTTTGTATCCTTCCTTGCAAAGCTCATCGACTTCCTTCAGCAGCTTCTTCCGCTCCTCGCCACCCACCCATTTTCCGTTGACGCGTTCAGCGTTGTCCTTCTGAAGTTTTTCCCAGTTCGCTTTCTCTGTTTTGGCGGCGGCGAGGTCGGCGGCGCTTGCATTGCTGTCCAGGAATTTGTCCCACATCTGAACCGCAACCACCGGTTCATCCACTTTGTCGGCCTTCGACTTGATTGCGGCGAAGGCAGTGCTTGTCGCACCGCCAGCGCTTCCGGCCGGACTTGACGGCGCTGCCGGCGCCGGCGGCACCGGCGTTGTGGGGGTTGCTGTCGGCGGCGCGGTGACCGGCTTGGCGTCACCCTTCGTCAGATTTGCAACGAGACTTTTTGGGATCGTCTTGGTCTCGCCGCTGGCGAGCTTGATCCAATAACTGTCGGCCTGCGGGATCACCTTCCCTTCCAGAACCGTGCCGTCTTTCAGCGTCAGCGTGTCCGCAAGAACGGCGACGGTGCAAACGGACAGGCAGAGCATCGCCAACAAGATCTGTTTTCGACTCATATGATTCCCGCTCCAGTAACCTTGCCTCGAGCTGAAAAAGAAGTGAGCAGCGGCGAAAAGTATTGTGGGAATGCGCCAGCCAAACGCTTCCTGACGGCGGCGAATATTAAAGTTTGTAATGAAGCCGCACAAGTAAAAGTTGAGAATTTGCGATGTCGCGGCAGGGCAACCGCAATCTGGATGATTTCGTTTTTTCTCCTCTCCCCGTACTCGGGGAGAGGTCGGGTGAGGGGCGTCTTCGAGCGACAGAAGACCCCTCACCCTGCCTCTCCCCGAGCACGGGGAGAGGAGTTAATAGAATGCGGTTGCCCTGGATGTCGCGGTGGGGCGAGAACGCTTGGAATCAACAAAGCCGCGAGCCCTGTAGAGGACTCGCGGCTTCAGACTGCGTTAAAGGTACAAGGCAATCCGCGATCAGCTGCCGGCTTCTTCGAGGAGCTTCGGAATCTGCTCCTCAAAGTCGCCGCGGGCTTCAACCGAACGGAGAACGCCTTTCTTATCGATCAGGAACATGGTCGGGATGCCGTGGATGCCGTACCCCTGCGTGATCGGGTTCCACTCGTGCGCCGCGGCGGCCTTCGGGTCGAACAGTTGCGTCCACGGCATGCCGGGATCTTTCGCGATGAACGTCGTCAGCGCGTCGACGCCATAATCATTGCTCACGCCAAGCACTTCCAAGCCCTTGGAATGAAAGTCGGCATAGGCCTTTTTCACCCGTGGAAGTTCTTCAAGACAGGGGCCGCACCAGGTTGCCCAGAAGTCGACGAGGATGACCTTCCCGGTCCAGTCGGCCGTCGAGAACGGCTTTCCGTCCGGCATCGTGCCGGAGATCGTCAGCGGCTTGTTTTCCAAACTTTTCGGCGGCATCGTCGCGGCGATTTCGTCCGCCATCTTCTTGGCCCGCGCCTGCACGGCTGGCGTTGCCGCGGGCATTGTCGAAAGCTCGGTCACGAGCCCCGCATAGCTGTGTTCATTCGGCTCGGCTTTAACGAGCGCGGCCGCATCGTCGAGCACCTTGTTTTGGCCGGCTTCATCCTTGCCGTTCGTGATCCATCGAACCGTCAACCGCATCCCCTTGCCCTGCATCGCTTCCTTGGCGTCTGCGGACTCAGCCATTTTATCAATCCTGGCAGTCGCGTCGGCATCGCCGAAGATCGCCAGAAAGAACTGCGACTGATCACCGACCGACTTGCCAATCTGCTTGGCCTTGGGGTCGTCCAGGCTTGTCAGCTCCGTCGAATACCCACTCAGCTTTTTCAGCGTCGGCACGGCCTTTTCCGCTAACTCCGTGCGCTTGGCGGGATCGAAGACGTTGTCCATCTGCCCGATCGTCGTGCCCATTTCCTTACTGGCAGCCTGAACGTCCTGCATGATGTCCGGCAGCGCACGCGTGCCCATCGCAGCCGGCATCGTGGCGGGCATCGTGGCGGGCATCGTGGCGGGGGGCATCGTGGCGGGGGGCATCGTGGCGGGGGGCATTGATGTAGAGGGCGCGTCATTGGTCGGCATGGTGGCCGGGCTCATCTGTGCGCTTGAAATGCCGGCGATCGACAGCGCCGCGACTGCCGCTGCGAGAACAATGTGTCGACGCGCGGTGAAAACGATATTGGTCATGAGTGACGCCTTTCCGGGTTCTGAATGAATGAGACACAAGCGCAACGCGCGGTGCGATCCCGCCGCATCGTAGGCGGGCCAAGCGGCGATCGCGATATTTTCTCCGCGATTGCCGATCAGGTTACGCGAAATAGTCTATGCGAACGCAGATTGCGGCACAAACAGCGGCGATTCGATCGCTTCGCGTCGCAGGCGGGAAAAGATCATCCACAACACGCCGCCGAGCATTGTCAAACCAAGGCCGAGAATCATGCTCAGGCTCAAGCCGTATTTTCCGAGATGGGCGACGGCCGGCTCGGCGCGAAGCAGCTCAAGGATGTATCGCTCGAATCCTTCCACAATCATCATCCCGGCAAAAACATGACCTGCCTTGTGTGGCACGGTGAAGAAAGCAACGCAGGTGAATGCAATGAGGAACGCGGTGATCGCACTGTAAACCTGTGCCGGGATCAGCGACAGCGATCGTTGCCCGACAGCGAGCGCCCGAAGTGACGGGTCGGGCTTCAATTCATCCCACGTCATCAGCGGGGGGCGATTGGTCGGCGCGAGCAAGTCGGCCGGCGGGGAAATCTGGCCGCGAATGAACTGGTCCTGGTACGCAATGCTGTTGTAAGGAAACGTCATGGTCGGTGCCCATGAATCGTTACAAACCGCGCCGTAACAACATCCGTTCAGCAGACAGCCGATTCGGCCGAAGCCGAGGCCGACCATCAAGCCGGGTGCAATGATGTCCATGCCGAGTCGAAGCGGAATCTGCTTCTTGACGGCATAAACGACGAGCACCGGAAACGCGAGAAGGAACCCGCCGTAGTACGTCAGCCCGCCGCTGGAGATGTTGGCCGCGGCTTTAAGGTTGGCGAAGATCGATCGCGAGCTGTCGGTGTACTCTCCCAGATTTTCCAGCACGTGCGACGCTCGCGCGCCGATGATGCCGGTGATCAATGCAAGCAGGCCGGCATTCATCAATGTGTCGGGATTCAACCCGCATCGTTTGGCCAGATACATGCAGAGCTGAATGCCGACATAAAAACCGATCACCATCATCAGGCCGTAGCCATACACCGGCCAGCCGAGAAACGGAATGTGAAACAACACTTGCATCATGGCAGGGAGAACTCCGCGTTGGACATCGGCTCGGCCGATACGTTGTCGATCAAACGGGTCGATCCGACACGGGCCGCGATCGCAAGCACCACCGGCCCTTCGACGACATCCAAAGTCTTCAACGATTTCGGGTCGACGGCGGCGGCGTAATCGATGGAGACCGGCACGCGGCCAAGCTGTCCGACATCGAGCAGCACCTTCTGCATCGTCGCCGCCAGACGATTCGCCTGTCGCACGCCGGATTGTAGCTCCTCGTTCGCGCGGGAAAGCGCTTTAAATATCGAGAGCGCCCGCTCACGCTCATCGGGCGAAAGGTATTGATTCCGGCTGCTGAGTGCCAGCCCGTCTTGGTCGCGCAGCGTGGGGCAGCCGATCACCTCGATCGGCCAATCGAGTGCTTCCACCATCGCTTCGATGACACGCAATTGCTGAAAATCCTTTCGGCCAAAATAGGCTTCGTCTGGCTGGACGATGTTGAAGAGCTTCGCGACGACCTGGCAAACACCTTTAAAATGCCCCGGCCGGTGTTTGCCTTCCAAAGCATTCGTCAGTTCCGGCAGATCGAGCGAAACCGCGATGTCTGTCGGCCGATACATTTCTTCGGGCGACGGATTGAAAACCAGGTTCGCGCCGGCTTTTTCACAGCTGGCCAGATCGTCTTCGAGCGGCCGGGGGTATTTCATGAAATCTTCCCGCGGGCCGAACTGAATCGGGTTGACGAAAATGCTGACGATCACGATTTCCGATCGCTGGCGAGCCTCGGCAATCAACGAAAGATGGCCGGCGTGCAGCGCGCCCATGGTCGGCACCAGCGCGACGCTGCCGTTGAGCGCGCGACGCGTTTCCCGCAACTCGGCGATCGTCTGGATAACCCGCATCGAACGAATGAGTTTACAACATGTATCGCTCGATTAGCGAGCGTGGCAAGCAGCCAGCTTCCGCTACACCCAGGGCAATCGCATTCTTTCGCTACTGCTCTTTCTCCGCTTTCCGTACTCGGGGAGAGAAGCTTTTTCGAGCGCGCGAAGACCCCTCTCCCAACCTCTCCCCGCGTACGGAGAGAGGAGTAAGAGAATGCGACTGCCGAACGCCACACCGCCGCTTGCGGCTTCGCGAGGCCAACGCCGTCGATATTTCGCGTTCGACGCTCCGCGAAGCCGTGAGCGGCTGTAACCATTTGAAGAACGTGGTTTTTCGGTTCACGCTACACTGGCGATCGGTGATTCGATCATTACCAGGCTCCGTCGTCGTCATCACCGGCGCAAGTGCGGGCATCGGCCGAGCGTTGGCAATTCAGTTGTCCGAAGCCGGTTGCAAGCTGGTTTTGGCGGCGCGGCGCGTGGATCGGTTGAACCTGTTGAACGCCACGCTGGGCGGCAAGCATCTGATCGTGCAAACCGACGTGGCCGTTCGATCCGAGTGTGAGAAGCTGATCGCGACGGCGACGGCTCAATTCAATCGAATTGACGTTCTGGTCTGCAATGCCGGCTACGGCATTACGCGCCGCGTCGCCGACACGTCGGCGGAGGAGATGCGGCAGCTTTTCCAGACCAATGTGTTTGGCACGACTGACTGCATCCGCGCGGCCGTGCCGACGATGTCCGCTCAATCGCCGCGTGAGGGACTCCGCGGCCAGATCATGATCGTATCCAGCGCCGCCGCACGTCGTGGCCTCCCTTATTTCGGCGCTTACTCGGCAACGAAGGCGGCGCAGCTATCGCTGGCCGAGGCGTTGCGGGTGGAGCTGAAGCCTCGACAGATCGCGGTGAGCAGCGTTCATCCCGTCGGCACGGAGACCGAATTTTTTGACGTTGCCGCGACGAACGTGAAGGTGCCGCCGCCCAAAGCGGGAGAGGTTCGTCAGTCGGCCGAGAAGGTCGCGAGCAAGATCGTCGCGGCGATGCGAAAACCCCGCCCGGAAGTCTGGCCGTTCTCACCCGCGCGACTCGCTCTGTCCGTGGCCACTTATTTCCCCGGGCTCGGCGACAGAATTATGAATCGTTATCGCGGCGATCTCGATGCCCAGCAAGCCGACTTATCGAAGTAGTTCGCGGATGAGCGCGGGCGTCAGCAGGCACGTCTCGGCGTGATAATGACGTGCGGGGCGCTTCGCATTCGCTAGGAACGTACTCAGATTGCGATCGGGATAAACCACCGGCCTTGTGATTGCAGCGGCTGCACCATGGCGTTTGGTCGGCAACGGCTGGATGAGCGCGCTCGCGCGAGACGCGGCAGCAAGGAAATGTTCTCGCCCGGTGATCGCTCCGTGCACTTGTATCGTCGACGCATAGCTTTCGTCGCGCCAGCCGTCGCCGAACACGTCGACGCGCACACCGGCGTTACCGAGTAATGTCACCAAGCCCTTTTGGTAGGCAGGAACGATTAGGCGATCAATAAAGATCGCCAGATCAACCGTTTCCATCGGCACGCCGAAGCGCTGGGCGCACGTTCGGACATATTCGCCCAGGTCGGCGTCAACGATCGCCAGCGGCGCGGACGTGATGTCATCGCTGATGAATTCCCACATCGGTTGCTGGCTGGAAAATTCGGCGATGCAGGGCGGCGCGTCGAGCGAGGTCGTGTCGCAGATCATCGTGAGTACGCCCGCGCGAGAAGCGGATGCTTCAAGGACCGTTTCGGTTCGGGCGGCCTGGACAAACCCGCTTGGCCAGCCCGCGGCGAGCGCGCGGTCGCGGTCGATGGAGTCCACGACGAGCAGGCGATCGCGCGGATGGCTTTTATTCCACGCGGGAATTCGACCATTGACGCACCACGTCACCCACGCCATCTCGTCGGGCAGCAATCCTGGCGCGTCCATGCGCGACAGATTTGGCGCGATGAGGGCATCGCATTTCGTCGCGGCCGCGAGAAGGCTGACGGAAGCGGTCGCGCGCGGATCGTCCGTGTCGATCAACTGCGCGGCTGCATCGTCGGCAAAAAGGTGGCGCAACTCGTGGCCCCAATCGTTCCATAGTCGAAAGCGAGACGGCGCGACGACCGCCAGTTGCTCAATCGTCGACGCCGCGCGCCACTTCGATTTTAAGCTGGCCGCGTGCGCGGCTCGCGATTGAACGGTCTTTGACAACACACGCTGCGCCTCATGAATCAGTGCATCCGCGACGGACTGTTCCAGCGAATTCAACTTGATGAACTGCGTCGGCAGGGAAAGGCCAGGATGCTGTGCGAACAGTTCCGTGAGTTGTGTGGACCAATTAGCGCCGGCGACGAACCAGAGGCGGTGCCGCGCGATGTCGTGTGAGAAGTCGTGGCAATGGAGAAGGGTCGATAGCTCGGCGTAGGTTGGGATGATCGCGATGACCGCCGATTCGTCGGCCATCCGGTTCAGTGATTCCGCAATCGCGGCCGCATGTGCCGGGGCGAGGAAGCAGGAGACATTCCCGGTGGGTGTGAACGTCTTAAGCTGCGCGTTCGCAACCCTGCGGGGCAGCGACGTGCCCGCGAGCCATCGACGGTTCTCATCGCGCCCGGTCAGTGCGCCGTCACGGCCAAAGAGCCATTCCAGGCCAATTGACTCGACGGCTTCCGCCAGTGGAGGTTGACTCGATTGAAGCGCGGTTCGATTTGCATCGAAGTTCGCACGTGCGGCACAGCAGGCCGTTGTCGACGTTGTCGCGGTGATGAGGGGCACCTCTTGATTATCGGACGAATCGAATGCGTTGGGTGAGCGGGTTTGCCTGTAATAAAACCGCCCGATGCGCTTCCTCGCGCATCGGGCGGTCTGAGCCGCGACTCCTTTCGCATTCGTCCGTGAGTCGCCTTCGGCCACCGCGTGATCCTTGTCCTTGGCGGCCTGGATTGTGGTAGGCGGCGGTCGGCAGTGGGCGGTGGGCAGAAATGCCGTCACCGCTTAGGCCGCTTCCTCCGATTCGAATTTGTCTTCCGGCACAACGAGTTTTTGAGACACCAGCGATTCGAGAAATTCCGCCAGGCCGTCGTCGGCATTGCTGCCGATGATCATTTTTGCGACAGCCTTCGCTTCAGGCCGGGCGTTTCCCATCGCCACGCCGAGGCCGGCGTTTTGCAACATGTGCAAGTCGTTTAGGTCGTCGCCGATCGCGATAATTTCTTCCGGCCGCACGTGATGGCGCTCCGCCACGTGCAGAATGCCCTGCCATTTGTTCACCGAAGGATCGAAAATTTCCAACACGTGAATGCCAAGCGGGCCGACTTCGATGGCGTGCAGATAAATCCGCTCGGCGAACGCGGCCTTCAGTTCACGTTCGATATCGAGCATCTGCGCGCTGGGGCCGACCGCGCTGACACGGACGGTATGCGCTTGATGATGAGTCGCCAGAATGGGCACGAAGCGCACTCGCGCGCGGGTCAACTCGATCCACTTTGTCGTCGCGGGATTCGCGGGAATATTGCCGCTGATCAGGTAATCGACGCCGGCGACTAAATCATCCTGTAGCGCCAGGGCGGCGATCCCTTTTGACTCGATATGCCGGCAAAGCTGCGCCGCCAGCGCGGGCTCGATGGCGGTGCGATGCAGTTGCACGTCGCTGGCCGTGTCGATCACCATCGCTCCGCCGACGAAGACGGCCGATGCGTAATGCTCGACCGAGTCGATGATGTCGCGGCTCTCCATCCAGTTTCGGCCGGTCGCGAAACAGACGAGCAGTTGGTTCGCCAGGCACTGATGAATCGCGGCCTTGGTGCGAGGCGTCACCACGCCGGCCGGGGAGAGCAGCGTTCCGTCAAGGTCGATCGCGATCAGCTTGTAGGTGTGCCCCGAGTCCACTTGTTCGGGCCACCATAGTCACCAACGCCATGAATTCAACTACTTGCGTCCCAGAGGTAAGGTTGTACACAACCGGTGGTGCTAAACCGCCACTTCCTGGCTGACGGCAGGCGCGGCGCTCGTGGACATTTCCGCCGCTCGCGTGGCGGGGGAGTGAGGGCGTTCATATCGACGGACCAGCAGCAGCGAAGCCTTGCTGTCTCGCGCGATGCGTTCCGGCCGCCAGCCGAAGAGGTGCGACTCCAGGCCCCATTCCTCGGCGACGCCGATGAGGATCAGGTCGTGGTCGGCCGACTCGCGCAGAACGGCCGCGACCGGCGAGTCTTCTTCCACCACCCGAAACTCGATCGGCACCGGCTGATCGCGGTCGGCAAAGACCGCCTCGACTTCGATCCGTGCATTTTGCGTGCGAACATTTTCCGTCGCATTCCCGCTCGGCTGGCGCGGGACGATGTGCAGGACCGTCACGGCCGCGCCGGTGTTGCGCGCCATGCGGTCGGCCAACTCCATCGCCAGCCGATCGTGCCGGCTCGCCAGGTAAGGCACGAGCACTTTTCTCAGCGTGCCCGATTTGAGTTCGAAGTGTCCGCGATCGACGAAGACGGCGACGTTCGTCGCGCACTGCGTCAACACGCGATGCACCGTGCCGCCCAAAATTGTTTTGCCGAAGACCGGCTTGTGAAAACCCATCAACACCAGATCGGCGTCCTTGGCTTCTGCCACGTGGGCAATGTCGTTGCCCGCATCTCGCGTGACAAACGACACCGCCTCGACCTCCAGCGCCAGCGCTGCCGCCTGCGAGAGCAGCGGCTGTAGATCCGGGCTCGCGCCGGCAGATGGATGAAGGTCGAGCCCGCTGCGATACGCGTCGCGATCGACCGGCCGGCGGAGATTCAACGCGATCAGCCGGCCGGCGTCTTTCGAAGAGCCGATGAGCATGCCCGCGATCCGCGCCAGCGCCGCGCCGCTGCTCGGCAGGGCGACAGAGACCAGCACCGAGTAGCGCTTTTTCGTCGCCGCCAGCTTGGCGGACGCTTCCTCCGCGCCGAACCGCGCGGCCGGGTAGACCCAATGCAAGATCGGCGTCGTCAGCGCGGTCGTGACCAGCGCCATGATCACCATCATCGCAAACACCACCGGCGTGATGACGCCTTCCTGAAGCCCGATGTTGAGGATGACCAACTCCATCAGCCCGCGCGTGTTCATGAGAATGCCGACGGTGGATGCTTCGCGCCAGCCCAGCCCGCACGCCACGCCGGCAGCGGTCGAGCCGCCGTATTTTCCCAGGCAGGCAACGCCGATAATCAGCGCGGTATCCAGCCAGAGCGCGCCGTTATCGAGCAGGCCGATCTGGGTTTTGAGTCCGGTGTAGGCGAAGAAGATCGGCAGGAGCAGAACGACGGTATAGTCCTCAAGTTTTTCGCTGAGGGTATGAACGAATCGCGTTCCCTTGGGCATCAGCGCGCCCATTAAAAACGCGCCGAACAGCGCATGGATGCCGATCGCCTCCGTGGTCCAGGCGCTGGCGAGAATCAGGAGAAAAATCACCGCGATGACGTTGTGACTGAGCCGCCCCTCCCGGTCGTGGACGCGCTCGAGTCGTTGCAGAAAGGGTCGGACGACAAAGAACATGAACAGGACGTAGATCGCGGCAAACGCGGCCGTCAGTAGGCCGGGCTTAAGGCCGCTGGCGCGGGCGATGCCGACGACGAACGCCAGCATGCACCAGGCCGTCACGTCATCGACGGCCGCGCAGGTAATGGCGACAGCGCCGACCTTGGTCTTGTGAAGATTGCGCTCGGTCAGAATCCGCGCGAGCACCGGGAACGCCGTGATGCTCATGGCCGCGCCCATGAACAGGGCGACCGCCGTGAACTTCATTTTCGGCGCGTCGTTGAACAGATGCGGATACAGGTACAACGCAAGCGCCGCGCCCAGCAAAAACGGAGCGATGATGCTGACGTGGCTGATGACGACCGCGGTGTGGCCGCGGTTTTTCAGCAGCTTCGGATCGAGCTCCAGCCCCACGAGAAACAGAAAAAAGATGACGCCCAACTGGCTGAGAATATTGAGGTAGGCGGTCGGATCGCCCGTGATTCCCAGGCCTTGGACGGTGTCAGGTCTAAACAGAAATGCGAAACCGCTCGGCCAGAGCCAGCCCAGCAGGCTTGGCCCCAGCATGATGCCGGCGACCATTTCGCCCATGACCTGCGGCTGGTTCAGCAGGCGAAACAACGTTCCCATGACGCGGCTGAGCGCCAAGATCAGCGCGATCTGCATCAACAAGACGAGGATCAAGCTCAAGTGCATAGAATTAGCTTGCGTGGGTGGCGGGGCGGGTGCTCGACCCGGCGCGCGGATACGTTCTGGAAACCATTTTACCGATCATCGACTCGTTCGGCGGTGAGATAAATAATCGATAGGTGTCCGGCTCGCGACCTTCCGTCAGTGTGATCGTGCGGGCCGGCGATTTCAACTCGATCGCCCGCGAGTGTTGCGGGTCGCCCGGCGGAGACATCCGCAGCTCCTCGGCGGGTCGGCCGTTCATGCGGAGCTGGAGGAATCGTCCAGATTGGTTCATCGACGCCTTCGTCACTTCGCCGGTCGCGGTATCGGTGAATTCCCATTCGCCGGCGAGGTCGGGCGCGGCATGCAGCGTTTCACCGAATGATAAAATCGCCCATAGCCCGGCCGCGAGAATCAGAATCATCACGGTGTAGACGGCGGTGGCGTTGGTCATTTTGAGCGACATAGGCTGCGCTGTAATTTAACCGATCGACCCACCCTTTTGAACTGGAACTTCCGCGATAGGTATCAGCAGGGCAATCGCGCTCCCGCCGTCCCTCTTCTGTCTCCTCTCCCCGCGCACGGAGAGAGGGGTAAGAGTCAACTAGATGTCGTCGGTTCTCGTTTAATTAAAACGGAGCCACACGCGGCCGGAGTATTCGCCGCTCGCTTGAAAGGGCATGCTTTGCGGGCCGAGCTTCGTGGCACTGTTGAATTTGTTTCCGATGGCGCTGATCGCGTGCAGAATCGAGATCGAGCCGTCCGGATATTCGGCGACTGCGGTCTTCGAGATACCGTCCGGCGGAACGTCGGGCGTGAGCAGGTGCAGGAAAAGCCCCCGCGTTTCCGGCACGATCGAAATGGTTCCGCCGGTGGTGGTCAGCTTTGCCCAGCGAAGATCGCCGAAGTATCCGCGAAACTCCGGGTAATCCCACTCCGACCAGCCGGTCATCGTGTTGTTGGCGGCGCGGTTCCAGACGTCAACGGTGCCGCCTTCCATTCGATTTTTGTACACGCGATACGGGCCAAGCCCGAGCCACCGCGCCGACTTCACCTGTTCGGGCGGCAGGTCGAAGGTGATTCCCAGATAGCTGCACGGCCCGCTCGCCTCGATCGTGTAATCGAGACAGAACCATCCATCCTTGCCCGCACTCCAGGACACGCGCGACAGCTTTCCCTGCGGTATTGGATCGGCAGGCTCGCTCGCGGCGGTTGTGCTGCCGGGTTTGCGGTTGCGTTTCGGCGCGGCGGGCGGTGTGCCCAGCGCCAGGCGCGGACCGCCCTTGAACGTCAACGATCGCCCGTCATTGACGATCGATTGAATCACACCCGTGCCCGGATCAACCGTCAGCGTCACATTTCCAGAGACGAGTTTTCCATCCGATTCGGCCGGCCTGGGGCGATCCGAGGGCGCGTACGATTTTGTCGCGTCGAGCGGGAAGACGCGATCGATCACGTCCAGCCCCGTCCAATCGACCGCCGACACCGCAAGCGCGTCGGAAGATTTCCAGTCGGCGGGCAAGTGCAGGCGCAACTCGCCGGCGGCGCCGGGCGCGACATCCGGGCCGGCCACATCGCCCTCGGCGGTCACGGTGTGGCCGGCCGACTCATCGTCAAGCCGGTGATAGTTCAGCAGCGACCAATGAAATTTGACGGCGCTGAGCGAGGTAAAATTGTAATCGTTGTTGACGGGAAGCCCGCCGTCGAAATCCGCCGGCAGTTGCGCGGGGAAGTCCACCGGCGACCAGATCTGACGGATCGTGTAGTAGCTTCCTTCCTTCTGACGATACGGCCCGACCACGCCGTCCGGCGCGCGGCTCAGGGCGACGTCCATCTTGCCCGTGTCCGGCCGAATGACGCCTTCATCTAAGAGCGCCCAGATAAATCCGCCGGCGCTTTTTGAGCTCGCGTGCATGAGGTCGCGATAGTCGCGAAAGCCCGCACCGATGCCGCCGTCGAACAGCCCGTGCTGAAACTCGGTGGGCATGACGATGTTCGGCCCTTGCAGCAATTTTTGCAGCGATACGTAATCCGGGTAGTGCTGCGCGTTGATCTCGCCATGAAATGCCCACGGGTGCAGAACGGCGCGATGCTGCGGATCCCATTTATCGAACTCGGGGTCGGCATCGGTGTTCCAGCCGCCCTCGTTGCCGTTGTCCCAGAAAAGAATGCTGGGGTGATTCACGTCCCGCCGCACCGTCTCGCCCGCCAGGCGGATCGCGGTCGGCGAGTCGTATGCTTTCTGCCAGCCGGTCATCTCGTCCAGCACATACAAACCCAGCTCATCGCACTCATCCAGGAACGATTCGTCGGGCGGATAGTGCGACATGCGCACGGCGTTCAGGTTCATTCCTTTGATTAATTCGACATCGTCGTGGTCGATCTTGGGCGTCAGCGTGCGGCCGGAGTCCGGCCAGGCGGCGTGACGGCAGATGCCTTTGAGGACGACCTTCGAGCCGTTGACGAACACGCCCACGCCGGGCCGAACTTCGATCGTGCGAAAACCGAATCGTTGCGTGACCTCGTGCAACACGGTGTTGCCCGCCACGAGGCGGAATCGCGCCGTGTAGAGATTTGGCGTCTCGGCAGTCCACGTTTCCGGGCGATCAACCTTCGTCTGCAACCGCTCGCCCGGCCGGCACCGGCCCGAGCCGATCATCGCGCCGGTCTGATCGAGCAGGTCGACCAACACCGTGTCGGCCGTCTCATTCGCCGGCGTGATCACATCCGCGGCGAACGTGCCGTCCGCCTTGGCGTCGATCGCCACGCGGTCGATGAATTGCTTCGGAACGCTCTTCAAATAAACCGGCCGGAAGATGCCGCCGAAGATCCAGAAATCCGCCTGCCGCTCGGCACGATTAACGGAGTTGTTGTCCGACTTTTTCTTGACGTTTACTTCCAGCAGATTGTCGCGACCGGTCTGGAGCAGGTCGGTCACTTCATACTGAAACTGGTAGAACCCGCCCTGATGGACGGGGCCGACCGATTTGCCGTTGATGCGGGCATCGGTGTCGGTGAACACGCCGTCGAAGACCAGAAACGTGCGGCGATTCGCAAACTCGCTCGGGACTTCAAAGTGATAACGATATTGTCCTTCTTCGGTCGGCTGCTTCGGATCGTCCTGGCTGTACGATAACGTGCCAAAACCTTTCACATCCCAGCATGACGGAACAGGAATCGTCGACCACGTGCCCGATTTCGCGCCGCCCGTGCAGTAAAACTCCCAAGGCACGGCTGAGTCACGATCCCGGCCGGACAGGTATTGGCGGTGGGTCGCCACGTCGCCCGCGGCAGAGGCGACGCTGCCCGAAAAAACCGATAGAAGAAACAGGACGGCACTATAAGTGAATCGTGGTTTGCGCATGGCGGTTGGTTCCTCTCCCCATGATGCTACCGGTTGTGCCGAATATCGCGAAGGGCCGATGCAAAAGGTGCATTTCCGTGAGCGCGCAACGGCCATTTTCGTTGACAGTGTGAAGGTCGGCGGCTAGGGTTTGTTCCACCGTACGCGGTCAGGCACTAATTCGTTTTGAGGTCTAGATGACGAAGCAATCTTTGAAAAAGCAACATCGGCTGATTCTGTCTCTTTCGCTGGTGCTGCTGGTGTTGGCGGGTATCTGCGTGCCGGCCGTCCGTGCCTGTTTGACCGATAGCGGCATCTCGCTCGTCAATGGCGAGTTGCCGGGCGGCGGCTGATTTTCCCGCTTTCCAGCTATTTGTATTCTTGGGCTGGGATCAGATGATCACTCCTACTCGCCGCTCCGCATTCACTCTCATAGAAGTTCTGGTTGTTGTGGGGATCATTTCGGTCCTCATCGCCGTTTTGCTCCCGGCGATCAATCGCGCGCGAGAAGCCGCGAGGCATGTGCAGTGTGCTTCGCAGCTTCGCCAGATCGGCGCGGGTCTCTATCTCTATTTTCACGACTTCCATGTCCTGCCGGCGCGGTACGGCGGGCTTGAGCGTATGAATCCGCACGTCCTTTGTTATCACGGGTCGTCGTCCGGCGGCAGCGCGATTCCCATCTTCGGCCCGCCGCCGATCCTGGCGGATATGTCGGACGTGATGATCAAGTACTGCGGGCCGAAAAGCATTTTCTTCTGCCCCGAAAGTTTCGCGGATCGAACTCCCGAAACGTGGTGGCCGTACCAAACCGGGACGATCGCCGTGACGTATCAATTTCCGTTTTGGCTGGACCCATTAACCTGGCAGATTGATTATCCGGATTACCGGCGTCTGACGGCGGATAAAGTGCTGGCCTGCGACCTGCTCTGCACGAGCGACGGGGCTAAGAACGTGTTGGAATGGAATCACCGCCTGGACAAAAACGGGACGCCGGTGGGCATGAATGTTCTGTTCGGCGACGGGCGCGTGCAATGGAATACCGGCAGCAAGGGGTGGGTGCAGTACGCGGTTCCGCAGACGATTTATTGGCATTACGCCCAGTTTTAAGATTTTGGCGGCGGAAGTAATTATGAGTCAGAAAGCATTCAGGATTGGCGGCATATTCGGCGTTACCGCGCTCCTCGTCGCCGGCGCGACAATCTGGCTGCGCCCGGAGCAGCAGACGCACGCCGTCGCGCTGCGCGCCGCCGAGCCCCGCGCGGGCGCCACGCCGATTATTTATCAGACTCCCGCGTTCTCGTGCCCCGATCAGGACGGGAACGCGGTCGACAATAACAGCATGCGGGGCAAAGTCTGGATCGCGGATTTCATCTTCACGCACTGTGGAAGCACCTGCCCGCGGATGACCGACAAGCGAGTCGAGCTATCGAAAGTCCTCGATGATCGCCGCATCATGTTCCTGTCGTTCTCGGTCGATCCGGAACGAGACGATCGCTCAACTCGAAAGGCGTACGCGGCCGAGCATGGCATGGATGCGACGCGGTGGCGATTCGTCTCCCCGCCGAACCGCGATGCCGCCATGCAACTCGCCGCGGGCATGAAGATCGGTTCGGCCGGTCACGGCGTTCAGTCGCCTATTCTGCATTCCGATCGCTTTCTGCTGATCGACGGCAGCGGGAGAGTTCGCGGATCGTACGAGCTGGACGATCAGGATGCGATGCAACGATTGATCACGGATGCACGAAATCTGGCAGCTCCGCTGCCGGTCCTGGGTGCGATTCGATAATCGGATGAAACCTCGTCGCGTCTCGGCCATTCAGCGACTACGCTTCTCGCTTCAGTGAACGAAGTGCATCGAAACAGCAGCGTGAGCGACGGGTCTCAGTCCGCCGCCCGATTCATTGAAGAAAGACGGATGTCGCCCGCGCTGGCTGGCGCGATCGCGTCGGTGTTCGATCCGGTCGCCGGGCTGGATGACGCGCAGGCCATTTTGGCGCGGATCGCCCGGACGCACTACGAAAACTTTTCCATCGTCTCTAAATTCGTCCCGCGCTCGATTCGCCAGGACTTTTTCAACCTCTACGCGTTTTGCAGGGCCGCCGACGATTTCGGTGATGAGACCGGCGACATCGACCGTTCGCTGCAACTGCTCGCCGCCCTTCGCACCGCGCTGAATGACTGTTACGAGGATCGGCCGGCCGGCGCGGTCTTCGTTGCGCTGCGCGAGACGATCCAAAGATATCGCATTCCGATCGATCCGTTTCTCGATTTAATCTCCGCGTTCGAACAGGATCAGCGCATCGCGCGGTACGAAAGCTATCCGGCGCTGCTCGACTATTGCCGGCGAAGTGCCAATCCCGTCGGACGACTCGTCTTGTATCTGTGCGGCTACGATGACGCGCGACGGCAAAGCCTCGCCGATCGGACGTGCACCGCCCTGCAACTGACCAATTTCTGGCAGGATGTGAAGCGCGATCGCGAGTCACTTGGCCGCGTGTATATTCCGGAAGATTGGATGAAAAAGTTCGGCCTGCCGGTTTCCGGTTGGCACGAGCCAGAACAACGCGAGCATTTTCAGGCCATGATCCGATATGCTGTCGAACAAACCGAATGCCTCTTCACCGAAGGAGATGAGCTTATTCCGACCCTGTCGGGTCCGGTCGCCTCACATATCGCACTGTTTTCGCGGGGTGGACGGGCCGTGCTGGATGCGATTCGAGCGCAAAACTTCGACACGCTTCGTCGCCGGCCGTCGCTCTCGCGCTTCAAAAAAGCACGGCTGGTCACACAAGCGATCTCGACGCGCGCGATGACTCTGTTTCTGAGCGGAAAGTGAGATTCGCGTGACCGTCTCGATGACCGTGAATACAAACACAGCCGGCAACTCGCGGACTGCCTCGTCGGCGCGCCTTGACGCTTCGAAGCGTTATTGCCTCAACCTCACGCGCACGTCGGCCCGGAATTTTTACTACGGCATGCGATTGCTTCCCGAACCGAAACGGTCGGCCATGTTCGCGCTGTATGCCTACATGCGCCTGGTCGACGACATTGCCGACCGCGAGGATGGCAGATCAGCGCTCCAGCGGAAGGATGAGCTTGAAGCATGGCGGGAGCAGACACGCCGAGCGCTCGTCGACGATCACCTTCCGGCGACCGCGGACGATGCGATAGTCTGGCCGGCGTTCGCCGATGTTGTGCGGCGATATGCTATCCCCGTCGAGCTTTTTGACGCAGCCATCGCCGGGCAGCAGCAGGACGTTGAGCCCGTCATGTTCGAAACGTTCGCGAGCCTGCACGAATATTGTCATCGCGTTGCCGGCGTGGTGGGCATCGCCAGCTTGCACATCTGGGGGTTTAAAGGCGGAGAAGAGACCGAACGGATGGCGATCGCGCTCGGTGTCGCATTTCAGTTGACGAATATTCTGCGTGACCTGCGCGAGGATTCAGCACGCGGCCGACTTTACCTGCCGCTTGAGGATTTGAAGGCGGCCGGACTCAATGTTTTCGATTGTCATGCGCTGACGGAGAGCGAGCCGTTCGATCGTCTGATGCAAATTGAGCTTGAGCGAGCGCGGCACCATTACCGGCTCGCGGAAGGACTGGAGCTACGCATCCCGCCGGATTGCCGGCCGTCGCTGATCGCGATGACCGAAATTTACGCGCGGCTTTTCGCCAAGATATCGGCCGCCCCGGCGATCGTTCTACAACGGCGTGTCACGCTTTCGACCTGGTCGAAGTTCCGGATCGGCTGGCGCGCGGCGCGTGCATACCGGGCGGCCGGCGCGTCCTCGGCCATCGCGCTGGACACACGATGACCGTAGACGTTCAGCGTCGTTCGGCACTTGCATCAACGCCGATGCGAGTGGTCATTGTCGGCGGTGGCTTGGCGGGCATGGCGGCGGCGGCGGCGCTGGAATCGGCCGGCGCGGATGTCATCCTTCTCGAAGCACGCCGCGCGCTCGGCGGACGCGCGGGCGCGTATCAGGACCCGGAGACGGGCGAGACGCTCGACAATTGCCAGCACGTCCTGCTCGGCTGTTGCACCAATCTCATCGATTTTTATCGCCGCATCGGTGCATCGAATCAGATCCGCTTTGAGCCGGCGATTCGATTTTTTGACGATCAACAAAATGGATATGCGCTGCGTGCGACACCTGGGTTGCCCGCGCCGCTCCACCTGGCGATGAACGGGCTTCGACGTTCATTCCTAAGCGTGCGAGAGCGCGCTGAATTCTTACGCGCGGCGCTGGCGATGATGCGGGTGGGCCGCGATGGCCGCAAAACGCTGGCGAATGTTCCGTTCGGCGAGTGGCTGGATGAGCATCGGCAATCCGCCGGTTTGGTGAGAAAATTGTACGAGCCGGTGCTCGTCGGGGCATTGAACGAGGAGGTGCGCCGCGCCAGCTCCGAATACGCCATTCAGGTTTTTCAGGATTCGTTGTTCGCAAATTCGCGCGGCTGGCACCTCGGCACTCCCGCCGGCACGCTGCAAGACCTTTATCAAGCATCGCCGTGCCGTGACCTGCGGTTGGGTGTTCGCGTCGACCAGGTTGTCGTCGAGAACGATCGAGCCGCCGGTATTCGTCTCGCGAACGGTGAGACGATTACGGCCGACGCCGTGGTGCTCGCGATCAATCATCACGGAATCGGCAAATGGATTCCCGACGAATGGCTGCAACGGGATGAACGTTTCCGCGATCTGGAGAAATTGGAAAGCGTGCCGATCCTCGGCACGCACCTCTGGTTCGATCGGCCGGTGATGTCGCAAGCGCACGCGGCATTGCTGGCCGGCCCGCTGCAATGGATCTTCCGAAAAGACACGGCCGGCTGTGTGGTGAAGGGCGTCATCAGCGCGGCGCGGGAATGGGTCGGTGAGTCGCGGGAAGAGATGATCGAGCTGTTCAATCGCCAGTTAGTGGCAACATTGCCCGGCGCTCGTAACGCAAAATTGATGCGGGGGACGGTGGTGATCGAAAAGCGGGCGACCTTCGCGGCGATTCCCGGCGTCGATCGGTATCGGCCGACTCAAGCGCCGTCTACGAACGGTCTGCCGGGGCTTTATCTCGCCGGCGACTACACGCTCACCGGTTGGCCGGCGACGATGGAAGGGGCGGTGCGCAGCGGATACCTCGCCGCCGAGGCGATCCTGCCCGGCGGAAAATTCCTCCAGCCGGATTTACCGGTGCAATGGCCCGCTCGCTTGCTCGGGCTGTGACGCGACGGAGCGCGCGAGCCGCCATCGCAGCAGCGGCCGCAGCACGGCGACTGATGCGAGGTAGATGCAGGCTGTGCCCAGCGTCATGACCAGGCCGAGCGAGCGGAGGCCGCGGTGCGAAGCGGTGAACCAGAAAAAACCGAAGCTGGTACAGGTGACGTAAGCGCAAAGCAGCAGCGCGCCGTCGCTGACATCCCAGCGCGGCCAGAATCGGTTGCGGTCTTCCGCCTCGGCATAGCGGTGAACGAGAAACACGCCATACTCATGGCCCGCGCCGATCAGGATCGGGAGCGCGAAGAAGTTGGCGAAATTCCAATCGACGCCGAACAGTCCCATGATGATCAGCAGCATCGGCAGGCCGAACGCCAGCACGCTTAACGCCATCAACGTCCGGCCGATTTTTCGGAAGTCGAGCAGCACGAGGAGGACGATCAGTGCGAGCGCATAAATTGTCGCGCGGACGAAGGACCGCTGGATCGACGCGGTCGAGCCATAAAGGTTCATTGCGATCCCGGTCGGGGCCGGTGCATTCGCGACGCTCGCCACCCGGGATTGAACGTCCCGCGCGAACGCGATGAGATTCGGCTGCTCCCACAAATCCGCGCTCGGATAAATGTAGAGCGCAAATTTTCCGTCGCTGCCGACAAAGTGCGAGCGCATTTCCTCGGGAAGGCTGTCAACGTTCAATTCATCCGGCGTGAACGTTGCGACATCCTGAAACAGCTGTGCGGTAAATCCAACCTGCCAGTCTGAAAGCCGGCGGGCGAGGCGATCGCGATCGGCCCCGGACGTCGTGAAGAGCAACTCCGCGAAGCGATTCAGCGAGGCCGTCGTTTGCGAATCAACCGAGGAAAACTTTTCCGCGAGCGATCCTGCCTTCCGCGCGATGCGGGAGATTGCCGAAGGCTCGACCGTCGCCGGGGCGGTCCAATCAACAGTTGGAAATGTTTTCCGCTCCACGCGGAGAAAGTCCAGATTTTCGTAGGCCGTCAGAATGCTCTCAGTCGACTGCACCAGCGGTGAGCCGCTCAACGCGGACCGCACCGCGCCTAATGTCTGCAAATCTTTCGACAGAACGACGGCGGACCAAGTCTGAAGATGACGAATCAGCCGGACGGAGTCGTGATCGGGAGCTTGTAACGAGAGAAGATCGGCGTTGAACCGCGGGCGAGACGCGAAGGAAGCGCCGACGGCGAGGAGCGCGCACCACGCGACGGGAAACGCAAAGCTCCGCCAGCTTCGCTTGACCTGAGGGCGCGGCGAATGAGTTGTGGTCGTGCAGTTGTTTCCCTTGTGATGGATCGTCCGCGGCGGACAAATCGTGAGCAGGGCGGGCAGCACGATGTAGCCGCTCAGAAGGCAGAGCAGCAGCCCGCCGCCGGCGATGATGCCCAGGTCGGCGGCGCCGCGGAAATCGGTGAAGATCGAAACGAGAAACGCGCTGGCGGCACCGAGGCAGGCGGTGTTGATCGGGGCCGACACGTGTCGAAAGACCGCGATCCATAACCGTCTTGGATCGGTTCGCCTCGCGGCTTCCCGGCGATACCGCGTGAGGATCTGAACGAGGTAATCCATCCCGATGCCGATGAGCGCCAGCAGGAAAACGATCGAGAGCAGATTCAACTCGCCGAGGCTGAGCGTGGCCCAGCCGAAGGTCCACGCGATGCCGACGCCCAGCGCGATTTCTCCCGCCAGCGCCAGCCAGATCGAGCGCAACGCGACGGTCAGGCCGAGGAAGACAAAAAGAAGCGCGAGGATTTCGGCGCGTCGCGAATCGCGATCGGTTGTGCGCATTTCGTCTGCGTCCAGCGCCGGCCGGCCGGTGAGGCCGATGCTGAACTCCGAAAACGGCGCAGCCGCCTCGAGCGCGGCAGCCTGGATTGCTTCGACGGTTTTCGAAATCGCCGTCAAAGAATCAAGCTGCGATTTCGGATAGACGCGAACAAGCAGGAGATGTTGCGACGGATCGGCCTGGTCTGGAACGTAGTAATAGCCAAGGCGCGACGGGTCGGTCGCCTCCAGCGACGCGAGGTCGGGGAGCCCGCTGCCCGGCTTCAGCGCTCCGTCGCGCCGGGCGGCGTCGTTCCAACTGGTCGACAGCGCGGAGATGAAACGGGCGGTGTCGGAATCCGGCTTCTGCGTCGCCAGCGCGCTAAGCAGCCGCTCGATCGGCGTGCCGCCCAGCAGGAGCGATTTCGCAACGTCGTGCTCAGCGACCAATTTAATGAGCGGAATAAAACGCCTGATGTCTTTGACGCTCTGGCGCACGCGCAACGGGTCATCGAATAGCAGGCCGGCCGTGCCGAGCTTGTCGATCGGAACGCGCGCGTCGACTGCTCGCACCTCGTCCTTCAGCCCGGCCACGCGCTCGGCAATCGCATCGGCGATCTGCCCCCATCGCTGCACCGCCGGCAGCGCGTCGGGCCGTCGCGCGCGGACGACCACGTAGACCGCCTCGTTCTCGGGAAACGTGGAGACGAAATGAAGATAATCGCGAAAGAACGGGACGCGCGGGTCGAAGAGTTTGTTCTGATCTGCCGAGATGCGAAGACGCGCGGATGAGAAGACGATCGCCATTGCGACCGTGACCAGCGTGATGGCCAGCGTCCACCTCGGCCGCGTGGTACACGAAACGATCGCCGCCAGAAGTTGATGCCTGATTCGCTTCATGCGTAACAGTCGCGGGAAGCCGGATCAGGTTAGCGCTGCCCGCTTGGCAAGTCCCATCACCGTCGTCCAGGCCGCGCCCGGCACGCGCTGCGCGTCGTCGAGCACGTCCTGCATGGCATTCAAAAACCAGTCGATGTCGCTTCGCGTGATGTTGATCGGCGGAAGAAACTTAATCACATCGGTGTGATATCCCGCGACCTGCGTCAGGATTCGGTGCTTTTCAAGCAACGGAATGATGATCATCTGCCCGAAGACGCCGTAGTTCAGCTTGTGCAGGACATCCCACGCCATCTTGAGCTTGAGCGATGATCCGGGCTTGGTGAAATCGATTCCAAACATCAGCCCTTTGCCGCGCACGTCGGAAACGAACGGACAGCTCGCGCCGATCTCGCGCAGCCGGCCGATTGCGTAATCGCCCAGCGCCGCTGCGTTGGCCGCCAGATCTTCTTCTTCGATGACGCGCAAGCTCGCCAGCACGGCAGCCATCGCCAGATCGTTCTGGCCGAACGTCGTGGAGTGAACGACGCAGCGTTCCATGGAGTCAAAGACGGAGTCCATGATCTTCGGGCGCGTGATAATCGCGCCGACCGGCACGAAGCCGCCGGAGAGTGCCTTGGCGCAACACACAATATCCGGCTCGACATCCGGCCAATGCTGAAAGCAGAACCATTTCCCGGTGCGGCCCAGGCCGGTCTGCACTTCGTCGACGATCAACATCGTGCCGAACTTTCGACACAGGCGCTGAGCTTCAGCAAGGTAGCCGTCGTGAACGACCTCGCAGCTTTTTCCCTGCACCGGCTCGACGATGAATGCCGCCGCGGATCGCGTCGCGAGCGCCGCTTCCAGGGCCGGCAGATTGTTGAACGGAATTTTCACCGTGCCGGGCGCGAGTTGGCCGAAGCGCTCGCGGAAGAAGTCCGCTCCGTTCACAGCGAGCGCGCCGCCCGTCAGTCCGTGAAAAGCGTGATCGCAGAAGGCGACGTTCTGCCGGCCGGTGAAGCAGCGCGCGAATTTTAACGCGCCTTCGACGGCTTCGGTGCCCGAGTTGCAGAAGAAGACGCGCGACAGCTCGCCGCCCGCGCAGCGCGCCAGCATTTCCGCCGCTTGCCCGGCGAGGACGCTGCATTCCATTCGCACCAGGTTCGGCAAGTTCTGCGACAAAACCTCCGACAGCGCGGCCTTGATCTTTGGATGATTTCGCCCCAGCGCGAAGACGCCCCAGCCGGTCAGCAGGTCGAGGTATTTATTCCCCTCGGCGTCCCAGAGATAAGCGCCTTCGCCGCGGACGTAATTCTTGTCAAAGCCGATCGTCTTGAGCATCTTGACGAACGCCGGGTTCATGTGCCGGGCATGAAGCTCGTACGGATCGATAGCCGTTGCGGGGGTCGCGTTGGTTGCCATCACGGCTTTGGATAATAGTTGTTCCGACGCAATGTCGATAATCGAACGCGGAGCGATATTGTTCTCTCACTCCTCTCTCCGGTACGGAGAGAGGAGTGAGAAAATGCGATTGCGCCTAGCATTGTCGCCGCGCGGGTCGGCGGCTAGGCTCGCGGGCTGTGACGATTGAAGCCGCCGGGTCGGAAGTTGCAACCGTTCGAGATCGCGTCGACAGCACCGCCGTCGACAGCACTGCCGTCGACGTGGATCGTGCAATCGACCAGGCTCGCGCCGCGCTCCTGAAAAAGCAGAGCGCGTCCGGCTACTGGGTCGGCGAGCTTGAAGGGGACAGCATCCTTCAGTCCGAATTTCTGCTCTTCAAATTTATTCTCGATCAGGAGCGCGATGCGGAATTGCCGCTGATTGCCAATCGCCTGCGCGACCAGCAGCAGGCGGATGGCGGGTGGGCGCTCTACCCCGGTGGGCCGGCTGATTTATCGGCGACGGTCAAGGCGTATTACGCGCTGAAGTTGATGGGTGACGATCCAGCGTCGCCGCACCTGTCGCGGGCGCGGGACATCGTGTTAAGAAACGGCGGCGCGGAAAAGTGTAATACGTTCACGCGATTTTATTTCGCCGCCCTCGGGCAGATCAGTTACGACGCCTGCCCGAGCATCCCGCCGGAAGTCGTGCTGTTGCCCAAATGGTCCTACTTCAACCTGTATCATGTATCGGCCTGGACGCGGACGATGATCCTGCCGCTGGGGATCGTGACGACGCTTCGTTACCTGCGCCAGGGCGCGCCCGCGGCGCGGATCGACGAGCTCTACGTCGATCGCGCAGCCGGCGATCGCCTTTCCGATCCGGTGCGCGGCCTGCCGCTGGATTGGCGAAAGCTCTTTCTCAAAGTCGATACCGCGATCAAGCGGTATGAGCGCTCGAAAATTAAGCCGCTCCGACGTCTGGCGATGCGACGTGCGGAAAAATGGCTGCACGATCATCTCGATGGCTCCGAAGGATTGGGCGCGATCTTTCCGCCGATGATTTATGTGTTGATCGCGTTCCGCGCATTGGGCTATGCCGACAGCGATCCGCGCATCGTTGATGGCCAGAAGCATTTGCGGGATTTCTTCATTCGCGATGGCGATCGCATCCGCATTCAGCCGTGCCTGTCGCCGGTGTGGGACACGGGCATCGCGCTGCACGGGCTGGCCGAGGCTGAGCTGTCGTCGGACAGCGAGCCGGCGCGGGCGGCGACGCGGTGGCTGCTGTCGATGGAGTGCCGCACCGCGTCGGATTGGAGCCGCAACTGCCCAAACGTCGAGCCGGCCGGGTGGTTTTTTGAATTCGCCAACCCGCATTATCCCGATGTCGACGACACCGCGATGGTCGCGATGGCGCTCGCGCGCCTGGGCGGCGAGACGGCGCGGCCGGCGATCGATCGCGCGATCAAATGGCTCCTTGCGATGCAAAACGACGACGGCGGCTGGGCGGCGTTCGATCGGACGAAAGACCGCCCGATCCTCGAGAAAATTCCTTTCGCCGATCACAACGCGATGCAGGACCCGAGCTGCCCCGACATCACCGGCCGCGTGCTTGAATGCCTCGGCCACTGCGGCATGACGATTGAACATGCAGCTGTGCGCCGTGCGATTGCCTATCTTCAGAATCAGCAGGACATCGACGGCGGCTGGTGGGGGCGGTGGGGCGTCAACTTCGTTTACGGCACCTGGCAGGTGCTGACCGGCTTGAAAGCGGTTGACCAGGAGATGTCCGCCGACTTCGTGTGCCGCGGCGCTCAGTGGCTGCGTGCTTGTCAGCAGCGGGACGGCAGTTGGGGCGAGACGTGCGCGAGCTACGATGATCCCTCGCTCAAAGGGCAAGGCGACAGCACCCCCTCGCAGACGGCCTGGGGCGCGATGGGAATCATGGCCGTCGCCGGCGCCGACGACCCGGCCGTGCATCGCGCGATGCGATGGCTCATCGACCATCAGCGGAGCGACGGCAACTGGAACGAGCAAAACTGCACGGGCACCGGCTTCCCGAAGGTTTTTTATCTGAAGTATCACCTGTATCGCCTTTATTTCCCGCTCACGGCATTGGCGCGTTACCGTCGGCTCCTGAGAGCAAACTATTGAGGTTTGAGGTCAATTCCTTCAATACGATGCGGACGACTGCCGCTTGCGGCTTCGCGAAGCCAAACGCGCGACATTTCGCGTGTGTGGACTCGCGAAGCCGCAAGCGGCAAAAATCCCGGGAGATCATTCGAGGTTGCGCGCATCCGCGATGCAACTTCAATAGCTGAAGCTACTGCGGGCATTCACTGATCGCGGTCTTAACTCGTCAACCCGAAGTGCTCCAACACGATCTTCCCCCGTGCCTTGTTGCTTTCCAATAGCGCGTGAACTCGCTTCAAGTTCACCGCGTTGATCGGCGATAGCCGCTCGGTCGCGGTGGGTCGCAACGTTCCGGCATCGACCAGCCGCGAGACTTCATTCAGAAGCGCGCCTTGGGCTCCGATGTCGGGCGTGTTGAATGTCGAGCGGGTGAACATCGACTCCCAATGCAATGAGATCGACTTGCGTTTGAACAGGTTGATGTCCAACGCTTTGGGATCGTCGATGAGCGCGAGGCGGCCTTGCGGGGCGAGCAGGTCGGCGATTTCGGTGACGTGCCGATCGGTGTGAGTCGTCGAGAAGACAAATCCGGGCGGGCCGAGTTGAAGGCTCGCGATCTGTTTCGCGAGCGGCAGATGATCTCCGAGCGCCTTGCCGAGTTGCGAGGGGGCGGCCGTCTCATCCCGGCTGCGAACCCGCACGGCCAGGCGCCATGCCGGCCAGGAAAGCAGCACCACCAGAGCCACCAGCAGTGGCATGACGAT
>CAXSBN010000013.1:40992-63029 GCA_964236135.1 uncultured Phycisphaerae bacterium
GCTGAGCGTGGTCGATGACGTGATGCGCGCCCATTTGCTTGACCCACGCGATCGTCTCGGGTCGCGACGCGGTAGCGATCACGGCGAGGTCGGTCAACTGGCGGGCGATTTGAATGGCAATCGAGCCGACGCCGCCCGCGCCGCCCACGATAAGAATCGCGCGGGCCGCGCCCGGCACGGGTCTCTTCACGTCGAGGCGATCGAAAAGTGTTTCCCACGCGGTGATCGAGGTGAGCGGCAACGCCGCGGCGTCGGTCCAGTTCACTGTTTTTGGCTTCTTGCCGACGATCCGCTCATCCACGAGATGAAACTCGGCGTTCGTGCCGGGCCGGGCGATGGAGCCCGCGTAAAACACTTCATCGCCGGCGTGAAAAAGCGTGACATCCGGCCCCACGGAATGAACTACCCCCGCGGCATCCCAGCCGAGCACCTTCCACGCGCCGGCGTCCGGCTTCGCACTCTTTCTCACCTTCACGTCGACCGGGTTGACCGAGATCGCTTTCACTTCAACGAGGAGGTCCCGCTTTTCCGCTTTCGGAACCGGAAGCTCGATGTCGACGAGCGCCTCGTCGCGATCAATGCTTCCTGGCTGCTGATATCCGACGGCTCGCATACTTGACATCCTTCATCAGTAAGAAAATCGCGGAAGGGATCAATCCAATTTTTCCGGCTCGATGCGAATGTTCTTTTCGCCGGCCGCTTTTTTTTCAGCGTGCTTTTTCACCCACGTCTCAAAGCTCTTTCCGGCGGCGGTGTCGCGGCCGGTAAATTCGAGCCTGGCGATTTCGCTGTAGGCGATGCGGGAATTATCGCCGCCGGTTTTCGGCATCACGCGCACGAACGATGTCGACAAATCATCGCCGTCAGTGCTTCGGTCGAAGACGTACCCCTCGATGACGCCGCCATCCTTCAACGTCAGCGTGACATCGCCGCGGTAATCGAACGCTTTCTCAAGTGCAATACAGATTTCGGCGTCGCTCGCGAACGCGGGAATCCACCCCTCGAGCTTTTCATGCGGCGTGCCGGGTGCGACTTCCTCCGATAGCGGTGGCGGCTGTGCTATAGATTCGCTGGACATCGGCTACATCCGGGAGGTTTCGAGAGCGAAGCGATGCAGAATAGTTCCACTCACTCACTCGCTTTTACCCCTCTCTCCGTACGCGGGGAGAGGCAGGGAGAGGGGTCTTCACACGCGATTAGTGAGACGAAATACCAGACCCCTCTCCCAACCTCTCCCCGAGTACGGAGAGAGGGGCAAGACTACTTCTTCGCCGCCGTCGACACTTCGCCAGGCTTCAGGTGCATCGGCAAATAGTTCTGCGCGGTCGATTCGCGTTTCGGCACGCGCACATTGAGCTGCACGAGCGGCTTAACATCATGCAACGTAGCGGTGTCCGCGTCGAACGATTCGTCGCCGCCGCGATGGGTGCTGAACAGCATTGCTTTTACCGTCGCAAACAGGCCCCCGATGCCGCCGAAGGTGTGGTCGACGGCGCTCGCTTCATAGCCGCTGTGCACCATGCAGTTGGAACATTTCGGGTTCCCGCTTTCCGTGCCATAACGCTCCCACGCCGTCTCGGCCATCAGCTCGGCATAGCTGTCGGCGTAGCCGTCGGAGAGCAGATAACACGGCTTCTGCCAGCCGAAAATGTTGTAGGTGGGCATGCCCCACGGCGTGCAGACGTAGTGGCGTTTGCCCATGAGATATTCGAGGAACAGCGGGCTCTGATTGAATCGCCACCGCTTCTTTCGATTGCTGAGGATCGACGAGAAAAGCCGGCGCGTGCGGGCCTTGCCGAGAAAGTGCTTTTGATCCGGCGCCTTATCGTAGCTATAGCCGGGCGAGAGCATCATCCCTTCGACGCCCAGGTCCATCATCTCATCGAAGAAACCGCGAACGCTCGTTGGATCGGCACCGTCGAAAAGCGTGGTGTTGGTCGTCACCCGAAAGCCGCGTTTCACGGCCTCGCGAATTCCCTCCACGGCGATGTCATATCCGCCTTCCCGGCACACGGAAAAATCGTGGTGCTCGCGCTGTCCGTCAATATGAACGCTGAACGTGAGATACCGGCTGGCCGTGAACAGATCGAGCTTTTCTTTCAACAGCAAGGCGTTGGTGCAGAGGTAGACATATTTTTTTCGCGCGACGAGCCCGTCGACGATCTCCTTGATCTTCGGGTGCATCAACGGCTCGCCGCCGGGAATGCTGACCATCGGCGTGCCGCACTCGTCGACGGCTTTGAAGCATTGCTCCGGCGACAGCTCGCGCTTTAACACGTGCGCGGGGTATTGAATCTTCCCGCACCCCGCGCAGGCGAGGTTGCATCGCATCAGCGGTTCCAGCATCAGGACGAGCGGATAGCGCTTGCGCCGCGTCAACTTTTGACGCAGCACATAAGTCGCCACCGTCCACATCTGTGCCATCGGCACGCCCATGCCCAGCTCCGATCACCCGCTCTAATCAATCGTCTCGCTGCGCGGCATCGTAGCGTCTAGCTTCGCCGCAATCTATCTGCCGGCTTCAGAACCGCACTCGATCCCATTTTTCGTTGTATACCTCAATCGAAGTGCTTATAAGTCAGGCATGTCCGAGCCGAGACCGCAACTTTCTCAGGCAGCTCTCGGTCATAGCGACCAGGAATTCGCCAGCCTGATTCAAATCGGGCACATCCTTTCCTCCACACTCGATCTGCGCGAAGCGTTCGGCAAAATGATGGCCGTCATCTCCGAGAAGATGAACATGCACCGCGGCACGCTGGTGCTGCTCGATGAGTCCACCGGCCTGCTTCGAACCGAGGCCGCCATCGGCATTTCCAACGACTCGATCGAACGCAACCGATTCGCCCTCGGCGAGGGAATTACCGGCAACGTCGTCGCGACGGGCCGGCCACGCATCATCGCCGACGTGCGATCCGATCCGGACTTCCTCAATCGCACGGGCCGGCTCGATCTGGACGAAATCGGCGCGGGGCAGATCAGTTTTTTGTGCGTTCCCATTCGCATGGAGGGGCGCACCATCGGCGCGCTCGCGGTCGACAAGCCGTTCATCTCGCCCGAGCAGCTTCGCAGCGATCACACGCTGCTCGATATTATCGCGGCCTTCCTCGCACAGGCGATTCAAATTAACCGTATGGTCATGCGGCAGAAGGAAGAACTGCTCGAAGAAAACGCGCAGCTGCGCGCCCAGGTGCGCGATCGCTACCGTTTTGAAAACATCATCGGCGACTCGCCGGCCATGCACGATGTGTTTGCGACCGTGGGACAGGTCGCCAATTCACGCGCCACCGTGCTGCTGCTGGGCGAAACCGGTACCGGCAAGGAGATGATCGCCAAGGCGATTCATTACAACTCGCCGCGAAAAGACAAGCCGTTCATTCGCGTCAACTGCGGCGCGCTAACCGGCACGCTGCTGGAATCCGAATTGTTTGGCCACGTGAAAGGAAGCTTCACCGGCGCCATTCGCGACAAGGCCGGCCGCTTCGAAGCCGCCGACCGCGGGACGATCTTTCTCGACGAAATCGGAACGATGGAGCCGGTGCTTCAGGTGAAGCTGCTGCGGGTGCTTCAGGAGCGCGAGTTCGAGCGCGTGGGCGATACGCAGACGGTGCAGGTCGACGTGCGCGTCATTGCCGCCACCAACGTCGATCTTCAGGAAGAGGTCGCCAAGGGCGGCTTCCGCGAAGATCTTTTTTATCGGCTGAACGTGGTGAGCGTCTATCTTCCGCCGTTGCGAAACCGCCGCGAAGACGTGCCGGCGCTGATCGATTACTTCCTCGAAAAATTCAACTCGGTGAACGAACGCCGGCTGAAACGCATCAGCCGCGACCTGTTGAACGTGCTGCTGCGCTATCCATGGCCGGGCAACGTGCGCGAGCTGGAAAATGCGATCGAGCGCGCGGTGGTGTTGTCACGCGATGAGGACTTCACCGAAGACCTGCTGCCGCTGAGCATCCGGATGTTTGCCGCCCAGCGGCGAACGAACCAGGCAACCGAATCCGTCGAAGCCTTGACGCGCCGGCTCGCCGACCAGGCAATCGCCGACTACGAGCTTCGCGAAGGGGAAATCTACCAACTCGTGATCGACCACATCGAGCACGCCTTAATTGAACGCGCCCTCTCCCGCTGCGGCGGCGTCAAAACCAAGGCCGCCGATTTCCTGGGCATCAATCGCAACACGTTGAACAAAAAAGTAAAAGACCTCGGCATCGAAGCCGCCGACGTGTAACCGCGTGGGGGATGTAGAATTTCGATCATTTCCGCTCTTGGCAGCTGCGACGGCATCATGCACAACGATTCGATATTGCGCTAGCCCGACAAGCGCCGCGTCAAACCCCGTGCGTAAACGCCGGGCCGAATGGGACGGCTAGGTCTCTCTAGTCTCTCCCAAAAGGCTCGCTCAAGGATTGCGCGCGGCTGAAGGATCCCGAAGACCAAGGACTTCACCAAACGCAACGAAACCCAAACAGCGAGAAAGACGGCCAATTCATGGACGTCAAAGAAGACGGCAAGAAATTCAAGGGCGTGGCGAAAGAGCCGGACACGTGGCGGAAGGCGGCGTAACAACTGAGAAAGTGAGCAAAGTCAAGTTCTTTAGCAGGAATAAGTTAAGAACCTTTAATTCTCTCAAGCTCCGGCTGGACTTCCTCAAATCAATTCCACATTGGCCGGCGAAGATAAAGAAGCCAAATCGCTAAGGCCTAGCGGAACATAGTTCAGCTGCTTTTTCCCAAGCAGTGCTGGCCAAATATAATCGTTGAACAAAACGCAAGGAATATGGACTTTCGACATCAAACCGCCGTGCTGCGAAAGTGAGCGGTCACCGCTTGCGAGCGAGCCGTCGGCGACCTTCATTTCAAATCGCCCGTTCTTGCATTGCACAAAGACGAATGGGCGATGCGGGACGGTTCCTAAAGGTAGCTGCCATAATATATCGAGACCGCCGTCCTTCTCCTTGTCGAGCAGAACAGGCCTTTCAAATCCGAGCGTCTTTAGATGCGCGTTGAAATCTATCTTCCTCTTTTTGATATCCCGTGGATAACCAACGCGGTGAATCGCGCCGGTGGCGCGTAACTTCAAGCGGTGAGCAACTGAGCATTCAAACTGTCTCGAGTGCTTTCCAATCGTTCGGATTGCCTTCATGTCAGTGATGAACGTCAAATAATCGAGATCGAGTGCGGTAAATTTTGCGGTCGCTACATCGAAGTCGAAGGGCAATCTCGCGTCTTTATCTTGGAAGTGCGTCGTTAGTTCGTTGACGGCAGACGTGATCGCATCATTACCAGTAGTAACCTTTAGCTTCTTTTGAAGGTCGTCAAGTATTGATGAATGGCCTTGAGCCGAAAGACTAGCTGCTGTAAGGTAAATCGGACTGGTGCTTACCAACTCCTCGGCAATGATCTCAAGAAATTCGCAAACCCCCGGATACATCATGAATGACTCTTTTTGAAAAACTCCTTCATCGCGTTCTCGATTTCGGATTTAGCTTCGGATAATCGCTTCGCCTCGTGTGTAGTGCTCTTGCCAACAACCTTTTTGATAACCCGGTTCAGTTCGCGGACAACTTTTTCTAATCGCTCTCTACTCTCCTGCGAGGTGTCAACGTAGATTTCTGCCTCGGATAACGATTCACCGTTTAGCATGGCCTTGTAGGCCGTCTCCGAGCCAATTGTCCTGGCAAACCGCGATAACTCTCGCGTTTCTGAAACCTTGCTGGTCCTTGAATCCCGCTCGCCCTTACTCGTCTTCTTTCCATAGAGAAAGTCGAGCAGGTGGCCTAATCGAATTTTATTGTAATCTGTTATCTGAAAAGATGAGTCGTGCTCAAGCTTTAGAAAGTCCTTCACACCACTTCTCGTCATTGCTTCACCCAGCGTCCAAAAGTCTTCGTCTTTTGGAATTGGTATGTTTGCACTCGCGAGCAAACGGAACGGTAGCAACAGGCGCTTCGCATTGTGCTTAGTAATACGCAGTTCTTGCAGAACGCGGGCGAGGCCGCCTGCCTCGTTACTCAGCCGATCTAAGAACGCGGCCTTGCTAATCGGCGGCCAATCACGAAATCCGATCAGATGACGCACACCGAGATAGATGCGCATTTCACCGCTTTGCTGTTGGTCGGGCTTGTCAGGGAAGATCAGCGAGGGAACCTTCGTTAGGTCATCAGTCTTCCCTGTGTACTTTTCAGGATGAGCTAAAATCTCTTTGATCGCCGCGAGCCGACGATTGCCTTCAATTACAGTATATCTGCTATCAGCCCTGCGAACCACGAGCGGTTCGTAATCTATGTAGCCGTTCTTTAGGAGTGAATCGATGAGTTCGAGTGCATAGTATGGCGCTTCCGAGAGAATTTGTTGAATCTCATCCTGTGTTTTGCTTCCAAGAGTTGCACCGAATCTGGGATTTGTCGGATCAAAATCCAGCTTCCTAACATCTAGATATTCGAGCGTTGCCCGAGACTGTTGATTGGATGGAGGCATAAAAGTTTCACCACAGTTCAGCTAGATTTCTCACGACTGCACGGAACAGCGGCGGAGGAACTGCGTTGCCGATCATTTGAAAACGTTCGCGGATAGTGCCGCGAGTCCATTTGAAGGTACGAGGAAAGCCTTGGAGTGCGGCGCACTCCGCGTAAGCCAATCGCCTCGCCCTTCCCTTGTCACTGAATTCCCATTTGTCAGTGTGGATTCGCGTCAATGGTGGACTCATTGGATGTAACGGCACATGTCGCCAATGGCCAACAATACATGGGCTTGGTTCGTTCCAATCATGCCTTCTACGCCGTGAGAGGTAGTACCAGTGAAACGGTTCGTTGTTGAATGTACCCTCCGGCCATTCTGGAAAACCATCCAAGGCCTGGCGTTGTGAAGGGGTCGACATGCCCTTTGCCTGCGGGAATTTGTACTCGAAATCAATGTCAGACCTTATCCCAACGATGAACACACGACGGCGCTGCTGAGCAACGTCAAAGTTTTGGGCATCCAACACTTGCCATCCGACGCGGTAGCCCGCGAGGCGATATCGGCAGAGTTGATTTTCCAAAAGTTGTCGGTTTTTTCCAAATGCCATGCCATTCACGTTTTCGACGATAAACGCTTTTGGATTTATGTAGCGTAAAGCTCTATCAAAATGTTGATATAAAAAGTTGATCGAGTCGCCAGTTGCGCGACGCCCTCCTTGCGTGAATCCTTGGCAGGGGTAGCAACCGACGAGAAAGTCAGCGATCGGGAAGCTCTTGAATTCGGCAATGTCACCACAGTGCACGACCGGCCCAAGGTTGTCAGCGTACGTTTCGCACGCAACTTCGGTAATATCGTTGGCCCAAACCACTTCAAAACCTTGATCCCGAAGTGCGAGATCTGAACCCCCGCAGCCGCTAAACAACGAGATAGTTCTAACCCGTTTCCCCAATTCCGTATCCAATCAGCGGAGCGTCCGGCGTCATTTACGCCGGCCCGTTCAGTAGAGGTATTCGACAGACCCGTCCATTTGCTGGAACTAGCTGTGTCTCTCGGCTAGCAGCCAGATTAACCGATCAATGCAAATCGCTCAAATATCCTTGGAGATATCACAAAACGTCTTCACGCGTGGTAGGACGCCGAACTTATCGCGGGGATCAAGCGGGTCGAGAATCGCTTGCGGGCGGGTGAAGGCAGCGTGGTCGCATATAATCGATGGAGGCATGCGTGGACGCGTGGCGATCTTCGAACGCTCGCTTTTCCTTCGTCTCGCCCCAGAAGACTTCGTAATTGCGATTCGAATTGAACGGCGGATCGATGTAGATCAGATCAACGCAAGCATCGGGCAGCTTGGCGAGTTGTTCGAGGTTGTCGCCGCAATAGACGACGCGGGTGTCGAGCAGCGACGACGGGCGGCCGGTACGAGTGACGGGCTGTTGCTTCCCCATGACCCAACATTAGCCGAACGACGCGTTGCGCTCAATCGTGATTGGCGTGTCGAGGCAGGCGACGTCCGCAGTCACGCGTTGAGACATCGAGGATGAGTTTCGATGTCGCCCGCCTCGATGAAGCTCTATGGAGCAGCGGCGGCAGCTCAACGGAACGCGGCCGATGCTGGCTCTGCGAGATCACGAAAGGTGGCGTTGTCAAACAATTTCCAGTTTATGCGAGCGACCAGAAACGGACCACCGCCTCGGCGGCGGCGGGACGGGCATGGATCAATTAGTGACGTTGGCGGACTGCGGCACCGCTACGCCGGTGATGTCATAAACACCAGTGACGACACCGCTGGCTACGTCACCGTTCCGACCCCGGCGAGCGAAACCAGCTATCCCGATGGCTCCGGGGTCGACACCACCGTCGACACCACCGTCGACACCAGCAACTATAGTTATCTGTTCTCTACCGGTGTTCGCACGATACACTTACTGACACGACGAAGGCTTGCATAGTGATTCGGATGAGCCGTCCCAGGAATGCGTTTAACCCTTCATCCCGGTGGTCGAAATACCTTCGATGAACGTCTTCTGGGCGAGGAAGAAGAGCACGAGCACCGGCAGGACGACCAGAACGCTGGCGGCCATGAGTTGATGCCAGGGCGTGCCGCCGTGCTGGCTCTGGAAATTCTGCAGGCCGAGCGCGAGGGTGAATTGTTCCGGGCGTTGAAGATAAATCAACGGGCCGAGGAAGTCGTTCCAGATGCCGATGAAGGCGAAGAGCGCGACGACGGTCAGCGCCGGCCGCGCAAGCGGTAGAACGATCTGCCAGAATATTCGCAGCTCGCTGCAGCCGTCGATGCGGGCGGCTTCGCTTAGGTCGTCGGGGATGGTGAGGAAAAACTGCCGAAGCAGGAAAATGTTGAACGCCGAGCCAAACCAGGCCGGCACCCATAGCGGTTTGTAGGTGCCAAGCCACATCGTGCCGGTGTGTTCGCCGAACCAGCGGAAGAGCGTGAACAGGCTGACCATCGTGACGGGGAAGGGAACCATCATCGTCGAGAGCATGATGGCGAACAGTGGGCCGCGACCTTTGAACTTGATCTTGGCGAACGCGTAGGCGACGAGCGCGCTGCTGAGCGTCGTACCGGAGACGCCGAGCGCGGCGATGATCAGCGTGTTGCGCGTCCAGCGTAGAAAATCGGACGAGTGGCTAAGGACGACATCGTAGTAATTACGAAACTGAATCGGCGATGGAATCCACTGCGGCGGAAACGCCATGGCCGCGTCGAGGGTTTTCAGGCTCGTCGAAACCATCCAAAGAAACGGCACAATCGCGACGCAGCAGATCGCGATGAGCACAACGTGCGTGGCGATTCGACCTGCGCGCTTCGACGAGGATACCGATTCGGACGAGTTGTTCTTCTTCAGATCGACGGCGCTGTAGTCGATGATGCTCAGTTCCTGCTGAAGCGGAGGAGTGGGCGTGGCGCTGGTGGGCTCGCTGTTTTCCATTGTACAAATACTTCCCGCTTATTTGCCGCCGTAATGAACCCATCGCTTGCTCGTCCAGGCCGCAATCGCGGTCAGGGCCAGGATGATGAGCAACTGAATCCAGGCCATCGCGCTGGCATAACCCATCTTCAAGTTGGTGAACGCGTTTTCGTAGAGGTAAAGCGTGTAAAACTTCGTCGCGCGATCCGGCCCGCCCTGCGTCACGATATAAGCCTGTGCAAACACTTGGAGTGTTCCGATGATCCCCATGATGAAGTTGAAAAAAATGACCGGCGAGATGGACGGAAGGGTGACGTGCCAGATTTTTCGCGCGCCGGTCGCGCCGTCGATGTCGGCCGCTTCGTAAAGTTCGCGTGGCACATCCTGAAGGCCCGCCAGATAAATGATGACGGTGTTCCCCACGCCCCACAAACTCATCAGCACCAACGCCGGCATCGCCCATCGACTGCTGCCGAGCCAGTCGGGCGGATCGGATATGCCGATTTTTTCGAGCGTGATGTTGATTAATCCAAGCTTCGCATTGAGCAGCCAGAGCCAAAGCATTCCGGCCGCGACGGTCGGCACCAGCGACGGCAGAAAAATAATCGTGCGATAGATCGAGAGCCCGGCAATCTTGGTGTTCAGCAGCATGGCGATGCCCAGCGCCGCGAGAAGCCCGAGCGGTAATGCCACCGCGGCGTAGTAAGCCGTGCATTTGACGCTGATCCAGAAAATTTTGTCCTGGAACAACATTCGATAGTTGTCCAGTCCGGTCAGCACGGGCGGACGATCGGGCGAGGAATTTGAGAAGTCGCAGAAACTGAAATACAGCGACATCCCGATGGGAATGGCTGTGAACAGCGTGAACCCGATCAGCCAGGGTGAAAGGAAGGCCAACCCTTTCATGGTGGTGCGCGCTTCAGACATGAATCCTCAAATTCCTCGTTCAGTTCATCGCGGCAGGTTGTCGATTGGCCACGCGAATCGCCTGTATTTTCTTGAAGTGATCCAGCGACCGCTGAAGCCGTTCCTGCATCTCGGCCAAACCCTGCTCTGGCGTCACTTCAAGATTCGCCAACCGTTGCGTGAAGGCGAGAAACTCCTCGCTCACTTCCGGCAAAATAGGGCACTGCGGCGCGCAGCGCGCGTACGGGCTGGCGGCCAGATCATCAAAAACTTTAATGTACGGATTGGTGTTGTGATTGAGAAATTCGGGGCTGACGGTTTTCAACGCACTTAACTTACAGTGCAGACCGCAAAGCTTTTCCATCGGTCCCTGTTCCTGCATCCATGCGATGAATTCGAATGCCTCTTTTTTATGACGCGCGCCGCGCGGAATTGTAAACACATTGGTGTTGCAATAGGTTGCGTTGGAAAGCTCTTCCGTGATGCCGGGAAACTTGGCCGCCACCCAGTGGCCGTCCATCGTCGAGTTGCGATTGTGAATGAAGCTGGCCATGAATGTTCCCTGCTGCTCCATCACGACCTGTCCATTCATGAAGGCATTTTGCGGCGAATCGAAGTTGCCGACACCCGAGCGGAACGACTGCACGGCCTGGAGCCCGAGCCGCTTGCTGTAGCTCTGAATCCACCTGAAGCTGTCCACCACGGCCGGGTTGAGCAAGTCGAACCGCTCGTGCTCGTCATCCCACCACGATCCGCCGAACCAGAAACAGGTGTATTGAAGAATCCATCCCGGTTCAAGCGGCAAATAGCCTGCGACACGGATTCGTCCGTCCCCTCCGATTTCGTCGAGACACTTTGCATAAGTGTCGAGCTCCGTGATCGTTCTCGGCGAACGATCCGGACTCATGCCCGCGGCGCGCAGCTTATCTGCATTTTTGTCGAAAGCGCGCTGATCGTAAAAAAACGCGTAGTTGTACGGCGTGCTGGGCAGGCCATATAAATTGCCGTGATAACGGCAGGTATCCCAATACACTTTTTTGTATCTGTCACCGGTGATCTGCTTGGCCGCCGCGAGGTCATCAAGCTTTTCCAGCGCGTCGAGTTCTGCAAACTGCGCGAGCTGCGTATTCTCCAGCCCGGCGATGTCTGGAGGCACTCCCGCCGCCGTCGACACGAGCGTCTTTTGTAGTGTCCCGCTCGTCGTCAGCAGATTGACGAAGACACCTTTTTCTTTCCCGCGAGTCTTATTGAAATCATTCACCAGTACCCGCAGGGCCGCGCCCTCTTCGCCCGTCCACTCCTCCCAATATTCCACGACAATGCGGTTATCCGGCGGGGTGTCGATGCCGCGCGGGCCGAATGCCAGCAATCCCACCGCTGGCACGGCCAACAGCATTGAGACGCAAAACTTAATGATCGAAGATCGGCGCACGACAAGCCCTCAAGCGATGGCGCGAACTTTCACATAGTCCCTTTAGTTTGCGTCTGCCGCAAGCGCGACGTTCATCATCTACTCGTTATTTTGCTCGCCACAGATACGTTTCAGGTCGGCCGGGGTGTCGACGTCGAATGCGGCAACTTCAAGATCGATCGCTTCGACGATCTGCGGCCGTTCGACCCACAGGGCCTTCATTCCACGGTCGTCGGAAAGCGATCCGACGCTGGCAAACATTTCTTTGCGAACGCAGACCGGGGGGCCGAGCGTGGGGAAGCCGTTGGGGTCTGAGAATTGTGAAGCCACGATCATGGCCGAGGAGCGTTCGGCTTGAGCGATCAATCGGCGCAACGCGCTTTCATCGACGCGTGGCTGGTCGCACAAAAGCACGACGGCCCGAGCGACGCGATCGAATTTACGGTGCCGCGCCAGCTTCGCGAATCCATCGCGAATTGAAGAGCCGATGCCTCGCGACCAATCGAGGTTGCACGTTACTTCCACCGGCAGGCCGCTCAGCGCTTCAATGCAGGGTTGCACGCTCGCGCCAAGAACGACGATCACCGGGATGCAACCCGCGTCGATCGCGGACGCTGCGGCGCGGCGAATTAAGAATGTGCCGTCGAACGACGCCAGTTGCTTTGCCCGGCCAAGCCGGGTCGACCCGCCGGCGGCGAGCAGGACAGCGGCAGTATCGTTCATGGTCTGATGAAATGAACGGCAGTGGCAGGCCGAGTGCTTGAATGAATCGGCCGATCGGTACGTGACAACGGTCGCCCCGTCGCGCCGCGCAATACCATCTGAATCTCCGCGATAATTGAAAGCGCGAGTTCTTCCGGCGATTCAGCCCCGATATCCAGCCCCGTCGGCGATGCCAACGCGTCGAAAGCCGGGACTGCCAATACGTCCAATATCGCTTGCGTGCGGTGTCGAGGGCCGAGCACACCGAGATATGCGAGCTGATGCGGCAAGCGCAAAATCGTGCCCAGCGCGGCGCCGTCACGCGCGATATTATGCGTCATCAACACAACCGCGGCGTCCGCGGAAAGCACGACTTCGGCAAGCGGTTCATCCTGCCCGGTCACGATTACTTCGTCTGCCAGAGTCGCAAAGCGATCGTATACGCCGATTGCCGGCCGGGAAGCAACGACGGTCACGTGCCACCCCAGCGTCTTCGCGAGCGTTGCCACCGCACGGGCATCCGGACCCGCGCCGACAATGATCAATCGTTGCGGCGGAAGCACTCGTTCGATGAATAGATCGCAGGGCTCGCCGTCGATGATATGTTGCTGGACCATGCCATAAGTCGAATCGACCCAGGCGGGTGAGCAATCGCCGCCTTCCGGCAAATAATTTGTCATCGACCGGCCGCCGGTGATTTTGCCCGGCGCGATCATGTCACCGGGAATTTTCGAGCCGGTTGCGCGAATCAGCGTGGCGATGACTGCGGCGCGGCGATGAACGATTGCGTCGCGGATGGCATCCAGCGGCCCGCGAGAGTTGTGATCGACGGCTTGAATGAAGATGTCGATCGAACCGCCGCAGCCGGTGGAACTGGCGTCGGCAGAATCTTCGTCGGTGTCGTAGCGGTGCAACTGCGCCCGGCCGGTCGTGATGACTTCACGTCCGCGTCGGATGACATCGCGCTCAAGACAGCCGCCGCTCACGCCACCCCACGACCGGCCGTCTTCGGCGACCAGCAGTCGCGCGCCCGGCCGGCGATAAGCTGATCCTTCGATCGCAACGACAGTCGCGACGGCCGCCGACTTTCCCTCCTGAAACAGGGCGTCAGCAGCAGTGATAATTTCCTGAAGTTCGCGCATGGCTTGCGAGACCAAGTATAGTTACAGCAGCTTGTCAGGCGTAATCGGCAAGTCGCGAATGCGTTTACCCGTCGCATGATATACCGCGTTCGCGACGGCGGCGGCAGTTCCGGTAATTCCAATTTCCCCTACGCCCCGGCAGCCGATCGCGTTAAATCGAGCGTCAGGCTCGTCGATGAAGTAGGCCTCCATCTGATTCACATCCGGGTTAACGCAAACGAGATAATCCGCAAGGCTCGCGTTGACCGGCTTTCCGGTGCGGACATCGTAGATCGTCTCTTCCATCAATGCCGCGCCGATCCCCATCACCGCGCCGCCCAGAACCTGGCTGCGAGCGAGCTTCGGATTTACCACGCGGCCAATGTGCATCACGCTCACGACGCGATTCACGTGAACGGCAGGAATGGACTCGCCGATCATCACTTCCACAAAGTGAGCCCCGAATGAATGAAAGGCAAACTTCTTGGCGTTGGCGTCAAAGTCTTCGCCGGTCACTTCGCCGAGTTGACGCCTTTGGTCGAGGCGCGATTGAACGGTCGCACCTTCGACATACGCCCGGCCGCTTTTGCGGATGAGATCGACAATCGATTCACTCTTGGACTCGTCAGCCGACAGAACGAGCTTTTCGCCGCGCAGCGCGACTTCGCTCGCCTTGACGTTCGCGAGCGGCGACTTGCCGTCCACGAGCTTCAATAACGCAAATCGAAGAAAGAGCGATGCTTCTGATAACGCCTGTCCGACGCTTGCCGTGCTTGACGAGCCGCCGGACACGCTGGCGGGCGGGAGATTTGTGTCGCCCAGTTCAAATTTCACCTTTTCGATGGGCAACCCAACGAGCGAAGCGGTCATCTGATGGCCGACCGTCCACATGCCGGTGCCGAGGTCCTGCGTCGCCGAGCCGGAGATAGCACGCACACCGCCGCCGTCGATCATCAAACGTATTCGCGCCTGTGCCGGGAAGGTCAGGGCCGGATAGATCGCGGTCGCCATCCCCCATCCGATTCGCCGGCCGTCGGGCGCGTTCATGCTGCCCACCATCGCATTTCGTTTCGACCAGCCAAATTTCTCGGCACCGAGCGCATAGCACTCGCGAAGCAATTTTGAGGAGTAAGGCTTCCCCTCCATCGGATCGTGCTCGGCGTAATTTTTTAATCGAAATTCGAGCGGATCCATATGAAGAGCGCAGGCCAACTCATCCATGGCGCTCTCGATGGCGAACGTGCCCGGGGCTTCGCCTGGGGCGCGCATGAACGTCGGCGGGGCGATATTTACCTGCTCAACCGTGTGGGTCATCCCAAAATTTGGGATGTCGTACATGACAGCGGTGGTGCCGACCGCGGTGGATTCAACGAAGTTTGAAAACGCTGAGCCATGCATGGACGTGTCATGTCGCGCGGCGACGATCTTCCCGGATTTGTCGGCGGCAAGGACAAGTTTTTGTTCCAGTTCCGGCCGATGGCCGCAACTGGTGAACATCTGTTCGCGCGTCAGCATGAGCCGCACCGGCTTGCCGACCACTTTGGCGGCGACCGCGCACATCAGCGTGTGCGGCCAGAACGCCCCTTTGCAGCCGAAGCCTCCACCGACGTACGGACAAAGCACCCGAACCGCCTCCGGCTTTAGACCGAATGCCGATGCAAGAGATGCCCGAGCGCCGACCACGCCCTGCGACGCGTCCCAAACCGTCAGCTTGTCAGTGCCCTCCCAGGCGGCGACGGTAGCGCTCATCTCCATGGGGTTGTGAGTCTCTGTCGGAACTTTGTATGTCGCTCGAATCACGACAAGCGATGGGTCGCTCACTGCTTTTGAAACATCGCCGCGCTCGTATTGCAGTTCGGCCCCGTTGTGCGTCTTCGGCTTCACCTGCTTGGCGCGGCTGTCGCCCAGCCCGACGACCGGCGACTCGGATTTAAATTCGATCTTGATCGTCGCCGCCGCGGCGCGGGCGCGTTCGATGGTGTCGGCAACGATGACGGCAATCGTCTGACCCGCGAAGTGGATATTCATGTCGCTCAATGGAGATCGCGTCTCGCCGGACATCCCGCCACGCGCCTCGCTGAGCTTGATCATGTTTCCCGGCGTGATGACCGCCAAGACACCCACTGCCTTTTCGGCGGCCGAGACGTCGAGCGTCGACAACTGCCCCTTGGCGATAGTGCTTTGAACCAGTAACGCGTGCACGACGTTGGCCGGCTGCCACTCGGCGGCATAGGTCGCCTTGCCGGTGACTTTCGCGTGGCCGGTGACGCGATCGATTCCCTTGCCGACGGCACCGGCGACCTCGGGGCTGACTGACGTGTCTTTGTTGTTCGGTACTGTCGTCGGCTGGCTTTGCAATGTAGTGGACATAAATGATTCCTTGCGGCGCTGCTGCCGCGAGCCTTCGAGCTAGGCCAGCGATGAACAGTTCTTCAATGCCTGGACAATGGTTCGCCGAGAAAGCTCGACCTTGAACGCGTTGTACTTCTGCGGTTTAGCGCCCCGAAGCGCCATCTCCGCGGCGGCCGTGAACGTCGCCTCGTTCGCCGGCTTTCCCACGAGCGATTCTTCCGCCTCTCTTGCCCGCCACGGCTTGGTCGCGACGCCGCCCAACGCCAGGCGGGCATTTCGAATCGCGCCGTCTGATACCTCGAGCGCAACCGCGGCCGAGGCAAGGGCAAACTCATACGAAGCTCGGTCGCGCACTTTCAGGTAGTGGGATTTAGCCGCCCAGGGTAGCGCGGGCAATTCGACGGCGGTAATCAAGTCGCCATGCTGAAGCGTGTTTTCTCTGGCCGGATCGTCGCCGTATGACACATAAAAATCGTTGATCGGCACGGTGCGATCTCCATTTTTTCCGGTGATATGAATCGTCGCGTCAAGCGCTGCCAACGCCACACACATATCCGATGGATGGGTCGCGATGCACTTGTCGCTGGTGCCAAGAATCGCGTGAATGCGGTTGAAGCCATCAATGGCGGAGCACCCGGACCCGGGTTGGCGTTTGTTGCAGGCATAGCTTTTGTCGCGGAAATAATAGCAGCGGGTGTGTTGAAGCAGATTCCCGCCGGTCGACGCCATATTCCGCAGTTGCGGCGACGCCCCGGAAAGCAGCGCTTGTGAAAGCACCGGATATTTCTTCGTCACCTCGCCGTTCCAGGCCAAATCGCTGTTCCGGACCATCGCACCAATTTTTAAACCACCGCCTTTAGCCAGTTCGATTTTCATCAACGGCAGATGATTAATGTCGATCAACTGCGTCGGCATTCGCAGGCCAAGTTTCATCTCATCGATGAGATTGGTCCCACCCGCTAGGAATTCGCCGTGCGGATCGTTCGCGAGAGCAGTGGCGGCCTTGCCCGGATCGTTGATCGAAACATAAGTGAACGCGTTCATGGAAGGTCTCCGAGAGAGTGTCGGGCGAATGCGGAAACGCCGATCAACGGTCAAGCAGTCATTGCTTCGCGAACGGCGTCGACGATATTGACATAAGCGCCGCAGCGGCAGATGTTGCCGGCCATATTCTCGCGAATGTCATCGTCGCTCTTGCAACGGCCTTCTTTAATCAGGCCCACCGCCGAACAGATTTGGCCGGGCGTGCAGTAGCCGCATTGAAATCCGTCATGCTTGATGAAGGCAGCCTGCACGGGATGCAGGTCGTCTCCGTCGGCCAACCCCTCGATCGTCGTAATTGAGGTTTCCTGCGCCGCGATGGCAAGCGTGAGACAGGAGTTCACGCGGCGATCATCGATCAACACCGTGCATGCGCCGCATTGACCGTGATCGCATCCCTTTTTCGTGCCGGTCATCGCCAGTTGCTCGCGCAACGCGTCGAGCAGCGTCACGCGCGGCTCAAGCTGCATTTTGTAAACCGTGCGGTTGATTTTTAATTTCACCGGGACCGTTCCGGCCATCGCCGCACGGTTGGCTGCGGCATTTGTCGGAACCGACTCACTCTTGCAGCCGGTCAGATGAGAAACCGCGATGCCGGCACCGGCGATTGCCGTCACGCGAAGGACGTCGCGCCGCGAGACTTCTCCCTGGGATTCGCAGTCGTCTTCCAATCGCATCATCTACTCCTTCGATATTCAGGCCGTTGAGCTTTGCCTGAAGCATAGTTAGCGCCAACCCGGTTGGCATTGTCAAAAAGATCTTTCAGGAAAGCCGAAGCGATCGGCATCCGCCACAGCAGACGGAATCGCGCGGCGCGCTTATGTTAGTGGCAAGCAGACGCGAGGTCACACGACTCGAAGCTTGCCGATACCCGGAGCGGGCGGGGGAAATTGCAGATGGAGCGAGGACAACGTCTTCACCATCACCTGCGAAACAACCCAGTTGCGGAACCATTTATGGTTGGCCGGGATGACATACCAGGGCGCGGCCTTTGTCGAGCATTTTTCGATCGCATCTTCATAGGCCGTCTGGTAGTCGTCCCATTGTTCGCGCACTTTCAGATCGAGCGGATCAAACTTCCAGTGCTTCGCTGGATCGTCGAGGCGGGCTTGAAGCCGCTTGGCTTGCTCGGCCTTGCTGATGTGAAGGAAGACTTTAATGATCGTCGTCCCCTCGGCCGACAACATCCGCTCGAAATCGTTGATCTGCTCGTAGCGCTTTGACCACGTTTCTTTCGGCACCAGCTTTTTCACCCGCTCAACGAGAACGCTTTCATAATGCGATCGGTTGAAAATCCCGATCATCCCGTGCGGAGGCGCCGCCTCGTGGATGCGCCATAGGTAATCGTGCGCCAGCTCCAGCGTCGACGGCGCCTTGAAGCTCGTGACACTGCATCCCTGCGGATTCACTCCGCTGAAAATGTGTTTGATCGTGCCGTCTTTGCCGGCGGCGTCCATCGCTTGAAGGACGATGAGCACTGAGTGCTTCGCGTCGGCGTAAAGCACTTCCTGTAGATCGCTCAGGCGAGCGAGGTTTTTCTCCGTTTCGTGCTTGGCTTCCTGCTTGTCCTTGAATTGGCCCGTGTCATCCGCGTCGATGTGCGACAGACGAACTTTCTGACCCGGCTCAACGAGATATTTGGCGTGGCTCATTCGGCTTTTGATCTTTCGTAATAAAAGGAGCTTGTACGACCCGGCCGGTCCGAATCGCTCCCTCGGCGGCAATGTGCAGCTTGGAGTCAATCGCGAACAGCGGACGCTTCACTAACGCAATGCCGATCGCGCGGCCGGACAGGACGGGCGAGATCGTGCTGCTGGTCACGACGCCGATCTGATTTCGATCGTCGTCGAACACCTGCGCTCCGGCGATGGGCAACGCGGGCACATCCATCTGGAAGCAGGCGATCTGCTTCGCGAGTTGCTGTCGGGCGTGCATGCGAGCGACGACCTCTTGTCCTGGATAACAACCTTTTGTGAAACTCACCGCGCGGTGAAGCAGCGAGCCCGTCTCGGCCGGCAATGTGTTTTCATCGAAATCAATCCCGAAGAGCGGGGTGCCCGCTTCAATACGCGCGGTATTGAAAGCGGCCCAGCCCGCTGGGCGCAGACGCCGCTTGCCGAGATCGGACGATAACGCAAAGCGAGAAATGAGGCTCATCCAGATCGATCGTGCCGCGTCGGTCGGCACAAGAAGATGGATCGCCGGGACGCCGGTCATCGCATCATCTCGCCACGCCGCGATGGACACGCCATTCATTTTCACCATCGCGCAGCCGGCGTCATGCGACAACCGTTCCGACGGCGGCAGATCACACGCGTCGGCCAGCATCTCGAAACTGTCCGGCCCGATCAACGCGATGGAATGGAGTTCGTCGGCCAGGTCTTTCACCGCGACTTTTTCCGCGAATAAATACCGCGCGAACAGCGCAGTCACCGGCGGCGCCATCCGGCGATCCATTTCGAGCAGCGTTCGATCGCCGAGCTCGATAACGTGAAGATCGCACAGGATGCGCCCATTTTTCGCATTCAAGAGAAAGGCGTATACGCACTGTCCCGTCGGTATCGGCGTTTTAGATTCGCGATCGATCAAGGCATTCGTCACGAGATTGTTGAGGAACGTCAGTCGGTCGGCGCCCGTCAGCTCGACGATGGAGCGTTCGGGCCGATCGAGTAAAGCGACAGATTTATGGATCGCCGCGTACTCGGCTTGCGGCTCGCCAAAAGTACTGACGATCGGCACCTCGCCATAGCTCTGAAATTCAGCCTCGGCCTGCTCGTGAAGATCGTGGAGAATGTTTGCCATGGAAACAGTTACAGGCTCATCGCATGAAGGGAGTCGCACTTTTCAGTGCCTACGTTGACGTGTTGGGCACGTGCCACACCGGGGTCATGTTCGCTATTGATCCAGTAGTCGTGCGACTTCCTGGCAGTCTTTGTCGCCGCGACCGGAGAGGTTGATGACGATGCGATGATCGCGCGGCATCGACGGTGCCAGCTTGATCGTCTCGGCCACGGCATGGGCGGTTTCGAGTGCGGGCAAAATGCCCTCAAGCTCTGCCAGTAGTTTAAAGGCGGCCAGCGCTTCGCGGTCGTCGATGCTGACGTATTCGACGCGACCGCTGTCTTTCCAGTACGCGTGTTCCGGGCCGACGCCGGGATAATCAAGGCCGGCGCTGCAACTGTGAACGTCGGCCGTCTGACCGTCGTCATCCTGCAACACGTAGGAAAGCGAGCCGTGCAACACGCCGGGCTTGCCGACGGTGAGGGAGGCCGCGTGATCTCCAAGCGCGCCGCCGCGCCCGCCCGCTTCGACGCCGATCAGCCGGACGGAGACGTCGTCGACAAACGGCGCAAAGATGCCGGCCGCGTTACTTCCGCCGCCGACGCAGGCAACGATCACGTCGGGTAATTCGCCGAACATGGCCATCGATTGCGCTCGCGTTTCCGTGCCGATGACGCTTTGAAAATCGCGAACCATCATCGGAAACGGATGCGGCCCGACGACGCTCCCGATGATGTAGTGCGTGTCGTCGACGCTCCCCATCCAATCGCGCATCGCCTCGTTCGTCGCGTCTTTCAGCGTGCGGCTGCCGCTGTTGACCTCGATGACCCGAGCACCCATGAGCTTCATGCGAAAGACGTTCAAGCTCTGCCGGCGAATGTCTTCAGAGCCCATGTAGACGTCGCATCGAAGCCCGAACAATGCGGCCGCCGTCGCGCTGGCGACGCCGTGCTGGCCGGCGCCGGTCTCGGCGATGATGCGCGGCTTGCCCATGCGCTTGGTCAGCAACCCCTGCCCGATGGTGTTATTGATCTTGTGCGCGCCGGTATGATTCAGATCTTCGCGTTTGAGATAAATCGACGCGCCGCCGAGGTGCTCGGTCAAACGCTTCGCAAAATATAGCCGGCTGGGGCGGCCGACGAATTCACTGAGATAATAGCTTAACTCTTTCTGGAAGGCTGGGTCTCGACGCGCCGCAGCGTATTCGCGTGAGAGCTGGTCGAGGGCGGTAATTAATGTTTCGGGAACGAAGACCCCGCCATACGCGCCGAAGCGGCCGTTGATGTCGGGAACTTGGGAAATCGGAATGGTGGTCGTCGCCATGACATCGATCGTAGGAGCAGAACGCGAAGCGTGATGCAAAAAGTGGGTTAGGCCGGCTGCGCTCGAGCGGTCGGCACGACATCGTTTCCATCGACCGCGCTGGTCGTTTCACCTTTTGCCCACGATCGCGCAATCCAATAACCAAGCAGCGAGCCGGCAACGCCGGCAGAGACGTAGTCGAGCGGCAACGGACGGGCGAGCGTTGCGAAGTAACCACCGGGCTGGCCGATGACGAAATCTGGCTGCGCGGTCATCGATGACCAGATATATCCGAGCAGACCGACCAATACGGGCGAGACGCAGAAGATCGCGCCCGGCCGCGCCGGCGAACTTAGATGTGTAACCACCGAAGCAACCCATCCGCCGATGCCGACCGACAATAGACACTGTAAACGCTGATCACTTCGGCAGAGCAGCGAGATGACCGCGATCATCGCAAAGGAATGAATCGCGATCGTCAGGCCGAATAAATCCAGAGCGATTGGCGTGTCAAACGCGGAATCGTCGTCAGGCCGGACGAGCGCCCGCTTTCTCAACATGTACGAGATTGCAAACCCGCCCCCGACGATAATGCCGAGGAGAACCAACTCGACGGCCGTCGTGATCCAAATGCCGTTCGAGTGGCCAAAGAGTGTGTAGCGCGTCGCGCCCGAGCGGAGTGAAAGCGCAGCCGCGCCGAGGCACGTGCAGAAGAGCCCCGCATCCGCGCGGATCGACCCGACGATGAGCGACGACACGGCCGTCAACAGCCAGAGCAGGACCGCGATCACGACCATGGAGAGCAGGCCGTGCGGAGCAGCCAGCACGCTGCCGCCGTAACCGATAGATGAACTTGGTATTCCGAACGCGTCGCCGCACCAATAAAATACGCTGGCGGAAATCACGATGGCGACGAGGATGCGGAAACGCTTTCCGTAATAGCTGTTCATCATAAAGCCGCCAAGTAAATACCAAACGGTTGCCTAACACTCAATTCGTTTCTAAGATCGAAAGTGGTTGGAATCATATAGCGGCGACC
>CAXSBN010000013.1:63076-97754 GCA_964236135.1 uncultured Phycisphaerae bacterium
TGACGACGACTCCCTCATTATTTTCGGCGGAGCAGGATATCGACGAGGAATTTGCCCGTGTCGAGACGGCGAGCGTGTCGGCTGCCGCGGGTAACGAAGGTCCGTTTGCGGGAATTGCACTAGAGCAGAGTATCGATCGAGTTCTGGATTACTCGATTCCGCGGCGGCTTCAAAGTCATTTGCGTGTCGGCCAACGCGTTGTCGTTCCGCTGGGCCGGAACAATCGGGCGCAGCGCGGGTACGTCGTGTCGATCGCATCCACGAGCAGTCATCCGCGGGTCAAACCTTTGCGGACAATCGACGATGAACGCGTGCTCGTCGATCCGAAAATGATGCAGCTCGCGCAGTGGATCAGCCGCTACTACTGCGCGGCGTTAGGCGCGGTGATCGAAGCGATCGTACCCGCCGCGGTAAGGAAGAAAACTGGCGTTGGATACACAGCGATCGTTCGACTGAATAAGTCGCGCGACGAGATCCAGGCCACTCTCGAAACGACAAAGGTTAAAAAGCGGCGGTCGATCCTTGCGCGGCTGCTTCAGCTTGAGCCGGACGAATCGATCGAATTACCTCGCCTCGCCGGCGAGGCAGGGGTGACGCCCGCCACCGTTCGCAGGCTCGTCGCACTCGGCCTCGTGACGATTCGCCTTGAGGCAGACTTGCCTCGATTCGCAGATCGGGCCGCCGAACATCTGTCGCGGCGCATCGGTGCTGAATCGACGATCGACGTCAATCCGGATCAAGAACGCGCGCTGCGTCAGTTGCAGCCGCGGCTGACCAGCGGTCAATTCAGCGTGAACTTGCTCTACGGTGTGACCGGCAGTGGAAAAACGGAAGTGTATCTTCGCGCGATTCGCACGGTCGTCGACAGCGGCCGGCAGGCGATTGTCCTCGTGCCGGAAATCGCGCTCGAACCACAGACGGTGAAGCGATTCACGTCGCGGTTTGATCGCGTCGCCATTCTTCATAGCGGGCTGACGGCGACCGAACGCCATCGCTATTGGCAGCAGATCGCGGCCGGTCATGCGGATGTCGTCATCGGCGCCCGTTCCGCGATCTTCGCGCCGTTGCCGAGGCTGGGCATCATCGTCGTCGACGAAGAACACGAATCGACCTACAAATCGGACAACATCCCTCGCTATAACGCCCGTGACGTCGCGATCAAGCGGGCGCAGCTCGAAGGCATACCGGTCATCCTGGGCAGTGCGACACCGTCGCTGGAATCGTGGAGCCGCCTAGCGAAGAATGAAGCAGATCGAAACGGTTACCATCTCCTTCGGCTTCCAGCGCGAGTGCGCGGTTTGAAGCTACCACACGTGGAACTCGTCGATCTTCGCAACGAACGACGCCTGCGGCGCGGCGTTCACCTGATCTCACAACGCCTCGAAACGCTGCTTCGTCACACCGCCGACAAGGGCGAGCAGGCGATTCTGCTGCTCAATCGTCGCGGCTACTCCAATTTCGTCGTCTGTAATTCCTGCGCGGAAGTCATTCATTGCAAGTATTGCGACACGACGATGACCTATCACCGCTCGGCCGGCGAACATCCACTGTCGGCGAAGGTGGCGGCGGGTCTGCACACCGGACAGTTGCATTGTCATTACTGCCTGGCGGTAAGCCCGCTTCCGGCCAGTTGTCCGGCCTGTCAAAAGTCGTTGAGCCTGTTCGGGCTCGGCACTCAGCGCGTCGAGGAAGAGCTCGCGCGGAAATTTCCTGACTTGCGATTCGCCCGCGTCGACAGTGACACCATGCGCGGCACACGCGACTACATTCCCACGCTGGCGAAATTTGCCAGCGGGCAGACACAAGTGCTGCTGGGCACGCAGATGATCGCCAAGGGCCTGGACTACCCCAACGTCACGCTCGTGGGCGTGATCAGCGGCGACACGGCTTTGTCCCTGCCCGATTTTCGCGCTTCCGAACGCACGATGCAGTTGATCACCCAGGTAGCCGGCCGGGCCGGGCGCGGTGACTCACCGGGCCGCGTCGTAGTGCAGACCTTGCTGCCCGACGATCCGGCGATTCGATTTGCGATCAAGCAGGACTTCGAAGGTTTTGCGAACAGCGAGCTGCCGCATCGTCGCGAGGTCGGCTTGCCGCCGATCACGCGAATGGCGCGCATCGTTGTGCGGGATCAGGACATCGACAAAGCAAACGCGACGGCTGAGCAACTGGCGGTGAAATTGAGCGAAGTCATCGGCGGCGATGCATCGGTGCGCTTGCGGGGCCCGATGCCGTGCGCGATCAGCCGCATCGCCGGATACTTCCGCGTGCAGATCGAGCTGATCGGGATTAATGCGAAATCGATACAGCGCGTGTTGGCCACTGTTCGCAGTGCCGGCGCATTGGCGAAAAACGACCGGATCGCGGTCGATGTTGATCCGGTCTCACTTTTGTGATGCGTGCGTGACTGGGCATCGGCAAGACGCCGATGGTACGGAAGAGAACTAGATCTTGACCGCGACGGCGGCGCGCTGCGGCTCTTCGATCTCGAAATAATTCTCTGCCTTAAATCCCAGCGGGCCGGCGAGCGCTGAGGTTGGAAATATCTGCACCGCAGTGTTCATCTCGCGGACATTCGCATTGTAAAACCGCCGCGCCTGGCTGATGCGCGTTTCGGTGTCGGCGAGTTGCGACTGCAACTGCTGAAAGCCGTCGCTGGCTTTCAACTGCGGATAACTCTCGGCGACGACGAATAATTGCCGCACCGCCGCCGTCAACGCGTTTTCCGTCGCAACCTGTGTCGACGGCGGGCCATTATTTGCGACAGCCGCGTTCCGTGCGGTAATGACGTTCTCCAGCGTGCCGCGCTCGTGCGATGCATAGCCCCTGACCGATTCCACGAGGTTCGGAATTAAGTCATATCGCCGCTTTAACTCGGTATCGATCGCCGACCAGCTTTCGCGAACGTTTTGACGCAAGCGGACCAGCTTGTTGTAAATAACGACGACGATCAGCAACACGAGAACGACGGCCCCGATGATGATAAATACCGTGACCATGTTTTGGACTGTCGCTCCTCGCCGGGGATGATACAGAGACAGTATTATGCCGGCCATGCAAGTTCAGGCCCGTGTTTCTAATCGCTTGGCTTTTCGTTTCATGTTCGCCATCGTTGCATCGCTGGCGATGTTGTGCGTGCCGGCCCGGGCCGAGTTGATCCGCAGTTTTAATTCTGAAATTCGACTGGAAAAGAACGCGACGCTCGATGTCACCGAGACCATCGCCATGGATTTCCAGTCCACGCCGCGCCACGGAATCTTCCGTCATATTCCCGTCCGTTACGATCGGCACGGCGGGGCGTACACTGTCGAATTTCGGCTGGTTTCCGTCACCGACGAGGCAGGCAGCCCGCTGAAGTTCAGCGATAAGCGTCAGGGTCGCGAAGTCAACATTCGCATCGGCGATCCCGATACCGTCATCACTGGCTTACATACTTACAAGCTCCACTATACCGTCCGTCGAGCGGTAAATTTCTTCGACGGCGCACCCGAGCTTTACTGGAACGTGACCGGCTCGGAATGGCCATATCCGATCGAGCATGCCACCGCGACGGTCATCCCGCCGGAAGGAGTGTCCAAAGCCGACCTGCGAACGACCAGCTATGTCGGCCCGCCGGGTTCGACGGCGACGGGTCAAATTGATTGGTCGGGCGACGACCCGGTCTTCACCGCTCCGCAAGTTTTGCAGCCTGCGTCGGAGATGACGATCGTGGTCGGATTTCCGAAGGGAAGTGTCGTCCCGCCGTCGCTGCTGGAAGAAATTTGGTGGTTCATTCGCGACTGGTGGCCGCTCGTGGTTTTTCCCGCGCTGGCAATTGTATGGGCTTTTCTTAAGTGGTCAGCCGCCGGTCGAGACGAGAATGCCGGACAGCAGGCGATCGGCGTGGAGTGGGAGCCGCCGAAAGATCTCACGCCCGCCGAGGTGGGAACGTTAATCGATGAGTCATGCGATACGCCTGACATCATTGCGACGCTCATCGATCTGGCCGCGCGCGGGTGGCTTACCATTCACGAGATCAAAACCGAAAAGATTCTTTTCCTATCGAGCAAGGATTACGAGTTTCGTCGCACCGAGCCGCCGCCCGTGAAGGATGCACTGCTCGATTACGAACGACAGTTTTTCGAAGGAATCTTTGGACGCGGCGGAAAGGTTCGCCTGCTCTCAAGTCTGAAGGAGCAATTTTATACGAACATCGCGCCGATCAAAAAATCGATCTACGAAACACTGACCACCCGCGCGCTCTTCAAACAGAATCCTGACGTCGTGCGAAACAAATGGGTCGGGGCCGGTGTCGTCCTGGTGCTCGCCGGCATTGTTTGGCTCTGGGCCACGGGTGGGGCGGCGCTGGCGATGGGGTTGGGCGTCATTCTTGCCGGCATTATTTTCTTGTGCGTGGCGAACTCGATGCCCGCAAAGACCGCGGCCCGGACGCGCAAGCTGCTGGTATGTCAGTCCTTCAAACGATTCGTCACGCTTGTCGAGAAAGACCGGATCGCCGCGATGTCCAAAAGCGATCCGACCATCTTCGGCCGGTTGCTGCCGTATGCGATGGTGCTCGGTGTGGCCGACCAGTGGGCCGAGGCATTTAAAGATCTAATGATCGCTCCGCCAAGCTGGTATTCATCGAGCAGCAACCAGCCGTTTAATACCTACTGGTTCATTCAAGACCTCGGGCACGGCATGCGCACGATGCAGAAAACCATGACCAGCCGCCCTGCGCCGAAATCATCCGCCGGTTCGGGCGGCAGCGGCTTTTCGGGCGGTTCCAGCGGCGGCGGCTTCGGTGGGGGTGGAGGAGGCTCGTGGTAGTGATGAATTGGTAGCCACGATCGCCAGATCGTCGGACGCGCGATCGCGCCAAGTGCGTCGACGACGTCTTCCGCTACAATCGCCGCATGAGCGAAACTTCCACCGCGCCTCAACCGACTCACGCACCGACGGCGATCCAGGTGCAGCGGCAGTTCGTCAACTTCGCGTTCTACAAGCTCGACCCCGCATTTCGTCGGCTGCCCGAGGCCGACAAACGCGCGGCCCGCGAAGAGTTCGCCCTGCTCATTTCCACGCGCACGCCCGGGCTGATCTGCCTCTCCTACAGCACGGCCGGCCTTCGCCCCGACTGCGACTTTCTGCTCTGGCGAATCAGCCTCAGCGCCGACGACTTTCAGACCCAGACCGCCGCCATCAACAAGAGCAAACTTGGCGGCTACCTGACGACGCCGCATTCGATGGTGTCGATGACAAAGCGCAGCTCTTACATCGACAAGCTCGACCCATTCCACACGGCCGAGAGCCGCACGAACATTATCCCCGGCAAGCGGAAATTTCTGTTCGTCTACCCGTTCGTGAAAACCCGTGACTGGTATCTGCTGCCGCTGGAAAAACGGCAGGAAGTGATGGACGTTCACATCAAGGTCGGCAACAAGTATCCGAGCGTGAAGCTGAACACCACTTACAGCTTCGGCCTCGACGATCAGGATTTTGTCGTCGCGTTTGAAAGCGACGAGCCGAAGGATTTTCTCGATTTGGTCATGGAGCTGCGCGAAACCCAAAGCAGCAAATACACCCAGCGCGACACGCCGATCTTCACTTGCGTGCAGATGCCGATCGAGCAGGTGCTGGATCAACTGTTTTGAAGATGAAGTGCTGACCGCTTTTACCGGACGGGTAAGTCAGCAATAAAACTCAAGCTCGATCGGATATGGAATTAGGTCCGGGCGAACCAGGTGAAGTTTTCGCAGGCGGACTTCCGGGGAAAGATTCGCCTGTAAATCATTTGCATTTGACGCGAAGGTATTCGACATCCTGGTTGAAGGGCGGTCAAACGAGTTGATCACGAACATCATGGTCAGCAGGCACGTTGCAGCCGAAGTAAAACGACCAAGCATGGAAACACGCACGCCTTTCGACGAGCGTGATGCGCCGATGCTTTGACTCAAGCCCGACGTGCGTCCCGCTGAACGTCACGTGAAACGTATCACCGACTTGAGAACCGACCAACGAATTATTGCCGACGCGCCAAGTAGATTGAGTTGCTCGCGTTAATCGGGGAAGGATGTGTCGCCGACACGATGAATGCCGGCGACGGAGAAGAACGTTCAGGTGGCCGCGGGAGCTTCAGCGGGCTCGCCGTTTGTGTCGGCTGACGGCGTTTCGCCGTTGGCGGGGTAATCGGATTTCGGTTTTGCCTTGGCGGTTGCCAGGGAGGTTAAGACCGACGTTAACAGTGGCCGAATCGCTTTGAGCACCTCAGCACTGAGGACGCCCGCAATGCCAAGCTTCCGCGCCGCGGCTTCGTCAGCTTTTACTTTATCTTTGCCGTTCTCAACCACCTCGCCTGGCTTCAGGCCATGAATCGCTCGTTGCAACTCCGCCAGTTTTTTCAACGCCTGACCTTCCTTGGTGGGCACCACCGCACAGGCTGCTGCAAATCCGCCGACGGCGGCTGTCGCAAGCGCGATGAGGGGATGGGCACCCGTCCACTCACGCGGATCGACGCCGCGTGCGAATGCGATCTTCGCATCATGCCAGGCAGCTACCATTGCCTCCTTGGCGATGCCGGCCTCGGCGGTGAGGAATGTCCGCTCTCCCGGAGCCGGATCGTTTGCTTGTGAAGTCGGCTGGGCTTGACTCATGATTCGACCTCGCTCATCGTCGCGCGTTCCACAACGTCATGGCCGACGCGTTGCTTTTGCTCGCGACGACGGTGTTCAAACGTTTCGATTGTTTTCCGTCGCGAAGTGTTTGTTGCTTTTCGCAGAACCAGCCACGTCGCCAACAACGTACCGCCGATGAATACCAAGCCAATCGTCATCTGACCGATCCAGGGCTTTGGTGGATTAAACGCCGTGCCGATCGCATTCGACGCACCGAGCAGCAGCAGCACCGTCGCCGACACGAGCATCGCGCCGACGACGAGAAATCCGACTGCGGCGATCCCGACGATGATCGCGATTCGCCGACCATTAAGCTTCGCAATCGCCAGCTTCGCGGCGAGGTAGTGCAGGGCGTATTCGCGAACTTCCGCGAGATAGGATGCCGCGTTCTGCAACGATTCGGCAGATGCGTGTGGATTCGAAGCTCGATCGTTGGCAGACGTGGAGGGCGTGGGGTCAACGTCTACGTTCATATCAGCCAATTAAAAGGTGGGAATTCGAGGACGTTAGGATGTAGAGCCCATATGCGCACGTGGCGTTGTCGCGGCAACAAACTTACCGCGACAACGCCCGCGTTTCGATCCAACACTTGCAGCGTCTTAGCTTCGACGCCAGAGCAGGCCGACCAACACGCCGACGCCTGCGGCGATCAGAAGTGATTGGATCGGCTTTTCCTGAACATACTGTTCAAGACCGGCTTCCCATTCCTGCGCCCGTTCACGGCCTTGTTGATAATAGTCAGCGGCCTGGTCTTTAAGATCGCTGTACTTTTCAGTCGCTGCATCTCGAACCTGCCCGCCGATGTCGCGGAGATTCTCCTGAACCTGATGAGCGGTGTCCTTCAAATTGCCCGCCGCCGCCTTTGCGTCTTCCGGGGTATCGGTGATTCGTGCCATGATCAACTCCTTGTGGCGTGTCGATATCGCGACGACTTATGTCCAATCGCGTCGATACATGCCGGTTAATGTGTCGCATCAGCCGCATTCAAACGGCTCTACAGCGAGAAAATTCAGTAACGGATTACGAACATTCAAAGCACGTGCCAACATAGATAAAACTCTCAGGCACGATAGGCGTCGAGGATTCGGTTGATGACGGCTGAGGTGCTGCGACCATCAATAAGAGGCGCGAGTGAAACCTTGCCGCCATTCGCTTCGACTAATTCCCAACCAACCACTTGCTGCTTGGTGTAGTCCTCGCCTTTAACCAGCACGTCGGGCAACACCGCGCGAATGAGATCAATCGGCGTGTCTTCGTCGAATCGAACGAGGTAATCGATGCTCTCCAGCTCCTCGAGCACGCCGATGCGATCATCTTCGGCGATGACCGGACGCTTTGGTCCCTTCAACCGCTGGATGCTCGAATCGGTGTTGACGCCGACGACCAGCAGGTCGCCTTGGCGCTTCGCCCACTGAAAATACTTGACGTGGCCGAGGTGAATGATGTCGAAGCAACCGTTGGTAAAGACGATCTTTCTGCCGGCGGCGCGATGCCGCTGCAATTCATTCATGAGCTGGTCGCGCGTCCGCTGCTTGCCCAGATGCTCGTGCACCTCGGTCAGCAGCTCCTGCATAATCTCCGCCGGCTTGATCGGCACGGCACCGAAGCGTTCGACCTCCAGCCCGCCAGCGATATTGGCGAGCGACACAGCTTCGATCCACGTTGCACCGGCGGCCCGCGCGACCGCGACGGTCGCCAGCACGACGTCGCCGGCACCGGTAACGTCGAAGACTTGGCGCGGCTTTGTCTTCAACCATTCACGCGTGCCATCGCGCGTGGCGAGATAGGCACCGCCTTTGTCGAGCGTGACGATCGCTGCTTCCAAGTCGAGCATTTCCAACAATCGCGTGGCCGCCATCGCGAATTGTTCGGGCGTCTGCGCGGGCAATCCCGTCGCCTGCTCGGCCTCGGGCCGATTTAACTTCACGCACGTTGCCGCGCGATATCGCGCATAATCTGAAATCTTCGCCGGATCGACAATGACCGGCACCTTCGCACGGCGGGCGCTAGCAATGATTTTCTGACACACGTCGGCCGGGAGGGCGCCTTTGTTGTAATCCTCAATGCAAAGCATGTCACAGCCGGCCGTCATGGCTTTATCGACGGCGGAGATCAGCCGGGCAGACGTCGCGGCATCGATTGGCTTCGTTTGTTCGAAATCCAGTCTCAGCAATTGCTGTGGATGACGATGCTGCGCTGAACCCACCAGGCGAAGCTTGCAAGTCGTCGGCCGATCGGTTGTTTCGATCAATCCATCACAGTCGCCGCCGGCTTCTTCGAGCAAAGCGCGAAGCGATCGGCCCATCTCGTCAGATCCGACCGTGCCGATGACCGACACTTTCGCTCCCAGCGCGCAAAGATTGGCGGCAACCGACCCGGCGCCGCCGAGGCGGAGTTCTTCGTGCTGATAATGCAGCACCGGGACCGGCGCTTCGGGGCTGAGGCGTTCGGCGTTACCATAGATATAGCGGTCGACCATCAGATCGCCGACCAGCACGACCCGCGCTCCGGGCATGCGGTCAAGAAGTTCAATTGAACGAGTGGGCATAGCGTATCGGGATCATAACGAATTTTTGTCATGACTGAGGACTGCGTTGCGACTGCATCGTCGCTAATTATTCTTACCGCTTGCGGCTTCGCGAGCCCACGCAGCTAGAAGTCGTTAAACTGCCCCAGCGAAGCCGCTAAGTTAAAAGTCGCGCGATTTGCATTGATCTTGCGCGACAGAGTTAATGGAACAAAAGGCACGACCGTGTCCCTGCCTCGACGGGCAGGGCGATTGCATGTGACCAAAAAATTCGTCATCCCGAAGGGAGCAGCAGCGACCCGAGGGATCTCGGCTGACGAAACATGCTCTGCAAATCGAGATTCCTCGGGTCGCTGCTGCTCCCCTCGGAATGACGTGTCTTGGGAATCTCACAAATAACATTCACATGCGTTTGCCCTGCCTAGACGGGAGATGAAACAAAATTACTTGCGTGGATTGGCGTGGTTTGGCATAGTTCGCGCCGATTCGGGGACTTCGCGTCGGCGTGGTGTACCGCACCACAATCTCGACATGTGCCTGGCGCGAATCGGTTTCTGCACTTCTTTGTAATGCGTCCAAGGATGGACCGAATGAATCAACGTGCGTTTCGAGCGAGTCGTCTAACGGTCATTTTCACGCTTGCGATCGCCGCCGGTTGCGCGGTACCGCCGAAAAACGGGGTTCCGGCGGCAAAAAATGTGGAGACCTCGTCCGGCGCGACGGTCACGAGCCGATCGAAGGGCGATCAGACGCCGTCAGCCACGATAACGACGAAGGGCGATCCGCTCACGCTTGATCCGGCCGCGAGTGATTCCGCTACCGGTCCATCTAACGCAGCCGAGGCACTTCGGCGAACGACGACGGCGTATTCCCGGGAGATGGAAGCATCGATCGCCGCCGTTCCGCTTTCTCCCGCACGCGCCCCATCGGCGAAGCTCGCCGCGCAGGCGACCAAACGCGCGGCGATCGCTCAATCGAAAGCCGCTCCGCCGTCCGATTCCAGCGTTCAATTTGTCGACCCGGACGGACTCACGCTCGGCTACTCCGACAACTCGGCGAAGGCCGCGGTGAAACCGGCGATTCTGGAAACGTCGCCCACGGTGGTAAATCCGCCGTCGCCGGCGGTCGAATCCAAGCAGTCCAGCGCCGCCGAGTCGAACGCGGCCGCGTCGGTCGGCGTGAATACGCCGCAGGAAATGTCGCATCGAAGCGGCGCGTCCTCGCAAACGGTCGAAGATTTTTCGAGCAAGCTAGAAAGAAGGACGCGGGATAATCCGCGCGACTTGTCCAGTCAGCTCGATCTTCAACTGATGAAATACATCTCGGACGAGCGCGTGCCGGATCAAGCCGCGATCGCGACGATGCCGAGCGAAGATCGCGAGATGATCACCGCGATGATCGACGGCCTTTCCAACTTCCGCGCGGTCGTGCGGCAGGATGGGAATATGCTCCTGTCGAAAAAGGTTAAGCCTCTTTTGGAGATGGCGGACCGCCTGCGTTCGCAGGCCGACCTGATGATTCCGACGCTCGCCCTGTGTACGAGCGTTCGCGCTTTTGGCGAATACGATCCGATCGATCCGTGCCGCTTCATCGCCGGATCACCGCACGAAGTCATCCTCTATTGCGAAATCGAAAACTTCGCTTCACAGCAGGACGAACGCCACCTGTGGCAGACGAAAATTACCAAGGATGCGACGCTCTATTCCGAGAACAGCCTCGCAGTTTGGAACGACAAGAGCGAGACGATTGCCGATTCGTCACGACGTCGGCGGCATGACTTTTTTCTCGTGAAAAAACTGACCATTCCCGCGACATTGCCGGCGGGGCGATATTTGCTGAAGGTCTCGATCGTCGATCAGCAGGCGAGCCGCGTCGCGGAGTCGACGATTCCGATCATGATGGTGGCGGGAAATGGCGTGAAGATGCCGAATATGCCCGGAGCGTCATTGGGGCAGTCATCGGGGCAGTCATCGGGGCAGTCATCGGGGCAGTCATCGGGACAGTCATCGGAGACGTCATCGGGGCAGTCATCGGGGACGTCACCCGGGCGCTCATTGGGGACGCTGTCGGAGTAGAGCCGCAAAGATTTGCGACGACGCCCCGATCGCGCTGGAAGCGATCAACTTCGCATCATCGCCGTTCCTTCGTTATCATCGCCTCGCCGCATGGATGCGGCGGTGATGCGGTCGGACCCCGCCCGCTCCGGCGCGACGACCAAGTCGCGCGCAATGTCCGCGAGATACTCGCTATGCGATCGACCGTTTTCATGATTCGCGCCGTACCCGCCGCGATTTGTTTCATGCTTCTTACCGGCGGCTGCGCGACGACGCGCACCGTCAATCTTTCCACCAAGCCGGCGGACGCAACGCTCTACATCGAGGGCATTCAGCGTGGCAGGGGGCCGATCACAGAAACGTTTACTTTTGACGACGCTCGTCTGCCGAAGCGAATCCGCGCCAATCGCCAGGGTTTCGACGAGGCCGATTTTCAGCTGTACGCGAACGATCCACGGAAGAACATCGTTCTTGAACTGAAGCATCCGCATCATGCCGTCAACGTGATCGTGGGTCCGGTTGCCGGCGTGGTGAAAATGGACGGCCAACCCCTGAAGCCGGATCCGGTCAATGCCGTGACGTCGGATGTCGAATTCTCACAGGATTCCAAGGGCTTCTGGATTCCGCACACGATCACGGTCGAACGTACGAATTTCAGAACGGCTCAGCAGCAGATTTCGTATTACGACCTGTCGACGACATACAACCTGACGCTCGATCCGCTCCGCAAAGATTTGACCATCGCCACCGAACCAAAAGGGGCAAGCGTTTATCTCAACGGTGTTTCCTACGGCCCGAGCCCCGTCAGCTTGAAGGACATCGAATTTCCCGTCGACCCGGCCACCAACAACTTCGTGCCGAAGAAGTTGAAGGTCATCCGCGCGGGATACGATCCGATCGAAGGCGACATCAGTTGGGACGACGGCCAGACGAATTACGATATCAATTTCGTCCCCAGGACCAAGACGGTGCGGATTCGAACCGAGCCGCCGGATTCGGTCGTGAAGATTGAAGGAAAAGAGATCAAGCCGGGCGCGGACGGCGTCGTCACTTTGCCGCTGCCGTTCCCGCCGACGAACAACGAAGGTGAATTGCGGAGCTACACCGCGGTAGCGATGCGAAAACCGGATGGCGAGTGGCAGCCCGGCACGGTGAAAATCAGTTGGGACGGCGGTAAAGCCGACTACACCATAGCGCTCAAAGAGATCATGACGCGGAAGATGCCGCTGATCACCGCCGATTGGACACGCGTGAACAATGCGTGGGAGGTGTCGCCCCGCGTGATCGACACCACGGCTCGCAAGGACACGGTCGAAGACTCGCAGACCGCCGCCCCGATGAAACTGACTAACCTGCCCGCCGGTTCAAGCATCGGCTCGCTGTCGGTGTCGCCGGACGGGACGCAGATCGTGTTCTCGGTGTTCAGCGGCAGCGATAAAAATGATTTTCGATCGCAGTTATTTCTCGTGCGAACCGATGGCAGCGCGGTGACGGACGTGTTCAGCAACGGAAAATCGCTCGACCTGACACCGTCGTTTTCGCCCGGCGGAGATCAGGTGGTTTACAGCTCAAACCAGTTAAGCAAGAAGATGTGCATTTACCAGGCTTCAACCACAGGTGCGACCGGACAGGTGCAACTGACGGATGGCGAGAGCAATGATCTGTCTCCCTCACTCGATTCTGATCCCAAGCCGCGACTGTATTGGCAGCGGATGATCGACAACCGCAACGAGCCGCAAATGTTGTCGAATATTCTCGGCACGACGTTGAAGCGTTACCTCACGGCTGACGGGGGAACGCAGCCGCGCATCAGCCCGCGGAATGATGCGGTGGTATTCACCGCCACGAACACGACGACCGGCAAGCGCGACCTGTTTCTCGTGGATTTCAAAGGCGGCGTGCCCCAGAATCTCACGAACACGCCTGACATTGATGATTTCGACCCCGCCTGGAACGCCGACGGCAGCAAAATCGCCTACGCCAGCGACGGCGGGGTGGATGTCGATCAGAATCGCAACACCGACATCTATATGATGGATGTTAAATCGCGTCGAAGCGAACGGGTCACGACCAACGGCTCTCTGGACGACTGCCCCGCGTGGGACCCGACTGGCCGGCTGATTTACTTCCGCTCAAATCGCGGCATCGACTGGGGTATTTGGAAGGTATCGCTTCCAGCGAAGTAAACTCTTCACGTCGCGGCATGGGCTTCCAGCCCGTGAACGTTTGCCCACGTCATCTCAATTTTTCGTCTCTTCAAGCTTCTGCAAAGTCGCATCGCGGTTATCGAGAATTTCCTTGGCCAATGCTTCATTCTTTGGTGAAGAAATTTTGGCGGTTGTTTTCTCGGCTGGCGAGGGGCCGCTGGGGATGCCCATGACGGCAAAATCGAGTTCGCTGTTGATCTCCGCGCCGATGAGAAGCACCAGCGAATCGACGTAAAAGAACAGCAGTAGAATGACGAGCCCGGCGACCGCGCCGTAAGTTTTGGTATAGCTCGCCTCGCCGCCGAACGAATTGATGTAGATGCGGAATCCGATACCGGTGGCGAGCCAGCCGAGGATGCTGAAAATCGCGCCCGGGGACACTGCTTGAAATTTATGTTTTAGGTTGGGGCCAAAGTGATAGATCATCGCGGTGATGCTGATCATCAGCAGCAGGGCTATCCCGAATCGCACAACGTTAAAAAGTATGTACCAAAGCCAAAACCATTGGCCCGCCCAGGCCGAGTGAATCCGCGCGTAGTGAAGCACTGCCGTTCCGACGGGAAGAAGGATCAGCACGGCGACGGCCATGGTCGCGACCACGACGGTGAGAAGCAGCGCGATGAGCCGGTGCTTGAAAAAGTTTCGCCCGACCTCGATGTCGTACGCTTTATCGAGGGCGGACATCGTCATCGCCATGCCCCCGCTCGACGCCCAGGCCGTCAGCAGCAGTCCAAAGCTCAGGAAACCGCCGGTGTTCGGCGCTTTGAGGACGTCTTCAATTTTCTCCTTGATGATCTTTCCCGCGTCCGTCGACGGCAGAGCGCGGTCGATCGCGGCATTGATCTGCTTCTCCACCTGCTGCTTATTTTGATGGGGAATCAACGGCACAAGGCTGAGCAGAAAGACGAGAAACGGAAAAATTGCGAACAGCCACGAATACGCCAACGCCGATGCCCACGTAAAGACATTGTCTTCGCCGATCTGCGCCCAGACGCGTTTGCAAAAAGTGAAGAAGCCGATTTTGCGAATGACATGCGGGAAATCCTTCATGCGAGCCATGGTGGGATTGTACCGGCGAATTCAGGATGTCGCGGACGGACGCCAACTTTCACGACGATTGATTCATTTCGAGTAAGGTTCGATGATCAATCACCGATGGCCGCTCATTCCACTGACGACAACATCCATTACCACGCACACGGCGGTGATGAACGAAGCAGCCACCGGCAGATTTCTCGAGCCGTCGCCGAGCTGTACGCCGCGGGGCACGGACCCATTTTGGATGTCGGTTGCGCCCAGGGAATGCTGGGCAAAACCTTGACCGAGCAGCTTGGCCGCCCGATCGAGATCGATGGCATCGAGCCCAACGCGCAATGGGCGACGAAGGCCAAGCCGTTCTACCGCGAGGTCTGGCCCTCGACGGTCGAAACAGCGCCGTTGATTCAGAAGTCGTACGGTGTCGTCGTGTGCGGCGATGTCCTGGAACACCTGGCCGACCCGGTGACAGTGCTCAGGCAACTGCGGAACGCCGCCGATGACGACGCAAGGTTCATCATCTCCGTGCCCAACATCGCGCACCTGTCGATTCGATTGCTTTTACTGCTTGGAAAGTTTCCGAAAATGGAGCGAGGGATTCTCGATAAAACGCACCTGCAATTTTTGACGAAGGAGACCGCGATCGACATGCTCCGCCGGGCAAATCTGAAGGTCGAAAAAGTGATGACCACGCCTGTGCCTTTCGACGAGCTTCTGCATCGGGATAGCGGGCTCCTCTACCGATCGATCATGAAAGTACAGCACCTCTCCATCGACCTGTTCCCGCGACTGTTCACGATGCAGTGGATCTTCCTGGCCAGGCCGTTGCCGAATCCATGACGATGCGATCGTCAACACAGATCGCGGTCGATGCTCCCGATCCTGCCGGGTCACAGAACGCCTGCCTGGCGGCGGCGGTGGTTTGCCTCGGGTTAGCAATCACCTGGCGAGACGGGTTCTATTCATCGATCGCGCTGGCGATGCTGACCGTTTCAATTGGGTTCACGATTTTCGCACTTTATGTGGAATCCTTCCAGACACGTTTCAAGACCTCGAGACGCTTAGACCGCATCGTGATATCCGCCGCGGCGCTAATGTACGTCGTCATCGGCCTGCTGCGTCCGCCCATCGAAATAGGATCGCCGGCGGTGTTTCGGATCGCGGCGATCGGTTCCGCCACCTGCGTAATCGGCACGCTGTTTGGCTGCTCGCGATGGTCAAAGCTATCGCTGATCGGATTGCTCATCATTCATGCGGTCGTTGGCGCGTGGGTCATTCGCATTTCAAACCCGCCGCATATCGACGTGTACGTCTTTCAACACGATGCCGCCCAGGCGTTGCTGCGCGGGCAGAATCCTTACACGCTGACGTTTCCGAATATTTATGGCGATGAGTCGTTCGTCTATGCCGAGGAATTGATGAAGCACGGGCGAGTGCTCTTCGGCTATCCGTACATGCCGTTCACGCTGCTGTGGAACGTCGCGGCTGAAGCCCTGGGCGGCGATGTTCGTTACGGCCAATTATTCGCGATCATCGGCACGGGCGCGCTCCTGGCTTTCATGCGGCCGGGCAGAATTGCGAGGTCGGCGGCAATGCTTTGGCTGCTGGCGGTTCGCCCCTACTTTCTCGCGGAGATGGGCTGGATCGAGCCGAGCGCGGTCTTCATGCTGGCCCTTACCTTGTGCGCCGCGATTCGGTGGCCGCGCGCGATGCCGGTTTTCTTCGGGCTCTTCATCGCGACGAAGCAATATCTGCCGGCCGCAATTCTTGTCGCGCCGCTGTTGCTCGAACGCGAATCGTTACGCCACTGGCGGCATTGGTTTAAACCGTCGCTGATCGCGCTCGCCGTCGCGCTTGCCGTATCGCTGCCGTTGATTGTGTGGAACCCGTCCGCATTCTGGCAAAGCGCGATTCTGCTTCAATTCAAGCAGCCATTTCGTTTCGATTCGCTGAGCTACCTGGCATGGTTGAGTGATCCGCATTTCGCGGCCGGCATGCGACCCTTCGGCACGCCGCCGCCGTTCGCGCCGCTCATCGCCTTTCTAGCGCTCATCGGCGGAGCAGCGCTCGCTCTTCAGCGGCGGCGCTCCGGGCCAACGCCTTTCGCGATCGGCATCGCGCTTTCATTCCTGCTCTTTTTTGCGTTCAACAAGCAGGCGTTTTCAAACTACTATTCATTCGTCATCGGCGCGCTCTGCTGCGCGATCGCGATCAACGACCCGATCGTAAAGTCGCAAAACGGTTTCAGCTCAACCGAATCATGAATCACCCCTCCCGGGAATTGCAGCTGCCCGAAAATTCAGCGAGCAACGCCGCGTTGGCGATCTCCGCGATAATGCTTGGCCTCGCGAACGGCGGCCAGGAGGGTCACTACCCGTCATCGGCATTTTTATTGCTGGCGACGGCCATCGTTTGCGCGATAGCTGCTCTGTATCTGACAACGCCGCGTTGGTGGCCCAAATCCGTTCCGCATCCTGACCGGATTGCGCTTGTCGCTGCCGCCCTGACATATTTATTTATTACACGCCAGGATTTGCTCGGCATCCCGCGCCTGCGGATTGCTTATTGCGCGGCAGCCTGCGCCGCGCTGGCGACGCTCTTCGGACACGAGCGCCCGGCACGCCGAGCATTTCTTGTTCTGCTCGTGGCCTACGCGTTCGTCGCCGGCTTGTGCTTTCATTTCACGCCGTCGCCAACCATCGATGTTCAGATATTTCAAACCGACGCCGCCGTTGCATTTCTACATGGCGTCAACCCTTACACGATCTCGTTCCCGAACATCTATGTCACCAGGCCCTGGGTCTACGCTCCGTCCGTTCAGATGAATGGCCGCGTGATGTTTGGCTACCCGTATCTGCCGCTGACGCTCTTCATCAACGCCATCGCGTTCGTGACCAGCGGAGATATTCGCTACGGGCAGTTGGTCGCGATTCTGATCGCGGCTGCATGCATGGCCTATGTCCGGCCGAGCGCGAACGCCCGTGCGGCCGCGGTGTGCCTGCTGTTTTCTCCGAACATGCTATTTATCCTGGCGAAGGGTTGGATTGAGCCGATCGTCTTGATGTTGTTGGCCATCACTGCGTTCGCGCACGAACGCGCGCGGACGCATAAGACGCATAAGCGGCTTGCAATCGCGATTGGGCTTTTAGTCGTCAGCAAGCAATACATGCCGGCGGCATTGCTGGCGGTTCCGATGCTGCTCAACGGCCAGCGGCCGGTTCGAAGTTGGAAGCATGTCGCAGTCGTGGCGTCCGCAACGGCCATCGCCATCACCCTTCCATTAGCGATTTGGAACTTTCCCGCATTCTGGTTCAGCGTGGTGCAATTGCAGTTGATGCAGCCATTCCGTTTCGACTCCTTAAGCATTCTCGCCTGGATGCATCACTCAGCATTTTCCACCACAGCCGCTTCGACCGGCACGCCGCCGCCGCTTGCGTCGGCCCTCGCATTCCCGGCACTAATGATCGCCGCGATGCTTTGTTACCTCCGTCCCGCTCGGGGAGCGTCGGCGTTTCCAAGATGCGTTGCGATTTCGTTTTTGTTTTTCTTCGCATTTAATAAACAGGCGTTCATTAATTATTACCTGTTGGTGATCGGCGCGATGTGGCTCGCGGTCGCAACGGCTCACTGCGCACCCGCAGGCGATTTGCCGGCAGAGCAATCCTAGACTCCGTCCACCCTGTGAATTCGCTGCCGACCATTTCCGAAGCGCGCGAAAAGATATTGCGCCTCGCGATCCTCGATCGCCGCCGCCTGCTTTCCCGCATCGATTCCGCGGCGAGTAGAGGCGACGTGGTCGACGAAGGATTGGCGCGTGAAATTGATCGAGCCGTCGGGAGATTCGATGAACGAAAGCGCAACGCGCCCAGGCCGAAGTTCGATCAGGATCTTCCCATTCTGGCAAGGCGCGACGACATCGCCCGGCTGATTGAAAAGCATCAGGTGATCGTCGTCTGCGGTGAGACCGGCTCGGGGAAAACGACGCAGCTTCCGCAAATCTGTCTGGCGGCGGGGCGCGGCGTGCGCGGGATGATCGGGCACACGCAGCCTCGGCGAATCGCCGCTCGCACGGTCGCCACCCGCATCGCCTCGGAACTGGGCGTGACGCTGCGCGGCGCGGTGGGATACAAAGTGCGCTTTGGCGACCAGACCGGCCGCGATACGTATATCAAGCTGATGACCGACGGCCTGCTGCTGGCCGAGACGCGGCACGATCAACTGCTTGAACACTACGACACGATCATCGTTGACGAAGCGCACGAGCGATCGCTCAACATCGATTTCCTGCTCGGCCGCCTGAAACAAATCCTGCCGAGGCGATCTGATCTGCGACTTATCATCACCAGCGCAACGATCGACCCGCAGCGATTCAGCAAACATTTCAGCGATGCGCCGATTGTGGAAGTTGAAGGCCGGACGTATCCGGTGGAAACGATTTATCCGCCGATCAACGACGAGCCAGTTTCGAGCGGCCAGCATGGGCGAGACGCCCATGACACTGTGACGTCAACCCGTGTCACGGGCGTCCCGCCCGTGCCTGCGGCTGAAGCATTCGACCTGAGCGACGCCGTCCGCAGCGCCATCGATGAACTCTGGCAAACGCACGGCCCTGGCGACACGCTGGTGTTCTTCGCGACCGAACGTGAAATTCGCGACGCGGCCGACGCGTTATCGGAACGCTTCAAAGGATCGAGCGTGGAAATCCTTCCGCTCTTCGCGCGTCTGAGCGGCGAGCAGCAGATGCGCGTATTCCAGCCGGGCAAAATGCGACACCGCATCGTGCTGGCGACGAACGTGGCCGAGACGTCGCTCACCGTGCCGGGCATTCGGTTCGTGATCGATCCGGGCACCGCGCGCATCAGCAGATATTCCGGACGCAGCCGCGTGCAGCGCTTGCCGATCGAGCCGATCAGCCAGGCCAGCGCGAACCAGCGCAAGGGTCGTTGCGGCCGCGTGAGCAACGGCGTGTGCGTGCGGCTGTATTCGGAAGAGGACTTCGCCCAGCGCCCGGCGTTCACCGAGCCGGAAATTTATCGCACGAGCCTGGCGAACGTGATTCTGCAGATGGAATCGCTGGGCCTCGGCGCGATTGCCGAATTTCCATTTGTCGACCCGCCGGATGCGCGGCAGGTGCGTGATGGATATCAGACGCTGCACGAGCTTGGCGCGATCGATGAAGAAAATCGCCTGACGCATGTTGGCCGGGCAATGGCGCGGCTGCCGGTGGATCCGCGTATCGCGCGCATGATCGTGCAGGCGATCGACGAAGATTGCGTGCCTGAAGTCGCGATCATCGCGTCCGCGTTAAGCGTGCAGGACCCGCGTGAGCGCCCGGCTGATGCGCAGCAGGCGGCGGATGCGAGTCATGCGCGGTTTGCGGACGGGCAAAGCGATTTCGTATCGCTGCTGAATCTCTGGCACTTCGTGCGGAAGCAGGAAACGGTGCTGTCGAACCGGAAATTCCGGAATTGGTGTCGGGATAATTTCCTGTCGTTCACGCGGCTGCGCGAATGGGAAGATGTGCACGATCAGGTGCGGCAGGCCGTGCATGAGCTGGGCGAACGGGAGCGGCGAGATGTGAAGCGGGGAGAAATGCAACCGCAGAGTCGCAGAGAACACAGAGGAAGACGCAGAGAAGAGAAGGCAGTTTAGCTTGATGCGTCCCGGTCACGACACAACTTCTGAAGCGAATGATGAGCACCGCGTGGTGTTGCATCCTTCGAAATACGCGGCCATTCATCGGTCGCTGTTGTCGGGGTTGCTGAGCCACGTCGGGCAGCGCGGTGAGGGGCCGATTTACAGCGGTGCGCGGAATTCCAAGTTCCAGATCTTTCCCGGCTCGTCGCAGTTTCGGCGGCGGCCACAATGGGTGATGGCGGGGGAGATCGTTGAGACGACGAAGCTATATGCGCGCAATGTCGCGAACATTCGACCGGAATGGATTGAGTCGCTCGGGCCGCACTTGGTGCATCGCGAATATTTCGAGCCGCACTGGCAAACGCGCACGGCGCATGTGGCGGCGTATGAGCGCGTTTCGCTGTGGGGATTAATCCTCGCGCCGCGGCGGCTCGTCCACTACGGGCCAATCAACCCTGTCGTATCGCGGGACATATTCATTCAGCACGCACTTGTTGATTTCGATTTGAAGACGGCTGCGCCGTTCATGCGGCACAATCGTGCGTTGGTCGAGGCGGTGGAGCTGCTCGAAGCGAAGGCGCGTCATCGCGACTTTATCGCCGAGCCGCAGGCAATCGCTGCGTTCTTCGACTCGCAATTGCCGGCCGAGATTTATAACGGGCCGCTCTTGGAAAAGTGGCTGCGTGATGCACAGCGAAGGCGGCCGAACATATTGATGTTGCCGCGCGAGGCGCTGCTGAAATATGAACCGACAGAGATTTCGCCAGATCGATTCCCCGATGTGATGACGGTGGCCGGCGTGAAGCTCCCGCTGCGATACCGATTCGACTTGGCGGCCCGCGATGACGGTGTCACGGCGATCGTTCCGCTGGCTGTGCTCAGCCATTTGCCGGCCGGCGCGTTCGAATGGCTCGTGCCGGGCATGCTGCGCGACAAGTCACTCGCACTGATTCGGTCGCTGCCAAAGGCGCTGCGAACGCAGTTCATCCCGAATGCCGACGTCGCCGACGCGGCGGCGAATGCGATGCCGTGGCAGCAGGGGACGGTGCTTGAAGCGCTCGCGTCTTATCTCGGCCGACGAAGCGGGGCAATTGTTCGGCCGGGGGATTTTGATCCGAAGTCGTTACCGCCGCATTTATTAATGAATTTCCGCGTGGTCGACGAATCTGGCGACGTGCTGGCCGAGGGGCGCGACTTGGCCGAGATTCGACAGACGCTGTCCGTGCAGGTGAAGGCCGCGCTCGATGTGCTGCCGCCCAGCGCGTATCACGGCCGCGAGGTGCAGCGGTGGGATTTCGGCGATCTGCCGGAAAAAGTCGAAGTTGATCGTCATGGCCACGCGCTGCCGGGTTTTCCGGCGCTGGTGGAGAAGTCAAATCGCGTCGAGCTCCGCACGCTCGACACGGCCGAGCAGGCGCAGCTGGCGAACCGCACGGGCGTGCGGCGGCTGTTCATGACACAAATTGCCCCCGAGCTGCGACGGGTCGCCCGCATGCTGCCGCACATCGCGCAGATCAGCCTCGCCTACGTGACGTTCGGCACGTCGGAGCAGTTGCACACCGATTTAACGATGGCGATTGCCGATCGCGCGCTGCGGCTCGGCGATGATGCGAGCGTGCGTGCGAAAGATGATTTCGTCGCGCTGGCCGAGGCGGGCTGGAAGCGACTGGGCGAGGCATCGAATGAAATCGACGACATCGCGTTCCGCACGCTGGAAATCGTTCAGCCGCTGACGCTCAAGCTTTCCGAGACCTTCGGCGTAGCTTTGCAACCGTCCGCCAACGACATGCGACGGCAGCTGAGGTCGCTCGTCTCGAGCGGCTTCCTGTCGCGTACGCCGTTCGAGTGGCTTGTGCACGTGCCACGATATGTGCGCGGCATTCAAGTGCGGCTGACGAAGCTAACGCAGTCGGGTCTGTCGCGCGACGTGCAGCATCTACAGACGATTTCGCCGCTCCAGGATCGATTGATTGAGTCGCAACGAAAGGGCAATTGGTCGCCGCGACAGGTGAAGTCGATTGAGCAATATCGCTGGATGCTCGAAGAGCTGCGCGTGTCGCTGTTCGCCCAGGAATTGAAGACGTCGATGCCGATCTCGGTGCAACGGGTGGAGAAGCAGTGGGAAAAGATAATCGCCGACGCCTGACGTTCAGTTATCGCCATAGATCAGGACATCGTTTCGATCGGTGGTGGTGTAAACGATGACAATCTTGTGCGACTCAACCGGCGAACTGGATTCGAATCGATAGGCAGTTGAAAAGCGGTCTGGCAGCGCCAGGTCTGGTCGCTTTTTGCGAACGGACGCGCTTTCTCTCGCTGCATCATCGAGTGCATCAGTCCCAATCGACTGTAGAAACTGCTTGCCTGCGAGAAGTTGTTCGAAGTCGGTCGAGTCAATTTTAAACTTAAAAACGAACTCGGCGTCGCCGGGTAAAGTTCCCCACCAGTAATGGAAGTCGTGCATGCTTGGCGGGGCTGCGATTCTCAATCGCTCTTGAAACAATGTGTTGGTCGAACGATCTTGAAGTTGCGAGATCGCGACGATCACAACGCTCGAGAACATCGGAGCAACCCAGAGCCGGGCTAGCGGATGCCGAAGCTGCCGGGACAATCGTTTCTCGATGAACTTGCGCGTCGCCTGGCCGACGGCAAGTAGAACAAGAAAAGCCGCAAGCGCAGGTATCACCGCAAAGCCGGCCGCGAGCGGCCAGTGTTCAGATAGATCGCTTGCAAGGGTGCGCTGAATGTAAAGCGCGATGGCGACGATCAGCGTCAACAGCGAAAAGGAGTAGACGGCAACTGAAACAAGCCTGGAAGTTAATCGAGACATCTTCGGCCCCACGCGAATTTGCTTGATTATGGCCGCACGAAATTCGATTCGCCCACATCCAGGCGATATTTCCGCATCTTTTTATAGAGCGTCGTCCGATTGATATCGAGTTCCGCCGCGGTGGCCTGACGGTTCCAGTCGTTGCGTTGCAGGGCACGTTCGAGGATTTGCCTTTCCGGACCTTCGAGTGCGGCCTCGAGCCGCATCGCGATCGCGCCGAGGTCATTACTGGATGACCGGCGCGCCGGCTGTTTGAGCTGGTCAATGAACTCCTGAATTGTCTCGGGCAAATCATCGATGTCGATTTGTGGCCGACGACATAATACTACAGATCGCTCAACCGCGTTCTCCAACTCGCGTACATTCCCCGGCCACGAGTATCGCTGGATGGCCGACATCGCGGCGTCGGTGAACCCGAGAATCTCGCGACCAGTTTCCGCACTGAAATGTCGCAGGAAATGGCCTGCAAGCAAGGCGATGTCGCCGGTGCGCTCGCGCAACGGCGGCATCTGGATCGTCACGACATTAATACGATAGAACAGATCCTGCCGGAACTCCTGTTTGGCCACGAGCGAGGCAAGGTCGACGTTGCTTGCCAGAATCAGCCGCGTATCGACCGTGCGCGTCTCACTGCTGCCGACCGGCTCGAAACATCGCTCCTGCAAAACGCGCAGCAGCTTCACCTGCATCGCCGGTGAGGCGGAGTTAATTTCATCGAGAAAAATCGTCCCGCCGTCCGCGGCGAGGAATCGGCCCGGTTTGTCGGAGATCGCGCCGGTGAATGCGCCTCTCACATGGCCGAACAGCTCGCTCTCCAGCAGCGTTTCCGGCAGCGCGCCGCAACTAATTTCGACAAACGGCTTGGCGCGGCGCGGCGAGCGATAATGAATCGCCCGGGCCAGAAGCGATTTGCCCGTGCCGCTTTCACCCGTCATTAGCACGGTCGTTCGATGGTCGGCCACCGCGTCGACGAGATCGAAAATCTTCCGCATGCGATGATCGTGGCCGACGATATTTTCCAGGCCGAAGCGGAGATCGAGTTGTTGCTTCAGTGATTGATTTTCGAAGAGCAGTGACTGTTGACGAATCGCTTTCTCAACGACAAGTCGAATTTCTTCATCCACGACCGGCTTCGTCAGATAGTCCAGCGCGCCGATCTTCGTCGCTTCGACCGCGCCTTCGATCGATCCGTAGCCGGTCAGCACGACAACCACAGTCTGCGGAAACCGACGTCGCACATCGCGGAGAAAATCGGCTGCCACGATGCCCGGCAGATTAATGTCCGCAATCAGCAGTTCGGCCGGCGATGCTTCGAGGCGCGCGAAGGCGTCGGCCACATCATCCGTCGTGCACACGTCGTAGCCATCGCGACCAAGAAACTGCGACAGCGACTGCCGCAGAATGCGGTCTTCATCCAGAATCAGGATGCGCGGCTTGGCGGGCGGGGCATGTTGCAGCATGGCGATGTTTCCGAAAAACAACTGTCGTGTCCTGGAAACATCGACCATTTGCGATCTTCCGGATAATCGACGGCCACGGCATTTTTAGATCGGTTGTGCGATCGCTATCATCTGCCGGACGTGTCGGATTTATCGGACCGCTTCTCCTCTCTCCGTACTCGGGGAGGGGCTCGGAGAGGGGTCTGCCTCGGTCGTGTAAATGCAAAGAGACCCCTCTCCCAACCGCTCCCCGAGTACGGGGAGAGGAGGAAGAATGTGGAGCATCCCGAATGCGCGTTGGCGTTCCCAAAGAAGTTAAAAGTGATGAGTATCGCGTCGCGATGATGCCCGTGGGGGCCGAGCTGCTCGTGAAGGCGGGGCACGAGGTCTTCCTGCAAAAAGATGCCGGCGTCGGCAGCGGGTTTACGGATGAGGACTACACGAAAGTCGGCGCCCAGATTCTCGGCACGGCCAAGGAACTGTTCGACGCGGCCGAAATGCTGATGAAGGTGAAGGAGCCGCAGCCGCAGGAAATCGGCCTCTTTCGGCCGGGGCAGACGGTCTTTACTTATTTCCATTTCGCGGCCGACCGCGAATTGATGCAGGCGTGTCTTGAAGCGGAAATTACCGCTGTCGCATACGAGACGATCAAGGATAAAAAGGGCACGCTGCCGCTGCTCACGCCGATGAGCGAGATCGCAGGGAAGCTGAGCATTCAGGAGGGCGCGAAGTATCTCGAGAAGCCGATGATGGGCCGAGGCATTCTGCTGGGCGGCGTGCCGGGCGTCGCGCCGGCGGACGTGGTCGTGCTGGGCGGCGGGGTGGTCGGCACCAACGCCGCGAAGGTCGCGGCCGGGCTGGGCGCAAACGTCGTGCTCATGGACGTGAACCTCGATCGCCTGCGCTATCTCGACGATGTGATGCCCGCCAACGTCCACACGATTTATTCCGATCCACAGACGATTCGCCATCACATTCGCCAGGCAGACTTGGTGATCGGTGCCGTGCTGATTCCCGGCGCGAAAGCGCCGCGGCTGGTAACGAAGAAAGACCTGGCCGATATGAAAAACGGCGCGGTGATTGTCGACGTCGCGATCGATCAGGGCGGCTGCGTCGAAACCGCCCGGCCGACGACGCACCAGCAACCGACGTATGTCGTCGACGGCGTGGTCCACTACTGCGTGACCAACATGCCCGGCGCAGTGGGACGAACCAGCACCGTGGCGCTCTGCAATGCGACGCTGCCTTATGCATTGAAAATCGCGGCCAAAGGCTTCGAAAAAGCCGCGGCGGAAGACGCCGGCTTCGGCGAAGGCGTCAACTGCGTCGCCGGCCGAGTGACCAACGCCGCCGTCGCCGACGCGTTCCACATGCCGTGCGGTTCGATTAAGGGAAAAGGCCCGGGTTGATCGATACGAGCGAAGTCGTAAACTGATGCGCTCGACAACTTGGGGTATGGTGTAATGGCAGCACAGCAGTCTCTGAATCTGCTTGTCTAGGTTCGAGTCCTAGTACCCCAGTTCGCGGGTTCGGCGTCGTGAAAACGTGTCGCGCAGAAACGGTATTCCGAGATGATCGATACGGAAACACGAGATCGGATCCGGGTGCATACAGAGGGCACCGGCGGTCCATACATCATGGCCCCCGCTGATCAAGTCGGCGACATCGAGCGACTGCTTCTAGATAACTGCGTTTCATTCTGGGTCGATTCGGACGCGATTTCTCTGGATGGAAATCCGGCGATCATCGTCGTTAATCTCGGTCGTGGAGCGGATGTTGCCCGCGTACAGCAATTGCTCGATGCCTCAAACTGAGATTTATGCCGCTTCGCGACGACATAGAACAAGCACGCGACAAGGCCTTGTCGGCGCTGAAAGACGCTCACGATTACTTCGCCTACACGAAAGACGCATGGCGAACAATTCAGCAGGACATTCAGCGCAAGGGTCGCAAGTTGACGTGGACCAACACTTCAACCAGTACTTCCGTCACCGAAAAAGACGTTGCGGCCCGCGCGCAACGCTACCTTGAAATCGAGCTGGCTTCGTCAAGCCTTCAGCAGTTCGTTTCGATTTTTGAGAACTTTTTCTTTGAGATTGCGCGTGCCTGGATTCTTGCTTTTCCCGAGCGCGTGTCGAGTCGACAACTCAGCGGGAAGGTCATCATTCGGCTCGCGGACAAAGCCGCCATGATTGATGCACTGGTCGAGAAGGAATTGCAAGAGGTCTTTTACGATCGCCCCGCGAACTGGTTCGAGTACATGAAAACGCTCACAAAGATCACTTCACCTAGCGAGGCGGAAGCTTCGCAATTCGCGGAAATCAAAGCAACACGCGATGTATTTGTTCACGGACAGGGAATTGCCAACGCCTTCTATGTCGACAAAGCTGGAGCGCTCGCCCGAGCGCAACCCAGCAAACCGCTGGACATTCCGGGCCCCTATCATCAACAGAGTTGGGATCTCATCTGCAAACTCGTGCGCGACGTCAGCACGGAGATGGCGGCGAATGTATGACATGGGCCGAAATCTCAAGCATCCTACAACCTACGTCGCCCCGTGCGACACTCCACCGGTTGTCCTGAGCAAACCGAAGGGTCTTGATCCCTGTTCAACGTTGTTCACAGTCTGAGACCGCAGGATCAACTCGGAATACGGCTAAACTTCGATGAGCCGCCCAGCTTTCCGAATGGCCAAGCCCGCTCACTGCTCTGCGTTTCGAGTCACTTCGCGTTCTTGTGCTTTTCATACGCCTTGAGCAGGCGCTCACCTTTCTTCGCAATCTTACGGGCGGCGGCAACCGTTTTCGGAACGGGCTCGCCCCAGGCGGCGGCGGTTAATGCGAGGCGCGTTGGTTTGCCGTTCTTGTCGACCAGCGGCGGCAATTTTTCGCGGCCGTAGAAGCGCGTCGCCCAGCTTCCCTTGCGGCGCATTTCCTGCGGCGACATCTCAGCCATCGATTTCTTCACGCCCGGCTTCAGGTTTGAGCCGTCGCGCTTTTTGAACGCGCGTCGGCCCTCGGCCGTCAATCCGCCTTTTGGGTTTTTTGTTTTCGAAGTCATGACTTTTTCTTAGAGGATTTCTTCTGTTTCTTTGCCGCGTTCATGTTGTCGACCAAGCTCGGGTATCTTCGGCCGGCTTTTTTCGCTTTAGCTTTAGCGGCGGATTTGGATTTGCTCGTGAGCTTCGTCGACTTCTTCCCCGCGCGCTTTTTCGGATTCGATTTATTCCACGGCTCGCTCGAACTTTTCTTCTTGGCCATCTTTGCACCTTGCCTTTCGATGCGAAGGGGCGAAGCAAGCTGCGCGCCGTGTCTCAGAATTGAAAACTGCCCATCACCATGATTCGTCGGCCTTCTGCAGAAACGCGAAGAACATCATCTGTTCGACGTCATCGCGAATGCCGCGCAGGGAGAAAAGTTTAAAGAACCAGGTGCGGTCGGCGTCGCCCGCGAGGTCGGTCGGAGCGTTGTCTTCACCGACCAGCTCTTCGATCGGAACGCTCATCAAATAGTCGGCCAGGTATGAAATATTCAGTTCGTCGGCGGTCTGCGTGGAGAGAACAAACAACTTGTGCTCGCGGATCGGCTCGCGCAGATAGCGATCCGCCATCTTGATGTTGATCGCATCGAGGGCGGCCTGCTGCTCGTCGATGTCGGCATTCTGTTTCCAACTGTGCGATTGCCGCTCGTCTTCGCGATATTGATTGAACGCCGCGTCGAAATGCGCCTGCAGGCGGTTGTAATAAGTGTTGACTTGATCGCCGACAAGCCATCGCGCAACGATGAGTTCGCCGGGCTTGCGCAGGACGTGGTAATCGTTCGTGGTCAGGCCGGATGTTTTGGAAAAGTTCAGGACGGCAGGCGCATCGGTGTCGGCCGGGAGAAGCGCAGTTTCCTCGAGCCGTTTCTTTTCGAGCAGCGCTATTCGCTTTTGCAAGTCGCGGGCGACGGTCGGCTTGAGGTCGTCAAGCAGTTGGGCGTCATACTTGCGCACGCCTTCAAACACTGCCGCCATTTCCGCGTGCATGCGCAGCTCGGCCGCCTTTTCGTTGGCGCGCTGTTTCGGATCAGAAGCGTTTTCGGCCGGTGTTTCTTCGGGTTCGTCGAACATGAGTTCGCATTTTAGCATCGCGCGACTCGCAATGCCTGCCGCACACCGCGATCGTCTTTGCAGGAATGCGATTGATTCGCGTTCGCCAGCGCTCGTAGAATAGATGCGAAGCAGGATGGTTCAGCGAATTCGACATCTTCTGATTCTTTTCCTCCTGCCGTTGACTGCACTGAGTTGGTCGCTATGCGCCTGCGCGGCGATGACGTTCGAGCCGCAGCCGATGCACGCCTCCGTACCGAAATGTTGCGCTGAGAAGCACAGCGATTCTAAACATGATTCCCATGATTCCTCGGCCCCGAAAGACTGCCCGCATTGCACGGGCTCGGCACAGGTGATGGCTGCCGCATCTGATGATTCGACGATCGCCATGCACGGCAATCCAGCCGGTCTGTTCCCATTTGCCGTGCTCACTGATTGCACCTCGTACGCACAGCCGAACGGTCGCACGCTCACCCACGGCGATCTCACCGGCCGGGCTCCGCCTCCGCCTGATTTGCTGAAGCTGCATTGTGTCCTGCTGATTTGATCGATCACTTCATCTGCGTTCTCGAAGTCGATCCGATTGATCATTGCAGGGACAACTCATGAAAATTCATTTGCGACGCCGCGCCACTGTCGGCGCGGCTGCCGCGGTTTTGGTTGGCGGATGCACGTCCGTCGTGCCGAGGCAATCGTTGCGGGACGTCTCGCGCGATGTCGGCGGGCGCATCGATCAACAAATGGTTTGGCACGATCCGGATCACCCTGATCCCGCGATCGCAAGCGCGACGCACGAATTGCTGTCGCACGACCTGTCAGCCGACGCGGCGGCGCAGATCGCGTTATTCAACAACCGCGATCTGCAAGCGTCGATCGACGAGCTTGGCATCGGGCAGGCCGAGCTTGTCCAGGCGGGGCTGCTGAGCAATCCGGTCTTCGCGGCGATGGTGCGATTTCCCGACGGGGCGACGGGCGGCAGTAATATCGAGCTGTCGGTGTCGGAAAATTTTATCGAGCTGCTGACGCTGCCGATGCGGAAGCGCGTCGCGGCCGCGCAGTTTGAGGCGACGAAAGCGCGCGCCGCCGGCGAGGTCATTCAACTCGCCGGCGAGGTGCGACAAGCGTATTTCGACGCGCTGGCTGCGCAGCAGATTCTGGCGCTGCGGGAACTACTGCGGGCCGTCGCGGATGCCGATGAGACGGCGAACGCCGAGCTGCGTCGGGCGGGGAACGTGCCGCAACTTCAGTACCTCACGCGCCGCGCCGCCACCATGCAGGCTGAGCTAAATCTCACCATCGCGCAGTCGACGGCCACGAAGGCCCGCGAGCATTTGCTTCTGCTGCTCGACCTTCCGCGCAGCGAACGGAACGAAGCCAAATTCCCCTCGACGCAGCCGACCGTTCCTTCCGAAAAATTATCCGGCGATTTCGAATCGTTGGCCATTCATCAAAGGCTTGACCTGGCGGCTCAGATAAGCGGGGCCAACGCGCTGGCGGCGGCGCTTGGCGTCACGGCGCGACTGTCGTGGCTGGAGAACGCGACGCTCACCGTCGACGGCGAGCACGAAGTCGAAGGCTACTGGGTGACCGGGCCGGGTGTCAGCGTCCCGGTGCCGATCTTCGATACCGGTGCCGCGAAGATTGCGGCCGCGCGCGGGCGATTGCAGCAGGCGACCGCGCGCTTGCAGGCGGCGGGCGAGCGCGTACGAAGCGAAGTCCGAACCGCCGCCGCGGCATTGGCAGCCGCGCAATCGCGGGCCGAATTCATCCAACAAAAACTTGTTCCGCTTCGACATTCGATCGTCGACGAAACGATGTCGCACTACAACGCGATGTCCGCCAGCGCATTCGATGTGCTCGACGCTCGTCGAGATGAGTTGCAGGCACAGATCGACTCGGCTGAAGCAACACGCGATTACTGGATCGCCCGCGTCGAGCTTGAGCGCGCGGTCGGCGGGAAAATCAATACGACGATCGAACGTCCCACACCTACAAAATAGGAAAATTGAACCATGTCGACATTCACACGACGCGAATTAATGGGAACCGCCGCGCTGACCGGCGGGGCGATCCTGGCGGGGCAGCGGACACTCGGCTCGGCGCTGGCGAGGGCCGATTTACCGGATGAGCCTGCTTTGCAATCTCCCGGAAAACTGGTCACGCCGAACGGGTGGTCGCTGCCGCATCGCATCGTCGACGGCGTGAAGGTGTTTCATTTGGCGGCCGAGGAGGTCGAGCATGAATTCACCGATGGCTTAAAGGCAAAATGCTGGGGCTACAACGGCTCGGTGCACGGGCCGACGATCGAGGCAGTCGAGGGCGATCGCGTGCGAATTTACGTGACGAATCATCTGCCCGAAGCAACGACGGTGCACTGGCACGGCGTGATCGTCCCCAACGGCATGGACGGCGTCGGCGGATTATCTCAACCCGCGATTCCGCCCGGTGAAACCGCGTTGTACGAGTTCACGCTGAAGCAGCACGGCACGTTCATGTATCACTCGCATCACGATGAGATGATTCAAATTGCGCTCGGCCTGACGGGGCTGTTCGTCATTCATCCGAAACATCCGACCGGCCGGCAACCGGATCGCGACTATGCGCTGATGCTTCACGAATGGCGAATCGATGTCGGCGCCGATCGGCCGAACCCGATCGAGATGACCGATTTCAACGTGCTCACGATCAACGGCAAGGTGTTTCCGTCGACGCAGCCGATGCTCGCGCAACTGGGCGAGCTGGTACGCATTCGGATCGGCAACTTGTCGCCGATGGATCACCATCCGATACATCTGCACGGATTTGAGTTTACGGTGATCGAAGAGGACGGCGCGGCCAAGCCGGAGGCGTCGCGGTTCAGGCAGTCAAGCGTTCTCGTGCCGGTCGGCACGACGCGCACGATTGAGTTCGTGGCCGACAATCCGGGCGATTGGTCGTTTCATTGTCACATGACGCACCACGTGATGACGCAAATGTCCCACAACATTCCCAACCTGATCGGCATGCGTTCCGATGTGCTGAACAAAGCGATTCGGCCAGTGGTGAAGGGCTACATGACGATGGGGACGAAGGGCGACGGCGAAATGGGGCAGATGCAGATGAGCGTGCCGCCCAACAGTGCGCCGATGGTCGGCGGGCAGGGGCCTCACGATTACATCACGATGGGCGGGATGTTCACGATGTTGAAAGTGCGCGAACACCTGAACGGCGATACGGACCCGGGTTGGTATGAAAACCCGCCCGGCACGATGGCGCTGAAAGCGACGGACGATGCGCTGCGACGAGATGCCGTCGCGGCCGATGGAAGCAGCGCGCCGCGCAGGGCGAAATAAACGGCATGAGATGACCGGTTTTTTTTACTTGTCCGGCACGGGCGGGACGCCCGTGACACGATCGGCGTTCCTGTGTCACGGGCGTCTCGCCCGTGCTGACGGACGCATTCGGTGACACGTTAATTTGCTTCAATACCCGCAGCATTTAGAATCTCGCGCGACGGTCCTTTCGTTCAGACGTTCCCGTAGCTCAATTGGATAGAGCGTCGGCCTCCGAAGCCGAAGGTTATAGGTTCGACCCCTATCGGGAACATTCACTTCACCGGAGTGTCGTTCATGCGTAAAACAATGCTGCTCGTCGCGTCTCTGTTCGTCGTCAATGCTTCCCGGTTGTTCGCGGCCGACGCGGTTACGTTAAGGATGGCGTACGCGAGCGGCGTGAAGTGGACGTTCGATACGACGCAGGAGATGACGTCCAACTATACCGCGACGATGAACGGGCAATCGCAGACGAACAGCTCGAAGATGTCATCGCGTCGCAAAGGGACGGCCGAGGTGTTGACGGTCGACAACGGCGTGCCGACGTCGGTCAAGTTTGTCTTCGATCAGGACTCTGACACAACCGCGGAAATGCAGGGACAGCAGGCTCAGAAAATGCCGTTCCCCTATGCCGGGCAAACCATCACGCTGACCCGCGCGGGCGATGGCTCGGTGTCGGACGATTCCAATCTGCAGGCCGATCCCGGCTCGAAGAACGAGCTGCATCAGATGATGGAGATGGAGCAGCCGCTGTTCAACAAAGAGCCCGTCAGCGTGGGACAAGAATGGCCGGGCAACAATGCAGATATTGCACGGATGCTGCAACTGACGGGCCCGAACGATCGTGGCGGCATGACGCTGAAGTTGCTGTCGCTGCCGGTTGTAAACGGCCGGCCGTGTGCCGAGGTCAAGCTATCGGTCGCCGGTGCGAAGGAACAGCAGGGGATCATGACCAAGTTGATCTCGCAGGGCACCGCGATGATCGACCTGCAGACCGGGCACGCCATCAAGCTGGAGACCAAGGGCACGCTCGAATCGTCAGGCACGTCGAGCGGGCAGGGGCCCGATGGGCAGCCGACAAGTTATCAACTGCAAGGGAAGGGCGACACGCATAATACGATGACCTCGACGATCAGCGGCGCGAGCGGGCCGGTGCCGGCGCCGCAACCGGTGCCGCCGGTCCTGGGCGGCGGCGCAGTGAATCCGCTGGGCGGCGGGTCGTACGCGGGAAAATATTCCGATGGAAAACTGACCGTCGACTGGACCGAATCGAACGGCGCTTACACCGGCACGATTTCGCTGGGCACGACGCAGTATCCGGCGAGCGCGAAAAGCAACGGCCCGAATGTGGAGGGCGCGTTCGATGCGGGCGGCACGAAATTTCCGTTTACCGTCAGCCCGTCGGGTGATGATCTGATCCTCGTCAGCGGCGGGAAGACATATACGCTGAAACGCATCGGAGCACCGCCGGCGCCACTCGCACCGGTGAACCCGCTCGGCGGTGGAAACACCGGTCTGAATCCGCCGCCGAACGGACCGGCCGTCGCGGCCGGCAACATGCCGACGAATTATCAGATTGTGAAGCAGAGCAGGGCAGGCGTGTCGCTGGTCGCGCATCGCGCCGACGTGGCCTCGGCCGGCCAGGTTCTGAGTGCAACGGTTCACGATCTGCACAATTATTTCGGCACGTCTTTCAAATCGACCGGCGGATATGAAGACGCGCAGACGCACATGAGCGGGGCCGCGCTGTTCACCGCGAGCTGGCGCGGGCAGCCCGTGCAGGGAATCGCATCTGCGAATATCACAAAGGGCAACGCGGCGATCGCAATCCTCTTCGTTCGCAACGATGCGCCGCCCGCCGATCGTCAAGCGCTGACGACCGGCTCGGGCGTATCGCTTCAACAGGCGGCGGCGAGCATCAAGCTCGCGGAATATCGCTTTCCCGACAACACCGGAACGATCGGCATCGCCGAGGGCTGGCAGACGAACGCGGCGTCGGAGATGCAAGTCGTCGAAGTCAAGGGGCTTGACGAGGCGCAGCTCACCATGGGATTCAGCGCGCCGGTGTTCACGCCCAACTCGCAGGCCGTGCAGACAAATGAATTCCTGCGAAAAAACGCGAGGCAATACGGCAATGCACCGCCGCCGCCGATACTTATCTCGCCGATGGTGAAGCCGGTGCAGTTGCTGACGAACATTTCACCCCAGCTCAGTCGAATGGCCGCTTCGCGCGGAATGCCGGAATTCGAAGTCAGCAACATGAAACAAATCGCCGAAGCGCAGCCGATGCTACAGGGAAGCACGGCCGCGATCGTTACGTTCACTGTGACAAAAATGGTGGGCGGTCAGCGACGCGTCACGTCGAATCTTTCGCGGGTTGATCTCACGCCGATCGCTGCCGACCAGTGCCTGATCTTCATCACGCAAATGAGCGCTCCGGAAGAACGCTTCGCCGACCATTTGCCGGCGATGGTCGCGATGGCCGCCTCCGTGCGGGAAAACGTTCCGGTCATTCAGCAGAAAACGCAGCAGAACCTCAACCAGATGAACGCGCAGTTCGATGCCCAGCAGAGGGCACACAAGGAACTTACGGCCGCCTACGATGCGCAGCATCAGCAATATTACCGCGACTCAAATGCACAAAGCCGAGGAGTCGACGACTTCGACGAAACAATCCGCGGCAATCGCACTGTGTACGACACGATCACCGGCTACAAGACCAGCGTCGACCTGGGCAACGTCGACGGCATCGTAAACGCGATGAACGAAGGCCAGCCGGGGCGATATGTGCAGATCCCGCTGCGAGATGAAGCTGATCCGCTGGTGAAGTGAGAGAGTGAGGGTCAGGGCAACCGCATTCTGGATGATTTCGTTTTTTCTCCTCTCCCTGTACTCG
>CAXSBN010000014.1:0-20338 GCA_964236135.1 uncultured Phycisphaerae bacterium
CCGATCTCCGACGCGCGCGGACGGCGCGGGCCGCTGCTGATCGGGCTCGGGCTGCAACCCTCGGCCGTGCAGGCCGCGTTGGGCCTCGTCATTGTTGGCCTCGTCTCACTTTACGGTCGCGAGGCGCATGTCCGCACGACCATCTAGCTCGAAGGACCCCGATGGAACGGCCCAGACACTATGAGGACTATGTCCTCGGCGAGTTGATCGCCGACGGATCGATCGTCTGCATCGACCAGGACATCGGGAAGCACGAGCGTAAACCGGCTGCCCGATCCGACGGCGCTCTCGACGACCAGATCGCCGCCCAGTTGCCGAGCAAGCCGGCGAGCGATGGTGAGCCCGAGTCCAAATCCCTTCTTTCGATCACGTTCATCATTATGCACTTGAAAGAACTCTTCGAACAGTCGTTCGCGCGCTTCGGCGGCGATGCCGACGCCGGAGTCGATCACATGAATTTCAATCGATGAGCCGATGCGCTGCACTTCAATCCGCACGCCGCCTGTGGCGGTGAACTTGATTGCGTTGTTCAGCAGGTTCACCAGGATGCGTTCGAACTTGATGCGATCGGTGCGAATCCGTGCCATGCCGCGTGTCGGGCCGATGCGAAGATACAAGCTTTTCTCGTCCGCGTCGCGGCGGACCCGCATCGCGATTTCGTCGAGCGCTGTGAACAGACCGAACGTCGATGTCGCGTTACCGATGTCGGAATAGTCGACCTTGGCATATTCCAGCAGGCTGTCGAGCAGGTCCGCCGTCGCGCGAGTGCATTGCTTGATCTCCCGTAACGACTCGGCCGTCGCGGCAACGTCGCCGGTCTGAAGATTAATCTCCGCATAGCTGGCCTGCAGCATCAGGCCGTTCATCGGCGTCCGCAAATCGTGGCTCAGCGCGTTGAGGAAAAAGCTTTTGCGTTTCGACTCTTCGCGCGAGGCATCGAGATCTTCCTGCAACTGCTTCGTGCGGCCCAGCTCGTTGTAGACGACTTTCAAACCCTTCGCGCTCAGCGCATATCGCCAGGTGAAATACACCAAGACCGCCAGGAACATGTCGTAAAGCCGCCAGGCCGGCCAGACCATTTTAACCGGGATGAAGACGTAGCCGCAGACCGCGCAGAAGACGAAGATGTTCCGCATGTTGGTCAGCGCGATGCGAGCGGGCGCGCGGGCGGGAAGGTTCCGCTGATTGATCCACCAGTGATACGCGATCATCGCGTAACCGACGGAGACGGCGGCATCGAGCAGAACGGTCGTCCAAATCCAGAACGAATCGTTCCCCATGCAGTGAATGAGCGTGTGATACCGCCCGTTGCCGGCGAGCCAGTCGACAGCCTGAGAGATGGTGTTCATGAAATGCCTCCGTGCGAACCCAGATTAGCGCTGTTCGTCGAGGATCATCGTACGCCCTTGACGCTCATTTCGAGAAGAAAGATTTGAGCGTGTGAACCGTTGCCTGCCGTTGAACGGCGGCGATGGATTCGAGCAGTGGGATTTCTTTCGGGCAGACCTGCACGCAGTTGCCGGCCTTCCCGCAATCCGCGATGCCGCCCGCTTCCATCAAAACGTCAAGCCGGTCGCTCTTCAGCGCTTTGCCGATCGGGTGATCGTTAAATAACCTCACCTGGCTGATCACGGCCGCGCCCACAAACTTATTGCCGGGCGTGTACTGCGGGCAGGCTTCGAGGCAGCAGCCGCAACTGATGCAGCGGCTCAGCGGGTAACGCTGTTCCTGCAACTCCTGACTGATGGGCGGCCCCTCGCCCAGATCGTAGGTCCCGTCGATCGGCACCCAGGCTTTGACGCGTTTGAGATCTTCGAAAAGTCGTGACCGATCAACCCACAGATCGCGGACGAGCGGGAATTTCGTCATCGGCTCAAGCGTGATCGGCTGTTCGAGTTTATCGACCAATGCCGAGCAGCTTTGACGCACCTTCCCGTTGATGAGCATCGTGCAGGCACCGCAAACTTCTTCCAGGCATCCGCTGTCCCATACGGGCGGCGTGGTTGCATGGCCGTCGACGGTCGTCGGATGGGCGGCGATCCATTGCAGGCACGAGATGATGTTCATGTTCGCGCGAAACGGTACGGCGAACTCTTCCAAGCGCGACGGTTTGCCCGGACCGTCCTGACGCCGAATCCGGACCAAGACCGTGCGGCTCGAAGCGTCCAGGGATGAGGCCGCCGAAGGTGTCGAGGTGGCGGGGCGAGTGTCGTCGGTGACCGTCGGATTCATCGTTTCATCGTAGGAGACCGACGTCGTAAGACAAGGCAGACCGCAATGACATCCCTATCGAATGACTGAATTTGAAACGAGTGAAGGTCAAAAAATAAACGGCTTGCAACAGGCAATCATCAAGAGCGACTGTTAGAAAACAATCCACGCATTCAAGGTTCGTTGGAACCGGGCGGTGGCCGGAAACCAGCGGCGGGGGTTGCGGGTGGAGTCATTCCTGCCGGCGCTCCCGGAGTCAGCGCCGGGGCGGGCACCAGGCCCGCGACGACTGCTTTTTTATCGTTGGCGTAATCGGGATTCGCTTGATCCGACGCAAAGTCATGGCGGGTCAATTCACCTCTCGGGTCGGCAAGGACGACATAGGAATTGCCGTTGCGATCCTTCCCCATGTCAACCAACATCCAGCCGGTTGCATAGTTCGTACCCGCCTCTTCCATGCCAATCGAGTCGCCCGGCGCAATCTCGAACATCTTATCATGCTTCTGGCCGCCTTGAAGCGTAAAGACATCAAACTTCACGGTCGGCGAGCCGTCCCGGAAATTAGTCGCCATATAAAAGCTTGTGCGTGAAGGAACTTTCACTTCCTTGGTCCACTCGGTCGTCGCCGGATCGCTGCTAATGCCGAAGATCGCGGCTAGCTCCGGAGTCTTGGCGTATTTATCATATCCATTGAGCGGATTTTTGATCGTGTACACCACCTTGTAGCGGAAGGTGTGACCCGGGACGACCGTTTCGTCGTGTGCCCAGCCGACCCAGTCGGGATTCAGGCTTGGATCGAATTCACCCACGGGGCAAGGCGCGTTCGTCGCGTTGGGGACTGCGGGCGCGCTGGGAATGATTCCGCCGATGGGTGGGGGTGGCGATTCGCCATCATCCATTCCTGGCACGGGCGGACGGTTGCCGGGCAGGGGGATGGATGGAGCGCCCGAGCGGCCGCCGTTGGCGGGACGGCTTGGATCGTTCGGGCCGGGTCCCGCGCCGGGCGGGACGTTGCCACCGGCTCCGCCGCGACCTCCGCCCCTTCCTCCCGAACCTGAAGGCGTTCGCGGCGGCTTAGCGCCGGCCTTGGCCTTTCGCGCTTCTTCGTCGCGCTTCGCCTTGGCGATTTGCCACTGGCGAAGTTGCTCGGGCGTCAATCGCCGCAACTCCTCGGGCGTGTACTCTTTATTCGGGTCGAACGGAGCCTGCTGCACAACGGGAACGGCCGACGCCGTTGCCGCATCGCCGGGCATGTGCCACCGGTCGCCCTGAACCACATCGTAGAACGCCGGCTGCAAAATCATCGCCTGGTTGGCATCTGCCCAGGTTAAATAGCTCTTGTCATTCTCCACCTGGCCAGGCCCCTCCGGCGGTATTGTTTGTGCCTGGCTGAACGAAAGTTTTTTCACCTGAATTTCATTTCCCCAGCTACCGTCCGGCAGCTCTTCCTGGCGAATGAGCTTGACGTCCAGCAGTGACGTGCGCGACATGAAAGCGGGAAGCTTCACAGCTTGGATGGCTTCGGCGAGCGCCTTGTTGTTGATTTTGAAGCCGACCGTCGTCCAGATTTTGTCAACGCCGCCAGCTACGGTCTGCGCGGCAGCGGTTGGAGCGCCGGCCGCGGCAACCGTGCCTGGCGGGACGACGCTGGACGCACCGCTTGCCACTTCCCCCATTTCAGCGGGCGGCACTTTTGGCACATCTTCAACGAGGACTTTTTCCTGTTTTGACGTTCCAAAATCGATCTTGCCGGGAATCGCAATCGGAGCGTTGACGAACAAGCCGGATAAAGTCTCCGGCTCGTAGCCCGACAGCGCGAGGGCAGCCTCGAAGCTTTGGAGCGGCGCCGGGTCGGGCATCTCCGGAACGGCAACATTTTGCATCTTGATGGTGAGGTCATCGACGGCGTGAGAAACGATGTAGCTGTCGATATCTCCGGCACCGAGTGTTGTGGAACCAATGTCGGTGGTGACCTGCGCGGAAAGAATATATGTCCAGGCCATCCAGAGGACATACAGACCGCCTAATCCCAGCGCCACCCACTGCACGTTTCTTTCCAGAAATGCGACGACTTTATTCATGCGACACGCTCAACTTCCACCACAAAACGTTCAGGAACCGTGCATTGTCCGAAGCTCAATATTCCCATTGCGACCCATCGCGGCCGTGCCCATGACGGCGATTGCACGTCACGGTCTTGCCCCCAACTTCAGGGTTCAGACGACCCCGGCCGTAGAAGGCCCGGAGGCGCGCCCGCCGCGTTCGGCGCCGCCGCCGCCGCCGGCGCGGCGGCGAGCAGCGGCGGCACGTACTTCGTCAGCCAGCTTTTCAGCAAAAGGCATTCGCCGTCGATCGTCAGTAACGCGATCGGGACAGCGCCGTACGAGTATCCACCAAGCATAGCCGTCGGCGAATCGACCGGGCTGACGTCACAGCGCAGGACGGTGACAAACTGATTACGCGATAAATCGGCCAGCACCATCGGAATGCGCTGGGCATCGACAGCAATCACCAGGTGAAACGGAATGACCGAATAGGTTGTGTTCGTCATCCGGCCCGTCAAATTTAGCGGTATCGCGGCGGCGGCTGGATCGGTTGGCGGCGGTGCCTGCGCGGACGAGAAACCGGGCGGCGGCTGGTAATTTCCAAGCACGCTCCCCGCGCTGTTGCCGTTATAGGCCGCGTTGGTCTTTCCTTCATCCTCGGCGACATCGATCTTGATCAAATCCTTTACCGGCGACTCCAGAACATTACTCGACGATTTGTTCGCCTCCGCTATTCCCTTGAAAACGTCTTCCATCACCCAAAGCCCGATCTGCGAATAATAGATCGTGGATGCAACGGGCGGCGTCGGCGTGTTGTAAACGCCGGGGTAAACATCCAGCGAATCGGAGCGGATGTACATCTTGTACTTGGATGCGATCTCCTGCTTCATCTCGTCGGCGAGCGTGGACTGCATCAACGCGATCTCGGCGTCGACCTGCTGCTGATTGCCGTTCGGGCCCGGAACAAGCTTGGAGTTTCGGATTTCATCCGCCCGTGCGACCTTGGCCGCGGCGATGTCCTGCTCAGTTGGAATCAGTCCCGCATCCAAAAGTCTGAACGGCAGGGTCTGCTTTCGGATAGTTTCATCTGTGCTTAAATATTCAACCTGCTTTTGATAGGCGTACTGGTACTGAATCGCATGGCTTGTCTGCCCCGCAGGCAGCGAGCCGGGGACTAGAAGCGGATGAGCGTTTAACTTATCGGCAGCTTCCGCGACGGAGGCGGCCTGGCTGACCAACTCGCCGGTCACTACCTTGCCGCGCTCGATGACCGGCAGCGTCGGAAACACGTCAAGTTTCTTCGCCTCAATCTGGGTGGCATCGACGATCGGAAGCGTGCGCGATTTTTTTGCCAGGCCGTCGAGCGCGACGTATTCCGTTTTGCGGCTCTCGACCTTTGTCCGAAGCTCGTTGAACCATCCGCCAAGCGGATAAATCAGTGCGACCATCGCCAGGATCGCGATCGCGCCGCATACGACGCTCAGCATGTTTTTCTTCAAGGTGTCTATAAGGATTTTCATTCAGACCACCGCACGTTTCGTGTAAGACGCAATTTGAACCACTTCGTTCGCAGGGAGCGACTCACTGGGCATTCGCCTGCTGCCCAGCCGGTGCAACCGCGGGCGGCGGCGGGGCAGGAGCCGGCGAACCGGTGGTCGCGTCAACCACCGCCACCGCGAGCACGACGTCGAATTCCCAGTCGTTTAACACGCTTTCGCCAGTTCCCGGATCCTTGAAAGCCTCGTTGTCGGCGGCAGCGGTGTTGGGGTTGTACATTCCAGACTCGCCACCGCCCGGAGTGGGGAAGCCGCGATTTGGATTATAGCCGGCCGACTGCTGTCCGGTGGGGCGTCCGTTGGGATTCGTTCCGTTGGGCGCGCCGCCCGCGGTCGTCGCAGCTGCGGCGGCGGCGGCCTGCTGGGCGCGGAGCATCGACTCATATTGTGTCTTCAACTGCTGCAATCTCTGCGAGTCGTCCTTGACACGAAAAATGCGTCTGCCGACCGCCGCGCGTGCGATGCCGTATTCGAGTCGCGGCCGCTGCTCGTCGGGCTTCACCTGCAAGAGCCGGTCGAGAAAATCCTTAAACACAAGCCCGTTGGGACTCATCGCATTGACGTCCGGGCTTGTGCAGCGCACGAGTACGAGAAATCCTCGCGACGTCGCGGTTCCAACGCCGTTGCCGAACACCGGCGCGTCAGGTGCCGGAGTCGCGGGTGTTGCAGGTGCGGCAGCCGCGACATCGCCGGTCGCGAACTTGGCGAAATCCGGGTCGACAATCTTGGCACCAAGCGTCGGATCGTATCTCGAATAAATTCCTTCGATCAGAATCTGCTTACGACTGGCCCGTGCGGTTTTCGCAAGCTCCCCCGGCTGGGTCGCGGCAGGATTATGCTGATCGGCCGGCAGCGCGCCGTACACGTCGGCAATCAGGCTTGGCCAAAACGTGCGGTAGCCGGCCAGCTTCTGCATGTCGATGACCTGGTGCAATTCTGTCTGGCCGGCCGACTCCACCGCGCTCCACTGTGCGTCCAAATCCGTAGCCTTGTGCTTGACATCTTCAATTTGGGAGCGTGCGTTCTGACCGCCATCGAACTGGAACTTCGTGAAGGCATACCGCGTGCCCGCCAGCCCCGTGCCGATGACAAACAGTGCCGCCGCCGCCGCAAACCACTTGGTCTTTTCCTGCCACATCTTCTCGCGACGAATTGAGGCCGGCAACAGCGAGCTGCTGATCTTGGCCGACTCCATCGCCTGAAGCGCCAGCCCGTACGCGCCGACCAGCGACAGGAGATTTTCGTTAAACGCACCGGCGAGCTTGGGGTCGGTCAGGGGGCCTGCCGAGATCGCATCGAGGCGCTCGACATCCAACTGAAGATTCTGCTGCAAATATTTTTGCAGACCGGGCAGCCGGAATGTGCCGCCGATCGCGATGGCCTTCTTGATCCGCGAATCGCGATGCACCGACGCGTAAAACCCGATCGATCGCTGAATTTCCGCAACCAGGTCGGCAAAGATCGGTCGCATCGCCTGAAAGATCTGACGCGCGTATTTACTTGTCGCGCTATTACGCTTCAGATCCTCGGCCTTCGCGAAATTAAGCTTGAACGCCTTCACCAATGTCTCGGTGAAGTTGTTGCCGCCGATCGGAATGGATCGCATCCAGATCGTATCGTTGTCGGCGATGAGCAGGTCGGTGTTTTCCGCGCCGATGTCGATCACCATCGTTACGCCGCGATCGAACTTGCCGTCGTATTGCAGCGCGTTGTACACCGCCAGCGGGTTCATCTGAACGTACTGCACGTTCATGTCGATGTCCGTGAAATACTTGATGTGCTGGTTCACCAACTCTTTGCGCATCGCGAAAATGCCGACTTCCACATCCGGTGATTCCGGCGATTCGAAAAGCTGGTAGCTCCACTCGACATCATCCAGCGGAAACGGAATTTGCTGGATCGCCTCAAAGCGGACGATCTCCGGAATCTTTTTCGGCTCGACGGGCGGCAGCTTGATGAACCGCGCAAAGCTGCTCTGCCCGCTCACCCCCGCCGAGACGATGCCGCCCTTCATGTTGTGACGCTGCGCGAAGCTGGCCAGGGCGGTTTGGATCAATGACTCTTTGTTATCGCCGGCGTGCGAGAGGACGGTTTCATGCTCGATCACTTCAAATTCATCGACGCGGAAGCCATCGCCGTCGCGGACGAGCTTTACCGCCTTGAGGGCGCGGTTGCCGACATCGATGCCCCAGGCGAATTTAACGGATGCCATTGGTGAGAACTCCAGGTTGGTCGCCATGTGCCGGCTGACCTAAACAAGCGGCACAATCAACACAAAAACGTAACCTCAAGGCTTGCGGCGTTCAAGATTTAACTTAGTTTGAGAACAGAGAAGTGGGCGGTGGGCAGTGAGCGGTGGGCAGCGACGATATCGGACCTCAACCTCTTCCCTGCCCACCGCCCACTGCTCACCCCCTCCACTCTATGAAGACCTTTTCCATCCAAACCCTCGGCTGCAAGGTCAATCAATATGAAAGCGAGCAGGTTGCGACGTTGCTTCGACGACGTGGCTTGCTGCAAGTTTCACAAGACGAGCCGGCCGATCTGCGCGTGGTCAACACCTGCTCTGTGACCGCCGAGGCGGATGCGAAAAGCCGGCAAATCGTGGGCCGATCGATCCGACTGCCGGTTCAGAATAACGGTTCATCACGCAGTACCGGCGGGAAGCTTATTGTTCTCGGTTGTTGGAGCACGAGTCATCCCGACCAGGCGCGGAAACTCGGCGGCGAGGAAGCGTGTGTTCTCACTCATTCCGACCCCGTAGCGGATCAGCTTGCGAGATATCTCGATCGCTGGCAGGAGAGCGTAACGACTTCAATTGAGCGGCAAACGATCGGTGCCTGCTCGCTGCCGTTGCTCGAATCGAATCATTCTAATCACGTCCGCGCCTTCCTGAAAATCCAGGATGGATGTGATGCCCATTGCACCTACTGCATCATCCCGCGCCTGCGGCCGAACCTGTGGAGTAAGCCGATCGAAGACGCCGTGCTCGAAGCCCAGCGCCTCGTCGACGCCGGGCATCGCGAAATCGTCCTGACCGGCATCTTCATGGGCGCGTTTGGTCAGCCCACTGCATTGCGACGTCGGCAGACGGAAAAGTCGGCACTCACGAAATTGATCGATGCACTCTGCACGCGCGTGAACGGATTAACACGCCTGCGACTCAGCAGCCTCGAGCCGGGCGACCTCGACGATGAACTGTTGCATTGTCTGACATCGCACACGCAGGTCGTCCCGCATTTTCATCTGCCGCTGCAGAGCGGCTCTGCGGAAATATTGCGGAAGATGAATCGGCAGTATTCGCGCGACGATTTTCTCGAGATGGTCGACCGCGTGAGGTCCGCGTTCGATCGGCCCGCGCTGACGACCGACATCATCGCTGGCTTTCCGAACGAGTCGGACGATGACTTCACCGAGACGCTCGATATCGTCGACCGGGCCGGCTTCATTCACGTACACGCGTTCCCGTATTCGTCGCGCGATCAAACCGCGGCCGCGCGGTGGAAGGATCAGCACATTCCCCGCGAGGTGTCGCGAGCTAGAATCCAAACCCTCGAAGCCCGGGCCGCGTTTCACTCGACGCAATTCCGCGGGACATTCATTGGCGAAACGGTCGAAGTGCTCGTCGAACGCTCGAAGCAGGAAAATCCGGCAACTCGTCATGGCCGCTGCGAGCGATATTTCGACGTGACATTCGACGCCTCGCGCGAGATCGCGACCGGCGATTCGCTGCGCATTCGCGTCGATCGAGTTGAAGATGATGGAACGTTTGGGACGGTCAATCGATGATCGCCGTCGTCCAGCGCTGCCGCCGCGCGAGTGTGAGCGTGAATGACCAAGTGTTGGGCGAAATTGGCGCCGGTTTGGCCGTTCTATGCTCGATCGAGGTCGGGGACGGCGATGCACAGATCGCCTTCATGCGCGACAAGCTGTTGAACCTGCGCATTTTCCCGAGCGGTGATAACTCGAAGGCCTACGACCGCAGCGTGACCGACGTCGCGGGCGGCATCCTGCTGATCAGCAACTTCACCGTCGCCGCCGACACCCGCAGCGGGCGCCGGCCATCGCTGAGCGCTGCGATGAAGCCGGACGAGGCGAATCCGGTCTTCGAAAGGCTTCTCGCATCGATGCGCACGTCGGGCCTGAAAATTGAAACGGGAAAGTTCGGCGCCGAGATGCTCGTCACAATCGAGAACGACGGGCCATCGACATGGATCGTTCGATCGGATCGATGAAAATGCATCGACGTTCGTTCGAAAAATCCCAGGTACGGGCGAGACGCCCGTGACACGATCGGCGCAACTGTGTCACCGGCGTCCCGCCCGTGCCTGCTGATTCATGATGTCTTATGCCGCGATTGCGATCGCTCCTCGCGACACATCAGCCCGCACCAGATCAATCGTCTGCCGCGCTACCGCTCGGTAGGTCAGCGATTCCAGCACCCGCGCCCGCATCGACCGTGTGATGATTGCGCGCTCCGCGTCGTTCGTTAGAAAACGCATCACGCGCGCCTGCAACTGTTCGCGCGTGTCGTACGATACCTGTTCGTACTCATTCCACAGCGTCGCTGAGTTGCGGCTGAATGCGCTCTCGGCCGTCACCGATAATTCGCGGACAAAATCGTATCCCTGACCGAACGGCGAATGGCCGTTCAGTCGCGTTAGCTCCGCGATCGCGGCGACGACATCGGAATTAGTGATGACTTCCAACTGCGAGTCATGTCGAATGTGATTGTCCTCGCACCAATTCCACAGATCGCGATAGATCACGTCTGCACGATCGCCCGGGCATTGTCGCAGCAGGAAAAACCCGCCCGCCGCCAGGCCGTCGAAGACGCGCTGATGCGCCGACCCGAACGGCGAGACCTGCAAATTGATCCGGCTGGCCTGGTAGATCGCCGAGAGCGCCGTCGCATTATCGGCTGGCCCGCGCGCAAATTTTATGAACTCCGCATTCTGCTCCCATCCACGGCCGTACAGATTCAGCCGTACGTCCATCTCCGCTAGCCATCGCAGCGATTGATGCCGGAACAGCGCGTTGTTGATCTTGTGCGTGAACAGGTTGAGCAACGCGGCCGGGTTTTCGATCGTCTGATTTTCCGCTCGCAACGCCGACTCGATCATCCGTCGAAAATCGCTCTGCATCGTCACCGATCGGCCGGCGTCGTACTCGCTTCGCAGTTGCTCGAACACGCTCGACAACACACGCTTCGCGCCCGGCGAGCTCTGCTTGTCGATCTCTGCTTGAATCAACACCTCGGCCGGCGTGGAGCAGTGGCTTACGAACGACACATCGCACGTATGTGCGTCGCGCTCCTCGTGCGTCAATCGCCGCGGCTGAAAGCGTCGCTCGTTTGTGCCGACCATCGCCGGCCGAAAGCGAGCGTCGGGATAGCCCAACTCGTGTACGCACTGCAATCGACCGTAGCCGATCGCGTAATCGCGATGCGACTGCGCCGCGCCCGCACGCTTTGAGAAAATGTTCGGCAACTGATCCTGCACCCACATCACAAACGGCACATCGCTCGGCAATCCAACCAGTTCTGCGCGATAATGATCGATCATCACGATCAAATCCGGGTCGAATAAATCACAAGCGCCGGCGAACATCATCGGGTTCGCCAGCGAGGCGTCATTCGCTTCAATCACCAGATGCGTCTGGTGCCCCAACGCCGCGAACGATTCCAGCCAGTCGCGCATCGAATGTTGCAGGAACGTTGTGTAACGACTCGTGATTCCCATAACGCGCAGCTTGCGGCCTGATGCGAAAGTTCCTTCAACATCGCGCGTCGCGTCGCGCTTGGCGGCGCGGGCTTTGTATAGATCCATCCGCGCATTCGCCGACGCCAGCACCGCTGCCGTCATCGAGTCGATCGTTTGTCCATCGCTCCAGAGGGCGGGCTCGAGCGTGACCGACAGCCGCGGCATCGGCACGTCCAGACACGCGGCCATGCTCGCCTGTGCCTTCGCGACGGCATCCGCTCCGACAAACAAACGCACCCGCTCATCCGCCAACAACCGCTGCCAATCATGCAGATGACACGCCATCCACAAGCGCTCGATCTCACCGGCCAGCAAGTACAACGGCGCCCGATGCCCCGGCGCGGCGGGAGTGCGGGTCGGCAATTCGTACAATGCATTCCACAACCACCCCCGGCTCAGCCCCGCGATTAGCAGCGGCTCGACGCATTCATCCGTCGGACAGAGCCTGGCCGCGATCTGACCGGCCGCTATTGCATCGACGCTCGCGGGAATGAGTTCAAGCGAGTCGCCGACCTTGCGGGCGATGTGTACCGAATCGCCGTCCAGCGCGACGAACAACTCACCCGCCGGTTGATGCGCGTCCAATCGCTCCGCCAGTTCCGGATCTCGCGTTGCCAAGGCAGCCAGGTTGGCGCGGAAGAGCGAGTGCAGCCGCGTCAGCGGCTGCCACGACAGATGGGGAGTCGACATATCGTCGATATCGGAAAAACGCCGTCGAAAGCGACAGTTTTATTGGACGTCGGAAGAATTTGAGATCTTGCAAGCGGATGAGCGAGTAGCTCAACAATCTCGTTTACCGGCACCGCTTGCGGTGCGTTTCCAAAGTGTGCGGTTCCTTCGAAAAACGCACCGCAAGCGGTGCCGCTAGACTAAACGGAGGAGCGCGGACGCCGTCTCACGCGATGAAAACCTAAAACCTTCGATCCAGCAATCGATATTGAATCGCTTCCGCGAGGTGCGCTTCGGTGATCTGCGGCGAGCGATCTATATCGGCAATCGTGCGCGAGACACGCCGGACTTTGTCATAGGCTCGCGCGCTCAAACCCAGCTCGTCCATCGCCTGCTTCATCAGCAGCAGACATGAATCGCTCAGATCGCAATGCTGTTTCAGCAGCCGGCTGTCCATCGTCGAATTGGTGCGATCGTTGTTGAAACGTTTTTGTTGCGCGCTTCGGGCGCAGTCGACGCTCGCGCGCATCGTGGCGCTGCTCGTGCCGACGGTCTTGCCGGTGAGGTCGCGGTAGCTGACGGCCGGAACTTCGATGTGCATGTCGATGCGGTCGAGCAGGGGGCCGGAGAGTTTCGCGAGGTATTTGTCGCGGGCGCGCGTGCTGTTGGCGTTATCGTGGCCGGAGGCGGTGGGATTCGTCGCGGCGACCAGCATGAAGCGGGCGGGAAACTTCACCGAGCCGTGCGCCCGCGCGATCGTCACCTCGCCGGCTTCGAGCGGTTGGCGGAGCATTTCCAGGACGTAGCGGCTGAATTCGGGAAGCTCGTCAAGGAAAAGAATGCCGTTGTGCGCGAGCGAGACCTCGCCGGGCTTGGGGATCGTGCCGCCGCCGATGAGCGCTTGCGCGGTGGCGGAGTGGTGAGGCGTGCGCACGGGCCGCTCGTCCATGAGGGCGACGCCATCGGGCAGCAGGCCCATCGCGGAATAGATGCGCGTGGTTTCGAGCGATTCGCTTTTTCCCAGCGGCGGCAGCACGCCAGGGATGCGTTGCGCGAGCATCGTCTTGCCCGTGCCGGGCGGGCCGATCATCAGGATGTTGTGCGAACCGGCCGCGGCGATGGTGATGGCGCGTTTCACGGCCTCCTGTCCACGCACATCCGCGAAGTCGAGCAGTTGCGATTGCGCACTCTGCTGATACGGCTCGCCATCGAGCACGTGCGGCGCCAGCGGCAACTGCTCATTCAGAAACGAAACCGCCTGCTGCAACGTGGCGACGGCGTAGACTTCAATGCCGTCGACAACGGCAGCCTCCTTCGCATTCTCGGCCGGCAGGATCACGCCGGTCATCCCGCGCTTCTTGGCGAGCAGCGCCATCGACAGCGCGCCTTTGATGCGACGAATCCGACCATCGAGCGCCAGCTCGCCGGCGATAAGAAAATCCTTGTGACGATCGGATTGAATGAAATTACTAGCTCGCAATAAACCAATCGCGATTGGCAGATCGAGCGCCGGCCCTTCCTTCTTCACGTCGGCGGGGGCGAGGTTGATGAGCAGGGCGTGTTGCGGAAATGCGAAGCCGGAATTAATGATCGCGCGGCGAACGCGGTCGATCGACTCCTTCACCGCCGCCTGCGGCAGGCCGACGATCGTCGTCTTGGCCAGCCCGCGATTGACGACATCGGTTTCGACCTCGCACAGGGCCGGATCGATTCCCACGAGAATAAAGCTGAACACGCGGGCGAGCATGAGGTGGCGGGGAGATTAACAGATTGCTTGGAAGTGGGCAGTGGGCAGTGGGCAGTGGGCAGTGGGCGGGAAATTCGCTGCCCACCGCTCAGGCCCACCGCCCACTCGGTTATCGGACGAAACGCTCCGATTTTCACAACCGCGTTCTCCTTCCCGTTCAGTTTATTTGTCCGCTTGCCGATGCTCCTGTAGAGTTGTCTTTTCAGAGCAAATCTTTGGATCATCAGTCGCCGATCATTCGCATGACCCCTCGCGATGACGACGGCCCGCTCGGCGAGCGGGGCCGCCGCCGCGCCTGCGTCGTCGTGCCTGTCCACAACGAAGCCGCCAACCTGCCGACGCTTGTCGAGCGCATCCGCACGGTGGAGGCGAAGCTCGATGGCTGGATCATCGACATCCTGCTCGTCGACGATGGCTCGCGCGACGACTCGATGAACGTCATTCGCCGCCTGCGTTCCGAAGGGGCGGGCGTGGGGTACATCAAGCTGAGCCGTAACTTCGGGCATCAGGCCGCGCTTTGTGCAGGATTGATGATGTCGACCGGCGAGGCTGCGATTTCGATGGATTCGGATCTGCAACACCCGCCGGAAGAAATTCCGAGAATGCTCGCCGAATTCGAGCGCGGCGCCGACGTCGTGCAGATGGTTCGCATCGACTCGACGGGCGGCGGCAAGGGATTGCTTAGTCGAGCGTTTTATTATTCGTTCAACGCGCTCTCCGATACACAGATCGTTCCCAACGCCGCCGACTTCCGCCTGCTCGCGCGGCGGGTGGTCGAGACATTGAATTCGATCCCGGAGCGCGAAAAATTTCTGCGTGGGTTGATCCCGTCGCTCGGGTTCAACCAGGTGTCGCTTGAGTTCCACGAAGCCAGCCGCCTGCACGGGCGGCCGACGTACACGTTCCGGTCGTCGCTGAAGCTGGCGCGGAAAGCACTCTTCGATTACAGCACCGTTCCGCTCAGCTTTGTCTTCTGGTTCGGCATGGGCATCTCGGTATTAAGTTTTCTGTTCGGGCTCGGGCACTTTATCTGGAAGCTTTCCCACTGGAACGAGGTGCAGCCCGGCTTTACCGATTTGATCACGGCGATCTTCTTCCTCTCGGGCTGCGTCATGGCGTCGGTCGGAATTCTGGGCCGCTACATGATTATGATTCTGGAACAGGTGCGCGGCCGTCCGCCGTTCATCATCGCGGATCATGTATCGCCGACGATCGCGCGCACCGCGCGTCGCGATGGCCTGTCACCGGCGACGGCTTCGCACGATCTGTCCAAGCGCGCCGTCGGCTCGCCTTAAATCGATTATTGTTTCGCTCATGCCCATCGTTCTCGTCAACGCCGACGACCTGGGTCTGCATGCCGACATCGATCGCGGCATCTACGACTGCATTGAGGCAGGCGTGGTGCAGAGCGCATCGCTTTCTCCGAACGGGTCGAGCCTCGATTGGAACAAGCTGGACGAGCTGCAACGTGCGGGCGTGAAACTGGGGCTGCACGTGACCCTGGTCGGCGAGCCGTGGGGCAGCGACGGGCGATTCATCGCCGGGTGGAAGCAACTGGTGCGCTGGCTTGCAATCGGCGGCTCACGCGCGCGTGAAGCGGTGGCGGCGGAGATCGAGTGGCAATTGCATGAGTGCGTCGATCACGGCATCACGCTCGCGCACATCGACAGCCACCAACACGTGCACGCCTTCCCCGGCGTGTGGCAGCCGGTGCTGGCGGCGGCGATCGAGCACGGCATCCCGCGCGTGCGCGTCCCGTGGAGCCCGAGCCTGTCGCTCATCAAGAAAACCCCGGGCGGCCTGGGCCTGCAATTCTTCGCGCGACGCCTCGCCAATCGCGTTAAGGCTTCGGGAGGCACGTTCCTGCCGATCCTCGGCATCGCGGCGGCGGGGCACAATACGGTCGAAATTTACGAACGCGAATTCGTGGCGGTGAAAGAGGAAAACGTCGAGCTGTGTGTCCACCCGGGCGTGAACACGCCATCGCTTGAGGAACATTACCGCGCATGGAAATTCGACTGGACCGGCGAACGCGATGCGCTGTTGTCGTCGAAGTTCAAAGAGTTGATCGCGAAACGTGGATATGCATTCGAGAAGATCGCCAAGTGACGAACTTGGGATCGATTTGGCCAGCTTAATGAGCTAGACTGTTCGCATGGCCCGAGCCTCGACGCAAATATCAGCCTTTCATGCCAAAAACGGACTAGGCCGACTTCTCGATCGAGTCGTCGCTGGGGAGGAACTGGTCATCACCCGGCGAGGGGAACCGGTCGCGAGACTCGTGCCCGTCGATAATTCCGCGAAAGATAAACTTGCATCGGCGATTGAAACGTTTAGAGAAGTCCGCGCCTCGCTCAAAGCGAGAAAAGTGAAAGTGTCGCGAGCTGAAGTTAGAGAGTGGCGTGACGAGGGGCGCAAGTGAAGTGCGTCATCGACGCTTCGGTCATCGCCAGCTTCTATCTTCCTGACGAGGTAAATCCGAAGGTCGATCGATTTCTAAATACAATCGTAGCCGACCAAGTGCGTGCGCCGGCTCTTTTGCAACTCGAAGTAAACAACACGTTGCTCATCGCTCAAAGGCGAAAGCGCATCAGTGGTCAGGTTCTCATGAGACTTTCAGCGGCGTTCGAATCGCTTCCGATTCGCATGGAACCCATATTAAGCACCGCACAAATAGCCACTGTCCTGCAACTTGCTGAAAAACATGCATTAACCGCTTACGACGCGGCTTACCTTGAACTCGCGATGCGGCTCAACAGCGCCTTGCTTTCGTTAGATAAAGCGCTGGTCAGAGCAGCAAACGCCGAAGGGATTTCCACCCCACTCTAGACGTCGGTAAACTACCTTCATTCAATGCATCAACTTCCGATACGTGATCCGATGCGGCTGATCCGCTGCGAGGCCCAGCCGCTTTTTCTTGTCGACTTCGTAGTCTGAAAAATTCCCTTCGAACCAGATCACATTGCTCTCGCCCTCGAAGGCGAGGATGTGCGTCGCCAGCCGATCTAAAAACCACCGGTCGTGGCTGATCACCACCGCGCAGCCGGCGAAGTTTTCCAGCGCTTCTTCCAGCGCTCGCATCGTGTTCACGTCGATGTCGTTGGTCGGCTCATCCAGCAGCAACACGTTCGCGCCGCTCTTGAGCATGCGAGCCAGATGCACGCGGTTGCGCTCGCCGCCGGAAAGCGTGCCGACGCTGCGCGACTGATCCGTGCCGGTGAAGCCGAAGCGCGTGACGAAGCTGCGGCTGGCCATCTTCTGCGTGCCGAGCTGCACGAACTCCAAGCCGTCGCTGATCGCCTGCCACACCGACTGCTCGCTGCCGAGCACGTCGCGCGATTGCTCGATGTATGCAAGCTTCACGCTGGGGCCGACCTTGAAGCTGCCGGCGTCGGGTTTTTCGTCGCCGATGATCATCTTGAACAGCGTGGTCTTGCCCGCGCCGTTCGGGCCGATGATGCCGACGATCCCGCCCGGCGGGAGCGCGAACGACAAATCCTGCATCAGCGTTTTCTCGCCATACGCTTTGTTGATCTTGTCAGCCTGGATCACTAGCTGTCCGAGCCTTGGTCCCGGCGGAATATAAATCTCGATCTCCTGAATCTTCTTCGCCTGCTCCTGGGCGGCCAATGTCTCATACGCACTGATGCGCGCCTTGCTCTTGGCCTGCCGTGCTTTGGGGCTGCTTCGCACCCATTCCAATTCACGTGCGAGTGCTTTCTGCCGCGAGCTTTCCTGTTTCTCTTCGATCGACAGCCGCGTCTTTTTCTGTTCCAGCCAACTCGAGTAATTTCCCTTGTACGGAATGCCCGCGCCGCGATCGAGCTCCAAAATCCAGCCGGCTACGTTGTCCAGAAAATACCGATCGTGCGTCACCGCGATGACCGTCCCTTCGTATCGCTTCAGATGCTGCTCCAGCCACTGCACGCTCTCGGCGTCGAGGTGGTTCGTCGGCTCATCCAGCAGCAAAATATCCGGCTTTTGCAACAGCAATCGCACCAGCGCCACGCGACGCTTCTCGCCGCCCGACAAATTCTTGATCACCGCATCGCCCGGCGGGGTGCGCAGCGCATCCATCGCCATTTCCAACTGCTGATCTAGATCCCACGCGTTCAAACTGTCGAGCTTCTCCTGCATCGTCCCCAGCTTCTCCAGCAGCTTTTCCATGTCGTCCGGCGATAGGTCCGGGTCGGCCAGCTTCTCGTTGATCGCGTCAAACTTCTTCATCAGCTCCATCGTCGCCGCCGCCCCTTGCTCGACGACCTGCCGCACGGTGAGCGATTCATCGAGCCGCGGCTCCTGCTCCAGAAATCCGACGGTGTAATTCGCCGACTTGTTGATCGTCCCTTCGTAGTTCGAATCCACACCCGCCAAGATGCGCAGCAGCGAACTTTTCCCCGCCCCGTTTAGCCCCAGCACGCCGATCTTCGCGCCGTAGAAATAGGAGAGATAGATGTCCTTGAGGATCACCTTCTTCTCGTGCATTTTGGTCACGCCGACCATGGAGTAGATGATCTTGTTGGTAGTGGTTTCGCTGGCCATGGCAGACGTGTAGCGGTCGTGAGGGAAAAAGACAAAGGGTGACGCAGAAGAATCGATACGACGAACCTCGTCTCGCATCCATAACGCGGCGTCGAGCTTGAACGAGTTATAGCACGAGGAAGGACGGCCAAGAGTGAAGAAAGGGCGAATCGGATGGAACTAGCTACGGCCCCGTTCATTTCCAAAAAGAATCGCGTCCCCTTTAATTTAGACATCGAGCCGCGGCTCCTGCTCCAGAAACCCGACGGTGTAATTCGCCGACTTATTGATCGTCCCATCGTAGTTCGAATCCACGCCCGCCAAGATGCGCAGCAGCGAACTTTTCCCCGCCCCGTTTAGCCCCAGCACGCCGATCTTCGCGCCGTAGAAATAGGAGAGATAGATGTCCTTGAGGATCACCTTCTTCTCGTGCATTTTGGTCACGCCGACCATGGAGTAGATGATCTTGTTGGTAGTGGTTTCGCTGGCCATGGCAGACGTGTAGCGGTCGTGAGGGAAAAAGACAAAGGGTGACGCAGAAGAATCGATACGACGAACCTCGTCTCGCATCCATAACGCGGCGTCGAGCTTGAACGAGTTATAGCACGAGGAAGGACGGCCAAGAGTGAAGAAAGGGCGAATCGGATGGAACTAGCTACGGCCCCGTTCATTTCCAAAAAGAATCGCGTCCCCTTTAATTTCGACCCTTTAATTTCGACCTTTAATTTCGACGCCAATCGCATCCGAAAGCGCGAAACCTTCCCAAAACCCGAAAGTGCTAGCGACTGATAAACCTAAGAAAAGCGTAAGGCCTCTCGTCCAGTTCATCGGGGCTTTAAGCTCCCGCGGTGTCGGGCCACCATCATCGTCGGATGTTTGATGGGGTTGCGCGGCAAACGATGCGAGCACTGCGAAACATCCAACGGCGCATGCAACGCGTTTCACTTTTCGCCACGCGCTGAGCGGGCCATCCATCGTGCCGACTGTTTTGCTGAAGTGATATGTGAAAAACATCGCAACGTATTTCACATAAAACATGAATACGTTGAAAGCCGCCAAACCAATGTCAACGGTTTCGTGGGTTCTCATCTGACGGTCCTGTCGTACTGGGTTATCGAATGCGTGGGCGTTTCTAACTCGGCCTCGCACCCACGCTGGCTATGATGATCCACCAACATGCAAATGCAAATCAACGGTGACGTGCTCGCGTGGTACGCGGCAATCACTTCAACGGCGGGCTTGAGTGTTTCCGTCATTCAGCACATTCGCAACCGCTGTGAGCCGATTGCCCACGTTCAAAAAGATATGGTGCATGTCGGCAACGGCCAAGATTCAACAACGCGGTGGCTGACGACAACTATTTCAAATCGCGGCGTGCGTCCCGTTACCGTTACCCAAATCGCTATTCATGATCGGATTGCAAAAACAATGATAATCATGAATGACAGTCTGGTTCCGCACTCGCTGGATGACGGCAATGCGCGCAGCTATCGAATCGAGCAAGCGGGTTTGAAGTTGGAAAACATCGATAAGATAGTCGTGCTCGACGCTACGGGAATTTTCTGGCACGGCAAGTTTCGAGTTGGTCCGGCCATCAAACTAAAACCGTCGTCGAGTTTCGTGCCAAAATGATCGCTTCGAAAATTGCTGGTCAATCATCAACCAATGGGGAATGAAACGGGGACGGTGCTAGTAAACCACACGAGGGGGGATAATTAAAGGGGGATAATTAAAGGGGGGGATAATTAAAGTGGACGCGATTCTAATTGGGAATAATTAACGGGGAGCGGGGGGGGGGGGGGCGACGCCATCGGGCGTAGTGACTGG
>CAXSBN010000014.1:20348-89518 GCA_964236135.1 uncultured Phycisphaerae bacterium
GGGGGTGGGGGGTGGAGGGGGGGGGGGGGGGGGGGGGGGGGGGGGGGGGAGGGAAAGGGGGGGGGGGGGGGGGGGGGGGGGGGGATAATTAAAGGGATAATTAAAGGGGACGCGATTCTTTTTGCATGTTCGTCGGTGCCCGGTTAAGGATTCCGCCATGCCACGCGTTGCTCGCAATACTCCCGGCGGATTGGTCTATCACGTCATCAATCGCGCCAACGGACGACTGCGGTTGTTTCGCAAAGACGGCGATTATCTTGCTTTCGAAACCGTGCTTCGTCTGGCGATGGAGCGTCGGCCGGTGCGGCTGCTGGATTGGTGCGTCATGCCCAATCACTGGCACTTCGTCGTCTGGCCGCGACGCGATGATGACGTCACCGAGTTCTTCCGCTGGCTCACGCATACGCACACGCAACGCTGGCACGCGGCCCACGGAACCAGCGGGATGGGCCATCTTTATCAGGGCCGCTTCAAAGCCTTTCCGATTCAACAGGACGATCATCTGGCGAACGTGTTGCGCTATGTGCAGACGAATCCCACGCGCGCGAAACTCTCGCCGCGTGCAGTGGACTGGCGATGGGGAAGTTGTCACGTGCGACAGCAGATGTCGTCCGAGTTACAACCGCTGCTGAGCGACTGGCCGATCGAGATGCCACAAGACTGGCAGGCGTGGCGGGATGAGCGAATTGACCCGAAGGCGATGGGGCAGATCGCGACCAGCCTGCGTCGCTCGCGGCCGCTCGGAGATGCGCAATGGACGCAAAAGATTGCGAAGCGATTGGGGTTGGAGTGGACCGTCCGCCCAAGAGGAAGACCCCGAAAGGTACCCGAAAAAGAATCGCGTCCCCTTTAATTTCGCCTTTAATTTCGCCCAAATAGCGACCAGCCTGCGTCGCTCGCGGCCGCTGGGAGATGCGCAATGGACGCAAAAGATCGCGAAGCGATTGGAGTTGGAGTGGACCGTCCGCCCAAGAGGAGGACACCGGAAGGCACCCGAAAAAGAATCGCGTCCCCTTTGATTTCGCCCGCCCAAGAGGAAGACCCCGGAAGGTGCCCGAAAAAGAATCGCGTCCCCTTTAATTTCGCCCGCTTTAATTTCGCCCCCAACCGTATGCCGACTAGATCCTGCGGGGGATTAGGACGGCGGAGCTACCGTCGCGGGGGACGACGATCGTCGGGCGGCGGTTCCACCTCTACGCGGCCAAGGCGAAGGCGACGCTGCCGGTGGCGGTCTGGTCGGCGGTCTGGTGAGTCGCGTCGCCACCGGCGTGGATGTCACCGCCCGCATGAACGGCGGGTGCTGCACGAATGAACTGCACGGCGCGCAGCGCATACGGAATAGTGGGAGCGCTCTGAGCGCAAACGTGCCGGAGCGTGTGTCAGCGGTCGTGCATGCGTTGAGAAACCCGTAATGAAGCGGGACGACGTGATGGACGTTGCGTGAATCGCGATTGGGGTGACGGTCAGGGCAATCCCGTTCTCTCCGCTCCTGCTCTTTCTCCTTTCCCCGGATTCGGAGAGCGGTGCGAGGGGCTTTTTCGAGCGATGGGAAGGCCCCCTCTCCCAGCCTCTCCCCGCGTACGGGGAGAGGGGTAAGAAGATGCAATTGTCCTGTGGGGTGGTGGTTGAATTGCGGCGTTCGGGACGTCGATCGAGCCTCGGAGGAGCGCGGTGCGCGATGAATGGAAATCGGCGAAGCGAAGCCAACATGGTGCGCACGGCGCGCAGCGCCCGTCGCGATGAAATAGGGATTCTTTCTCCTCGTGGCATGCGGCCCGGAGATATTGCGAGGGCGCGCTTCTGTAATCGCCGCAGTCACGACTGGAGTGACACCGGTCACACTCGAATGTTCGAAAGCGAAGCCAAAGTGAAGTCGGGCGGTTAGCTTGGCAAGTCGATTTGATGCGGGCACTTACGAATCAGCCTAGGCATGTTTTTGCATCTGAGCCGCCGTGGAGCGAACCCAAACGCCGTGAGCCATCCGCAACGGTTTCATACCCTCTCGCCCGCTGCTCTTTGACATACCATTCGGCCATGACGATTCGAACGGACATGCGCTCGGTCTCGGTTTCGCAGCGGGTGATGGGATGGCTGTCGCCTGGCGGTCGGCCGCCTGTGTCGCGCTCGAAGCGGTGGGTTGCGATTGCGATCGCGGCCGGGGCGGATGCGCTGCAGATCGGGCTGTTTCCGTTCTTTGCCGAGGGGATCGCCTCGCCGCTGGATGCGGGGCTCGATGTGGGCGTGGCGTTGGTGATTACGGCGTTGCTCGGCTGGCACGTCGCGTTTCTGCCGGGCTTCCTGCTCGAGGCCGTGCCGCTGGTGAACCTCGCGCCGACGTGGACGATCGCGACGATGATCGCGCTGCGCGGGCGAAGAGGGAAACACTCGGAACCCGAAACGGGTTTGTGAGGCGAAGACCCCTCTCCCTGCCTCTCCCCAGAGTACTGGAGAGAGGAGTAGGCGCTTAGCGTTCCCGCGACAGCCGCAAACCTGCGACGAAGAGGATCGCGATGCCCGCAACAAAGATCGCGAGCATCACGATCGGCGGGAAGCGTTGCAGCATGATCGGCAACACGAGGAACGTCACGATTCCCCCGCCGATGAACGGCGCCGACAGCGGGGCGGCGACCGCATAATCCGCGGCGGCGTTGCTTCGCAGGTCCGGGTCGATCATCCGCAGCAGCATCATGCCCTGCGGCGTGTTTGCCGTGCTGAAGCCGTAGTTCAGCAGGCCGAGCTCGAACCAGTAGGCCTTGGGCAAGAGCATGCGCGACAACACCAGCAGGCAAAACGCCGCCCAGATAGCGGCCAGCGCGACGAGCAGAAACAGCGGCCAGCCGAAGCGGCTCAGCGCTTCGATCCGCATGGTCGCGATGCCGGCGACGATGAGAAATTCCATCGACACGCCGACGAGTCGCTGAATCGACGCGGTGTCGATCAGCGCACCGAGCTTCAGTAGTTCCATGCCCCGGCGAACGATCCAGCCGCCGAGCAGGGTGAAGAGAAACAATGGCACATTCGATGCGGCATCGACGGCCGCGTGCGCGGTGTCGGAGTGATTGATATGAAGTGCGAGCATCGCAATACTGACGAAGGCGCGTTGCAGCAAAAGTCCGACGACAAAAGCGGCCGCGAGAATGATAAGCTGGACGACGATCGGCTCCATCACCTCGCCGCGGATGGTGGCGAATGCGATTGGCTTGTTACTGCGACTCGTCGATGCGTCGTCGACCTTGCCGGCTGCGTGCGGATCGGACATCGTCCATCGTTTTCGGATGGCGAGGTTGACCAGCACCAGGCCGCTGATCACGCCGTAGATCAGGCCGATCGTCGCGGAAAAGAACGCGAGGTCGCGCCCCTCGGGGAAGCCCTGCTTGGCGTAGAGCGTGCCCATGCCCGCTGCCGACCCGTGTCCGCCGGCCCAACTGATTTCGAGCAGTTGAGAAAAGGTCTCGGGGACGTGCGGATCGCGCGGATGGACCGCGAGCATGAAGACGAGCACGCCGATCGCGAGCTGGCCGAGGATAATGATCCACGCGACGATCGCGGAGCGCACGCCGCGCCGCAGCGCGTCGGCAAGGCCGCCTTCCTGCGAGCGCTCGAGCAGCAGGGCAGTGAAGACGACCGCGATCAGCAGTCCCGGCCAGGTGTTCCACGCGGCCGCGATCTGCGTTGTCGAATCGACGAGCATTGGAAAATGCGAAGCGTTGCGTGTGATGATCTGCACGCCGGCAAAACCGAGCCCGCCGGCAACGACGGCCGCCGGTATGTAGAGAACGCGCAACCAGCGAAGCTTCACGCGAAGCGTCGCGCCGATCGCGAGCAGCCCGAGCGCCACGAGAACGGCCTGGAGCGTGGCGGACAGCATCAGTGCGCTTGCCCGTTCGTAGTTGATGCGAGCGGCGGCAATCCCTTGAGCGCCCGCTCGGCGTTTTCGGAATAGATCTTTCTCAATACGTCATCCGGCAGCGAAGCGCCGTAAATCCGCCACTCGCCTTCGGTCGGATATTTGTTGTCGTAATAGTTGAAATACTCGTCATCCGTTTCGAGATAACGGAAATAAATCAACTCGCGCGGCTGGTCGATTCGACCCGGATAACGATCCGTGCCGAACAGAATACGGTCCTGAAATTCGAGCAGAAATTTCCGCCCCGCATAGGGCTGACGACCGACCTCCGGCACGCGGCCAGAGAGATCGACGTAAAGGTTCGGCCGTTCGCGCAGCCAGGTCGACAGCGTCGCAAGATCCTCGCCGCAGTTGGCCAGGTGAGCGCTGATGAAGGTGGTATTCGGGTGTTTCGAGATCATGCGCAGATGCTGGGCCATGACCTCGTCGTAGCTCGGAAACTGCGGGCCGAAGAAGCTCCAGTCGGGATGACGGCGCAGCTGCATCCAGCGCTCGTTGTGCTGATCGATGGGTTGAAAGAACGCGCGCGGGTCGCCGGAATGAATGAGCACCGGCATGCCGAGCCGGCCGCAGGCGTCGAAAATCGGATCGAGGCGGGCATCGTCGACGGCGATGAGCTTGCCGGACTTGTCCTTGGTCGTCAGGCCAAGCGATTTGAAGATCTTCAAACCCGCGCACCCTTTGCCGCGGGCGGATTCGATCGCATGCACCGCGTCTTCGCTGAAGGTCGGCTCATCGATTTTCGAAAAGTCGATGTTGCAAAAGATGAAGAGCCGATCGGGTGCGGCGTCGTGAAACTTTGTCAGCATCTGTTCGAGCGTCGGCCCGAATCCGCCGCTGAGATTGATCGCCTTGGTTTCGCCGAGCTTGTCCATGGCGGCGAGAAGTCGTTGCGGGTTTTGCTCGAGCGACCAGTGACAGTGAGCGTCGATGACCGGGAACTTCGGCCGCGTGATCTTCGTCACCTTGGTGACGAGCGAAGGCACGGGCTGATAGTCACGGATGAGCTCGTCATCGACATACACCGCCACGCCCGCACGCTCGGCGGGCTTGGACGTCGGCGCGGTAAATTCTTTGCGGTCGAGCGACGCTGTGCCCTGACGCGCGGGCCTGCAACCGTTCGCGAGTAACGCTGTGAGCACGATAAGCTTCAACAAACGGATCGAAGGCATGTTCAATCATCATACCCTGCGATCGACGATCGGATTATTAAGGCTTTCCCGCCTCGGTGTGCTGCTCGTGCTCGTCGGCCACCTGCTGGCGTGTATCGGCGTGCTCTATTTGATGCCGGGCGGCTGGCCGTGGTCGAGCATGCTCATTTGGTCGTATCGCATTATTCCCGTGTTGATTGCCATGGCTGCCGTCCTTGCAATCGCGAGTTGGCCACGCCGGCTGGGTGTCGATGGACTGCTGCTTTCGATCTTGAGCGGCGCGTGGATCGGCCTGATGCTTGGCGCACCGCTTCAGTTCGCGGCGAGCTGGGGACGACTTGCAAGCGTGTGTGCACTCGGAAGTTTGCCGACTGTCTTGGCCTTCGCGAATCGATTCGCGACGCTTTCAAAGCGGGAGAAATTGACGAGCCTCGCGTCTGGCTTCATCGGGCTGATGATCGCATGTGTGGTGCTTGCGACGTTGCGAGCGCCAAGCCCGTCGGCGCATCCGATGAAGAGCGCACCCGCGCCGCCGGATGTTGCCAGTGCCAACGCGGAGCGACGAAATCTGCGGATTGATTCGCATGTGTCGTTCGACACGACGGGAGCGACAATCACCGTCGCTTCCGGTCGGCACGTGATGTATGTCGAGCCGCTTCTCACCTTCGACCAGCGCTCGCCCGATGGCTGTTGGACGATCTTCGCATCGCGACGCGATCGAGTATTGCCGCTGCGGAACCTGCTTTCAACGACACGATTACGGGATGGTGCAGGGGCCTACTACGCGGATCGGGACGAGCTGAAGCTCATCGCGTCGCACTATTTGTCGGTTCGGCATGAGCTGGATCGATACGACATCGATGCCGCCTCGATTTTGCCGCGCGGCGTCTGGTCGCATCTGAATCACATCACGCAGTTGACGGTCGGCGGGCAGCGGGAGCTGCGCGTCCGGTTCTCGCCGGTGCCCCAGACCGCGATCGATGTGTTGTTCGCAGACTACCCGTTCGGAGCGCCGGCGAGGTTCGCATATGTCGATTCAGCCGGCACGTTCAAAGTCGTGCAGGCGAGCAGCGCCGAGAAAGGACCTTTCACGACGCTCGCCGAAGGCCCGCTTGGCGTCGGGCCTTTGACGATGACGCTGATGGATGGCGATGAACCGTTGTTCGAAGTGCGACTTGAGGATTGGGCAGCGCAGTGCAGCCGCGAGGTGTCGCCCGCGGCGGGATGGGGCGTGCCGCAGAATGCGATCGAGTTCAGCCTCGATAGCAACTCGCCCAACTCGGCCGCGACGTTTTTCATTTCACTGGCGGCGACGAGCGTCGGTCGCGGTTGGGCAAGCGTGGGACACAGCGCGGGAACTTACAGAAATCGCATAAGCCTGAAATTGCTCGCAAGCGACTCGGCCGCACGTTGAAGCGCGTGCGGCGGTCGGCGATGATCGACATCACATGAGCACTTACACACCGAACGAGAAACGTTACGAGGACTCCAAAGACTGGTTCCGCCGTTGCGGCACGAGCGGGTTGATGCTGCCGGCGATCAGCCTCGGCTGCTGGCACAACTTCGGCGGGGCCGGGACGGATGCAGCGCGCAACGCTGACGAGGCGAGCTTCCATGAGAACTGCCGCCGCATGTTGTTCACGGCGTTCGATCACGGCATCACGCATTTCGACCTGGCGAACAATTATGGACCGCCGCCGGGGAGCGCGGAGACGCGCGTCGGGCGAATTCTCAAAGAGGATTTTGCCGGGCATCGCGATGAGCTGATCATCAGCAGCAAGGCCGGCTACACGATGTGGCCGGGGCCGTACGGTGACTGGGGAAGCCGGAAATATCTTCTCGGTTCGCTCGATGCGTCGTTGACGCGGTTGCAGCTCGATTACGTCGATATTTTCTACCACCATCGCCCCGATCCGAAGACGCCGATCGAGGAGACAATGAGCGCGCTCGACACCGCGATCCGGCAGGGCAAGGCGATCTATGGTGCGATCAGCAATTATCGCGGCGCGCAAACGGCCAGCGTCGTGCACACCTGCCAGTCGAAAAACTTTTTCACGCCGATTCTGCATCAGCCGAGTTACTCGATGCTGAACCGCTGGATCGAACCCGACCTGCTGCCGGTGACGGCTCAGTTTGGGATGGGGACCATCGCGTTCTGCCCGCTCGCGCAGGGGTTGTTGACGGGCAAGTATTTGACGAGCGTGCCGGACGACAGCCGCGCGAAAAATCCGGCAGGCTATCTGAAAGAGAGCGCCGTCACGCCCGAGGTGCGGACCAAGCTGAACAAGCTGAACGATCTCGCGAAAAAGCGGGGGCAGTCGCTCGCTCAGTTCGCCCTGGCATGGACGCTTCGCCCGCAGAACGGGACGGCGGTGACCAGCGCACTCATCGGCGCATCACGACCGGAACAGATCGTCGAGAACGTGAAGTATCGTGAGAACGCGACGATCTCGGACGAAGAGTTGAAGTCGATCGAGGCAGTGTTGGCGAGTTAGCGTTGCTCAATCGCCAGCCAGTTCAAATTCTCGGGAATGGGTGCAACAATCCGGATGAGATGTTCGTGAGGCCTGCCATCGACCGAAATGATCAATCGAGCATCGCCACACGGAAGTGCTTGATTATCCCGAACTTTAATTTCCGCGTTGCCGGATTGAAGCACCGGAAATGTTTGTCCACCGATATGCAGTTCCATCTGCACGTCAGCGGAATGTCCGACCGCAGTCATCTGTGATAAATCGATTTGAGTCATGTCAACCATTCATGAAGAATATCAGTCGCGGTACGAGGTTCAATTCATCGACAAACTCGGTGAGGGCAAGGACGGGCGTGTCATGAAAACGGACCTCGCCAGCGCTGTAAAATTTGTCCACGATGCATCAATTTACCGCCGCGAACGCTACGCGTACTTTATTCTACAGTCGACGGGCGTCGATCAGGTAGGCGAATTTCAAATTCCAAAACTTATCCGCTACGACGACGAGCTTTTGGCCATCGAGATGACCATCGTCAGCCCGCCGTTCATGCTCGACTTTGCGTCGGCGTATACCGAAGAAGAATACGAGCGGCTCGATTTTCCGGAAGATGTTCTCGCCGAGCGGGCGGCGCATTGGCTTGAAATCTACGGTGAACGTTGGCCGATCGTGCAGGCCGCGTGCGGCGAATTTACCGACGCGACCGGACTCGTCCTTCTCGATCTAAATCCGAACAACATTCGTTTTGCATGATCGTCCGATCTCAGGAAATTTTAAGTGCGAGCTTTCCAAGATAGTGCGAAGAGAGCGCCTGTTCGGCCTCAAGAACGCGCTCCAGAGGGAATGTCTGGGCAACATGCACCGTGAACGGGCCGGCTTCGATCAGTTGGTTGAGCGCTTTGATCGCGGCCGGCGTTGTTTCGCCGTCGTAAACTTGCATCTTGATGCCATTCGGCGGAGTCGGTGCGTTCTGTACACCAGTCGGATGCGCGGCCCGGCCAGCGGGCTTTAAGGCACTGAGCAGCTTGCCCGCGACCTCGCCGCCGGACGTGAGCAGCACGGCATCGAGGCCGTCCGGTGCGAACGCTTTCGCAGCTGCGGCCAGGTCGTCCTTGCGACCGTTGGCGACCGCGTCCGCGCCAAGCTTCTTCACGAATGCGGTTCCATCGTCGCCCGACGCGATGGCCAGCACTTTCGCGCCGAGCCGTTTCGCCAGTTGGACGGCCAGGTGTCCCACGCCGCCGCCCGCGCCAAAGATCGCGATCGATTCGCCGGCTTTGATTTTCAGCGTGGTGGCGAGTCCGCTCAGCGCTGTCAGTGCGTCGATCGGACCGGCCGCAGCACCTTCGGAACTCATTCCTTTCGGCACGCGCGAGGTCATCGCCGCCTTTGCCGCGACGTACTCGGCAAAGGCACCGCCCTTCGGATTGAGAAGTGTGATCGCATAGACCTTGTCGCCGACTTTAAAGTCCGAAACGCCGTCGCCGACCGCGGCGACGGTGCCGGAACCTTCCGACCCAACAACGATCGGAAACTTCGGCGGCACACCGTACTTCTCGTGAAAGTACCCTTGAATTTCGATGGGATCCCACACGCCGATGCCGGCGTATTCAAGCTTGATGAGCAGCTCGCCCGCGTCGGGAGCTGGCACGGGAATGTCGCGTACCTGCATCTTGTCGATTCCGCCGAACGAATCGATAACGGTGCCGCGCATTTGGGTGGGGAGGCTGGGCATTAGGGTTCTCCTGTTGCGCATTGTAGCGCGACGCGCACGACCGGACGAACTATTCCCGAGCAACAGTGGAAGTCGAATCAAGATGGATTCAGGCAAGCTGCGGTGCTGGAAAGCAGCCGGTCGAACTCTTCACTCTCTGACCGGATCGATCAAATCGATCACATTGCCTACGACGTCATTGCCTACGACATCGAGCAAGCTTCGGAAACCTCCCCGACAAACTCAGCGGACCGTTCGCAATGGTCCACGCTTTTCACGTAGTCGCAAAGGACTAGGCTTGCTCGTTGCTCATTTTTGCTTCCCTGCCCGCCGCGCCGTCGAGTTTGTCCATCGCGTGAAGCTTGCGGTAATGCTTAGGAATGATCCCGGCGACCAGGTCGTCGATCGATCGACGCTTCCGTATCGCCGTTCGCCGGCGTTTAACCATGATGGTGTCCGCGTTTGTCAGCATCTGGCTCGGCGTTTTCTGAAGCCCAATTTCCTTTGTCCGATCGTGCGCGCGGCTAGAATTACCCCGACCCAATGCCTAAAGCCAAGTCATTCTACATCATCGATGGTCACGCCCACATTTACCGTTCCTACTTCGCGCCGTTTCGCGATCTGACGTCGCCGGTCACGGGCGAGCCGACGAAGGCAACGTTCGTTTTCACGCAGATGTTGCTGAACCTCGTCGAAACGCGCAAGCCGGATTATCTGGCGATGGTGATCGACAGCGGCGACGAGACGGTTTTTCGTAAGGCGATTTATCCGGAATACAAGGCGAACCGCCAAAGCCGGCCTGATGATTTCGCGCCGCAGGAGGCGCGGATCCTGGAGATCGTCCGCGACGCGGGCGTGCCGATCTTCGCCAAGCCCGGCTTCGAGGCTGATGATCTGATCGCCACGATGGCGCGGCAGCTATGCGAGCAGGACTACGAAATCTTTCTGGTGACCAAAGACAAAGACCTGCGTCAAGTGCTCACGCCCTGTGTTCACATGTATGACGTGACGAGCGATCTGGTCATCGACGAGAAAACGCTCGAGACCAAGGTCGGCTATCTCCCGCGCGAAGCGGTGGAGGTGCAGACGCTGATGGGCGACAACATCGACAATGTGCCGGGCATTCCCGGCATCGGTGAAAAGACAGCCGCCAGGCTGGTAAAGAAATACGGCTCGGCCGACGCGGTGCTGGACCATCTCGAAGAACTCACGCCGAAGATGCGGGAAAACTTTGAGAAATTCGGCGGCAATCTAAAAATGGCGCGGCAACTGGTGACGCTGAAACATGACGTCGAATTCGATTGGAGTCCCGAAACGTGCGCGTTCCGCGGCCTGAACAAAGAAGCCTTGCAACCGCATTTCGAGCGGCTCGGCTTCCGCAACCTGCTTGCCAAAATCGGCGTCGACGTGCCCGCAACCTCGCCCGCGACATCGCGACCTTTGTCGCCCTCGAAGCCGGCGACGCCGATCGTGAAAAAGTATCAGCCGCTGGGGCAGCCGAGCTTGTTTGGGAGCGAGCCGGCGGCGATTCCGGTCGAAATGCCGGTCGATCCGAACGCGCCGAAGATCGAGACGTGTGCCGACTGCAAATACACGCTGGTCGAAACAGAAGAAAAGTTCGCGACGTTTCTTGCGGAATTAAAACAGCAGAAGCGATTTGCCTTCGATACCGAAACCGATCAACTCGGCGCGGTGCGTGCGAATCTTGTGGGGCTCAGCTTCAGTTGGAAGGCCGGTGAAGGATATTACGTGCCGGTGCGCGGCCCAGCCGGGTGTGCATGCCTGGATTGCGGCAAGGTGTTGCTCGAGCTTGGATCGATCTTCCGCGACCCGAACGTGAAGAAAGTGGGACACAATATTAAGTACGACCTGCAAGTGATGAAGCAGGCGGGCATCGAAGTGGCCGGCATCGAGCTGGACAGCATGATCGCCGCGTTCCTGATCGATGCATCGCGATTGCGATACGGCATTGATCAGCTTGCGATTGATTTACTTAATTTCAGAAAAATTCAAACCATCGACCTGATCGGCAAAGGCAAATCGCAAATCTCGATGGACAAAATACCGCTGGACAAAATCGCGCAATATGCCGGCGAAGATGCCGACATCGCGTGGCGGCTGGCCGAGATGCTGGCGAAGAAGCTCGACGAGATTCCCGTGCTGCGGAAGCTGAACGATGAGATTGAAACGCCGCTCATCGACGTGCTGGTTGAAATGGAATCGCACGGCATCGCTGTCGATCCGGCGGTGCTGATGGCGCAGAGCCAGGTGCTCGGGGAACGCATCAGCGTGCTGCACGCAAAGATCATGGCAGAGGCCGGCACCGAATTTAATCCCGACTCGCCAAAGCAGCTGGGCGATGTGCTGTTTAACCGGCTGGGTTTGAGAATCATCAAGAAGACCAAGACCGGGCCAAGCACCGACGTTGAGGTTTTGGAAAAGCTCTCAGTCGAGCATCCGGTGCCGAAGTTGATTTTGGAATATCGCTCGCTGATGAAGCTGAAGAACACGTATCTCGACAATCTCGGCGAGTGCGTGAATCCGAGGACGAAGCGCATCCACGCGAGCTTCAACCAGATCGGCGCGGCCACGGGTCGCATCAGTTGCAACGACCCGAATCTGCAAAACATTCCGGTGCGCACCGACGAGGGGCGGCGAATTCGCAGCGCGTTTGTGCCGGGCGACGCGGTGAACAACGTGTTGCTGACGGCCGACTACTCACAGATCGAGCTGCGCATTCTCGCCCACTTCACGCAGGAGCCGGCGCTGCTTCGCGCGTTTGAGAATGATGAAGACATTCACAAAACGGTCGCGTCGGAAGTGTTCGGCGTAAAGCTGGAAGAGGTGACGCGCGAACAACGCAACAGCGCGAAGACGATCAATTTTGGGATCGTGTACGGCGTCAGTGCTTTCGGGCTGGCGCGGCGCATCGAGGGATTGACGATGTCGTCGGCCGCCGACTTAATCGCGGCGTATCACAAGCGGTTTCCGGCGATCAAACAATTTCTCGAAAAGTGCGTGATGGACGCGCAGACGCAGGGCTACGTCGAAACGATCCAGGGCCGGCGGCGGCCGATCTTCGAGATTGAAAGCCGAATCCTGTCGATGCGCAATGCGGCCGAGCGAATCGCGATCAACAGCGTCGTGCAGGGATCAGCCGCCGACTTGATCAAGATTGCGATGGTGAACATTCACCGGCGATTGCACCGCGAAGATCGCCCCAGCCGCATGCTGCTACAGGTTCACGATGAGTTGGTCTTTGAAACACCGCAAAGCGCGGCTGAGACGGACGCGGCGATCATCCGTGAAGAAATGACGCAGGCAATGACGCTCCGCTTGCCGCTGAAAGTCGAGATCGGATGGGCAAAGAATTGGCGCGAAATAAAATGAGCGCGACGATCAACTCAGCCGATCGGTTCGAACGATCAGTTCGTCGGCTTGAACGTCAGTCCGATCTGCTTTCGGATTTCGTCAAGAACCCGCAGGTTGCCAAGCGTGTCGGGTCGGGTGATTCGCGGTGGCGCGCCGTCCAGCACGGTCGCCGCGAAATCGTCGGCCTCCAGCGCATACATATCGGAAGGTGCGTCGACCGTGAACGTCTGCCGCGGCGGGGCGGTTGCGCCGGTGGTGAGATCCTGACGAGGCGGCACGCTGTGCGCCAGCGTGTGCATCGCGCCCGTCGCCTGCGGTTTCCAGGGCCAGGGAATTTCCAGATATCCATCGCTTCCCGCGACGTGGGCGGTGTTGTCGCATTGAGTGGCCATGCCGCAACTGAATGTCGCGACCACGCCATTCGGAAATTTCAACACGCCGGAAGTTGATTCGTCGACGCCGCCGGGATGGAAACCGGCTACGGCATGAATCGCGGTTGGCTCAGCGCCGGCGAGCATCCGGGAAAAATGGATGCAGTAACAACCAACGTCCATCAGCGCACCACCGGCTAATTTCGGATTGAAGCGGATGTTGTCGTCGATGCGTTTGGTGCGATAGCAAAAGTTCGTGCGGATCAATTTGAGCTGCCCGATGTCGCCGCGGGTTACGCGATCGCGAATAATTTGCGTCTGCGGATGCGAGACATACATGAACGCCTCGACCAGTTGCCTGCCGAGTTTGGCGGCGATGTCGAACATCTCTTCCGCCTCGGCGGCATCGGTCGCAAGCGGCTTCTCACACAGAACATGTTTGCCAGCGCGGAGCGCCTTGATGGTCCACTCGTGATGCAGCGAGTTGGGCAGCGAGTTGTAGATCGCATCGACGGAATCGTCCGCCAAGAGCGATTCATAACTGGAATGACTTTTCTCGATGGAATGATTCGCGGCGAACGTCGCCGCCGATTCGGTCGACCGCGATCCGACGGCCGCGAGCGTGCAGCGTGTTGCGGCGGCACAACCGCGCGCGAATTGTCCGGCGATGTTGCCGGTGCCGAGAATGCCGAAGCGGAGAGAAGTGTTCATGGCGATCATTCAGGCTTTTCCGGCACCGTCGCTTCCACATCTCCCGCATCGCGCGCGCCGTCGAAATCCATCAGGAAATGAATCCGCTGCATCGCTGCATCGCCGATCTGTTTTCGCAGCAGGTGTTTGGCGCGGCGAATGCCGGTGCGCCGCGAAACATGCGTCAGCACAACGTGCTGATTCTTCAGCCGCGGCAGAATCTCCGCCAACTGCTCGACGTGCAGATGCTTGCCGGCTTTTGCCTTGCGGCGGTGATCGGCGTCGAAGAACGTTGTTTCGGTGATCAGCACCTGCGCGTTAATCACATCCGGATGATCGAAGACCGGGCCGTCGGTGGTATCGCCCAGGAAGGCGACGAGCGGCACTTCGAGCTTGTATTGAATCTCCACGCCGCTCTTGCGCAGCTCGACGATTTCCGGACCGCTCAGGCCAAGATATTCCGGCTTTAGTTTTTCGCGAACGCTGATGAGCGCGTATCCGACGCTGGGCCCGCCGTGGTGGGTGGCAAAGGCGCGGATGGCAAAGTCGCGTCGCACCTCGTACGTTTGACCCGGGCTGATCGGCAATAGCTTGTACGTCACGCTCTGCCGCTCGATGTCGCGCCAGTCCTGAAGCAAATTGTCGATCGGCCGTTCGAGCTCGCGCGGGACGAGAATCGTCGCCGGCCCCATGCCCTGAAAATGCCGCTGCGAGATGTAGTAGGCGATTCCAGCCACGTGATCCATATGGCCGTGGGTGATGCAGAGGAGATTGCTCGTGAGCGCGAAGAACGGTGCCCGGCCGACGTCGAAGCAGACGTTCAGCTCGGGGATCTGCACCACGGTCTCCTCGCCGGCCACGCTGTAGCCGATCAGCGAGAACTGCTGGTCAGCAAACGCGAGTTTGGCGAATCGCTGCACGAGAAACGACTTTTCGACGGCGACCGTGGAAGATTGGGACAGAGAATCGGTCATTGAAAAGCGGAGCGTAAGTCGCTGATGAACCGACGACAAGGTTTGAGGGCTACTTGGCGAGCATGCGAATCCCGTCGTCTTCACCTGCAAAAGCGAATTAAAGGTAGGTGCTTTCCCTAGCTGTTAGTCAGCTCGTAGGTATATTCCAGTTGCGGCGCGCGACATTCCGATAATGAATTAGGCCGGCTTGGTGAAGACCGGGTGAAGTTTTGCCATTTTTGTCATCAACTGAAACCTCGACGCCGCCCATGACAGTTAAGACTGTGGCGGCCTCCTCGCGTTTCGCGGATTCGACGTCGTCCAGTACGTTAGCCGAGGAATCGCACGCAACGCCGGCGCGCATGGCTCAACGCTCAACGCACAACCACATTCCCGCGCTCGATGGCATCCGCGGGCTCGCGGTGTTGCTGGTGCTCTACAATCACATGACGCTGATCGACCCGGTCGGCGGCGTCGGGCGCATTTTCCTGGCCAGCGCGCGGCTTAGCTGGTCGGGCGTCGACTTGTTTTTTGTGCTTTCCGGCTTCCTCATTACCGGGATTCTGTTCGACTCCAAATCCGACACCCACTATTTCCGTAATTTCTACGCCCGGCGAACGGTTCGCATCTTCCCGCTTTACTACGCTTTCCTCATTTTCGCCCTCTTGATCGTCCCGGCCGTGCCAGCGCTGCTGCGCACGTTTGAGCCCGCGCCGCATCCAGGCGTTTGGTATTGGCTGTATCTCTCCAATTTTTCGCAGCCGTTTCATGCAGGCCAGCCGAATGACATCGTTCATGTCAGTTGGACGCTGGCGATCGAGGAGCAATTTTATCTTTGCTGGCCGCTGGTGGTTTTCCTGTTCGATCGGAAAACGCTGATGCGCATTTGCATCGCCGGTTTTTTCGGATCGCTGATCATTCGCAGTGGGATGGTCGTGGCGAACGTTCGGGAATCGATCGTCGGCGGGTTCACCTTTTGCCGGTTTGACGGCCTGCTGACCGGCGCCTGGATCGCCCTGATGATTCGGCCGTCCTTGAGCGCCCAGGCCGGCGGGTGGCAAACGCGCACGATTGCCGCGCTTCGCCAGCCGGCGCGGGTGACGGCCATCGGGTCTGCGGTGCTGCTGGCCGCCATCGTGATCGGGAGTTATGCTTTCGGCTGGCGAGCGGGGATCGGGCAATCACCGGCCTACAGCATCGCCGGCTTCTCCGTGCTCGCGACGCTCTACGGCTCACTGCTCGTCTTGGCCGTCAGTGCCACGCCCGGTTCTCGCATGCACCGCGCATTCACGGGAAAATTCCTGACGACCTTCGGCAAGTTCAGCTACGCGATCTACCTTTTACATTGGCCGGTGACGATCGTCGTGCGCGACTACCTCTTCGACCCGCGCGGCGGCCACTCCAATCTCGCACTCCTCGGCCGGCAATTCGCATTTTATGGGCTGACCACCGCCATCGCGCTGATCGTCGCCTGGCTAAGCTGGCACTTGTTCGAGAAGCACTTCCTGGCATTGAAGAAATGGTTCCCAACGCGGCATCAGACACCCGCCGTAGCGAGATGAAGTTTTGTCTTGGCGAGCTCGGTTGGCACCAAAAGGGCGAGTTCCAAGTTGCTGTTCGAGGATCGTTCGCTGTCCTGACGTCAGCGGTCTTACGGCAAACGTTCATCAAGAATCGCTTCCGAATCGCGCCTTACATGCATGATGGCAAATATTGTTATGCGAGATGAACTTGCTAGGAAATAAACCGCGTAAGGAAAACGGCGAACAAGTGCTCGGCGAAATCGCTTATGCTTTTCCGGAAATGAATGGGCCGATCTACGATCGATTCAAATATCTGCTGAACTTCTTCAATGAAGTCATCGCCAAAGTTGTCTCCTTTGGAATCGTACCACGCAGCCCCGTCGTGCAAATCGCGCTCCGCGTGATTTCGCAGTCGTAGGACGGGTTTCATTTGCGGGTCGGCCGCGTGCTGAGTTCGGCACGAACTTCATCCCAAGATGATTCGGCATCTGGGTTCAACTCATAATCCGCGAACCGCTGGTCGAGAATCCTCTTGTGTTCTGCACAGATAGGTTGGACATCTGCTTCAGCACCGAGGATTTTTCGAAGCCGTTCGTACAATTCGCGCTGGTCGTCCAACGGCAAAGCCAGCACGTTGTCGAGAAGTGTTGAGCTGACCATGCGGTAGATTCTACCCCGGCGGGACGACCGGCCCAAGAGAAATTCGGCAACAGGCCGATTAATGAGCTAAAATCGCATCGTCGTCTTCATCCGCGTCGAGGGCTTCGGAGCCGCGTGATGCGACGTTCGCAACCGCGATCGAACGAGTCGCCGCGATGCGATTCATCACGAACAGCATGCACAGCGTCGTGCCCAGCAAGGCCCAGGCGTAATGCGGCTGGACGATCGCGTGCCAGAACCAAGTGGTCGACATTCGGTCGGCCAGTGAGAAGTGACGGACGACGGTGTCTAACACGTCGAACGGTACGAGTAAAAACGCCATCGGCGCGATCGCGAGGAGCGCGAGCCGGCGGCGCGGACCGTGCCACTCGCCAAGCGCCCAGGCGACGGCGAGCGTCAGGAGCGAGGCGTCGTAGACGCGATGGTAGAGCGGCAGGAGTGAAATCGTGATCAGCGTGACAAGCGGCAACATGCCGCCGTTGCGGGTCGAGCCGATATTCCGCGAATTCGGCAACGATCGCAGGTACCACGCGGCCAATCCGAGAACGAGGCATTCGACCACCACCCGCGCCGCCATTGGATCGGAGACGACATTGATGATGAGCATTTTCAGGTCGACGATCTGATCGCGATACGGGCCGGTGGTGTCATAGTCATTCACGCCGCCCGCGAGTTGGGTCTCGGAGATGCTGCGCGTCCACCCGCCAAACCAGTCGACGTGGGCGGCTTTCATGCCAATCAGCGAGACAATCGCAAGGCTGCCGACGACGGCAATCGCGAGCCAGGCAATGATCGGCTGACGCCGCCGGATGAAAAGATAGTAGATGAAAAACGCGGCACAAAGCTGCGGCTTTAGCGCACAGGCTACACCTAACAACAGTCCCGCAGCTGGCGGGCCCCATTTGGTAAACCCGCGCCGGCGTTCGCACCAAAGTGCCAAAATGCAGAGTGAGACAGCCGGCAACGTCAACTGTCCTGACAAAAGCCCGAACTGCATCGGGGCCGAAGCGATCGACGCGCCGATTAAGAAAATCGCGCCCCATCCGTTCCACTTCAACCTGGCCAAGTCGATCAACGCCGCGAATTGGATGGCCAAAAGCGCCATCGTGATGAAGCCCCAGACCGCCATGGCAAATTTTGCCGGAAGGAGGGCAAGCGGCGCGATCACGAGCAACGAGGTTGGCGGGTAAACGGTCGACCAGTAGCTGATATCGCGATCAACAAATGCCCCGGCATTTCGCCAGACAGCTTGAACTGCCGGCAAATTGTAAGGATCGAGTCCGTGCGTCCACGCCCGCGCGGAAGCATAGACGGATGCAAAATCCCAAAGAGGCAGATCGCTGTGGAATCGAGCAGAGCCGCGCACCCCAAGCTGGGTCAATCCGAACAAAAGAAGTACAACGGCTAACAACCTGGCCAAGAGATACCATCCGTGGCGGGAACGCGACGAAAACAACGGCCGAGCTTGGGGCCCAGCCACGACCGCCGGAGTGTAACCGGAAGCCGCGACCTCACTCAACGGAAGAAGTGGGTGGCGACGGGCCGCGGATTGAATAATTTTCAGGTGATGAACGAGCTCTACATCTGCAAGGCGACTGTCGACAACAAGTTCATCGATGAGCGAAAGCAGCCGCTCTTCAAGTTGCTTTAACTCATCCAGCCGCGCGACAATTTCGCCATCGTCAACCTTGGTCGCGGCGTTGGTGGTCAGACGTGTTGGCTGCACAACGACTTGCGCGTCGCGCGGGCGGTCGTCGAGCGCGGGGATGCCGTTGTCGCGCGATTTACCAGAGAGATTGATCTGCTTCTCACCCAAGCCACACTCCACGGGATCGCGGATCTCAAAAGATCTCGACCTCGGTTTCCGAACACTTCATCGCGGGAACAGTGTCAGTCGCATAAATGCGGGCAACCGCTCCAGAAAGAGTATCGGATGGAATGTTCATAGGGGTAAATGACGAATTCCTTCTTTTGTCGCGACCACCAAGGCCCAAATCTCTCGGAAATAGCACACAATTGCGGCGAAGTTAAAAAAGCGGGCAGACCGCTTCAGGTAGGCACGCGACGGCATGACACACGGCTATTACTGTTTACAGTCCAACACTCTATCGCAAGAGTCGAATAAAAAGACGGTAAAAGGTCGTCCGGAGCCAACGGAAGCCCGGTTGTTCTGAACTTACTTTGAGATGGACGAGGAGTGCCCCTCGGCGGCGAGGTAGTCGCCGACGGCGCGGCGGAGCTGGCGCTGAATCGTTTTGTCCTCTGGCCGACCGTCGATGGTGATGAATTTGTATTCCTCGGCCATCTGGTTGAACTGGACGATCAACTCGGACTGATACGCAACGAAGCTGTCGAAAAGGTCATCGCCGTAATTCATGTCCATGCCGCTTTCCCAGTAGTTCATTTTCCCGGCCGCCAGCACACGCGGCACGAGCTCGCGCACGCCGATCTGAAGATAGAACACCAGGTCGGGAGAAACGGCAAAGCCGTAAAGATCGCGCAGCCAGGTGCGATCGGCGCCGCGGGCGATGCCCCGCGCCAGCGCGGTGTAAACGTATCGATCGGCCAGCACGATAAAGCCGCTCTTCAGCGCGGGAATAATCTGATACTCCATGCGATCGGCCAAGTCTGTCGCATACATCAGCGAATAGGTCAGGCGGTTCATCGAGTGCCCGAGCTTGGCATCGGTGATCGCCTGCCCGATCAGCTTGGAGCGAGTCCATCCGGTGTCGAGCACGGCATACCCCTGCACTTCGAGCCACTCCTTGAGCATGTACGCCTGCGTCGATCGGCCGACGCCGTCCGTGCCTTCGACGACGATCAGCTTGCCGGTACGGCCTTCGCGCGGGAGGTAGGGCATTGTGTGCCCGAGGTAACGAAACTCGCTCATACCGACTCCCGTGCATTTCGACGCGACGCTTCGATCTCATTGGTGAAATCCTGCTCGATCCTGTGCTCTCCCAGATGTGCCAACGTATCGGGCGGCGAATAGTCAGCGAGCGTTTCATCGACAAACCGTCGCACGATCGACTGCTGCTCGCCAATGCCGGCGGTTGCGTCGATTTCGGTCAGGCCATATTCATCACGGATGCGGCCGTATTCATCGAGAATGCGTGATTGGAAAATCTTGAAGCTGCTTGCATGATCGGGCGCAAGATTCAGATCCATGCCGGCCTCGTAGTCCTTGAGCTTCGCGCGGCCGGACAGAATGCGGCTGACGCTCACGTCGATCGGCACTTTGAAGTAGAACGCGCGATCCGGCCGCGGCGCGAACTGGTAGACACGACGCACCCACGCGCGATCGCAGCCGCGAACGACATCCCGGGCAAACGCGGTATACGCATAACGATCCGCCAACACGATCATGCCCGCTTTCAGCGGGGGCAGAATGTTATGTATGAGCCGATGAGCAAAGTCGGTGGCGTGCAGAAGCGAGAACGTCATCGGCGTCAGGGAGAGATTCTTCTTCCCCTTTTTGGTGACGGCCTTGACGAGATCGGCACTGTTCCATTCCGTAAAAAATGGGGCGAGGTCTTTCGCTTCCAGATAGCGTTTCACCAGTTGAAGCTGCGTGCTTTTTCCCGATCCGTCGATGCCTTCGACGATGATCAGCTTGCCTGGAAATTGGTGCGGTTGGTTGAGTGAATCCATTCTGCAACTGCTTTAGAAATTTCCTGCTTCATCACTTCCGGGGCGCGACCAGGAATTTAATGTCGCTCGCGAAAACCTTTTCGAAGAATTTTCGCTTCCGTCGCGCGCCCCAGAGTTCGAGCTCGGCATCGGAGCGCGCGTAAAGTGTGCACTTAATCCGCTTTGCTTCAACCCGGCAGTGCAATCCCGTCACCACGCCGGCGTGGCTGCGATCAAGACCGTCCGCGAGACGGAGAATCGCCGCACCGACGTCCACGATTCTGCGAGCCGTCTCACCGAGGCTGGAATATTCCGTGTGCTTCCCGCGCGGCGGGCGCTTGCGGTGGTAGCGAGCGATATTCGCGATGATGCAGATCTCTTCCTTGCTGAACCCCTTTAAGTCGCCGTGCATAATGAGGTACATGCTGTGCTTGTGATGCCCCGTTCGGCCGATGTGCCAGCCGATGTCGTGCAGCAGGGAAGCATATTCGATCAGCTCGCGCTCGCGCGGGCCTAGCTGATGCAGCACTTTCAGATCATCAAACAACCGGAGGCAGACGTTGCGGACGTGCTCGGAGTGGGACTCGTGCCAGTCGCACCGCCGCGCCAGGTCGAGCACGCTTCGGCGGCGAGGATCGGGAACGTCGCGCTGCACTTGCAGGTCGGGCTGATGTCGTGACAAGTAATCCAGCAGAATTCCTTCACGCAATGCCGAGTTGCAGATCGTGATTCGAGAGAGATTGAATTTCTCGAACATCTCGCCGACCAGGAGCGCGCCGGCGACGATCTGGTCTTTGCGCTGCTCGTCGAGGTTCTGCAGTTTGCTTCGCGATTTGCTGTCGCTGGTCAAAAGCATCGCGAGCAGTTTTTCGAACGCGAGCCGATCGATCGCCGCGGACGGCGTGGTGCCGTCGGCGGCCGCGCTGATCGCGCTTTGATCGGCGAAAGGCGCGCACATGGCGGCAATATTTTCCAGCGTGCCGCTGGTTCCGATCGCGGCCACAGGCGCCAGCGCCGCGACCTGGGTATTAAACGAAGAAAGTTCGCGATCGAAATGCCGTTTGATCGCGGCCAGATCGGTCGGCGAAACCGGATCGGAGTGGATGTAGCGGGCGGTCATCCGGGCCGCACCTAGCTTTCGGCTTTCCAGCATGGAGGCTTTGGACTCATCGCCGACGATGAATTCGACGCTACCGCCGCCAATATCGACGATCAGGTGCGGCTTCTGTCCGAGTGTGACGGCGTGGCGCACGCCGATATAAATCAGCCGGGCTTCATCGCGAGCGCTGATCACTTTCAGATTAATGCCCACTTCACGTTTGACGCGCTCCAGCAGGTCGCCGCCGTTCGTGGCCTCGCGAACGGCGCTGGTCGCCACCGCAATGATGTGTTGCGCCTGCCGCTGTTGGGCGGCCTGCTTGAAGCGCGTCAGCGTGGCGACGGCGCTGCTCATTGCGATGGGCGAAAGTCGACGCGACGGAAAGCTCATTCGGCCGAGGCCGATAGGTTCCTTCAACCGCCACAATGTGGTCGCCGCGCCGTCGGCATCAATTTGCGCGACGATCATGTGAATGCTGTTCGAGCCGACATCGATCGCCGCGATGCGGAGCGATTCATTGAGTAAGGCCGCATTTGCCCCGCTATGGGAAAGCGAGTGCGGAAGGAGATTGGTGGAATGCGGATGTGTCACGTCGTCGGAACGTCTTAAGTGCGGCGCTTGTCCCACGGATCAGAGCAGGTTGGCGAATGCCGCATCGGCTCGCGCGTGCCGCGTCAAGGTGTTCGCCCGCGGCCCAGGCTCGCCAGGTCGATTTGAAGATACGGCTTGGCGATGCTCGCGTCGAGTATGTCGCGACATGCCTCAGCCAGCGCGTCGCGGTCGGTGGCCCACATGAAGTGCGCCATCGCATCGTCGCGCGCGAGCCAGCGATATTCCGTGTGCTCATGGTTCAACACGATTTGCGTATCGCGGCCAACGAGTGCGCAGAATCGCGTGCAGTGATGGACCGTGTCGGATTCGGGCACGTAAAACGCTCGTACCGTCGGCAGGCGATACAACTCGCGCGGTGAGAGCGCGATCTCTTCTGCATTTCCCGCAGCACCGTTTCGCACAGCGTTTCGGTCGGTGAGTCAGTCGTCCCGTAAATCGTCTGCCAGGTGCCGCCGAGATAGTCGTCGGCGTGGCGGAGCAGTTGAAGAAACTCGTGCGATGTTCCCGCCGCGTCGGGACGGGCGACATAACAAGCGATCATGTCATGGCGAACGATCGGCATCAGTCTTTTCCGCGCTTCGCATAGCGGCCATCGATGCGCCGTACGATTCCCTTGAGCGTAAGAAATGTCAGCGACTGCATGACGATATGCGCGGGCAGCATCGACCGATCGATGATGGCATCGGTGTCGATCGGCTCGCGCTCAAGGACATCGACGATCGCACGCTGTTCGTCCGACAGCGTGGGCGAAATCGCGGGCGGTTCAGGTTTGTCTTCAAAGAGCGGTGCGTCATTGACGCTTGGCACGATCGCGCTTTGAGGCAACGGGCCGAGCTCGTCGAGAATGTCCTGAAGTTGCGTGACCAGCGTCGCGCCGTCGCGAATCAGCATGTGCGGCCCGGCGGAAAGAAGATTGTCGACCCGGCCGGGCAGCGCGAAGACGGGGCGGCCGTGATCGTCGCAGGCTTGTCGCGCGGTGATGAGCGCGCCGCTGCGCTCGGCCGCCTCGATGACGAGAACGCCGCGCGACATGCCGCTGATAATCCGATTACGCCGGGGAAAGTTCTCGCGGCGAGGGGGCGCCCCCATTGGATACTCGCTGATGACCGCGCCGCCGCGCTGCACGATTTGGTCGAACAACGATGCGTTCTCCGGCGGGTAAGCGATATCGACGCCGCTGCCCAAGACGGCGATCGTGCGGCCGTCGGGGTGCGAAAGCGCGCCACGATGGGCGGCGGCATCAACGCCCGCGGCACCGCCGCTCAGCACGCAAACGCCAGCGCCGGCGAGCAACGCGCCAAATCGTTCCGCCTGCTCGCGCCCGTAAAAGCTGCATTTCCGACTGCCAACAATCGCCACCGAATGCAGATCGCGCGGCTCGATGTGACCCCGCACATACAGCACGGCCGGCGGATCGGGAATCTCCCGAAGCAGTGGTGGAAACGTCTCGTCCTCGCGGCAGATAATCGTCGCGTTGCTAACTGCGGCGCGTTCGAACTCGATAGCCGCCGCCCGTCCGGCCGATCGAATTTCGTTCACAAGCTCTCGCGATTTTGTGTCGCCAATTCCTTCGATCGTGCGAAGCTGTTCCGCGCTTGTCGCGCACACGGCCTGTGCGTTGCCGAATCGTTCGACAAGTCGACCGATCGTGATCGGGCCGAGGCCTTTCGTCAGGGAGAGTTGAAGCCAATGTGCGACGGGCATCGATTTATTTCACGAGACACTTCACCGATTCTCGAACCAGCTCGACCGGCACATCGTCGCGGATGACGACGTGGCCGATTCGATCCGGCAGCACGAACCGAAGCCGGCCGGCTGAAACTTTTTTGTCAAACGACATGCGATCGACGATCGCATCGATGTCGAGATCAGCCCGCGTCGGCAACTCGGCGGCAGCGATCAGGGATTCGATTCGATGCGTCGAGGTGTGATCGAGCAGGCCGAGCCGATGCGACAAATGCGCTGCCGCGCACATGCCAAGGCCGACGCAGGCGCCGTGCGACAGCTTGTAATTTAGTTCCGTCTCGATCGCGTGACCGAACGTATGGCCGAAATTTAGATGAGCACGTTCGCCGCGTTCAAACGGGTCGGCCGCGACAACGGCGGCCTTGATGCGGACGTTGTGCGCGATCAGTCTGGTCAGGTAATCAAGATCGAGCGACATCGCCCGCGAAATGTTCTGCTCGAGCGCGGCGAATCCATCCGCGTCGCGAATGATTTCATGCTTGATGCACTCGGCTAGCCCCGACCGCAGTTCGCCCGGCGGAAGTGTTTTCAGGACCTCGGGGTCGACCATCACCGCAATCGGATTATTGAACGCGCCGATGAGGTTCTTGCCGGTCGAATGATTCACGCCCGTCTTCCCGCCGACGCTGGCGTCGACCATGGCCAGAAGCGAAGTCGGCACCTGCACGAACGGCACGCCGCGCAAAATGGTCGCCGCGACGAAGCCGGTCATGTCGCCGATCATGCCACCGCCCAACGCGACGAGTGTCGTGTTCCGGTCAATTCTTAGTGGAAGAATCTGATCGTAGAGCTTGCAGATCTGCTCAATGGATTTGTGAGTTTCGCCGGACGGAATGACGAGTACGTGTGTCTTGAAATTTGACTGCCGAAGCGACGCGACGACGGTGTCGACGGCTGTTTTCGGGATTTGAACGTCGGTGATGACGATCGATTGCGTCGATTTCGAGAGATGGCGCATCTCCGCGCCGACGCGCGCGAGAAGATTTCGCTGCACGCTTACCCGATAGCTGCCGCCGGTGGAGATCGGGATGTCGATCGAATCTGAGGCCGCATCCATAACGTGGCGCGATTGTAGCGGCGACGGCGCGACGCGGTAGAGTATCGGCCGCGATGAGCACCGACATCGAGCCGCATGAAGCACCCGCGACTATTAAATCGAAGCCGCCGCGCGTTGGCGACGAGCTGCCGATCTTTTGTGAGAAGTGCGGTTATGCGCTGCACGGCATGCCGCAGGTCCGGTGCGAACATTGCCGGATTCTTCAATTCCAATGTCCCGAATGCGGGCATCATCAGCCGATCAATACGCTCCGGCCCGCGGCGATTCGCATCCTCGGCCGCATGCGGGCGGTGGGCGTGCTGACAGCGACGCTTATCGCGCTGGCTTACTTCGGCATTCTATTTTTCGCCTGGGTCGGCACCGGGGCCAGCTGGTCAAACGCAAATCGCTACTATTCCACTGCCAAAGTGACGGCCGAGCCGCTGTCGGCGGAGATGCTCAGGGCATTCAGCACGTTTGGAATTTTATTCGGATTCGTTTCAAGGCTGATGCTGTTGCGCTGGCGCAACGGAGCGATCGTCGGCCTCGCGTTAGCGGCATTTGTTTGCACGGCTGTGGCGCTGGGGGCATGGATCGAACTTCACGATCGCGCAGCGGGATTCATTCTGTCCGATCCACTCGTGATGGCGACCGGCATCGCGGCCGGCTGCATCATCCTGGCCTCGACGCTGTCGTGGACGATCTGGTCGGCGCTGGTGTTCATCCTGGTGCCACGACGCGCCGGAAAAGCGCTGCTGGCCTGGCAGCGGGCGATGTCAGCGCCGATGAGTGAGCCGGTGGATGACCGGCCCGCGGTCGTGTTGGCGGAATGATTAGTGCTAGTGACTTCGGACGATGCGAGCTTTGACTGCCGGCCAGGAATCGCCGCGCGTTCCATTCTCTTGAAACCGCTTCAACCGGCGCGACAACTCGGCCCACTGAGCAGGCGAGAGACGGATTTCCGGATCACTTGGAGTCAGGCTGTCCCAAAGCTGAGACGCCAATTCCATTCGATCATGCTCATTGAGGTTCAACGCATCTTGAAAGATCGTGACCTTCATGGCGGCAATTCTACGAACTCTAAAGACTCGGCGAAACGAAAATGTCCGTCACTCAAGCCAATCCTCATCCTTCAAACGCTGCGGCACGTACTCTTCGGTGACGTAGCTGATGTCTTTCGTGATGAGGGATTCGACTTCCATCTTGAAGCCGTTGTCGACCATGCCTTTGATTTCCTTCTGCCACTTCTTGTGATCCTTGAACCACGGGTAGGCCGCGATTTCGCCGGCGCGTTTGCGATCGTTGTCGTTTAGCTCGATCTGCACGTCATCGCTTAGCTCGCATTCGACGTAATCCTTTGCGCGGATGCCGAGGAATTTTGCGCTCGGAATCGCGAGGCGTTCGGACTCGAACGCGAGGCTGATCGAGCCCTGCTTGATGACGCTGTAGATGTAATGCCCCCACGGATCGCAATCGAGCAGGCAGATGACCGGCAGCTTGGCTTCCTGGCTAAACCGCTGGAGAAGTCGTCGCACGCCGCGCGGCGGTTGGCCACCGCCGTGGGTGAGGATGCAGTTATGCGTTTCCCAGAAACGGTCTTCGTTGAAGCGGTTCCAGACCGTCCCTTTTTCGACGTGCAGCACGAACTCGGCGTCGATCTTCTTGAACTGGATGACGTCGCCTTCCGTGATGCTCGGAATCGCGTACCCGCCTGATCCCATGCGGCGGCAGTCGATATCATCGCCCTTGTCGGTGACGGTGATGTTGCCCACCATCGCGCCGCGATTCTCGGCAAAAATGTGCAGCTCTTCGCGCAGGCTGCTCATCGAGACTTCGAGGTCTTCGAGGATTCCGTCCGATTCACTCTGGTCGCCAAAGGTTTTCTCCTTCGTGCCGGCAACGGTGTGCAGCCCTTTGTAGAACATGCCTCGCAGGCTGAGCGATTTTTGTGCGTCGATCAGCTCTTTGATGCTGTTGCCGTGCAGGCAGGTCTGCATGAACTGCTTGGCCTGATTCAAATTGAACAGCTCGCGCGTCGACTTGGCGTCGCCCATTTCGAGGATGCCGCGCTTCTTGTTCCAAAGCGTGTTGGTGCGTGTTCGCGTGGGAATGGAGATGTTGATCTCCTTCCCCTTGAAAGCAGACGACGACACATCGTCGGCCAGCTCGACAATCTTGCTCATCGTCACTTTGTCGCGAGCGCGTACGCGGTTGTTGACGACACTTTTCGTCGCGCCGGTGGTGGGTGTTTCTCTTGCCATGTATCCCTCTATTTAAGCGGTTCGATGTCCGGAGGCAGGGGCAACTGCGCGATCGCACGATCCATCAACGCCGGCAGGGTCGGCACGTGTTCCCGAGCGATCCGCCAAACCGTATCCAGATCGATACCAAAATATTCATGAACCATGATGTGTCGCGTTCGGACGATCTGTCCCCAGGGCAGCTCAGGCAGAAGCGCACGCCCATTCTCCGAAATGCGTGCGGCCGCTTCACCGATCTCCTGAATCGCGTGGATCATCGCCCGACGAAAAAGCATGTCGCTATCTAAATCAGGGCGCTGCCGGCTCGCGCACATCGTTAAGACATCCTTTGCCGCGGAGCTAATGTGCTCGCAGCGAATACGATCGTTGATCCGGACTGTTTCCTCATCACGCTGCATAAAAAATTCGTTGCGATGCCGCCTCGATTCGCTTTTTCAAATAGGGATGGATCATTTCCCGCGTGTGCAGATGCGCAGAGCGGCCCAATAACGCGGAGAGTTCTAGCTCAATGCCTGCAAATGCCCACAAATTTGGCTTCGATCCGGCCACAAAGTCGACGATGACGTCTATATCGCTCTCCGAGTGAAAATCGTTTCGAACAATCGACCCGAAAAAAGAGAGTTCGCGGATACTGTGCTTCTGGCAGAAGTCGGAAAGTTCCCGCTCATCAATATGGATGCCGTGCAGCTTCATGTTCCACTCGCGTTCGAACCCGCAATTCAAATGATAGCCTTCATTCCCTGCATCTTCCGCAGCATCAACCTGAAGCATAATGCGCATCGTGCGTGACGTGCCGGCGTCAAGCTTACTGGACAATCGCGTCTCCTCCGCTGATCAGAACAACTTGCTCTGCTTGTCGGCACTCTTATTTGCTTTCTTCGCCGGCTCGGGTTCGGCATTTGCCGAGATTGCTTCCGACACGGCCGCGTTTGCATCAGCTACCGCATGCGCGGCCCGCGATTCGACGAGCACCACGCCGTCATCCTGCTTCAGATCTTCATCCGCCTCGGCCTTAATCCGCTTGCCTTCCTCGTCGAGCTGCGCGTCGGCGATCGCCGTGCGCTTTCGAGCCTCGAGCAAAAGCGTGTCGTAGAGCTTCTTCGCATCCGTGCCGTTGATGGAGTGGATGGCCTTGCTGATTTCACCGATGTAGCGCTCGAACACATCGCGACGCGCCGCCTGTCGCTGCATCTGCTGGCGCTTGCGAAGATACGTGCCCAGCTTGCGGCCGCATTCCATCAACGCGAGCTTCATCTCTTTGCGAATCTCATCGTAATCCGCAATCGCTTCCTTCGATTCGGACGTAAACGGCACCCACACGCTGGCCATGTGAATCATGATGACCAGCGGGCCGACGGGGAGACTTCCGCGCGGCTGCGAGAGGTTGTAATTTCGCCAGCCCGTTTCGACGATCGCCTTGAAGCTGCTGCACGCGCTGGGCTGAAACAGCAGCGGTACGCGGTTGGCGAAACGAATGACGCGGGCGGTGTCGTCGGCCTGCAGCTCGCCGCCGAAGGCGATCGCGGCTTCGATCTGAAACGGTCGGCCGCGATAAACTGAAGGTTCGCGTGACGATGCAGCGTAAAACTCCGCCTTCACACCTTTCAACATGCCGCTCAGCAGCTGCCGAACACCGATCGGCGCCAGGCAATCTGTCGGAGGCGGGGCGAGCTTGGCTTCCTGAAACACCTGATACAACTTTTCAATCGCCGGCGTTTCGACGCTCACAATTCGCGTGCGGCTGGTCAAGCCGATCTGATCGCAAAATTTGCTCGCGGTATGCGCCGACACGCGCGAGAAGGAGTTCTGCAGGAACTCGTAGAGCGTCCCGCCTTCGGTCGCTTCGTAATCCTTCTTCATCTGAAGCAGCGTGCCAAGCTCGATGCCCTTCGGATGCGGCTGAATCTCGCGTGTCTCGGGCGGCAGCTGCGCATCCTGTCCGCGCGGGAAAAGAATCACGCCGTCTTTTTCGGTCGTCTCGCGAATCTCTTCCACATGCGGCGGCGCGTCGAGGCCTTCCTGCAAAATCAGCTGCTCGCCACCGACGGGCATTTTCTTGGCGCCCTTCGCGAGCAACAATTCTTCCGATTGATCGTCAACGCTGATGCGCGACGGCGGCACGAACGTGATGCGCGCATGCGGGTTCGCGATCGCGGTCAGTTCCAGAAATTCATCCACGCTGCCGCGGCCTTTGCGGTACAGGCCTTTGAGCTCGATGCTCACGCTTGTGCCGGTGATGTAATCGTCGCGGCTGAGGAACAGCCCGTCGCGCGTGCCGGCGTTGATGGTCTTGAAGCGAGCGGGCGGAAAATCTTCGGTCTCTGAATCGACGGTCACTTCCGCGCGATTTGTCTTGGTGTTCATCGCCAGCTCAATGTGATGGGCGGGCTTGCGGGCGCTGGGACGCGTGTGGATTACCATCGGTTTGCCGGTGGTAATCAGGCCGTACATGCCAGCGGCCGAGATGCCGATGCCTTGCTGGCCTCGACTCATTTTCAGGCGATGGAACTTGCTGCCGAACAGCAATCTCCCGAACACGTTCTCCACTTGTTTACGGACAATGCCCGGCCCGTTGTCGACGGTTGTGACGCGATAGCGCGATTGCTTCGCATTCGCCGGGCGGTCGGGCTGGAGGTCTTCGATGATGATGGTGACGTCTGGCAGGATGCCCGCCTCCTCGCACGCATCGAGCGAATTGTCGACCGCTTCCTTCACGGTGGTCAGAAGCGCCTTGCGGGGGTTGTCGAAGCCCAACAGGTGCCGGTTCTTTGCAAAGAATTCGGAGACCGCGATGTCTTTCTGGCGCGTCGCCATCGTCTCGGCGGTTTCGCGCTTGCGTTTAGGGGCATCGGATTGCTTCGGTGATTGCATAAGTGTGGTCATCAAAATCCTGCCCGAAAGTTATTGTGCGGTCGAGGTGCTGAAGGTTTTGCCCGTCGCTGCACGCCACCGATAATCGGTTTGATTGCAGTATAAACTTCAGCCGATCGTGGAGAACGTTAGGATAATGTTCGCGTTAGTCAACTCGCCGAAGAACGACGTCAAAACGATAGCGCAGCAACAGGATCACCTGATGAGTTACGACCCGCAATCCCTATCCAGCTTCTCGTGGCGACATAATTCATATCACGAAGGGTAGAGAGGCCGCGTGTGAATTAATTCGCCCTCGGCTACCTCCTCCGCTCTTTCAATTCACAGGTTGCCGGAGGGCTTATGCGTCCATCTTATAACCGATCGTTTGTTGAGGCCCTTGAAGGTCGTACCTTGCTCGCCGTTACCGCGCCGCCGATCGCGGGTCCCTGGACGAGCGTGATGAACGACAATTTCGATTCGCTGAACACCACGACGTGGACAAATGGCAGATTCTGGTGGGACGGCAACGCCACTTGGGAAGCTGCCTATCTGCCAGATCGTCGCGCGCGTCACAGGCCTTCAAAACACAAACATCTATGCAAAGGCCGGCATCATGATGCGCGCGTCGCGCGATGCAAACGCGGCATTCGTCGATTTTGTTCAAACCCCCGGCGGACTGGAGTTCCAATACCGCAACGCGACGAACGCTGCGACCTACGAGCTACAGCACGGCCCGGCAATACCTTCACGGGCTTTTAGTCGTCCAACGGCAGCTCATGGACCAGCATCGGATCGGTGAACATCACAATGCCGACGACATTATACTTGGGACTTGCCGTGACGAATCACGACGCAACGAAGCAGACAATGGCCACGATCGATAATTTGTCGATGGGTCTGATCACGTGATTCCACCGGCCGGGATCGGGATACGTCAGTCTCGGAGTATCACCGCTTTACGCGCAAGGAGTCCATTAATCTTCCGGACTATCAATAATCCCCTGAAGCCGAGCAGCAAGAGAAGCCGCGAATCGCTTCGTCCACGACGCGTCAATGAGACCGATCTCTAAAAGATCACGAAGATGAGTTCGATCCTTGTCTCCAAAACTCGTGAGCTTCATCCGCACGAGCGCTTCCAGTGAGACGATCCTGAAACCGGCCGGCGCGTCTGAATCGGTGACGTCGGGTGCTGCGGATTCGTTCGTGGTCGGGCCGCACCTTCTCGTCGGCAATGACGATGTGTACCGCATCCCGCGGCTTTGCATCAACACCATCGAGAAAAATTTCAAGGCCTGCGCGGCGATGGATGAAGTCGACGACCTCCAGCGCCCTGATCGCTGGATCGAGATCAGATCGTCGCAACAGAATGTCGACGTCCTGCGTATTTCTCACCGCGGCAATGTCAATCGTAGTCACCCACGCGGCGACCGCGTTTCCACCGGCAACTGCGTACGGGACTCTTGCCGCTTCGAGAGCCTTTGTCGCCCGCTGCAATCGATCGCACGCGTTCCACGCTGAGCACCATCCTGTCCAGAAGAGACATGTTCGCGGCCATCGGAAGCACAATTGCATTATACGGAATCGGACCAGCGTCCCGCGAACAGGGCGATTGCATGTGACCAAAAAATTCGTCATCCCGAAGGGAGCAGCAGCGACCTGAGGGATCTCGGCTGACGAAACATGCTCTGGAAATCGAGATTCCTCGGGTCGCTGCTGCTCCCCTCGGAATGACGTGTCTTGGGAATCTCACAAATACATTCACAAGCGTTTGCCCTGGTCCCGCGAACACTATTCAGCGTAGCTTCGACCATTCTTGAAAACATGGCTGGTACATCTGTTGCATAGGCTCGGTTGTGGCGTCGACTTCTCAATCCCGATCAAGCTTGAAAACGTCGTTGTATGCGTCTGCCAGCATTGTTTCCGTCGCTCTTGCGGCTCGGTTCCTCCTCCGCCGGAGTCGCTTCGTCTCGCTTCGCGGCAAGGTCGTCGTCATTACGGGCGGGTCGCGCGGCTTGGGATTAAATATTGCGCGCGTCTGCGTCGAACGTGGTGCGAACGTCGCGATCTGTGCGCGGAATGCAGATCAGTTGGCGTCTGCTGAAATCGAGCTCCGTCAGCAGGGTGGAACGATTCTCGCGAAGCTGGTCGATGTCACCGATCGCGATGCACTGCTTCGTTTTATTGATGATGTTGTCGCCCGATTTGGCGCGATCGACTTTCTAATCAACAACGCGGGCCTGATTCAGGTTGGACCGTTTGTCGAGATGGACGAAGCCGCGTTCGATGCCGGCATTGCCACGCATTTTTATGCACCGCTGCATGCGATCTTGATGACGCTGCCGCACATGCGGCACGCCGGTGGCGGGCGCATTGTGAACATCGCCAGCATCGGTGGGAAGCAGCCCGTGCCGCACATGCTTCCATACACAGCCAGCAAGCACGCGCTTGTGGGATTGTCCGAAGGACTCCGCGTTGAGCTTGCACGTGAAAATATTTTCGTGACAACCGTGATCCCCGGCCTTTTTCGTAGCGGTAGTGTACGGAACGCGCAGTTTCGCGGGCAGAATGAAAAAGAACACGCGTGGTTTGCGGTCGGCGATGCGATGCCGGGCGTTTCGATGAATGTACGGCGGCTCGCTCGGCAGATCGTTGACGCCGCCCAGCACGGTGATGCGGAACTCGTCACGCCCGCCCTCGCGAAAGTTCAGGCCTCGATCGCGGCGACATTCCCAAACCTGACGGCCGAGCTGTCGCAGCTTATAAATGTGTTGCTGCCCGCACCGGGCGGGATCGGTCGGCGGCAACTGCCGGGATCCGCCAGTGAATCAAGTATGACACCAGGATTCGCGCAGTCGCTCAACGATCAGGCTGCGCGAGCGAACAACGAAATGTAATTTTTGAATTGTAATCTTCATGAGAATCACACCGAAGCGGCGATCCGGGCAAACGAAGCCAATTCCGAAAACTGGAGCAAGTCGCCAAACGAAGCCAAAATCGTCGAAAGTATCTAAAAGTGAGGGAGTAACGTCGGATTCGAACGCGGCGTCGGTCGATGCGGCCAAGGAAGCGCATCTTATCTATGTAACCGACGGAAAACCCGGCATAGAGCGCCGACGCAAGGGTAAGGCCTTTGGCTATTTTGACGCGAAGGGAAATGCCGTCCGGGACGCCGATACATTGGCGAGAATCAAGTCGCTGGTCATTCCACCAGCCTGGGAAAAGGTTTGGATTTGCTCGTCGGCAAACGGGCATTTACAGGCGGTTGGCCGCGATGCACGCGGCCGAAAGCAATATCGTTATCACGCGAGATATCGAGCGGTACGTGATGAGTCGAAGTATGGCCGAATGATCGCCTTTGCCAAAGCGCTGCCACGTATTCATCGGCGTACGTCTCGCGACCTACAGCGGCGGGGCCTCCCCAAGGAAAAGGTGTTGGCCGCCGTCGTCAGCGTGATGGAGAAGACGCTCATTCGCGTGGGCAATGAGGAGTACGCAGCCAGCAATGATTCATACGGCCTTACCACGCTACACGACAAGCATGCGAAAATTCGCGGCGCCACGATTCACTTCGACTTCCGCGGGAAGAGCGGCGTGGAACATGAAATCGACCTTGACGATCCGCGACTCGCGAAAATTGTGAAGCAGTGCCAGGACTTGCCCGGCGAAGAGCTGTTTCAATATCGAAACGAGAAGGGTGACCCGGTCGATATTAACTCAGCCGACGTCAACGAATATTTGCGAGAAATCAGTAGCAACGGTCGCACAACGAGTGATGGGGAGCATTTTACCGCCAAAGATTTTCGCACATGGGCCGGCACGGTGCTGGCGGCGACAGCGCTCCGTGAGTTGGAAGCGTTTGACAGCAATGCCCAGGCAAAGCGGAATCTCATGAAAGCGGTCGAGGTCGTTGCCAAGAAATTAGGCAACACCAAAGCCGTTTGTCGCAAATGCTATATTCATCCCGCCGTCATTAACGCTTACCTTGATGGTTCTTTGGCAAAAACGCTGAGCCGCGAAGCGGGGAAAATGCTGGCGACGTCCATCGGAAAATTGCGGCCGGAAGAGGCAGCGGTGCTAGGCATGTTGCAGCAAAATCTGCAACAAAATGCCGGATCATAAAACCGTGGCCGGCAATTTCGCGGTCGCCGCCGACGCAGACTAATGCCACCGGTCGAACCAAAGAAGCGGCGACCGCGATTACACTGTGACTCTCATCGCTGTTTTATCTTACCTTGCTTATTTCTTCGGCGCGGAATTTGCCGATAAGAAAGATGGTGGCGAATTGACACCGGTTTGGTCGAGAGCATAATTAAGCTGTGGGATTCTAAGTCTGACGGTTGAACCAACCGATGCCGGGTGAGCCTATAATTTAGTGAATGTGCGATCGAGAGGTTCGCGTGAAAAGTCTTCACGTTGTAGCTCGATCGAGAAAGGCGACATCGCAATGGCCGGTCCTTCTTCATTTGTACCCGCACCCGTTTCGCCCTCCCTGCCGAAGCAGCGCTTCACCTTGGAGCAGGCGAATCGTGCGTTACCTCTAGTCAGCCGAATTGTTCGTGACATCGTCACGACACATCAAAAAATCGCAGAACAGCAGCAAAAAGTTGCCCGGAAGTCTTCGACAAAGTCGAACAAGCAAAGCTCGATGAAGCCATCGACGGGTTCGGCAAATGAGCAGCCAATCGACATTCAGCCCTTGCTTGAGCGTCTGCAATCGTATCTGGATGAGCTGTTGGCGTTAGGCGTCGAGTTAAAAGATTTCGATAACGGCTTGGTAGATTTCGTCGGCCGTCACAAAGGTCGGGATGTTTATCTTTGCTGGAAGCTGAATGAACCGCGCGTCGAGTATTGGCACGAGTTAGATGCCGGCGTGGCAGGGCGTCAGCAGATTTCGTCACTGGACGAAGCTGATTGAACGAAGCCGATCGATAATTTTGAAAATGCTTGCGAGCTGTGCCGAGTAAATCGGCACAGCTTTTTTTGATCGAGTTCTGTCAAGAACCGATCTGGCGATTCCTTCGTATCAGTAGATGAAGCGAATCTCCTTCCCCGGTGGCGTGGATTGCCGAGAGGTCCACGCCACCTTTTTATGCGCCGTCCGGTGCATGAAGGCCGGGAAGAAAACGTTCCACGCCATCGAGTGAAACAAGCATTCCGGATTCGTTTGCCGAAATCGCCTCGCAATTGCCGGCGGCAACACGATGCACTTCGCCACGATCGTGACTCACCGGCCCTTCATAGGCCAGGTAGTCGCCTCTGTGATCGGCGACACGTTCGATGAAAGAATTTTTCCTGAGCGGCCACTCGCCGCAGCGCCAAGTCCAAAGCCGCGCGCCTGCGGCCGGCTCGATCATCAGATCGAAGTGAGGCAAAGCAACACGAGTGTGATGAAGGACGACGTAACGCACGAGAGACCTTTCGACGGACATGGGATTGACTTGCACGGGCGGGACGCCCGTGACACAGGTGCGCAACCGTGTCACGGGCGTCTCGCCCGTGCAAGTCAATCCATTCATCGTGACCTATTCCGCGAAAACAGTATTACGCGATCAGCACCGGCGATGGGACGTAACCGCTCTTCACGCGGCCGCTTGCATCGATGCTGCTCTTCAAATCGCACGGATGCGCATCCGGGCCGAGGTTCCAATCTTTCGAATAGTCGCTCGCGATCTGAGAAAGCTCAGCGGTTGAAAGGTTCGGTTTGTCGACGGCCTCGCACGCCTCGCGGATTTCATGTTCGTTCAGGAACGTGCCGGTGATGCTCGTCAGGCCGCGCTGTTGGAGCAGCCACTTACAGGCCAGTTGGTGAACGCTCATGCCGTGTTCGATGGCGTAATGCCGCACAAGTTCGAGTTTCTTCAGGCCGTAGATTTTCCACGATTGATCGCGGAACTTTCGGTGATCGGATTCGCCGATCGTCGTGTCGATTTTGACGATGTCTTTCAGAATCGAACTATTGTCATGCACCCGCGCCAGCACACCTGATTTTGTAGCGACGGCGGTCTCGCAAAACTCGCGGCCGGGGTTCTGCTCGAACAGGTTGTAAACCGTCTGCACCGCCTGCGCGCCGTGCTCGGTCATGGCCTTAATGCCTTCCTCGCGCCACCCAATCGCGGGGCCAAGCGACACGCCCCAGACTTTGATCTTGCCCTCGTCCTTCAGCGACTCCAGTTCGGCGAACAAATCATCGCGAAACTGCGGCAGCTTGATGTTGTGGGCCATGTAAATATCGATGTAATCCGTACCGAGGCGGGTGAGAGATTTCTCCAGCGCGCCGCGGACGAACGCGGGCGAGAAATCCTGCTTGCGCTCGCGATGGCTGCCTTGCTCGCCCGGGTCGGTGTAGAAGTCGTAGCCGACCTTTCCGCCGATCTCGATCTGATCGCGTTTCACGGAACCGGTCTTAAGGAACTTCCCAAACAGCGTCTCCGCGCGGCCGTTGCCGTAAGCATCGCCGTTGTCGAAATAAGTGATGCCTTGCTCGAGGCTGAAGTTGCATAGCTCGATGGCACGTTCATCGGAATAGTGTCCCCACCAGTCGACCCCAAAAATCCAGCAACCCAGGCTGATGGCCGAGACATCCAATTCCGATTTGCCGAAGCGACGACGTTCCATGCGGTGAATGATAGGTGCGGGCGGTGAGTCGAGGAAGAAGTCTTGTCATCGGCCACAGCGAATGTGGAAGACACCGAAAACTAACTCCTCTTTTTAATACGCCATACGCTGAGTAAGCGTGTTCTTCCTGATCACGATCCCGCGGACCTACAGCGTCGTCCACGGCATCGGCTTTGGCATCATCGCGTACGTCGCCATCAAGATCCTGATGTTGAAGCCGCGCACAAGGTGCACCCGCTGATGTGTTTGACGGCGGCGGCGACGCTCGGGGCCTTTTTCGTGTGGGGGGAAATCGTAGCTCTGACTCATCTCCCGGTACGCTGGCGGACGCGTGGAGGGGTCTGGGTTTTATCTTCAGTCCGGACCCCGCCAATGGTAAACTTTTGCGCATGCGCAAGATCATCATCGACCCAAACATTTGCAACGGGCAGCCGATTATCGAAGGCACGCGTATTACAGCTAGCACCGTTGTTGGGTTCCTCGCCGCTGGGGACAGCATCGAAGATGTGCTTGCGGGCTATCCCACGCTGACGCGTGACGACGTACTCGCCTGCCTCGCATATTCCGAACGCCTGCTCAAGAATCACTACGGCGTCGGGGCGGTCGCGTGAAGGGATACTTGTTCGACGAGAACGTTTCGATCCCGCTTCGTTTCGTTCCGTCGCTTCCAGCGATCCACGCAACCTCATTGGGTGCGAGTTGGTCGGATGAAAAGCTCTGGAGCCATGCGCGTAAGAACGAACTGGTTATCGTGAGTAAGGATGCGGAGCTCGCCGACCGTGCGATGGCTGCATCACCTCCGCCGTGGGTGGTACATGTGCGATTCGGAAACGTGCGACGGTCGGTGTTTGACGCGCTCCTTGCTGTAGCATGGCCAAAGATTGAAGCGCTGCTGCCCGTTCAGAAATTGATCACGGTTTACTCGGACCGCATCCTGACTGTTCAGGATTGAAATTGATTGGTCCCATGTGAAAGGCAGCCGAGGATTTACCACAACCACGACCACTAAGCAGATTCGACTTGATCGGTCTCAAAGCCGTGACTTGTTTGAATCATCGTTGGCCACTGCTTGGCGACTTCTGAGCGATGCTGCTTCAAGCTTTTAATCTCCACTTTGATGTCGTTCAGCAGTGCCTCCAGGCGGTCGTGCTCAATCGATTTCAAATTCGGCATTCGATCTACGAAGTTCTTTACATAGATTGGAGCTATGTCTTTTGCGATCCACAGCGTTGCAAAGTCGGGCTCAGTGGTGTGCGTTGCAGGTGCAACGGCCAACATCAGCAGCAAAAGAATCATGGAATCCCCTATTTGAATTCGAGTAGTTGCGCTTCGAGAAACCGTCGCAGATTAGTCTGTCGAGTTACCAAGGACCAATTTATATTTCTAAATCCTACACCCGCATCGACTTCAACAAACTCGCATTCGTCGGATGCTTCTGCAGCGCCTCCACCAAACTCTTCATCCCCTGCGTCGGCGGGAGGTTGATCAAGTGCCTTCGGATGTTCCTGCATGCTGCGAGCGTCTTTTCGTCCAGCAACTTCTCTTCCTTGCGCGTGCCGCTCTGAGCGATGTTGAGTGCGGGGAAGATTCGCTGGTTGGCGATGGTGCGGTCGAGCGTCAGCTCCATGTTGCCGGTGCCTTTGAACTCTTCGAAGATTACTTGGTCCATCCGGCTGCCGGTGTCGATAAGGCACGTGGCCATGATCGTCAGGCTGCCGCCGTTCTCGATTTTTCTGGCGGCGCCGAAGAGGCGCTTGGGGATCTCCAAGGCGCGATTGTCCAGGCCGCCCGACATTGTTCGCCCGCCGCTCGGGCCGCCGGCATTGAAGGCTCGGCCGACGCGCGTCAGCGAGTCCATCAGGATGATCACGTTCGCACCGAACTCGACTTTCCGCTTGGCACGCTCGATCACGATCTGGGCGAGGTCGATGTGACGGTCGATCGTGTTGTCGTTGGATGAAGCGTAGACCGTGCCGGGCACGTTACGCTTCATGTCGGTCACTTCCTCGGGGCGCTCGTCGATGAGCAGCAGCATCAGCTCGACGTCGGGATAGTTCGCGTGAATTCCCTTGGCCATGTTTTGTAGCAGAATCGTTTTGCCCGTGCGTGGCGGGGCGACGATCAGCCCGCGCTGGCCGAAGCCGATGGGGGCCAGGATGTCGATCGTGCGCGTGGTGACCTCGGCCGGGTCGTGCTCGAGCTTGATGACCGGCGCCGGGTCGAGGGCGGTCGCATCGTAGAGCGTCACCCCGGCTGCGTATTCATCGGGCGTGCGGCCTTCGATGGTTTCGATCCGGCCGAGCGATCGGCCGCGCAGATCGCCGCGTAACATCACGCCGGGGCGAAGATGCAGATCGCGGATGAGATTGCGTGAGACGGTGATGCCATTGCGGAGAAGCCGGCCGGGCGAAAGCGGGTCACGAAGCTGTCCGTCGTGGCGATCGTCGGTGAATTGAAGAATGCCTTCGAGGAGTTCGCCGTTTGCGAGTTGGCCGGCCGAATGTTGACCGGCACTTTCGCGCGATTGGTTTGCGTACTGCGGCTGATTGTTGTTTTGCGAGTGCTGCCCGCCGCCACCGCCGCGCCGTCGCTGATTGCGTCGGCCGCCACCTTTGCGGCCATTACCACCGCCGTAACCACCGCCGCCTCCACCACCATAACCGCCGCCGTTATTGTTCTGGCGTTTTCCACCTTGTCCGCCATAGCCGTTGGGTGAGCGGTCATCGGAGCGATTGCCGTCCGCGCGATTTCCATCGGCGCGATTTCCGTCGACCGTCCCGTCTTGATGGAGCGGCGGGCGCTGGCCGTTGCCATCGCGCGGTGCGCCTTGTCCGTGGCCGTACCCCTGACCGGGGCCCTGGCCGGAGCCTTGCCCATTCCCGCCACCGCGTCTCTGGGAACCTCGCCGAACTTTCCTCTGACCGCCGCCAAAGCGTGGTTGCACCACTATCGCTTCCAGTTCTTGAAAAGAGAGACTTCGTCGCACCCGATCCACCCGATCGTGCAACACCGTGAGCGATTCACGCTCTGTTCACCGCTTAAAAAATGCACCTCGAACGCTCTCATGAAACGAGCGCCGCTCCGCACCGATCTACGAAATGCATCGCCAGCGAGATAAATTCTTGGCGAAGCTTACTCGCAGTCCAATGCACAAAGCAGTTCATGAAATCGCCGTCAGCCAGCCGTCGTCAAACCGCCACCGTGGACGCGCCAAGCTGGCGATCGTGTCGGATCACGCTGCCGCGAATCAATGCGAGCAAGATCAGGGTCCAATCCATCACGAATCACTGTCAATCTGGGACAGTTCTTTCGCCGCTCGACACGGGCTATCGGAATGGCCTCACATCAGGGCTCCGGCATCGGGGCTGCGGACAGACAGGTGCGAGGCAATTGCCCCTCGGTTGGCGAATACAATATACGATTCGTTGTGCAGGAGCAAACCCTCCGAAACTTTTTTGAGAACGCACCAAGTCGATGGAATACGAGCCATAACTAGCCCTTGGACGGACGCGACGCGGTGACAATTTGTATCCGCGTCAAAAGATTTGCCGAATCAGCACGATCACGTCTTTTCGGTCGGCTATTTGTCGATCCATGCCACCAAGGCGTCCTTGAATCGTGTTTTCATGACGCAGGTTAGATGGCCTGCTCCGTCAATGATCACGACCGGCCAGTTGGGTCGAGTCGTCGACATCGGCTCGACATACGTCCGCCGGCACGGATCTTCATCGCCGACCAACACTTCGAGTGGTACTTATCATCAGCAGGTACGAAAAAACTGAGCTTAGTCGTAACATCGATGGCACCCTTGCCGTAAGACGCATAAACGCGACGGCTTATTTCCGTCCGATTTCCGAGCGGGCCAACCGAGCCGATTAAGCTCGACCTGTAAAGATGACATTAGTAGTTGCTGGTCGCAGGACGTTTCCGACCTGTTTGAGCGGCAGCGACTTGTCAGATGTGAGACGGCGCGCCTGTGACTCTGCACTTCATATTCGCAATCTTCAAGAGGACCCGACATGCCGATGACCAGGGCAACCGCATTCTGGATGATTTCGTTTTTTCTCCTCTCCCCGTACTCGGGGAGAGGTCGGGTGAGGGGCGTCTTCGAGCGACAGAAGACCCCTCACCCTGCCTCTCCCCGAGTACGGGGAGAGGAGTTAATAGAATGCGGTTGCCCTGTGCCGATGACCAAAGCGTTCGCGGCCACCGATGCCAGGAATAAACTTGCCGCTTCCAATATTCCGCGGCGCGAGGTTGGCGGTGATGACGTCGAAGTCGAAATTCTGTTTTGCGGAGTGTGTCATAGCGATCTACACACGGCGCGCAACGAATGGGCGGCATGGCCGACGGTATATCCGTGCGTGCCCGGACATGAAATCGTTGGGCGCGTGACGAAAGTTGGGAAGGAGGTGAAACGGTTCAAGGTCGGTGATGTCGCGGCCACCGGCTGCATGTGCGATACGACCTGCGGAACGTGTGATAGCTGTAACGCCGGACTCGAACAATATTGCGACAGAGGCGGCACTGCATTCACCTATAATTCGCCCGATCCGCGCAAAACCGCGCCAGTCACTTACGGCGGATATTCTGAAAAAATTGTCGTGAAGGAGCGTTTCGTCCTTCACGTCTCAGACAAGCTTGACCTCGCCGCGACCGCGCCGCTGCTGTGCGCGGGCATCACCCTCTACTCTCCCCTGAAACACTGGGGTGCAAAACCAGGTAAAAAAGTAGGCATCGTCGGCTTGGGCGGGCTCGGCCACATGGGTGTGAAATTCTCGCATTCGTTTGGGGCGGAGACCGTGCTGTTCACAACGTCTCCCGACAAGGTCGCGGATGGCAAGAAGCTCGGTGCGGATGATGTGGTGATCTCTAAAGATGCGGATCAGATGAAGAAACATGAGCGAAGCTTCGACCTCATTGTGAGCACGGTGGCCGTGTCGCACAATCTCGATCCGTTTATCTCGCTGTTAAAGCGAGACGGATCAATGGTGCTGGTGGGGGCACCGGAACATCCGCATCCGTCGCCCACGATATTTAATCTCCTGCTCGCCCGGCGATCGCTCGCCGGTTCAGGGATCGGCGGGATTCCCGAGACCCAGGAGATGCTGAATTACTGTGCCGAAAAAAACATCGTCTCCGATATCGAAATCATTCCAATTCAAAAGATTAACGACGCGTACGAACGCATGCTCAAGGGCGACGTGAAGTACAGATTTGTGATCGATATGAAGTCGCTGAATTAGTCGCAAATCCGGAGTGGTTCGACTATCGAAGCTCGCGTCCAGATGACTTTCGGGCTTTGATCCGGCTCAACGTTGTGCGAAGCAATTTCACTGTCGGATCATCAAATTGGCCACGCAACCCCCGTTCGATCTGATGCTGCAATCGGCCGAACCAGCCGTCGAGCTTATCGATATCCGTCGGCCGTCTACGCTCTGATCCTTCGTCAAGTTGCATCAACCATTTTCGCTCGAGACGTGCAAGCTCATCATACAAGCCGATCAACTCCAGCCCGTCCGGCTCGCCAATTTCAGCCTGATTAAGCCGCCGCTTGATGATGTTGACAGTATTCGACGGCCGAATTGGCACGAGATTACTTTCAGGATTTGGACTTCGGCTTGCAACTGCCCTTGGTTCCGGGCTTCTTGCCTGGCGTCGGCTCGTAACCCGTCCAACAACGATTCCCCTGGCGTTTGTTTCGCTGCGCCTGACTGCGGGCCGGTCGTGTCTTTGCCATTCGAGCGTTTCCTGAAGAATTGAACCGGGCCAATCAGGATGAGCAAGTTCGATACCATTCGTTCACCTCGCCAGTGTGACAGATATTGACTCGGCATTTTGAGACCGCTTGATAACGTTGTTTGCACGGAGGCAGGCCTTTGTGTGCCCGCGAAAGGCATCTTGAAAACCGCCGTAGGGGTGCCGAAATTCTATTTTGGTGGATCAGCCCTCAATTACTTCGAGTTGACATATTCCATTAATGGTATATATTTACCTTGATGGCCCGATTGACAGTCACCTGGGATGCATTCACCGCGATCGCTATACCGAAGCGGCGGCAGATTCTGGAAGTGTTGGGTGGGCGCCGATTGGCGGTCACGCAGATCGTGGATGAACTGCATTGGCCGCAGCCAACGGTTTCCAAGCACTTGGCGATTCTTCGCAAGGTTGGTCTGGTGCGAGTCGAACGGCACAGCCGCCAGAAGATGTACCAAATGAACGCTGAGCCTCTCAAAAGCATTCAGGACTGGACGCGCCAGTTCGAACGGCTGTGGTCCGACCAGCTTCTTCGCATCCAGTCACGTGCCGAGGGGAAGTCCCGCAAGCAGTCCAAGCCGCCCGCCAAGGGCAAGGAGATTTGATGAGTACCGACGTTTCAGAAGCGCTGGCCAATTTCCGCGCCGTCATCGAGCGGTCGATTGAGATCGACGCGCCGCCGCAATTCATCTTCGACTCGATTCTGGAAGACATGGCCGATATTCGCGGTCCAGAGGGGGCACCGATGAATTTTAAGATCGAGGCTTATCCCGGCGGCCGATGGTTTCGCGACTCGGGCAATAACACCGGCCATCTTTGGGGCCACGTGCAGGTGATCAAGCCGCCGAAGGTGATCGAATTTTTCGGGCCGTTGATGATCAGCTCTGCCGCGATCAGTCATGTCGCATATCGCGTCGTCACGGACGGCGGCGTCAATCAACTCAAAATCACGCATAAGATCTTTGGCGATTTTGACGCCAAGATTCCGGCCATGGTTGGCGGCGGCTGGCAGATGGCGGCCGAGCGGATCAAAGCTAACGCGATGAAGAAAAAATAAACGCGGCGTTCGCATCGCTGTCATCGCCGTCATGGCTGATTACAAGTGGAATGTACCCGTGGCGTGGCGATGCCCGCGACGAGCCTGCGATCTTGGACACGGTCGGCAACGCCATGCTGATCATTGCCTCCACCAGTGCATGCATGCCGCGAAGCGGCGGTCGCGCGTTGGGCGGCGGGAAAGGCGCCGTTGTTTACGCCGTCGGCGGAACTGCGGCATACTGACCACCACGGCCGACGACAGTAAATCGATTGGCAGTGCGCGACGAATCTCTGAATTATCCAAACGAGCCAAAACAAAGGGCTTCCTCGAGAAGGAAAATCCTTCACCGCCGACTCGCGAATAAAGTAATCAGCCGACGACCTCGGCTATGCGCCGCCAGCGCACGCGTGTAGGGCCAACGATTGCCAAGCCAGCCAAAGCGATCAGCCCCGACACCGGTTCAGGTGTGTTGACGGCCTGAGCGCCGGTCAGTGCGATGGAATAGTTGCCGCCCTCATTGCTGCTCCCGGTGTAACCGGTGATGGGACTGGCACCGCCGGCACCGGTGGGGCCGTATGTCCCGGTGGGGTCGGTCGTCCCGTCCGTGAAGTTCGGGAAAATCAGCCCGCCGCTGCTGATCGGATATTTGCCCGACCCCGTGATCAGCAGGTAATACAGGCCCGTCCCCGTCGTAATACTGCCAGCGGGGATCGCCGACTGGCTTCCGCCAGCCTCGGCATCGTCATTGGCGACCACGCCGATGCCGCTGGTTTTGAAAAGAAACAATTGCGAATCAAAGTTATTTGATCCAGCGACAAACCCGGTCGTGCTCGCGGAAAAAGCGGCCGCGTTCGTGATTGAGATCTCGAACATGTCGCCTTCGGAAATGCCATCGCTCAACGTCAAGATTCCCTTAACCGCTGTCAGCGGCGTGACCGTCGAGCTGCTCGTGACCTGCGCCGACGAGGGCAGGTCGCCGGCATCACCGGCCTCGGTGTAGGTGACGTCCGCCCACACCGCTGACGCCACCGACGAGGCCAGAAGAAACACGGCGCTCACCCGTGCAAGGCGGACGGAGCTCAACACGGAGCGTGTGTGATCGAGGCGATGTGAGACGCGGTTTCTCATAATTGGTTCATCTTTCTGACGACAGCCCACGAGCAGGGAATCCAAGCCTAGGAGAGTACCAGCCGAGTAATAGGAAGACCATATCCCATCACCGGGGTCGAGCGGATGGGGTTTTGCAGAAGTGAAAGGGGATCTAATCGAATCACGACATCGCCGCCCATATGTCGGTTCGCTGCACAATAGAGCTAGCGTTGTTCAAGACCACCGCCGCCATTGGAGGCAACTGCTCACCGTGTCATACGCGCGGAAGACGATGCGTTTGTCTTCCTGCAAATCGCGGTTGTAGCCGATGGGCAGCCCTTGAGGATCGTCATCAGGGCGAACAGGTCGCCGTAGACATTTCCGCAGCGGCCGCGGATCAGCTCCAGCATGTCCGCCAACTTCACTCAAGCCGTCGCTTCTGCCTGCCGTGAGCGCAGTCGAGCGGCGGCATCATCGAACTGCTGGTCGTGTACCGGTCGGCGATCTTGATGAAGCCGAACTCGGTCGTCATGTAAATGATCCACTGCTCGGCCCAGCGGGAGAGGTGCTGGCCATCACATGCGCTGGCAGCAAACGCGCAGCATTCGCTTCATTGACCGTGTGGACGGATGCAATCTACGATCGCTGAGGGGTGTCCGCTACCTTAGGTGTACGGCTGTCTCTCGGACAACGAACCAATTCGCGATATCGCGGGTCGGCTACAGTCTCGCTGAAGGGTCGCTTTTGGAAAAGACTCAGTCTGATATATTGAGCAAATGGCCCCTGTCGTTTCGCCGCACGGGCAGTCCGATGATTCTTCGTCAACGCTACCTCTTGTTCCGAATCACCGAATTTCGGGACTTGACGGTTTGCGCGCGGTCTCGATCGCGTTAGTAATCTTTTCGCATGTCGTCATAACAAACCATTTTGATATTGGCAGAGATCTTACGAATGTCCCATGGGGACGCGTCGGAGTAGAAGTCTTTTTTGTCTTATCCGGCTTTCTGATTACTTCGCTATTGCTAAAAGAGCAGACTACCCGCGGGCGCGTGGACATGACGGCGTTCTATCTGCGGCGGGCGGTTCGGATTCTACCCCCGGCGATGCTGTATCTTGCGGCGATTGCGGTATTGACGGCGATCGGGGTTTATCACGTGCCTGCCGGCGATTTCGCGGCGTGCGTGGTCTTCGTGCGAAACGTCTTCACTGATTTTCCGTTTACTCATCACTATTACTCGGATCAAACGTCGCATTACTGGTCGCTCTCGATCGAAGAACAATTCTATGTTCTTTGGCCTGCGTTGCTGTTGGCCGGCGGCAAGAAGATTGCACGGAGGGCGGGATGGTCGGTGGCGCTGCTACCGATCTGCGCCATTTATTTGAATTCTTATGTGTGGAAACATCCGATCTTCACGCCTGTTCGCTACTTTTCCGCGTTTGGCCCGATCCTCCTTGGATGTCTGCTTGCACTGTATCGTGACGCGACTTCTCCGATTCGCCCCTTGTTCATCGTTGTGGGTCAGCGCGGCTGGATCGCCGTTGCTGCGGTATCAGGGGCGGTGTTTTGTAACTACATCCCGCACTTCGATCCTCTCATCTCACTTGCACGATCGGCCGCTTTTGCACTGGTAATCAATTACCTTATCGAAGCTCCTTCGTCGTTCACCGGCAGGATGCTCAACCTTCCCTCGATCGCGTATGTCGGCCGTCTGTCGTATTCGCTCTATCTCTGGCAGCAAATATTCTGCTGGGCAGACCCGAAGTCCACGAGGCTGAGATGGGAGCAATTTCCACTGAATGTCGGCCTTGCGTGTCTGATGGCCATGCTCAGTTATCATCTGGTCGAACTTCCTTCTCTCCGCTTACGTGACCGCATCATGAGGTCGTGGCGGCCTCGGCCCGCTCTGACACCCCTCGTCCCGACCCCGGTGCCTGCTGCGGAAGAGCCACGACGCGCATCGGATTCGGCCTGAACGCGAATGGCATAAACCGTCGCTTTGTTGGTATCGATATGGGAAAAATTACAAGTTCAGCCGTATTTTCCAAGCTTCTAATTGTTCTTCGAACGGTTTCCCACCCGCAGCGCCGGCGCTTTGGTAGCGCTTGACGACATTCGCGGCGCCGAGGCAGGTGTAGACGTCGTTTGAAACAGTCAGCATTCGGCGGTCGGCGGTCGGCGGCGAAGATGCGGCAATTACTTCGTTAAACGCCTCCACACTCAACTGTGCCAGCGCGTGCTTCCCTTCCTTCTCGCACCGCGCGACGAGCGTGCCGACGATGTGGTGTGCGGTGCGAAACGGAATCCCCTTGGTCACCAGATATTCCGCCAGGCTCGTCGCATCGAGAAACCCGCGATCCAGCGTCGGCTCGATCCGCTCCTTATCATAGCTCGCACTCTTCACGATCGCCGCCGCCATCGTCAAGCAGGATGAAACCGTGTCGTAGGCCCGGAAGACGATGCGCTTGTCTTCCTGCAGGTCGCGGTTGTAGCCGATGGGCAGGCCCTTGAGGATCGTCATCAGGGCGAACAGGTCGCCGTAGACGTTGCCGCAGCGGCCGCGGATCAGCTCCAGCATGTCCGGGTTCCGCTTCTGCGGCATCATCGAACTGCTGGTGGTGTACCGGTCGGCGATCTTGATGAAGCCGAACTCGGTCGTCATGTAAATGATCCACTGCTCGGCCCAGCGGGAGAGGTGCTGGGCGATCATGGCGCAGGCGTAGACGAAGTCGCAGGCTCGATCACGAGAAGCGGTGGACTCAATGCTGCTGAGAGGCCCCTTATCAAAGAGCCTTGGCTCACCTTGTAATTCATCAGCCGTGAATTGTGCATCGAGGGGTAACGACGAGCCGGCGATCGCGCCGCTGCCAAGGGGACAATCATAGAAATCTTCCAGATAGAACACGCCGCGGACTTGCGATACCTGTAGACGCTCCTCGTCTCGATCAAACATCAGAGCCCAAGCGAGAGCTTCCGCGCCTGCCGAGATCGGCTGTGCTCGTTGCATGTGAGTAAATGACGGCATCACAATGCCGGATGATTTTTCGGCCAGTTGCACAAACGCATAAGTGAGATCATCAAGACGTTTGCCCAGCAATTTCGATGTCGTATGAAGCCACAACCTCAGATCAAGCGCGACCTGATCATTCCGGCTCCGCCCCGTGTGCAGCCGGCGGCCCGGCTCGCCGATGCGTTCGGTGAGGGCGGATTCCACGCACATGTGGATGTCTTCTAGTTCCGGCTTCAACCCCGCCCACTTCGGCCCGTCGCGGTCGATCTCGGCCTCGATCTCTTTCAGCCCCGCCACGATCGCGTCGCGGTCGGCGTCGGTGATGAGCTTTACCTTAGCGAGCATCGTCGCGTGGGCGATGCTGCCGGCGACGTCGACCTTGTACAGCCGCCAGTCGTAGCTCATCGATTCGACGAAGGTCTGCGCGATGGCGTCGGTCGCTTCGGAGATGCGGGCCTGCCAGGATTTTTCACTGCTCATTCCCTCAATCTAGCGAATTCCTTCTTATTGTCAGGACGTATAGCGTAGCGTATGCTGTATTAGGTCGCAGGACGCGACAGGAATGTGGCCGCGATTGTGCGGTGGCACGGAAGCCTTTGCCACACTGTGGAGGTAAATCCGTGCCTAGCGAAATTCGCTTCGCCGAGCTGCGCCGTTTTGTCGAGAGACACGGTTGGACCTTGGTCCGCATCCGCGGGTCTCACCACGTGTTCGGAAAACCGGACGGCTCGACGTACTCAATCCCGGTGCATCATGGCAAAGTCAAACCGTTCTATTTCCGCGAAATCAAAAAGCAGGTTGGCGAAACTTGATCGCTCGTTCGATCCGACTGTGCTTTTGCGCGCTCGTCAAATAGCCGAGCAATATCGCATCATCATTCGCCACGAGGATGGCGAGTATTACGGTCAGGCGCTCGAATTGCCGGGCGCGATGAACGACGGCAAGACCCCTGCCGAGTGCTTATCGAAAACAATTGAAATGGTTACGACGACGATCGCGACGTTGCTCGAGCGTGGAGAAATTCCGCCGCTACCTGCCGCGGACGAGCGACGAGAAGAACAAGTGAATGTTCGGCTTAGCAAACTGGAGAAACTCACCTTTGAAGAAGCGGCGCGAAGTCGGGGTTTTCGTGGACTCTCGGACTTCATGCGTGCCGCAACCCTGAGCAGCGTCACGCCGAGATGACGCGACCTCGAACGACATTCCAGGCTTGACAGTTGCGATAACGTACGAACTGCGTCACAGGTTTGACTGCACATTCGGAAGACCTTCTCGATTTTGACGTGATTCGCTTTTGTGCTGCCGCTATTTTGCTCGCAAATTCACGACTGATCCTTACTATTTCCTTCCCATTCGGTTCACCTCGACTGAGCAGGGCGATACAGGGAGTCAAATCATGGTGCGAACGCGTGCTTCTATCGTGGAAATGTTGGAAGGCCGAATGTTATTGTCGGCGAGCGACTTGGACCGCAGTTTCAGCACTGATGGGCGAGTCAGTAGTGCGCTGAACGGCGGCTACAACAACGCTCACGCCGTCGCGGTGCAGTCGGACGGAAAAGTGATCGTCGTCGGGCAGGCAAAACTGTCGACGACCAGGTCGACGTATGGTTTTGCGGCGATTCGCTATAACGCCGATGGCACGCTCGATGACGGTGGTTCGAATGATTCGACGCCGGGCGATCAATTCGGCGCGGGCGGCAAATTCCTTTTCGGGCAAGGCACCGACGCTAATGCCACAAGCATTGCAATTCAGCGCGACGGCAAGATTATCCTCGCCGGCACGGCTACGAGCGGCGGATCGGTTGTTCAGCAATACTGGGTGCTGGTGCGCCTGAATACCGACGGCTCACTCGACAAAACGTTCGGCCAAAACGGTATCGGCGGCGAAGAGTTCAGTATCGATAACACGCCGCTGAACGCTATCGCGTTGCAATCGGACGGAAAAATCGTGGCCGCCGGCTCTGAAAATGGCAACTTCCTAGTCGGCCGATTCACCGCTGGGGGCGAGCTTGACGACACGTTCGCGGACTTCGGCACGGCGACGGCTGACTTCGGCGGAACCGATTCCGCTAGCGCCGTCGCGATCGATAACGTCGGCAATATCGTCGTGGTCGGCGGTGCCGGGGGCAACGGAGTGAACCAGAAGATTGGTGTCGCGCGCTATCAATCCGATGGCACACCGGATCCAAACTTCGCAACCAATGGTCAAGGTGTTTACCAGTCGATTCAGCGCACGGATGTTGTCGGCGCGGTCATCACCGGCGACGGCATTATTCGGGTGGCCGAGTCCATCTACACGCCCAGCGGATCGAGCGGCTACTGGGATGCGACGATCGAGCAAGTCAACAACGATGGCTCCGGCGGCAACAGCGAGGGCTACCAGGGCCACAAATACACCGCCATCACGCTCATGCCGGACGGCGAATATGCGTTGAGTGGTATCAACCTCGGTTCCAGCGGTACCGGCAAATTCTTCGTTGAGATGAACGGCGCGGGCGAGGCGACGACTTATGCGGGCTTCGCCAACGCGACCGCCACCTCAATCGCAGCCGGCCCCGACGGTACGGTGGTTGTGGCCGGCTCGGGCGACGTGACCGGCGGGGTCGATTTTGTCGTCGTCAAATATCTTGGGGTGAATCGCAAAAGCTGGGGAGCGATCAGCGGCAACATCTTCCGCGATCTCGACCGTGACGGCGTGAAAGACCGCAATGAACCTGGCACGCCCAACGTTCGCGTGTTTATCGACTTCAACAACGATAGTCAGTGGGAGCCGTTCGTGCAGGGGTTCCCAAACGAGCCTAGCGTTCTGACCGATTCAGTTGGCAATTACACGTTCAAAAACGTCACGCAGATCACCGCGAAAATTGTCCGTGAACTCGTGCCCGGCTCGACAGTCCAGGAAACGCCCGCGTCAGGCTCGTATTCCGTCACGCCAGTGCTCGGAAAAACCGTTGGCAACATTAACTTCGTTAATTCGGCGATCCCCTCCGTCTCGCGGCAGACCGCGATCGTTGGCTCGGTGTTCAACGATTACAGCGGCGATGCGAAGCGTCAAACCACCGGCAACATCGAGCCGGACATGACCGGCGCCGTTGTGTATCTCGATACGAACAAAAACGGCAAGCTCGACAAAGGTGAAGCCAGCACTAAGACCGATGTGAGCGGCAACTACACGCTCGTGCTTCCAAAGGCAGGCACGTATCGCGTCGCCGTTGTGCCGCCGACCGGATATACCAATACGACCGTCCGTTACAGCAATCTGACCGTGCATAGCCACACGCAGGGCTCGGCCCGGTTTGGCGTTGCGTATTACGACACCGACGACACCATCGCCGAGGTGAGCAAGCTCGCGGCCGTCAGCGCTAGCGCCGCGCTGAATGGCACGCTTGCCAGCGCGAGCGACGTGAACATGTATCGCTTCACCGTCAAGGCTGGTCAATCGATCTCGTTCGACCTAGACCTGGCCCGCGGATCGTCGCTCGATTCCTACTTGCGCCTGTTCGACTCCAGCGGCACACAGCTTGCCGCCAATGACAACGGCATCGCATCCGGCGAAAGCGCGAGCCTCGACTCCTACATCAAATATCGCTTTGCCAAAGCCGGCACGTATTACATCGCCGTCTCCGATCACCTGAACAAAACCTACGGCCCCCTCACCGGCACCGGCGACACCGGCAGCGGGACGTTAGGGAAATATGCCTTGAACCTTCATGCCAGCGGATGATCGGTCACGATCGGAAAACGTGTTCACTGCACGAAGATGATTTTCTTCCTGTCGCGGCTTGACTTGCGCTCGCCACGGACGATCTCGACCGCGATCTGTTTCAGCACGAGCGATCGCGTCGCGATTCACATTTTTTCAAAGCGTATTCCCTATACAGTGATTTTGTGAATTCGGCTCGAACGCCTTCCCCCTCGTCCAGCCGCAGTTGATTCTGAACGTTCGACTGTTCTTTCGATATCTGTGTGAAAGCGACAATCGGATCGGCGTCCGAACAACGCGGTCAAAATTGTTCGGTGAACGAGGATCGCTGACCTCGATTCCAACGGTGTTGTGGCGACGTTGTTGACGTTACGATCAAGGTTGGCGAGTCGACGAATGACATTTGGAGGATATTCATGCATCTGAACATCATAACGAGCAAAACGACTTCAACGACCGATCGGCGATCGGCAGAGCTTAAGACACGACTTATGTGTAACAGGAGATTCATTTCCGGAAGAGGGGGATTGTTGCTTCCGGTCGTGATCCTGATCGGCGGACTGATCGGTATCGGGAGTGTCATTGGATGGCCTGCGCGGACGACCTCGACACTAAGTACGTCGCCTCGCGATGCGGGATGGCCCCTGGGTACTATGGCAATTTTGCCAGCGTATGACCGTGGTCGTTCCCGCGATCACGCAATGATCTTGTTTAGCAGTGACGATCAAGTCGTGAGCAGTCAGGCGTCGACGAGGCCGGCGGTGAAAGCCGGGAATGAGCCGACGATTGTCGCCCGCGGCGCGACGCTCACCATTAGCAATGCAGCCACGCTCGGCGATTCAAGTCGCGGTTTGACTGTAAATGGAACGCTCCGCTTCGCGCCGGGCGACGCTGCCGAACCTAGCATGAACGTGTCCGTCGGCAAATTCTCGTCTCGCAACAGCACGATCGCATTTCGAATTAATAAAGGATCAATCGATAAAATTACGTGTTCGTCAAACGAAGTTGCGACAATGGATGGCTATACCGGCATCGAGCTCGATGCCCGGCCTGATAGTGTCATCATGCCCGGTGTCTACACATTAATTAGTGCCGAGGCGGGAGGGCTTGGTGGGAAAGTCGGCTTTGCGGGGGGAGAAAATTTGACCGTGCCGGCGTCGACCGCGATCCAAACAATAGGTGGTTCGAGCTATCGCTTGACGCTGGCGGCGAGCGGTTCCGCGATCACCGTGACTGTATCCGAAGCACCGCCACGCACCGTCTATATTTTGCCGATGGGGGCATCGATTTCTGCCGGTCAGAGCGTTCAGGATCCATACGATGGCGGTGGCTATCGCTCGCAGCTTTATCAGTTGCTCGTCAATGACGGCCGCTTCACGCCAAGGTTTTGCGGCTTGGAAAAAGGTTCTTACTCGCACAACCCGACCGGCCCGGATTTGATGACAGCGGTCGGCCAGTCATTTCATGAGGGCCATCCGGGTTGGCCCACCGGCGCATTGCTCGACAATTTAGCCAAATCGTTTCTGAAGCCGGGCAATGGAGTCAATCCTGATTACATCATGTTGAATATCGGCGGAAATGACTATGTATATAATTCGAAAGACGAAAATGTAGTTGGTCGTCTCGATCAGATTTTGAATACAATCGCGTCCCTGCGGCCCGATGCAACGACGGTCGTTTCTGATATTATGATTCGGACCGACGGCGGGGGCGCCGCCGCCCGGGGATTTAACGCGCTATACAATCCACATATTCCGGATTTAGTCCGAAAGCATGTCCTGCTGGGGCATCATGTTGTTTTTCTAGACTTTTCAGACTTTATCAAGACCTCCGACCTCGGTCCGGATCACATCCATCCTCTACAGGCAGGCTACAATAAAATGGCGGACGCGTGGTACAGAGCAATCGCAACTGGCCAGGCGTTTTACACCGGAGCTGCGGGTGCTTCATGGAGCAGCTTGACGCCGAATGGGGAAAGCTCCTTTGCGCAAGACTTTCGTAGAATAACCGACGCTAAGAAGCTGCCCTCTTCGGAGACGGATGTTTATTTTAATGGCGTAGGCGGCTCGACGATGTTGGGACAGGACTTCACGATCCGAAGTCTCAATTTTACGACGGATGCGAAGGAGCCAGTCAATATCGGTGGTGACAAGCTGCTAACCATCGGCAGCACTTTCACTAGCGTTACTGAGAAGATCGTAAACAACGTCGGCGGGATCACATTGTTGCCGGGAACGGGCTCACACACCATCAGTTCAGATATACAGCTTGCCGTTTCTCAAACCTGGACGAACGCATCTGACAAACGATTCACGGTCAGCGGTAAGGTCGCAAGTAAAAAGGCGATCGACTTGACGATCAACGGCAGCGGAGTAATCGTGCTTTCGGGCGAGAATACGTATGAAGGCAAGACGGAAGTTTCGAGTGGAACGCTGGAAGTCGCCAACTCGGCCGGTTCTGCGACCGGGTCGTCCACGCTAACGATTGCAGACGGTGCGACCTTGACGGGCTCGGGCCGAGTGGCTGGCGAAACGCACGTGGCGGGTACCGTGGTCGTGCCGTCGAATCAATTGCTAACGACAGCCAAGGAGATATGGCACGGCGGAAGTAAAATTTCAATCGGTTTATCAGGAGAAACAGCGAAGGACGAACATCTTAAGATGTCGGAGCTCGTGATCGACGCAACAAGTAAGTCGCCAGTCGAAATTTCAGTAATGAATGACGGCGGGGCAAAAATTTCCGAGGCTATGGCGGTCCCACTACTGATCGATCTAGACACGTCGAACGCTAACCCATTCGGCCCGACGCAATTCGACTCGACCACACGGTCGAAACTAAAGTTAAATACGTCAGGTATTCAGCCGTCTGCAGGGCTGGACGCTAAACTAACGGCAAAGCCCGTGCGGGATGCGACCACCAACGCGGTAATCGGCCACGGGTTATTTTTGACCCACGTCGCTCAAGTGGATAAGAAATAGCCACTTGGGAAGTTAATCAAAAGTTAAGTCGTCGGCAGCTTGGGATTTGCGCGATAAAGCAAGCCGTACTCGGTGGCCGGGTTAGGCGGCGCGACGATGCCGGCGGCGGGCGATTGCATATACAAAGATTCCGCCGACGAGCGTCGTCGGTTCCGGAACGGCGACGGCCTCGAAGGCAATTGTATTCAACCGCACAGCATCCGCAGAGCTGATACCCAATCCGCCAGCGGCTGAGTTCCCATCTGTAGCTAAATCTCGCGGATCGAGCCCCGTGATTTCGCGGAACATGACCGCCGCAGAGAGATAACTGCCATACTTGCTGGCGTGATAGTGGTCGGTGTCCCACATGTCGATCGTGCCGGCCGGCGCGATCGAATATGGGTTGGGATTGCCAACTCCTTCGGAAATGGCTCGAAGAAAAGCATCGCCGACCGGCGACACCCCGGTCAGGCCATTCATCGCGTTAGCACTATAGTAGCTGTTGTGGAGATCGGTTTGCATAGTTTGTAAACTCGTACCGGCATATTCCGAGTTAGCGGGGTAGACCTGGTCGGGTCGCGCCCAAGTCTCGTACAAGTAAATCGATGCGGCCGAGCTACTTCCGATCAAGGTCTTAAGACTCGATACCGCGTCAAAAAACTTATCCGGCTCACCGCCGCGACTAGCAGGCACCGGCCGCGTGCTATACTCTTGTAGCACAACTGCTTCCCACTTGCTTTGGCCTATAGTCGGTGACTTATTTGCAAGGTGGTATTCAAGTGTCTGGCCACTAACAGCTTCAATAGTTACATTAAAGTTTAGTCCTGCCTGATCCGTAAGCTTCTTAAAAATACCTGGAACACCGCCCTGGCGGGCGCTACCGGTGTTATTAGCGTCGGTGATCGCATTGCGATTGTAAGTCATTACCGGCGCGATATTGCCGTGCGTGAAGCTGTTGCCGACAAAAAGAATATCTCCCCCGAGCAAGACTGCGGACGCATTCGATACCATGCCCGCGAGGAAAATCGCCGCGAAAGAACAAATATATTTCATTACGTTATTCCATCCGCATCGGAACAGGCCGCCTCAAGTAACCCTCGACCTGCAACTACTAAACGTCAGGCGTGCATAAGTCGTCAACCGTGAAGTTGGCAGCCACACACGCGCTCTTCAACGATATTACGTTCGAAAATCACCAGAAAGCAACTTTTTCTCTCATTCTCCGAAAAAATTACCGTCTCCCCCAATCATAATTCCAGGCATTTGGGGAGATTGGGTAAGAGTTATTTGCTATCGACCGACGACTTGCAGGTCGAAGCTGCCCGCATAGGTCTTGTTTGGCCTCAGGAAGATGAAATACTCCCCGAACATCCCATCGCCTAAATCCTGCTCAATTGGCGCATTAAGCGCACTGGCGAAAAGGATTTCGTCGCCGTTCGCCACTTTGCCTCGCGCGTGCAGCGGAGTGCCGTCGCTGGAAAGGCAGATTGCGGCGGGCTCATTTGACGATGATAGCGTCAGCCACTGGACGTCGCGCTTCGTGCATCTAAATGTCAACATCTCCGGCCCGGCAACGCCGTCGGTAGCTCCGATGTGATCGGTTGGGTATTCAGTCCATAAGCCGTGGCGGTGCCATTGCATCCTGTTAAGCAATGGGTTGACCGGCAATTCCAATCCCAGCTCCCACACCCTCGCGGTCTCCGCACTCCAATTTAAGTGCCAGTTGACATTGATCTTTCCGTCGGCTGACACGATGCACGTAATTTGTAGCGTTCCCTTCGACTTGGGGGCCTCCACTAGGGTTACCTCATCGGTCACGTCAATGATCGCTTTTCCCTTCTCTAACTTCGCGGCAAGCGCTATCGTCTTCAATTTCGGGAGCTGTTTGCTGATGAGTGATTCCTTGGAATCCTCGCCTCCACGCGGCATCGGCTCGCGATTAACGCCGAGATTTAAGATGAAGTTGCCGGTTAGGAGCGGTTGGTCGCCAAATTTCCAGCTTTCCAAGCCGCCTGCTTCTTTACTGAATACCAAATGAGATGATCCGACAGAGACATCTATTTTCCGACCCGTTTCCTGCAAACGCACTTCTCCCGCAGCCGATTTCACCGGGTCGGGAACGGAGTATTGCAAGCTGCTCGCTTCCAGACGTGTCGAGTAGACCGACCGCTTATCCGGATGGATGAATTCCAGGCGCAGAACATTCATTCCCTCAATCGCGGCAAACGTCGCGACGCCTTCCGTCCGAGGAGAACAAGCAACTTGCTTATTTCCCTCTGCAAGTAGCTTATTACCGTCAAACGCCTGCCAATGACAATTGAGTTCAGATAAGTCGGTAAACGAGTAGCGATTGTGAATTTTTACCGTGACTGTTTTGTCGACAATGTCAAAATTTCTTTCGTTGATTACAATTGGGCTATACACCATTTTCACATTAAAATAGTCCGGTAGCGGATTTCGATAACCATCCATGAAGCCCTTATGATTGTTCGAACGGAGGTTTTCGGAATCGACATTCGTTCGATCTGGAAACTTATCGGCCAAACCTTGATCCTGCCACTCCCAGATGAAAGCACCTAACATCCTGTCGTCCGGCCAAAGCGAGTTCCATTGCAGGAGCAGGCCGCGACCCCAGAAGTCTTTCACGCCATAGTCGTAGTCCATCGTGTTGGTGGTATAGAACGTATGGGGGCCTTCAGTCAGCATGGCGGGCTTTGTCTGACGATCAGGATTATTGATGATCTTCTTAATTTCATCCACATGCGGGTAATGGAAGTCCAGAAGATCAAGATCGTGATTGTCGCGTAGCTTTGCTCCAGAAATAAAAGCGGGGCGGGTCGGGTCGAGTTTTTTGATCTGCTCAAATCCGGCGTTATTGGCAGGGCCATAACCGCTTTCGTTGCCCATGCTCCAAGCCAGCACGCAAGGGCGATTCTTATCGCGGGCAAAGGCTTCGTTAGTGCGCAGGACGAAAGGTGGGCCGTACGATTCGTTTCGCGGATCAGCCCAGCAGAATGGGATCTCGTCAAGGACATAAAATCCCTTTTCGTCGCATAGGTCCAGAAACCGTTCGGCGTGGATGTAGTGGCTCGTTCGGACGGCATTGATATTGGCCGCCTTCATCAAGGCGACATCGGTTTGCCACTGTTGTTCGGTCAACGCATGGCCACTGACGGCCCATTCCTCATGCCGGCACGTGCCTGTTAGTTTGATAGGCGTCCCATTCCAGAGCAACACGCCGCCTTTAATCTCGATCTGTTTAAAGCCGAAGCGGGACTGCGTCTGCTCTAAGATCTTTCCAGAGCTGCTGAGCGTCGTCACGAGATAATATAGATTTGGCTTCTCGGCTGACCATAGTTTCGGCGCTGCTGCGGGTTGTGAAAATTGAAGTTGCGTCGTTCCATTCTGCCCGATGACGGCGGACTGCTTCATTTCCGGCGTGTTGAATTTAGTACCGTCGGCTTGAAACAGTTGTGCGGAGACCTCAACGTGATCGTTGGGCGCACCAACGATCGCAACGACGGCATTTAGGGTTGCATCGTGATAGTCATTTCGCAGCGTGGTTGTAATGCTCGTATCGTCCAGATGCGTTTTAGGCACGGCGACGAGATAATTGTCGCGAAAGATGCCACCAAGCGCCCAATAGTCGCCCGTATCCAAATCCACCGAGTCTGAGTTCTTGCAGACTCGGACCGCGAAAGTATTTGTCGCGCCGGCTGTCACAAAATCGGAAATGTCCAGATCGAAAGCGGTGAACCCGCTCTCGTGATAACCTGCGCGTCGCCCGTTAATGAACACTTCAGCCGTGTCGAAGACGCCATCGAAGTGCCAAACGATTTGCTTTCCCGCAAAACTGGCTGGGACTTTCATGTTCCGACGGTATAAGCCCACGGAATCATCAGGCTGATCGTAAGTCGGGATTGAAAAGCCCTCGACTTCCCAATTGGCGGGCACGGGAATCGTTTTAAACGCATCGTCTTTGAAATCGGCCTGAACAAACTTTTTAGAAACCGCCCCTTCGACATCATTATCCGGCAGCCAGACAACCTTCTTCCCATCCTGAAGGATGGTAATTTGAACATGTCGAATGAAAGGCCAACTGCGTTCGCCCCTAGCATTCCTGGCGTTCGTGAAGGTGACGCGAATGTACCTGCATTTGGTGGAAGGTATTTTGAGATTGCCGTCCGTCGCTTCAGCCGCCGTCTGCAAGTTGGCGAGAACTTTCCAAGCCTTTCCATCGGCACTGGTCTCAATCGTGCCCTGATACGTGTTCTTTTTATCCTCAAGTTGAAGCTTGAGTTCCTGCACCGCTTTCGGTTCACCGAGGTCGACCTGCCAAGACTGAGGGAATTTGCCATTGGACGCGCTCCAATAGTTGGAGTCATTTTCCCCAAAGGCGTCAATCGCGCGGTGATCTCCCTGCTCGGTGGATGCTTTGACCGCGTCGAATTCTGGAATGAATTGTCCGTCGTGTTGCCGCCCCTTCGCGATTTGAAACTTCCATTCGCCGGTCATCGACAAGACTGCGGGATTGTCCGGCCGAACCTTTTCGAGGGGGATGGGACCTGCGCTGTTGAGCGGTATCGGAACCGCGGACGCGACGAAGGCAAAGGCGCTAAGTGAGTAGATGAACGCGATTATGGAGGACAAAGCAGATAGAATCTTCATAAAGTATCTTAGGTAAAAAAGTTCGTTCGGGACCGTCACGACATTTCCGACGGGTGCGAAAACAATAGATAAGTCGCGCGAGAAGTTAATCGGTCGGAATGACATCACCTATCGAGATGGCGTCTGCTTGGCATCCATAGACTTCCAGAAAGCCAATCCCTTTACTGACTGCATGTCGGCCATTAGCCATAGGGTTCGTGCTACCGCGGAGCTGTCGATGACATCCGACGGTTTATTCGCCTTCCAAGTTTCGTATTCATGTCGCGCATTGTCGACAGCTCGACGAAGGTAATGCTTTTCATTTGTCATGCGATATATCTCTAAATCAGCTTCCACCTGAAGATGTGACCATTTCACGGCGTCGCGATAGGCCGCCGTCTTCTTGTCGACGAAACCGTCGGCGGCATCAGCGCAGCGTTTGGCTTCTCCGAGATATTTGTCGTCACTCGTCGTGCGGTATAGGCCGAGATAAGTGCGAATCATCAACGCCGTGTTGTAGGTCAGCTTCGCCTCGTTATATTTTTGAGTCGATACGGTGATGCTGTCGGCGAAAAGCCCATCGTCGCGCTGGAAAGTTTTCGTTGTCCAGTCGCTGAGCTTCAACGCGAAGGCTTGTAGTGTTTTTTGCTTAGCGGGTGATTCATATCTTGCGACCCGTAAACATGAGACGGCGGCCGGCGCGTTCACGCATGTGTTTTTCGCGTCATTCTTGTGAGTCTCGTGCCACCAGATTCCCCCGCCAAGTTGTTCGTCCCAACCCGAGAGAACAAAGTCTAGTGTCTGCTCGGCGCGACGCAGGAAACGGCGATCTTTAGTTTGTTCATAAGCCTCGACGAATGCGATGACCATCCACGCGTTATCATCATAGTATTTATCATTCCCTTTACCGTTGGTTGGCAGCGGCTCGTAGCCTGGAATCTTTTCCTTCGCATCCCAATAGCGATCCATCGCGGTAAAGAATTGTGTGAGGCGCGTTGTCCAGATCATCGGGTCGTGCCGGGCCGCGCCGAGCAGCGCTGTGAACGTCACGCCATTTCCCCACATGAAGTCCGAGTGACGATCGGTGATGGAATGGGCGTAGGTTTTTTCCTTGGGCAGATAGAACGTGGACTGGATGTAATTCATCACATCCGAAGCCTGCGCGGCGTAGTCCACGGTGGAGTCAATAACGTCCACCATTGACGGCCTCGTGGTGGCCGGTTGGTCCGCCGCTGGTACCGGGGGGGCGAAGTCGACCAAAACCAGTCCGGCCGAGAGCGCTGCAAGTACAAATGTTCTCATGGCGAAATCGCAACTTAAGATGTTACCTCGGGCAGTTGCTCCCAAATTAGATATGCGCCGACGTATGGAAAGTAGCGAGCGCCATGGAAGACCTCGCCGGCCGCTCCGGGGTGGAACTCAGGTGGCGACTAATTAAGCCTTATAGAGAAGCTTGTAAGCGCTCCAACCAACAATGAAATGCCTCGTTCGCCGGGAGTGTTGACCGCCGCGGGCGAGGACGCTTTCTCCGAAGGTTGGGTAGCGGGGGTTGTCATGAGTGAGGATGCAACACCGTTCAATCGAGTCGCATCTTTCGCGCTAATGCCCAGGCCCTCCGAGGCGCTCCCGTGCCCGGTCACGACTGTTTTGGGGTCAAGTCCGGTGATCTTCCCGAACATCATCGCCGCCGAGAGATAGCTGCCGTACTTGCTTGCGTGGTAATGATCGACATCCCACAGGTCCAACCGTCCCGCGCCGGCTGGGGAGTAGGGGGCCGGATTACCAATGCCATCCGCGATCGCCCGCATGAAAGCGTCCCCGACAGGCACGATGCCCGCCAGCTTGTTTTCCGAGTTCGCCTTCTCGAAATTGCTGTCCAGGTCATCTTGCATGGCTTGCAGCGTCGAGCCGTGGTAGGCGGCCTTCTCGGGGAAAACTATATTTGGCCGTGCCCACGTGGCGTACAGGTAAATCTTCGCCCCCGAGCTGCCTTCGACCAGCGTCTTCATTTTTTCGACGGAGGCGAAGAACGACGCCGCCTTTCCCCCGCGATTGTCGGGAAGCGGATAGGTGCTGTATTCCTGAATGACGATGTCCTGCCACTTTTTCTGCCCGATGATGGCCGACTTGTTTTGCAGATGAAATTCCAACGATTGAGCGCCGGCCGTCTCCATGGTGACGTTAAAATTCAAACCCGCGTCGTCGGTCATCTTCTTGAAAATCCCGGGCACGCCCCCCAGGCCGGGCTGATGATCCGCATTCGCATCGGTCACTTTATCGTTGTTGTATTTTTCAACCGGGGCGATGTTCCCGTAGGTGAAACTATTTCCAACGAACAGAATTTCCCGCGCCGGCGGGGCAGCAGATGCACCTGCCGCGAAGAGCAACCCAACCATCAGACTGAGGCAAAACCGCTTCATCTCGAATACTCCCGGCAGCTTCATCAGCTGCAAATTCAACCAACCGAACGTCCGCCGCGTCGGCTGCAATGACTGACACGCCGCCAGCCTAAATATTAGCAGATTTGGCCAAATGCGCAAATAATTCGCCGCGTTTTTCGAAGTTTTCAAACTGGTCGTAGCTCGCGCAGCCGGTGCTGAGCAGCACAATCGATTCGCTCGTCGTGATCCGTTTCGCGCGGGAGACGGCGGCGGTCAGCTCGCCGCAGTCGGTGACCTCGATCTGGTCATTTCGCATACGAACTGCCGCACCGATCATGGGGCCGGTCGCACCGATGGTGAGCACCGCCTTCGCACGGCATGCGAGCGCTTCGGCCAAGGCCGACAGATCGAGGCCCTTATCATACCCGCCGACGATTTGAATAACGCTTCTCGGCGGAAACGCATGCAGCGCCGCGACGGCGGCCTCAGGAATGGTCGCGATGGAATCATTGAAAAATGCCGCGCCTTCCGACGACACATGCACACGCTGCAAGCGATGCGGAAGACCGGCGAAATCTTCCACGGCCTGCTGTGCGATCTCGCGGTCGATGCCGAGTTGACTCGCGGCGGCGAATGCGGTCTGGGCGTTGAGCTGATTATGCTCGCCCGGAATTGCCAGGCGAAAGGGCTTGTGTAGATTTGATGGAACACGCACAACGCGCGCTTGTGTCGTTGCGGCAAATTCATCGGCCAGCGGGGAATGGCTGATGATCGCCACATCGCCGGCCGACTGAAAGCGCAGCAGATTTTTCTTCGCGTCGAGATACGCCGCCGCCGATCCATGCCACTCCAGGTGATCGGAGCTAAGCATCGTCACCACCGCAATCCGCGGCGACCAGTTCAGCGATCGCAGATGCTCGAGCATGTAGCTCGATAGTTCCAGCAGCACGACGTCGCCGGCCTGCATTTTCGGCAAATCGAACAATAGCGAGCCGCCGATGTTTCCGCCGGTCCAGACTTTGTGTTTCGTCTCGAGCATCAGGCGAAGCAGCGTGGTCGTCGTCGATTTCCCCTTCGTGCCGGTAACACCGACGGTGCGCATTTCGCGCGGCAGGCGCTCGATGAGCAGGCGAATCTCCGTCGTGATCGGTACGCCGGCGCGGGTCGCCGCCTGAAGATACGGATTCGTCGGCGGCAATGCCGGCGACGCGACGACGAGATCGGCGTCGGTGAAATCGGATTCGCGATGCGCGCCCAACACGAATTCGATCGGCAGGCCATCGAGCTGGGCAACCGAATCCGTAAGTTTTTCCGCCACATCGCGATCGGTCACAACGATGTTCGCCCCCTGCGCGACAAGCCACCGCGCCACGTTAATCCCCCCGCCAAATCGACCGAGGCCGGCAACGGTGACGCGCTTGTTGTGGAAAGAGGATGACGCGGTCGAATTCACAAGCATCAAACTCCTCTCTCCGGTACTCCGGGGAGAGGCAGGGAGAGGGGTCTTCGATTCACTGCACGTCCGGCAGAGAAAGACCCCTCACCCTACCTCTCCCCAGCGTACTGGGGAGAGGAGAAAGAGGGCAATCCAGCGGCTTGGGATGTTGTGGAACGTGATGACGCGGTCGAATTCATAAAAAGCAAACTCCTCTCTCCGGTACTCCGGGGAGAGGCGGGGTGAGGGGTCTTCGATTCGCTGCACGGGCGGGAGGGAAAGACCCCTCACCCTACCTCTCCCCAGCGTACTGGGGAGAGGAGAAGGAGGGCACGCCAGCGGCTTGGGATGTTGTGGAACGTGATGACGCGGTCGAATTCACAAAAAGCAAACTCCTCGCCCCGGTACTCCGGGGAGAGGCGGGGAGAGGGGTCTTCGATTCGCCGCACGTCCGGGAGGGAAAGACCCCTCACCCTACCTCTCCCCAGTGTACTGGGGAGAGGAGTAAGAGTGGCAATCCAACGGCTTGCGATGGTTGTCAAACGAGGATGACGCGGTCGAATTCACAAGCATCAAACTCCTGTTTGGGGCGAGGGGTTAGGATTCGCGAGAGCGATCACTTCAAAATTCGATCCAAATCCCCGTGCATCAACACTACCGCGTCCGTCGCGGCTTGTTTCCAATCCTTGCCGGCGTGGGCTTTGTCGCGGTAGGCGTACAGGATGCTGCGGCTGGCTGAGACCAATGCGCGCGTCGGATCGATCGATCCGTCCTCTTTCATAAACGCGCGGCGAGTCATCTCCGCGGTCGCGCCTTGCGCGCCGTAACCGGGCAACAAAAACACCGATCGCGGCAGACGTGACCGCAACGATTCAAGCGTATGCGGCTGCGTCGCGCCGACCACCGCGCCGATGCTGCTTAAGCCGTTTGATCCGATGAACCGCGGCCGCGCCGCGATCTCGGCGACGCGATCGGCCAGCGCTTCGGACCAGGTGCGTTGGTCGGCGAGCTTCACATCCTGCAAGTCCGCCGATCCAGGATTGCTCGTGCGGACGAGAATAAACAGGCCCTTGCCGGACTCGGTCGCGGCGGCGAGAAACGGCTCGATTGAATCCAGGCCAAGCATGGGATTAATCGTGATTGCATCGGGCGTGCTGACGTGCTCGGTCTGCTCGAACGGCGCGTCGATTAAATGGGCGGCCGCGTAGGCTTCGCTGGTCGCGCCGATGTCGCCGCGCTTCACATCGCCGATCACCAGCAGGCCGAGGTCTTTGGCCTCCTGCACCAGCTCGTAATACGTCTCGACGCCTTCCCAGAGAAAGCGCTCGAAGTACGCGGACTGAAATTTGACGATCGGGACGATGGGGGCGACGGCTTCGAGAATGCCATGGCAAAAATCGTGAACCGCATCGAGGCTGGCGTCGAGATCGTTTGCGTTTCGCGAACGCGGGTCGCCGGCAACGGCCTCGGGCAACAGATCGAGCGACGGATCGATGCCCGCGCAGATGGGCGAGCCTTTTTCGCGGATGGCGTCCGCGAGCCGGTCGACGAACATCCCGTTCACGCCTCGGCCTCTGCGGGCTTCTCGGCCAGCACGCGCAAAATGCCGTCGACATCCACGCCGCTGCTCCGCAAGGCCTTGAGGAACGGCGTGCCCGGCTCATCCATCAGCGCCAGCAGAAGCACGCGGGAGGAGAGCTTCGGCTCGCGAAGCGATTGGGCCATGACCAGCGCGGCATTGATCACGCGCTGAGCCTTGGGCGACATCGGCAATTGGCCGGTGACGACCGGCGCTTCATCGGAAAAGGGCATGTAGGTGAGCAGCGCCGAGCGGAGCGCGTCGGAATCGACATGCTGCTGTTTGAGAATGCGCAGGGCCTGCGTGCCTTTCGTTCGAAGAAGGGCCAGGAGCAAGTGTTCGGTGCCGACGAACTCCTGATTCAGCGCGCGGGCTTCCACCTGGGCCTGGTCGATAACTTTGCGAACGTTGTCCGAAAGCGGTTGAAGCATGCCGACCTCTCGCAATCGCTGAAGATCAAATCGCGTGCTCGCGCGTTTAGACGGCGCGGGCACGCGATGGCTTATTCGGTTTATCGTTTGCGTCGATCGCGTCGCGCTTTACGTTTTTTACTGCCGATCTTGCGACGGCGTCGTGGCTTGGCCATGTGCAACTGCTCCTTTCCCGAATCAAGGGCCGGGTAAGGTAGCGGAACGAGGGGAAATTTGCGAATTTAGGAATTTGCGATTTTGCGATTTCAAATCATAAATTCGTAATTCGCAAAATCATAAATTTCATCGCGAGGCCGCACTCAGGATCGTTCGCACGTGCAGTTTGGCGGTCATCCGCGGCTCTCGATGGTAGCCGCCGCCGTACGTGATGACGGTGGGAATTTGCCAGCCGCGGCAAAGGTTGATCGTCCATTCATCGCGGGCCTGCATGTCTTCGGTCGAGAGCATCATCTGCCCGAAGCGATCGTCGGCATGGACATCGACGCCGGCGATGAAGAACGCGATGTCGGGCTCGAATCGCTCGATCGCGTCCGGCAAGGTCGCGGCGAGTCGCGAGAGATATTCCTGGCCGCTAACCCAGCGCGGCAGCTCGACATCGAGCGTCCCCGGTTCTTTGCGCGAGGGATAATTCTTGCCGACGTGAATCGAATACGTGAAGACGTTGGGATCATCGCGAAAGATGAAGTGCGTGCCGTTGCCTTGATGGGCGTCGAGGTCGATGACCATTGCCTGAATGAGCGGCTCATCGTGTTGCAGCGCGCGGATGGCGACGGCGATGTCGTTGAAGACGCAATACCCCTCGCCGCGATCGGGGAAGGCGTGGTGCGTCCCGCCCGCGAGGTTGGCGGCGATGCCGTGAACCATCGCGACGCGAGCGGCGTTTAAAGTGCCGGCCGTTGCGCAGCGCGATCGCCGCGCGAGCTGAACCGACCACGGCAGCCCGAGCCGCAGTTTCGTGAGTTCGTTGTACCGTCCCGTATCGATCGAGCGGATGTACTCAGGCGTGTGCACACGCAGAAGATCGATGTCCGAAATCATCCCCGGATCGCGCACGTCGCAAGCCCCCGAAGCCCGCAACGCATCGGCCGACTCCTTGAACTTCGACATCGGAAACGCATGACCGGGCGGAAGCGGCGCGGTGTACTCGTCGCTCGAGAAACAGATCAGTTTCGGGCGCCCAAGCACGACGGACATCAGCGTAGGGTAGGCGCATGAATTGAAGAAAACGCACCGCAAGCGGTGCCGCTAAACGGGAGGGTCGAAAGCCAGCAGTTGATTTTTAACTGCCGACGCCCACTGTCGACCGCCCACTGCCCTCACTTCATCTTCTGCATCATCATCCATCCGATGACGCCGACGGCGCAAAGCGCGGCGATCGACAGGAAGATGGCGACCGCCAGCATTGTCGTGAAGCGCGAACTCTGCTTGTTGAGGATGCGTTCGAGCTGGCCGTCGCGGGAGTTGATGTTGTCGCGCATCTGTTCGAGCACCTGCGTGCTGGTTGCGCCGTTGGTTGATCGTCTGCATCGCATCGCCGAAGCTGCTGAGGTTGCTGGCGATGGTTTCGTCCGTCTGCCGCATCGCTTCGACGCGCTCGCGCACCTCATCAAGCACCTCGCCGCTTTCCAGGCCCTTGGTGTTGAGCTTTTCGAGGATGTCCGCCAGCCGCGCCTGCTGGCCGTTTTGCGTGGTCAACTGCTGGTGGATGGCCTTGAGGGCCTCATTGTGAATGCGATTGCTTTCCGGCAGCGACTGCAGCGCTTCGGGCAGGTGCGAGAGATAATTCAGCAACTCATCTTGACGCAGGCTGGAGCGCTCAAGGTTGTCGCGGACGGACGACATCAGGTCGGTGAGCGTGTGGAAGCCGTCCTGCAAATTCTGGATGGCCGCATCGCGCTTGGCCCAGGGGCGGAGAAAACTGGTGGAATTTTGATCGACGAGCTGCGTGTCGGTCGATTGATTGCGCACGCCGTTCAGCTCGTCGTTGGTTTTTTTAAACCAGTTGCCGATACGATTAATCAGGGTGGAGTTTTGTTGGTCGCTCATGTGTGCGTCCCTGCGTTCGTGAAATTGAATCGGCCGTGGCTTGTTGCCGTTGTTTGCTACTCTTGTGCGGCAAATCTACCATCCGCGCGCGCCGGGTCAACGCGATGTTGTCACGAACTAAGGAAAAGTTTTTGCAAAGCGGATCTATTCGCGATTTGGTGATCGCGGTCGCCACTCTGCTGTGGGTGATCGGCTGCGACCGCGCGAACCCGCCAGTCCGTGCGCATGCCTCGCCGACGGTCGCCTCGCTCGTGCCGGCTGCGACGGATTTGATTTTCGGGATGAATGCGGAGAATCATCTCGTGGCAGTCAGTAATTACGATGTTGCCTCGCCGGCGATCGAAGGCCTGCCGCGCGTGGGAGATTATCGCAATATCGACTGGGAAAAGATCGTCGCCGTGAAGCCGCGGAAGATGATTGTGCAGTTCGCGCCGGAGAAAATGCCCGCCGGCCTGAAGGATCAGTGCGGCCGCCTGTCGATTGGGCTTATTAATGTTCACATTAATCGGCTCGATGACGTGTTTACGACGCTTCAACAACTCGGCCCCGCTATCGGCGAAGATGCAAAAGCGGACGTCGCGGCCAGATCGCTACGGGAAACGCTCGACCAGGTTCGCAATTCGGTCAAGGACCTGCCGCGTGTTGCAACACTAATCGCATATGGCAGCGCGACCAGCGGTATTTCGTGCGTCGGGCCCGGCGGGTTTCTCGACGATGTACTTCAACTCGCGGGCGGGACGAACGCGCTGGGGTCGGATGCGGGCAACGCCTATCCGACGATTGACACTGAGCGGCTCCTTTCGCTGAATCCACAGGCGATTCTCGTGCTATTGCCGGGCGAGCCGATGCAGGTGCAAAGCACCGTCCACGATTTTTGGGCCGGCCAGAAGTCGTTGCGGGCCGTCAGGGAGGGGCAGGTCTATTTTCTGACGGATAGTTATCTGCTGCTGCCGGGCTTCAGCGTTGGAAGAATCGCACGGAACTTTGCGGCAAAGCTGCATCCGACCGTTCCGTCGGTGCGAGCGGCGGGACACGGTTGAAGCCTTGGACGCTCGCAAGTCTCGGCCGGATGTTGCTGCTGGCGGCAGCGCTCTGGATCGCGCTGGCGGGCGCGTGCCTGTTCGTCGGATCGAACGGCATCAGCCTGCCGGAGATGGGCGACGTGCTGCGCATTCGCCTGACCTCGACGCTCGTCGCCTCACTCGTCGGCGCGGCCTTGGGTGTCGCCGGCGCGGTGTATCAATCCATTCTGCAAAATCCGCTGGCCGACCCGTATTTGCTGGGCGTCAGCAGCGGGGCGAGTTTGTTCGCGTATCTCTGGCGATTGCCGATGGCCGGCGCCGGCCTGGCGATCGCGCTGGGCGAGCAGGGGTTCGCGTTCGCCGGCGCGATGATCGCGATCGCGATCGTCTTCGCACTCGCGGGCCGGCGCGGCAAGCTCGATCCGGTCGGCATGCTGCTGGTGGGCGTGATCGTCAACGCGATCAACGGCTCGATTTTCTTACTGCTCAACGAAATCTTCAAAGACCCCGCGCGTCCCGGCGGGCCAATCGCGATGTTCGTCGGCGGATTACAATCGACGCTCGCGCCCGCGTCGCTCATCAGCGCAGGCACGATCGTGGGAATCGGCTTCATGATCCTGCTCTCGATCAGCGGCCACTTAAACGTCGCGATGCTCAGTGAATCGGAGGCGACGTCTCTGGGCGTTCGCATTCAACGGCTTCGCTGGACCGCCATGATCGTCGCATCGCTTATCACGGCGTCGGCGGTCGCGATCAGCGGCCCGATCGGCTTCGTCGGCCTGGTTTGCCCGCACCTGGCACGACTCATCATCGGCAATGACCAGCGGCGATTGCTCCCGGTCGCCACCGCCCTGGGTGCCGGCCTGCTCGCCGTCGCCGACGCCGCGTCGCGATGGCTTGCATCAAGTCACGGCGTTGGAACGGTTCTTCCGGTCGGCATCCTCACCGGCCTGCTCGGCGGGCCGTTCTTCCTCGTACTACTCTGGCGACGACGCACAGTTTCCGATTCCACTTAATCCAGGTAACCGCCTTAGTTTTTGAACGAAGTGAACAACGGAAAGACTTCGACGTTTGCTGATTGAATTTGAGCGGAAAATCGTTGATGTTTTCGGACGACTTGATCTGCAAACAAGTAATTGTTTTCGGCTTTTTCTTTTCTCCCCGGTGCGGAAAGCCTAGCGGAAGAGAACGCATTTCCCTCAATTGCGGGCAAGGTACGTCGATGGCGGCTAACGGCTTCGGAGGACGAGAACCAATAATTGGGATAGGTGAAAAAACGTTTGCTGCCAGCGTATATCCCCGTGAAAGATGAGCGTCGCCGCAGGTTAGTATTGAAGAAGATACGATGAGTCACTCTGAGAGCCTGTGAACTTTTCGCGCGACTTTTTCCGAGTGATGCGCTAAAAAGGGAG
>CAXSBN010000015.1:0-51528 GCA_964236135.1 uncultured Phycisphaerae bacterium
CCCTGCCTCTCCCCGAGTACGGAGAGAGGAGTTAATAGAATGCGGTTGCCCTGGGTACTACGACCGCGCTAACGGACACGACGCGACACGACAGCGACAAACTGACTTTTCTAAACATTCTAGCGGCCGCAGAAATACATAAATACGTCGAGAATCCGGCGGAAAATTTCGAAAACCTTTTCCTCCGGCCAGCTTGTGCCATTGATAAGACGTGAGCGGCACGAAATTTGTTCCTTAAAATTCGGCGAAGCGAATAGATCGAAATAGATCGAAGACGATTTTTGGTCAAGTAGTTCGCCAACATTTTGTCCTAAAGTTCCGGCCTGTACCCCACCCCCCAAAGCCCCCACGGGCCGGAATCCATAGCCCGCCATTGGCGTCCTCCAAACGAGGACGCCAATGGTTTTTATGGCGTTGATTTTTCATTGAACAACACGCGGTCGTAACAGCTTGCGAAATAATCGGAAGTCTGCTCGTCCAGGCCGATCGCCGCCATTGTGTGATTCGCGCCTGTGTAAAACACGCCCCTCAAGCTCGGCACGTTCCAAAGCATGAGAAAGAACACCAGAAACAATGTGGTTCCAGCCTGCTGAAACTTTGCCCTCGTGGCCGGATTCATGAACTGCGAAATAATCTGGAATCCATCGAGCGGCGGGACTGGCACCAAGTTGAATAGCGTCGCCAACAGTTGAAGGATCGCCATCGTTCCGAGAAACAAGTGCCAGTTCGGAAAATCGATTGTCGGAATCATCAATTGCACTCTTGGATGAAACGGCAGCGCACACAATAGGAACAGTAAAAAATTCATCGCCGGGCCGGCCGCACTCACGGCCACGTTCCACCCCCGGCTGCGGATCAGGTCGCGCCGCACGTACGTCACGCCGCCCGGCAGCGGAATCCCGCCCATTGCGAAAATGATGGCCGGGAATAGCAGGCTGAAGACCGGGTCAATGTATTGCAACGGATTCAGCGTAAGCCCGCCGCGCTCGCGAATGGTGTAATCACCGCCAAGGTAGGCCACCAGACCATGCGCAAACTCGTGCAGTACCACCGAGAGAATCCATCCGATAAAGACAGCCCAGAGCAGGGGGTTTTGAAAGTTGATAGTGGAAAGCATTTGGACTGTTGATTGTTGAATATGGATTGTTGAACGTGAGCGAGGGACGCGGCTAAGCTTCCACATTCCACCATCGACAATCGACATTCAACCCCAATGCTTGTTTTAATCGATAACTACGACAGCTTTACCTACAACCTGGTTCAGGTGTTCGGCACGGTGCGACGCGGCCTGGATTTACGCGTATTCCGAAACGATAAAATCACCATCGACCAAATCGAGGAATTAAAGCCCTCCCACCTGGTGATTTCTCCCGGCCCCTGCACGCCGAAGGAAGGCGGGATTTCCAACGATGTCATTCGTCACTTCGGGCCGAAGATTCCGCTGCTGGGCGTTTGCCTCGGACATCAGTGCATCGGATTTGTCGGCGGCGCGAATGTCATTCGGGCAAAGCGGCTCATGCACGGAAAAACCGACCTGATCCATCACGACGGTAGAACGCTGTATGCCGGCATGCCGAACCCGTTTACCGCGACGCGGTATCACAGCCTGATCATCGAGAACGGCACGCTGCCGCCGGAGTATGAAATCAGTGCGTGGACCGATCACGACGAGATCATGGGCCTACGGCATAAGTCCTGGCCGCTGGAGGGCGTGCAGTATCACCCGGAAAGCTTCTTGACCGAGCATGGCGAGCGGTTGCTGGGAAATTTCTTATCAAAGTGACGGAGCAAAAAGTCGCAAAGTAAATGGCGTTCGATACAACGTGCAGTTCATTGTTGATCGGACACGATGTGTGAAGTTGAATCACTGATCGATCGCCCCATCGTCTCGTTTGACTTCCAGTCATTCGATTCGCAGTTTGCCGATCGGCGTGTGCTGATCACGGGCGCGGGCGGCTCCATCGGGGCCGAGCTTGCACGGCGGGTGCTTCGGTGTGAACCCAGACACTTGTATCTGCTGGATCGGGATGCTCATGCTTTAGCGGCCGTGATGGGCGAGCTTTCCAGCTCCGCGACGAATAGCGTCGTAACGCCATTTGTCGTGGATATCGCCGACGCACCGAGCATCGAAGCGATTTTCCGCGCATCGCCGCCGCAAATCGTCTTTCACGCCGCTGCCGAAAAACATCTGCCGGCCGTCGAGGCATCGCCGGGCCGAGCGGTTCGAACGAACGTGCTCGGCACGCAGGTCATCGCGGATGCGTCGCGTCGATTTGAGGCCGAGGCATTCGTCTATACAAGCTCTGACAAGGCCGTCGATCCGGTCTCCGTCATGGGCGCGACCAAACGAGCTGCCGAAATCTACATTCTGTCGCTTGCTTCGGAAAAGTCGGCCACGCGTTTCTCGATCGTTCGATTCGGCAACGTCCTCGGCTCTTCCGGCAGCGTGGTGCCGGCGTTTGCGAGCCAGATCGCCGCGGGCGGGCCGGTGATTGTCACGCATCCGGCGATGCGGCGATATTTCATGACCCTCGAAGAGTCCACCGGCCTGGCGATGCTGGCGGCCGCTCATGCGGCGAACGGCGAAATTTACCTGCTTCAAATGGGCACGCCGCTGCGCATCGCGGACTTGGCGAAACGCATGATCCATCGAGCGGAAAGCGCGACGGCGATTGCCTTCACCGCGCCCCGGCCCGGCGAAAAAATCGAAGAAGCCCTCGCTTATTCGTTTGAGCGGCCGGCCACCGCGCCGCATCGCGGCATCCTCTGCTATCACGCTCCGGCGAGGTCACGGCAGAACAGCCGGACGATGATCGACGCGCTGGAAAAAGTGGTCGGCGGCGATCCGCAGGCAATCATCGCGGAGCTGATCCGCTGGCTGCCGGAATATCAACCCGGGCGGCTCGCGCACGAGGTGGTCACCGCACAATTCGCGTGAACGTCACTACTCGTGCTTCGCTTCTTCGGCGACGGGTTCAGCGACGATGGCGTTGCCGGAGGAATCAAGCGATGCGGGATGTTGATAGTCGGTTTGCGGATTGCGATGGTGCGGCTCGCTGACGAACGTATCGCTACGCGGCAACTCGCCGCGACTGAGATAATCGCCGAAGGTCAGCGTCAGCATAATTCCCAGAAATACGATCGCGGCAAACGCGTACAGCTTGATGACATTGCTGCCGTATTTCACGTGCATGAAAATCCAGACAACCATCGCCGCCTTCACCAGCGCGATGGCGATGGCGATCACGATGTTCAGCCGATCGAAGTGCATCTTTTCGCCGGCAAACGCGGCGATGACCGTCAGCGCCAGCAGGCACATCAGCGTGATGTAAATAATGACCAGCGTGCCCACGTGGGCGCCGTGGTCGTGGTGATCGCCGCCAGGATGTTTGGGCTCGAGAGATTGCATCGCGGTTGAACTGCTCATCGAAAACTCTTCTCTCTCATCGAATCAAATACAGCAACGGAAACAGAAAAATCCACACGATATCGACGAAGTGCCAGTACAGGCCGACGCATTCGACGGGTGTGTTGTAGTCGGCGGAGATCTCATTTCTCTTGGTTTTGATAATGAGCCAAAGAAACAGGCCGAGGCCGATCACCATGTGAAGCGCATGCAGGCCGGTCATCGTGAAATAGATGCACATGAAGAGCGTGACGTGGCGAGGATCTTGCAGCGCTTCTTTCGGGTGCCAGTTCAAAACCGGCACGAGTCCTTCCTGCCAGTCGACCCAATATTCGTAGGCTTTAAAACCAACGAACGCCGCCCCGAGAATGGCGGTGAGAATCAGCATGTTCATCAGCGCCTTGTTCTTGCCCTCGGTCGCGTAATGAACGGCCAGCGCGACGGTAAAGCTGCTCGTGAGCAGGATCGCGGTGTTCAGTGTGCCGATCGTCCAGAGCAGGTGGGCACTCGCCTCGTGCCAGGCATCGGGATAAAGCGAGCGATAGATGGAGAGGACGAGAAACAACCCGCCGAAGAACATCACTTCCTGGGCAAGAAACGCCCACATGCCGAGCGTGGCGGATTCGCGCTGTTGCTCGATGTCGTCGAAATGACTCGCCAGATGTGAAGGCCCGGGCAGGTGATCGCCGTGCGGGCCGGCCATCGGTTGAGTCGTGTGATCGGCCGGTTCCGGGTCGATCGCGGGATGATTGAGAGGAATGTCGCTCATTGCGTTGGTCGGCGGTCGGCGGTGGGCAGTCGGCGGTAAGCCACGGACTGATTAATGCTGACCCGCGATGCCTCCTATGACGTCTTCGGCCGGGGCGGCGATTTCTTCAAGCGGCTTCATGTCGATGGTCAACAACTGCCCGGCCTGATTGCGCTGGGTGTGATACGAATACGGCTCTTCAACGCACACCGGCGTGCGGTCAAAATTGTGCTCGTGCGGCGGCGAGGTCGTCGCCCATTCCAGACCGGTCGCCTTGTACGGGTTGGCGGGCGCTTTCAGTCCGTATTTCAATGACCACATAAAATAGACGAGCGGCAGAATGAAGCCGATCGCCAGGATCGACGCGCCGGCCGTGCTCATCACGTTGAGCACTTGAAACTCCGGTGCATACGCGTAATAGCGCCGCGGCATGCCCAGATAGCCGAGGATGAACTGTGGGAAAAACGTCAGATTGAAGCCGATGAAGATGATCAGCGCACTGAAGCGGGCCGGCCCTTCGGGATACATTCGCCCGGTGATTTTCGGCCACCAATAGTGCAGGCCGCCGAGGTATCCCATGATCGCGCCGCCGACCATCACGTAGTGAAAATGCGCGACGACGAAGTAGGTGTCGGTCAGATGCACGTCGACCGCCAGGGCCGCGAGAAACAGCCCGGTCAATCCGCCGATCGTGAACAGGCCGATGAAGCCCATGGCATACAGCATGGGCGTCTCAAAAGAGATCGACCCCTTGTACAGCGTGGCCGTCCAGTTGAAGACTTTGATGGCCGACGGAATCGCGACGATGAACGAGAGCACGCTGAAGATCATGCCCGCATACACCGATTGCCCGGTGACGAACATGTGGTGTCCCCAGACGAGGAAGCCGATGATCGCGATGCCCAGCGAGCTGAACGCCACGAACTTGTAGCCGAAGACCTGCTTGCGCGAATAGCAAGTGATGATTTCGCTGACCACCGCCATCGAAGGCAGGATCATGATGTAGACGGCCGGGTGCGAATAAAACCAAAATAGGTGTTGAAAGAGGATCGGATCGCCGCCCACGCCGGGATCGAAGATACCGACATGCCACACGCGCTCGACGATGACCAGGCCGAGCGTGATCGCGATCACCGGCGTGCCGAGCATCATGATTAGCGCGGTCGCATAGTGCCCCCAGACAAAGAGCGGCAGCCGGAACCAGGTCATTCCCGGGCAGCGCATCTTGTGGGTCGTCACCAGGAAATTCAGGCCGGTGAGAATGGAGCTGAATCCGTTGATGAAGATGCCGCTCAGCGCCAGCACGACATAGCCGTTGGAATAGGTGCTGGAGAGGGGCGTGTAAAAGGTCCAGCCGGTATCGAGGCCGCCGGAGATCAGGGCGGTGAGCGTCATCGCGCCGCCGATGATGTAGAAATACCAACTGAGCAGGTTGATCTTGGGGAACGCCATGTCGCGTGCCCCGATCATCAGCGGGAGCAGGAAATTTCCGAGCGTGCCGGGGATCGACGGGATGAGGAAGAAGAAGACCATGACCACGCCGTGCATGGTGAAGATTTTGTTGTAGGTCTCGGAGGTGATCAGGGCATCGCCGGGCACCATGAGCTTGACGCGCATCATGGTTGCGGCCGCCCCGCCGATGAGGAAGAAGAATGAAACGGTGAGGAGATAGAGGATGCCGATGCGTTTGTGATCGACGGTGAGCAGCCAGCTTTTGACGGTGTGTTTGGTGTTGAGATAATTGACCTCGCCACGCGCGCGGACCGGCACGGCCGGCATGCGTTCGTAAGGCGGAATGAATGGGACGGGCGTTGTGGTCATTGCTTAGCTCATCTTACCCCTCTCCAAATTTTCTACCCCCGGTACCCGGGGAGAGATGGAGGGGTCTTCTTTATTTTCAAAACATCTCAAACAACATGCGTTCGAGGCTCCCGAAGAAGCCCCTCACCCGACCTCTCCCCGAGTACAGGGAGAGGAGGAAGAAATTCGCGTACGCTCCTCTTTCCAAGTTCTAGAAGAGAGGCCAAGCGCTCCCCTCCGCACCCCTCTCCCTGTACTCGGGGAGAGAGGGTTTCCGCAATTGTTTCCACACTCCTCTCCCTGTACTCGGGGAGAGGCTGGGTGAGGGGTCTTCATTTGGCTCAGACATCTCCCACAGTATGCATCATCCGGCTCCCGAAGAAGCCCCTCACCCGACCTCTCCCCGAGTACAGGGAGAGGAGGAAGAAATTCGCGTACGCTCCTCTTTCCAAGTTCTGGAAGAGAGTCCGAAGGGCTCCCCTCCGTACCCCTCTCCCTGTACTCGGGGAGAGGCGGGGTGAGGGGTCTGCATTCGTCTCAAGCATCTCCCACAAATCCGCACCAGCAGTCTTTCAAAAAAACGCCTGACCCAACCTCTCCCCGAGTACGGAGAGAGGGGAAAACAGCAGTCAATAATTTCTCGCGGGCACCTTCTGACTCTTGATGTATTCGACAAGCTCATTTATTTGCTCGGGCGTTAACTGGCCGCGAAAGCTCGGCATGATTGGCGGATATCCCGCGACGATCTTTGCCGAAGAGTTCAGGATCGATTCACGAAGATAATTTTCATCAGCCACGACGGTCTTGCCGTCGGCCATCGGGCGTTGGCTCATATAAAGCCCCGCCATCGTCGGGGCTTTTTGCCCGTGACAGCTTGCGCACGAATACTGCTGAAACAGCTTGGCGCCCGCATCGGCGGCGGAGCCGTGGCCTTGGCCCGTGCCGGCGAGCCAGGCCTGATAGTCAGACTCTTCCATCACGACGATCTTGCCGCCCATGCGCGAATGGTCCTTGCCGCAATACTCGGCACAGAACAGGTGATACTCGCCCGGCTCGGTCGCGGTAAACCATTCGTAGCTATACCGGCCCGGCACGACATCCTGCTTCACCCGAAACGCCGGGATGTAAAAATCATGAATGACATCCTCGCTGGCCATCGTGAGCTTGATGGGGCGATTGACCGGAATGTGCAGCTCGTTAATTTCGCGCGGGCCGGCCGGATGCTGAACTTTCCACATCCATTGCTTGCCGACGACATAAATCTCCATCGCGTTTGCCGGCGGCCGCGACATCTTTACAAACAGCCCGGCGCTCCACGCGAAAATCGACAGCGAAATCAGCAGCGGGATAATCGTCCAGCTCAATTCCAGCCGCATATCCGACCGCGTGCGGGCGGGCATCTCTTCTGATTTGCGACGGAACTTCAGGCCGAAGAAAATGATCAGCGCGAAGATCAGAACCGTGAAGAACAGCGTGATGAACACCAAGTAGAAAAAAAGCGCATCATTCGCCGGTGCGATCGTCGACGCCTGATCGGGCATGAGATGGAAGCTGCTGTCGTTCATGGTCGTCTCAGTCGGACTTCGGCGAGCTCCGTCGAGCCGCAGTCGGCAATCCGCGGTCCGTAGTCAGCGGTCCGCAGTCACGGGCAAAACAATTCGGCTCTTATCTTTCCACAGTAGAAACGCGATTCCGCTGACCATCGCAATCACGAACACAGCGCCGAAAATCTTCAGCCCGCGCTGAATTGCCAGGCCGTATTTACCTGTCGTCGCGTCGTAGTGAAAGCAGTAAAGCAGGATGTGCTCGGTGATCGAGCCGGTTTTTCCCTGCCCCGCATCGACCAGCGCCAGCCGCAGATCGGTCGGCTCGTAATCGATGCCGAAGAAATATTTGCTGATTTTCCCGTCGGGATTGAGCACCGTGATTCCGCTGGGGTGGATGAACTGCTTGCTTGCCTCGTCCCAGCGATATTTGAAGCCGACGGTGGAGGTAAGTGCTTTGATCGCCTCGGCGTTCCCGGTCAGAAAATGCCAGCCGGCTTTCGCGGAACTGCCGCGGCCGTACTCGTGGACATACCGGTCTTTTTTCTGAGCCGCGAGCTTCGGCGTTTCGTTCGGGTCGAAGCTGACGGTGATCACGTCGTAGTCTTTGCCGATCGTGAGCGTGGGCAGCCCGACAAAGCCGCGCAGCATGTCGTTCAGGACGACGGTGCAGAGCATGGGGCACTGAAAATAAACCAGCGACAGCACGACGGGACGGTCGTGGAAAAGCTCGCCGAGCTTCACGGGCTGGCCGGACTCGTCGTTGAAGACCAGGTCCATCGGAATCTGCGCGTTCAGATTCTGGTCGATACCGATGCCGTCGAGGGCTGGCGGTTTTTTATTGCTCTCGATCTCTGGCTCGCGCCACCCCATCTGCGCCCGCGCGGGCGCGACGGCGATCGTGCCGAGCGATACAGTCGCCAGTACAAACGTGCGGAAGATGAAGCGGAGACGGTGCTTCACGACGGAATTACCTTCCTCCCGAAGTATCGGAATCGGACGCTTTTGACGGCATTACCGGCGCGGCTGACGAATGAGGGCCAGTCAATTTCTTTTCGACCACCAACTGCATCGCGCGATCGATCGGAATACGCATGCCGCCCGTCGCTTCATCGCGGCCATAGGTGGTCAGGGTCGTCTTTTCTCTTTCACGCAGTTGCGCTAAATCCTGCCAATCGTCGCGCGGCTCGACGCCTTGCGGCGGGCTGGGTTGCAGCCAAGGCGCGGGAGGCGTCGGCTTTTTGTCCTGCACGGGCGAGATCATCGGGTCGCCCAGCGAATCGAGCTTGGCAAATCCGACCATGAGTCCCCAGATCGTCACATGCACGATCAATCCGAAGCCCACAAGGATGACCACGAAGACGATGAATCCGCGCAGGCCGACGTGCGAGCTTTCATGGCCCGCGGCGATCGACGCCGGTGAGACGGGGGTTGGGGGCGCATCGCTATGCATGGGCTAATCCGTGTGACACCTTGCCGGGATCGACAGGTCCGTGCGAACCGTGGGAATGGCCGTGAACCACATCCACCTTCATCGGCCGGGCCGCGCGACTGAGCAGGGTGCGCGAGCGTAATTGATTGATAAACAGATACGCCCAGATTCCGCCGAGCATGACGACGGCACAGGGATCGAGAAAGCTGGGCCGGCCGCCGTCGCCGCGCTCGAGCGCGCCAAGTACCGGGATCGGCGTGGGGACAACCCACCAGTAAACATCGACCCACCGCATCACCACGATGAGCAACGCGATCAGTCCCAGCTTCTTCGCGTTTCGCTTGTTATTGCGCACCAGCAGGATGAAAAAAGGCACGGCAAAGTGGAGCACGAGCAGCGCCAGGGCCAGGAATCGCCACGGCTTTGGATGAATGCCGAAGCCGCGCTGAACGTAATACATATTGTCGTCCTGCGCGTTGCCCATCCAGATGATCAGCAACTGGGCAAAGCTCATATACGCCCACAGAATCATCAGCGTTAGCAGCAGGTTGCCCATGTCGTTCAGATGGCGCGGCTGAAGCACCCGCTTGAACGGCTCGCGATCGGCGATCTTGGTGAACATGAATAGGATCACCGCCATCGCCGAGCCGACCTGGCTGACGACCGTGACGAAGCCGATGATGTGGCTGAAAAAGTGCGGATCGAGCGTCATGATCCAGTCGACGGCGGCGAGCGTCATGGTAATCATGTACAGCGGAATGCCGGCCGCGCTAAATGCCTGCGCGCGGCGCAGAAATTTCGGATCGCCCGTCTTGTCGTAATTGGCTGAGCAGGAACGCAAACCGGCGGTGAACGTACACCAGATGCCGAAATAGATGAGCGCGCGAACGATGACCCAGGTCGCGTTCATGTACGGCGAACGGTGCTGAAGAATTTTGTCGTGCGCGACGATCTCGGCAACCGCCCACGGATAGATGTTCTTGAAATTGACCGCGATCGGAATGAACAGCAGCGCCATCGCCGGCAGCAGCGACGCGGCGGCTTCTGAAAAACGGCGAATGATCCAGAAAAATTCCCCCGCGACCAGATGGCTCAACATTACGAGCCCCATCCCGCCGAGGCTCACTCCCAGGCAGAAAAGCCATGCCGTGAGGTAGGCCTTGGAGGCCTGCGGGGTGTTCCACAGAAAACCGATGAACATCAGGATCGTGCCCGCGATTGCCGCCAGCAGCGCAGGGCCCTTCACGCGCGCCAGTTCCGCGGGGAACGGCGTGTCGATCGGGGCTTCCATGACTGTCGCGTCGGTCTTGCTGCTCATCTGGTTTCCATCTGGCCATTCAACTGCGGACTTATCTGATGCCGCCGGCGTTCTTGTTCGGGTTATTCGCCGCGCTGTTCATGCTATCGCCCTCTTTGGCCGAGTCCGGCGTGGCGGTCGATGCCTGCTGATTCATCGCCGCATTGTCCGCCGCCGTCAGATCTTTCGGATTCGGGTTGCGGCTCATCTGCAACGCCTTCACATACGCCGCGATCTTCCACCGGTCATCCGGCGGAACGCGCTCGGCATAGCTGTACATCGCGCCGTGGCCGTTGGTGATGACATTGAAGATATAGCCGATCGGCTGGTTCATCAGCGCCTGCTCGCGGGCATAAAGATCGGGCCACAGCGTTTTGTCGGCAGCGAGCGGGAAATAGCTTGGCGGTCGAACAAAGCCGCGCTGCACGATCATGCCATTGCCTTCGCCGGTCTGGCCGTGACACATCGAACAGTAAATATTGAAACGCTGTTGCCCCCGATTCAGGTCGTCGAGGGTAAGTTCGAACGGAATCGGCGCGCTGTCGGGCATCGAGGGGCGGGTCGTCGAATAGCCCGCGCCGGTCAGGCCGTCGTAATCCGAAACCGGCCCGGAACGCGTCGCCATCGAGATGGCACCATTGCGATCGCGCGGCACGGTGCCGACCACCAACGGCCGGGCAGAGTTGCCGTCGACAAACATCGTGCTGGGCTCCATCGGATCTTTCCGATCCTGACCGGCCATGTCATTGCGATGACAGCCGGCGAGGGCGAGAGCGATTAAGGCCGTTGAGATCGCGCGCACGGGCGGGACGCCCGTGACACGAGAAGCGTTCCTGTGACACGGGCGTCCCGCCCGTGCCTGGCGATTTGAAAATAACGAGCGTGCAAAGCGCATCAGTTCGGCACCTCGTGCACAACCATCGGCGTGGGCGTCATCGTCTGGAAAAACTTCGCCGTTTCAAGCAGGTCGAATTTCGGATCGGCGGTTTCGATCAGCACGAAGAATCGCGTCTGGCTCGCCTGCTCGAACGCCTTGACGTTGAAGACCGGGTGATACGGCTGCGGCAGACCGTTCAGCAAAATCATGCCGAAGACCGCGGTGAATCCCGCGCCCAGCACGGTGGTTTCAAACGTGATCGGAATCCACGCCGGCCAGCTGTTGGGCGGTCGGCCGCCGATGTTCCAGACATAGCTGATGACGTTCGCGTAGTAGAGCATGAAGAAGCCCGCGAGCCCGCCGAGGATGCCGCCGGTGAGGATCATTGCCGGGAGTTTGGATTGCGGCAGGCCGAGCGCTTCAGACATGCCGTGCACGGGGAACGGCGCAAAGCCGTCCATCTTGGTGAACCCGGCATCGCGCACCTTCTCACACGCCGCCAGAAATTCATCTGCGTCGTCGTACTCAGCCATCAGGCCGTAGAGAGGATTGGGTTCAGGTTCGTGATGCATGTCGATCTCAGTCGCTCTTGTCCCCTCTCCCCTGTACTCGGGGGGAGAGGGTTAGGGTCAGGGGCTCTTCATTCGGACGGCTAGAGCCCCTCACCCCGCCTCTCCCCCGAGTACGAGGGAGAGGAGTTTAGTTTTGTCTTCCCGCGCCGTTGCGCGAGAAACTAATGTGTCGTCCTCGCTTTCGCGGCGTCGTCCGTCTCTGCTAAATCTTCTTCGATGTTGCCCACGTGTCCTTCGAGGTGCACAAGCTCGCGCATTTCGAAGATTGAAATCGCCGGCAGTACGCGGATGAACAGCAGGAACAGCATCAGGAAGAAACCGATCGTTCCGAAGAAAATCGAGAAGTCGAAAAACGTCGGCTTGTAAATGTGCCAACTGCTGACGAGGTATTCGCGGCTCAGGCTCGTGATGATGATCACGAAGCGTTCCAGCCACATGCCGATGTTGATGATGATGCTGATGATGAACATCGCGGGGATGTTCTGCCGCACCTTTTTGAACCAAAGCGCCTGCGGGATGAAGATGTTGCAGATCCACAGCGCCCAGAAGCTCCACGCATACGGGCCGATCATGCGGTTCTTGACGAGGAAGCTTTCGGATTCCACGCCGCTGAACAAGCCCATGAACACTTCGATCATGTAGCCGTAGGCGACGATCAATCCTGTGACGAGCATTAGCTGGCCGCAGCGTTCGATGTGCTTGAGCGTGATGAAGTCGCCCATGTTGTAGAACTTGCGGAGCGGGATCGCGAGGGTGACGACCATCGAGAAGCCGGAAAAAATCGCACCCGCGACGAAGTAGGGCGGGAAGATGGTGTTGTGCCAGCCAGGCACCTGCGAGCCGGCGAAGTCCATGCCCACGACGCTGTGCACGCTGACCACGAGCGGCGCGGCCAGGCCGGCGAGCAGCAGGTAGGCGGTCTGATATTGATGCCAATGACGGGCGCTGCTCCGCCACCCCAGAGCGGCGGCGCCGAAGACGAACTTGAGCGGTTTAAATGTCGTGCGATCGCGAAACGTCGCCAGGTCAGGGATCAAGCCAACGAACCAGAAAAGCGCCGAGACGCTGGCATACGTCGACACGGCGAACACGTCCCACACCAGCGGGCTGCGGAACTGCGGCCAGAGCCACATCGTGTTCGGATACGGCATCAGCCAATAAAACAACCACGGCCGGCCAAGATGCAGCAGCGGATACATACCCGCGCACGCAACGGCGAAGAGCGTCATCGCTTCGGCGAAGCGGTTGATCGACGTGCGCCAATCCTGACGCAGCAGCAGCAAAAATGCGGAGATAAATGTACCGGCATGGCCGATGCCGACCCACCAGACGAAGTTAACGATCGGGAAGCCCCAGGCGACGGGAATGTTGTTGCCCCAGATGCCCACGCCGCGCGTGAACAGATAGCCGACCGAAAACGTAAAGAGCGTCACGAAGCCCATGCAGATCATGAGCCCGAACACCCAGCCGTACCCGATCGGCCGCTTCAATACCGAGTCGGAAATTTCATCGGTGACGGTGGCATACGAGTGATGCCCTTTGAGCACCGGCTCGTCGCCCGTCGGCGCGACATCGCCCGCCAGGTAACCGGCGTCAGCCATCGCGGGCGAGCGTTTGATATTGAGGTCAGGCATCGTTGGTTAGTTGTCGGTTGTCGGTTGTCAGTAAAGATTTGCTTCTTCTCTGACAACCGACAACCGACCACTCTCTTATGCTTTCATCGCCGGATTCGGGTTCTTGAACTTCGTCAAATACGTTGTGCGCGGCTGTGTATTCAGATCGGTCAGCAGGCCCCAGTTTTCGGGTTCGGTCTTCAGCTTCGCCACGGCGCTTTGGCCGTCAAGCGTGTTGCCGAAGGTGATCGCCTGCGTCGGACAGGCCTGCTGGCAGGCGGTGACGACTTCACCATCGCGGATCGGCCGATCTTGCTTCTTTGCTTCGATGCGTGCGTGGCTGATGCGCTGGATGCAGTAGCTGCACTTTTCCATGATCCCGCGGTTTCGAATCGTCACATCCGGATTCTTCATCAGCCGCAACGATTCGGGAATCGTCCAGTTGTAGCTGAGGTAATTGAACCGGCGGACCTTGTACGGGCAGTTGTTCGAGCAATACCGCGTGCCGACGCAGCGGTTGTAAACCATGTTGTTCGTGCCTTCGACATCGTGAACGGTCGCGCCCACGGGGCAGACGACTTCACACGGCGCGTTCTCGCAATGCATGCACGCGACGGGCTCGAAATACGTGTCGGGATTTTCAACGGCCTTCACCTGGTCGTTGATCTCGTGCATCTCGCTTTCGAAGTACGTATCGATGCGAAGCCAGTGCATGATTCGGCCGTTGATCACCTGCTCCTTGCCGACGGTCGGAATGTTGTTTTCCGACATGCAGCCGACGACGCACGCGTTACAGCCAATGCACGCGTTGTTGTCGATCACCATGCCCCACTGATTGCCCTTGGTGTAATCCCAGGGCTGATACAGCGTGAGCGGCGTTGTCTTTGGCTTGGCGGATTCATCCTCGGACTTCGCGCCCGAGTCCTTATCCTCGTGCTCGCCGAATTCTTCCTCGCCTTTGCCGTAATTGCTGATCGGCTTTACCCGCAACAACTCGCGGCCGTGCATGACCTGCGTTTCCTGCGAGATGGCGAGCTTGTACGTGTGATCGAGTGCAAAAACTTCGACGGGAGATTGCCACATGCCGTCGGTCGTGCGGATGGAATAGGCATTGAAGCCGTGATCGTTACCGACCTCGCCGGCCATCGTTCGTCCATAGCCGAGCGTGACGGAGATCACGCCGTCGGGCATTCCGGCCATGGGCAGCACCGCAGCGCGGCCAACGGATTTATCTTTCACTTTCAGATCGACGGTCGATTCTTTTTCCACGCCCAACTTCTTGGCCGTCGCGTAGCTCATCATCGCGACGTTGTCCCATGTCAGCTTTGAGATGGGCTTGGGAAGTTCCTGAAGCCAGGCGCTGTTCGCCCACTCGCCGTCGCCGATCGAAGGATCGGGGCGGAAGACAACGGTGTAACCTGTACTTGAGGTCGGCTGTGTGGTTGGTGTTGCTTTCGATCGATCGTAAACCAATCGCGGCGTTTTCGACGCCGACGCGGAACCGGCGATCACGCCTTCGCGCAGCCAGGTTTCCCAGGCGCTATCGAAGCCGGAGCCGTCCTTGCCGAAGTTCGCGTTCGACTTGGCCGACTCCTGCCACGTGGTTCGGATGATGTCGTAGTTCGTGCGGCCGAAGTCGCCCAGCACCATCGACATTACTTCGTAGACGTTTTTTGTCGCGTAGAGCGGCGCGATCAGCGGCTGGCCGATGGAGATCGTGCCGTCGTAGGCGCGGGCATCGCTCCACGATTCGATCTGATGCGACATCGGCAAATGCCAGTGACACTGGAACGACGTCTCATCTTCAAACAGCGAGAGATGCATGCGCAGGGCGACGTGCCCCATCGCGCTTTGGAAGTTGAGGTCGGCCGGCGCGTTGTAGACCGGATTGCCGCCGAGGATGAGCAGCGTGTCGACCTTGCCGGCGCTCATGTTGTCGACGAGCGACTTGATCGACGCGATGGTGTTGTCGGGATCAATCTCCGGCGAATCGATGTAGGTGATCGTGTTGCCGACCGCGCCGAGCTTGGCATTGATCGCGTGCACAAGCGCGTGAATGTCGGCTGGCTGAGATTCGCCGGCGATGACCAACGCGTTCTTCCCGGACTTTTGCAGGTCTTCGACGATCGCGGCGAGCGTTGCGGCGGGAATGCCGGTCGTGGCGGACGGCGCGGCGCCGGCAATGCCGAGCGACGCCGCGATCGCGTGGACGGTCGCGCTGATGTTTTCCGGCGAGAGTGGGAAGCGATGGTCGGCCGCCGCACCGGTGATCGACTTGACGCTCTCCAGCACGTACAGGCGATTCATCTCCGTGCTGCCTTTTCGCACACGGCGGCGATCCATGAACTGCCGCGCGTACGCGAGGCTGCCCGGCTCATCGGTAAAAAAATCGCTGTCGAGCGACAAAACGCTTGACGCCTGATCGAAGTGATAAACAGGGACCAGCCGGCCGACAAACGCCTGCTGCGCACCGTCCAAAACGTTGTTCCGATGGACCGGCGACCACGTGTGCCAGGAAGCCTTCGGATGCTTCTTTTTGAACGCGGCGATTTGTCGCGCCAGCGTCGGCGAGGTGGATGGCTCGGCGAGAATTGCGAACCCTTCGCCACCCGTCGACCCCTTGCCGGCCATCACTGCGGCGATCTTATCGGCAAAAGCGCTCCACCGTGTCGTAACGCCATGATCCAGAACAACTTGCGCCCGATCCGGCTCGTACATTTGCAGGATGGCGGCCTGCATGAAGATGTTGGTCGCGCCCAGGCTGGCCGGGTGATCGGGATTGCCCTCGATTTTGGTCGGCCGGCCCTCGTGCTGCTCGATCAGCACGCCGTGTGCATAACCGCCGATTGTCAAAGTACTTGCAAAAAACAGCGGCCGGCCCGGGACGAGGTATTCCGGCTGATTGACGTAGGGGAGAATCTTCTGATCCGGCTGGCGTGTCGAGCAGCCGGTCATGCCCAGGAGGGCCATCCCAGCGCTCATCACGCCGAGGAATGTTCGACGGCTAACATCTGCATTGGCAAGGGTTTCGGTAGAGGCCGTCTCTGGCGATTCGACGGTCCAGTGATCGACCACATCCGGAAACTCCGCCTTGACCCGCGCAAGAAAGGCCGGCGAGTCATTTAACTCGTCGATCGAGCGCCATAAGCGCTTGCTGTTTGCTGCTTTAGGAAGCGAAACTTCTTTGAAATCGTCGATCGAACCGCTCATTGATTTAGCTTATCTGTGGCAGACGCCGCAGTTGTCCAGTTGCTTCTTTTGCACGTGATACTCAGCCACTAGTTTCGCGCCCATTTCTTCCTGATTCTGCGGAACCGAATAGCCCATGTCGAACACTTTGTCTTTGGGGCGAAGATACTTTTCAGGATTGCGGTGACAGTTCAGGCACCACTCCATGTACAGCGTCGCGTTCTGCCACATCAGCGGCATCTGATCGACCGGGCCGTGGCAGGTCGTGCAGCCGACGCCCTTGGCGACGTGAATGCTGTGATTGAAGTAAACGTAGTCAGCCAGTTTATGAACGCGGTTCCACTGGAGCGGCTTGTTCTCGATGAAACTGTTTCGCACCGGGGCCAGCATGTTGCTGTTGATCCAGATCTGCGAGTGACAGCTCATGCACGTGTGCGTCGGCGGGATGCCCGCGAAGCTCGACTCCTCGACGCTCGTATGACAATAACGGCAATCGATGCCGAGGCCCGCGACGTGATGCGCGTGGCTGAACGGCACGGGCTGATCGATCGCGACATATTGCTCGGTGATGTACGGCGAAGAAAAGATTTTGAACGCGATCGCGCCCGTAGCGGACAGCGCGATGACTGCCGCGACAATGCTCGCGCGGGCAACCGTGTTCATCGCTGGATGGAAAAGCTGTGGCATCGTTGCGAACCGGACTCACGCCGGAAATAACTGAACTTAGCGCGGAGTATGCTAGCGAGAGATATTCGTTCGGGAAATGGCGCGCCCTAACTCGTCACCTGAAATAACTTTTCTGAAACTCCCAGCAGATCTTCGCCGCGCGATCCGTCGCGCCGGCGTTTGCGCTCGGTCGTTCTTTTAAGTCCATCGGCCCTTCGCTGCAAGGGATCTGCTTCTTGATTTACGTTGTGACGAGTCACGGCACCGCAACATCGGATGTTCATCCGCTGCAACTTTGATATTGATCGGCCGATTCTTATGAGACGTCATCGACTTATTTGGACTCGACGGGATCAAGTGATTCAACAGTCTGTTGCATGGCGGCGGCACGCTGGCGAAGCACCGGATCGCGTGGCTGATTTTGAATGTCGCGATCGAAGTTCACCTCGACGATGTCGTATCCCATCGTGATCGCGACCAGCCAATCCATCATAATGCGAATGCGTCGACCGATGCCCGGCATTTGCAGCAGGTAGTAGCCGCGCCATACCGTCCAGGCGGTGAAACCTTTGAGCTTGATGTTGAAGACTTTTCCAACGCCTTTAAAGCCGCCCAGCGCCGCGAGCGTGCCCTTGGTCCTGTAGATGAACGGCTTGGCCGGCTTCCCGGCGATGTCGGCGGCGATATTTTTTGCCAGCAGCCGTGCCTCGCGCAACGCGTGCTGCGCCAGCGCGGGATACGGCTTGCCGTCCGGGTCGGGAACGAACGCGCAATCGCCCAATGCCCAGACATTTTTGTGGCTCACCGACCGCATCGTTGCATCGCACGTGATGTGACCGTTCTTTTCCTTCTGAATATTCTCCATCGACTTCACCAGCGGTGACGGCGTGACGCCGGTCGCGATGATGATCGTCGATGCGTCGATCGTCTCGCCGCCTTTCAAGTGCACTCGGCCTGGCTCGACGCGCTCGACGGGCGTGTTTAGTCGAACGCGAATGCCGCGACGCTCGTAGACGCCTTGCGCGTAGGCCGCAAGGTCCTCGTCCATTTCTTTCATTAGTCGCGAGCCGTGCTCGATCAGCTCGAAGCGCATTTCAGAAGCATCGATACGGGGGTAGTTCTTCGCGGCCGCGTGAGCGAATTCTTCCAGCTCGCCTTGCAATTCAACGCCGACAAGTCCGCCGCCGACGATGACGAAAGTGAGCCGCGATTTCTTCACGTCCGGGTCGCGTTCGACGTCCGCTTCTTCGAATCGGCGGATGACGAAGTTTCGCAAATAGATGGCGTCGGCCAGCGTCTTGAATGTCAGTGCGTTTTCCGAGCCTTTGACAAGCTCCATATTCGTGACACCGCCGACGGCCAGCACCAGGTGATCGTAGTGCGATTCGACTTCTTCCTGATGAACGACCTTGCCGCGGACGATCTGCCGCTCGACGTCGATGCTGGTCGCCTCCCCTTCGACGAAGCGGAGGTTGGTCTCTTTCCCGAAGATCAGGCGAATCGGATTCACCGCGTGCCGCGGCTCGAGCACGCCCGAGCCGGCCTCGAAAAGCAGCGGCGTCATCAGGAAAAAATTATCGCGGCTAACGAGCGTGATCTCATACTCGGGTTGATCGCGCAGCAGCTTCCGAAGCCGCCGCGCCACGTTCATTCCCGCGAATCCGCCGCCGATGATGACGATCTTTTTAGCCATTGCATCGCGCATTCAACGGTAATTCGCGGTCTGCGGGAATGGGGAAAAGAAAAGGGGCGAGGGGAAAGGGGTGCGGGGCAAGGGAAGACAAAAAGCAGTCGCAACGCGTAGGAAGTATTGTACGCAGAATATTCCTTCGTCCCTCACCCCTTGCCCCTTACCCCTCGCCCCTTTTCTTCCCCCCTCACCCCTTCTTTCTCATCCGTCGTTTTAATCCACTGCAGATAAAGTCCCTGCGGCGGGGCGGTTGAGCCGCCGGCTCGGCGGTCTTTGGCGTCGAGCATTGCGATCATATCGCGCGGCTGGAAGCGGCCGAGGCCGACCTCGACGAGCGTGCCGGCGATGATGCGGATCATGTTCCAGAGGAAGCCGTTTCCCTCCACGCCGATCACCAGCCGCGGGCCGCGTTTTACGACGCTCAGGTCATAGATCGTGCGAATGGTCGAGCCGCGCTTTTGCTTGGCGCGGGCGAATGTTTTGAAATCGTGCTCGCCCGCCAGGTATGTCGCGGCCTCCTGCATCGCGGGAATACTCAGCTCCTGCCAGCGGTGCCAATACAGATCGCTCATGAACGGAGTACGGTCGTATTCGTTCCAAATGAAATACTGATAGCGCTTGCGCACCGTCGAGAGAATCGCGCTGAACGATTGATCCACCGGCTCGACTTTTCGCACGAGAATATCGTCCGGCAATTGATGGTTCGTCGCGCGGCGAAGCGACTCCGGATCGATCATCGACTTGTCGGTATCGAAATGCGCGAGCTGTCCCTTGGCATGGACGCCCGAATCCGTGCGCGAGGAGCCGACGAGCGTGACGGGATGTTTGACGACATGCACGAGGGCCCGCGCGAGAATTTCCTGCACGGTGGGAATCCCCTGCCCCGGCCGCGGCGCGGGGCCGCGATACCGCTCGTTGGCGATCTGGTATTGCCACCCGTGATACGCCGTGCCACGGTAGGCGATGGTCAGCTTGAAGCGTTGAAGCATTGAAGCATTGAAGCATTGAAGCATTGAAGGGGAAGAGTAGCTCGCCATCTACTATGAACCTGCGGCGAGAAAGTCAGTACTTTGACTCGCAGACGATTTGTTACAATCGCCAATAAATCTGGAATGTTCAACGATTGGTGTGAAACTTGTCGCGATCACTAATTTTTAAAGTCGTTGGCGGATTGGCAGTCGCGGTAATGCTCGCGTTGCTGGCTTGCCATGCAAGAGGACGGCAGCACTCTGACTCTCTGACAATCGCAACGTCCAGGCGACAATATGAGATTCGCTCCACCCGCGGCCTCCTCGAATTCAGGCGACTGAATTATTCGTTGCCGCAGCTTCAAGCATTTGACTTCTGTTCCGGAAGCACGTCTGGCCCGAAGCCCAGGCTTCAAGGCACATATGTTCGCGAATGGCGCGACTTCGAATACGCGCAGATGTATTGGGAAAAATCGAAGCTCGCGTTCGGGCACAACATCGTTGATCGACTTCCTACCTATCTGATTGAAGAGACGTGGCGTCTTCCGTTGTATGCGTTTGAAGCGGTCGATGCGGTCGTGCTGTTGATGTATGCAATTGTCGGTGTGAAATACCTTCTTCGTCGACGACGCGTCGCGCGCGGGCAATGCACTGCTTGCGGCTACGATCTTCGGGGCAGTACGGATCGATGTCCAGAATGCGGGTCGCTGTTGCTTCCTCGGAATGACTTTCTTCTTGCACTTCTCAATTTTTTACCTGCGGTTGCCTGGAGCACCAGAAGGGTGATCGCATTCTCCTACTCCTCTCCCCGTACTCGCAACATAGCGCATCTGCGAATTTGTCGACGTCAGAAAACGCAGTAGCTTAACGAATAACATGTCGCTCTCGGTCGCATTGCGGTGTCCGTCCTGAGGCGCGCTTCTATCGATGCTTACATCGCGCCACGCGCTATGCTGCGTATTCGGGGAGAGGCTGGGAGAGGGGTTTTTCGAGTGATGCCAAGACCCCTCTCCCAGCCTCTCCACGCGTACGGAGAGAGGAGTGAAAACCGGAGCGGCGAGGATGATTGCTTTGGGAGTACCAGCGTCCGCAACGTCAAGGCGCAGCGATGCGGGTGCGTCGCTGGTGCCTCCGCGCCGTCAGGACGCGCCTTCCCGCCGTCTGCACCGGTCAGGTGACCAACGAGCGAAGAATCCGGCACCCCTCGGCGAGTTTTTCGTCGGTGTTGGCGTAGCTGATGCGGAAGTGCGTATCACTCCTGCTGAAAACATTGCCGGGAATCATCAGCACATTTTTTTCGATCGCCCGCGCGACGAATTCGGTCGCGGTCTCTCCGGCGGGCGCTTTGGGAAATGCGTAAAACGCGCCGCCCGGGTGGGCAAGCTCGAACACATCGCCGAGTTGCTCGACGATGAAATCGCGCTTGCGGCGGTAGGCGTCGATCGTCTTGCTCATATCGACATCGATCGCCGCCAGCGCGCCGTGCTGCAATGGCGACGGCGCGCACACATAGGTGTACTGCTGAAACTTCGTCATCTCCGCCAGCAATTCGGCGGGGCCGATCGCATAACCGAGTCGCCAGCCGGTCATGCCGTGCGATTTTCCGAAGCCGCGAAAGACCAGCGTTTTTTCATACAGCGCGCCGGGGCTGTAAAGACGATGGCCGGTCGCGTCGGGCTTCACGTCGTAGAGAAACGGCTCGTAAATTTCGTCGCTGAGCAGAAGCAGGTCGTGTTTCCTGGCCAATGCCACAACCGCGCGCAGCTCATCGTCGCTCATCGTCGTGCCGGTCGGATTGGCGGGCGAGCTGACGATCATGCATTTGGTGCGTGGGGTGATGGCCGCTTCCCAGCGCTCGGCGTGAAATTTAAAGTCGGGATATCCATCGACCAGCACCGGCGTGCCGCCGGCCATCGTCACCATGTGCTTGTACATGACGAAGTACGGGTCCATGAAAATCACTTCATCGCCGGGGTTCAGCAGGGCGAGCATCGACAGGTAAAGGCCTCCCCCCACGCCGGAGGTGATGAGGACATCGCCAACATCGCGGCCGAACTCGGCGGTGAGGTTTTTGCGAAGGCGTTCGCGCAGCGGCGCGATTCCCTGCGTTTGGGTGTAGCGATTTTCACCGCGATTGATCGCCGCGATGGCCGCGAGCTTCGCCGGTTCGGGCACGTCGAAATCGGGTAGACCGATCGACAGGTTAATTGGATCTTTCAGCTTGGCCGCAAGGTCGAAGACTTTGCGGATGCCGGACGCATCGACGGCATGGGCGCGGTCGGAGATCAGATCGGCGATGGAAGGCATGGAGGAATTTTGTGATTTTGCGAATTTGTGATTTTGCGGTTGGAAGAAATACTTCAATCTCAAATTCTCAAATTTGACTTCACTTTTTCTTGCCGGCCGGGGCGGCAGCGGCTTTGGCGGGGGCGGCACCCTTGGCGGCGGGGGCGGCGGCTTTGGCGCCGGCGGCTGGCTTGGCGCCTGCCGCGCCCTTCGCGCCGGCCGGTGCGGCCGCGCCCGCGGCGGCTGGCGTTGCGCCCTCTTCGGTCTCTTCCTTCTCAGCCTTGGCCAGTGCCATCTTACGATTCGCGACCTTCGGCAGGCCGAGGATCGTGCTGGAATCGTTCCACTTCTCCAGCTCCTTCAGACGATCGACGCGCTCGGCGCGTGTCAACACATTGCGATGACGAACCAGCGAACTGGCACTCTTCAGGCTGCGATCCAACGACATGGCGATTACCTCACGTGCAATTTGATCAATATAATAAAGACAAACCGCCGGGCAAAATCAGACGCGCAGCGGGGCGAGGATCGTAGCCGAATACGTTATTTTTCACAAGCAACCTGACGCGCTGGAGCATTGCCGCGGCAGGGCAACCGCATTCTATTAACTCCTCTCCCTGTACTCGGGGAGAGGCAGGGAGAGGGGTCTTTTGTCGCTCGGAAAACGCCCCTCACCCGACCTCTCCCCGAGTACAGGGAGAGGAGAAAAAACGAAATCATCCAGAATGCGGTTGCCCTGCATTGCCGCGGGACATTTGTATATGACCAAACGGTGCGTCATCCCGACGAGAGCAGCAGCGACCTGAGAGCTCCGGGCTGACGAATACGCGACTGCAAATCGAGATTCCTCGGGTCGCTGCTGCTCCCCTCGGAACGACTTTTTTCTCGAGCTCCTCAATTTATTCACCCGCGTGTGCCCTGAGCATTGCCGCTTGCGGCGTCGCGCAGCAAGGAGCGCCGCGATGCTGCCCGTCTTCTTTCGCGAAGCCCCAAGCGGCTGGATTCGGTCAGCGAAGAACGTTTAAACCTGAATCATTCCACCATCCACAAACAGCTCAATCCCATTCACGAAGCTGGAATCGCTGCTCGCCAAAAACAGCACCGGCCCCGCGATTTCCTCGGGTTCCCCCGCGCGGCCGAGCGGGATGCCTTTGGCCATCTCACCGAACATCGCATCGGCCTGTTCTTTGCTGCCGGCAATCGCCTCGATGGCCGGCGTTTTGATCGGGCCGGGGCTGACGACGTTGACGCGAATTTTCCTACCGCGAAGTTCCTGCGCAAACGTTCGTGCCAAAGATCGGACGGCCGCCTTCGTTGCGTTGTACACGCCGAAGGTCTCCATCCCTTTGCTGCCGGCGACCGAGCCGTTGAAGATGATCGAAGCGCCGTCATTCAAGATCGGCAGCGCTTTCTGCACGGTGAAGAGAACGCCTTTCACGTTGATGTTGAAGAACTTGTCGAAGTGCGCTTCAGTCGCATCGGCCAGCGGGACAAACTCGCCCGCGCCGGCGTTGGCGAAGATGACGTCGAGCTTTCCGCTCTTCGATTTAATCGTCGCGTAAAGCCTCTCGAGGTCGGCGAGCTTCGAGACGTCCCCCGGCACGCCCGTGATCTTTCCACCGATCAATTTCACAGCCGCGTCAAGCTCGGCTTCACGCCGGCCGGTGATGTACACGGTCGCCCCCTCGGCCACGAACCGCGTCGCCGTCGCCAGGCCGATGCCGCTGCTGCCGCCGGTGATGAGCGCCACTTTATTATCGAGTTTTCCCATGATCTGTTCCTTTGATTTTCTTTCTTGACTCCTCTCTCCGTACTCAGGGAGAGGCGGGGAGAGGGGTCTTGGTTTTGGGTTTAGCTTTACTGAGAAACGGAAGACCCCTTTCCCATCCTCTTCCCGAGTATGGAGAGAGGGGTCAGGCTGGTTCACCGAACGCCGCCGCTGACGGCGAATGTCTCGCCGGTGATCCACTTCGAGTCGTCCGATGCGAAAAAGACAACGGCGGGCGCGATGTCGTCGACCTTGCCGATTCGGCCGAGCGGGCTCAGTTGCTCGAGGTGCTTCTTGAACTCGCTTTCATCCGAGGTGTATCCCGCCGATGCCGTTCCCTCGGTTTCGACCATGCCCGGATTAACTGCGTTCACTCGGATCTTTTTCGGGCCGAGCTCTTTGGAGAGCACGCGGGTGATGGCATCGACGGACGCTTTGGTGGCCGTGTAAACCGCGGACATCGGCGGCGCGAACGTTGAGACAGCCGAGCTGATGTTGACGATGTTTCCGCCCCGCGTACCGAACTGTTCGACGGCGGCCTGCGTGGTCAGCAGCAGGCCGAGCACGTTCAGCTCGAAATGGCGATGGAAGTGTTCGGACGTGATTTCTTCGAGCGGCTTAAAGTCATACACGCCGGCGTTATTGACGAGAATATCGACGGGACCAAACGCCTTTTTCGTCTCGGCGAAGAGCGTCTTGATCTCTTCCGGCTTGGCGACGTTCGCACCGACGGCCACCGCTTTCCCGCCCTTGCTCACGATCTCTTTGACGACCTTCTCGGCACCTTCGCGGCTGGAACTGTAATTCACCACAACCGACGCTCCCTCGGCCGCAAGGTGCCGCGCGATCTCCGCGCCGATTCCCTTGGACGCGCCCGTGACGACCGCGACTTTACCACTAAGCTTAGACATTTTGAGCCACTTTCTCTGTTGAACAGAAGTTAATTTGTACTGATCGGTACAAGAGTAGCCCGGTCGACAAGCCAGGTCAAGCGGCATAATGTATTGATCGGTATGAAATCGCCGGAAGCAAGCAAACGTCGTCGGGGGCGCCCGCTTGGGTTTGACCCGGCTTGTGCGCTCGATTCGGCCATGAAGGTTTTTTGGAAGAGCGGCTACGAGGGTGCATCGCTTGACGACCTGACGTCCGCGATGGGAATCAATCGTCCCAGCTTGTACGCGGCGTTCGGAAATAAGGAAGCGTTGTTCAAGAAAGTCGTGGAGCGCTACGGCGAGAAGAGTGGCGAAGTGTTTTGCACGGCTCTCAATCAGCCGACCGCTCGCGGGGTGGTGGAGCAATTGTTGCGGCGCGGCCTGCCGAAAAAGTCGAGCGGGCAATCGCGTGGCTGCCTGCTCGTGCAGTCGGCGCTCGCCGGCAGCCAGGAGAGCGACGCGGTGCGTTGCGATCTGGTGAAGCGAATGGGTGCGATCGAATTGCAGTTACGCGAACGCTTCGAACGCGCGCTGGCGGAAGGCGATTTGCCGAAAGCTGAAAGCCCGGCCGCGCTGGCCAAGTATATCGTGACATTGCAAAACGGCCTGGCAGTGCAATTATCGAGCGGGGCCAGCGTCGCGTCGTTGCGCAACGCAATTGAGATCGTCCTGCGCGGCTGGCCGAGCCGGTGAGGATATCTTTCGATCACCAAATTCCCGGCAACGAAGACTTCGCCGATTCCCCGCGAACGCTCGACGCGATAGCCTTGCGATCAGGCATTTAATCGAACGAAGTCCTGACAACGATTCGCGGAGATTAGCGTGACGAATGATTCGGCTGACACTCAATTGCTAGCGGCCGGCGTACCGGGTTTGGATGACATTATTCGCGGCGGATTTCCGCGCAATTGCCTGTTCCTGATCACCGGCACGCCCGGCACCGGGAAGACAACGCTCGCGATGCAATTTTTGCTGGAGGGCGTGAAGCGAGGCGAGCGTTGCCTCTACATCACACTTTCGGAAACGCGAATTGAAATCAATAAGGTTGCCGTCTCGCATGGCTGGGATCTGTCGAAGATCGACATCACCGAATTGGTTCCATCCGAGAAAAATCTATCGGCCGACAATCAGCTTACTATTTTCAATCCGGCGGAGGTGGAACTCGGCGAAACCACGCAGGCGATGATCGAGGCGATCGACAAGTGCCGGCCGCAACGCGTGGTGCTCGATTCGTTGTCCGAGATTCGTCTGATCGCGCAAAATCCGCTGCGCTATCGGCGACAGGTGTTGGCGCTCAAGCAATATTTTGGCGGGCGCGATTGCACGGTGTTGATGCTGGACGATCGAACCGGGGGCGCGGAAGACGACCATTTGCAGAGCATCGCGCACGGGGTGGTTTTGCTCGAACAACTCGTCAATCAATACGGTGCCGAGCGCCGCCGTCTGCGCATCAGCAAGATGCGCGGGGTGTCGTTTCGCGGCGGGTATCACGATTTCATGATTCGCCGCGGCGGGCTTGACGTGTTCCCGCGCCTCGTCGCGGCCGAGCACTCCTCGGAGTTTCTTGATATCGATCTGCCCAGCGGAAACGAGCAGCTCGATCATCTGTTGGGCGGGGGCATTCCGGCGGGAACGAGCACGCTGCTGCTGGGTCCGGCCGGCTCGGGGAAATCCACCGTCGCGACGCAGTTCGCCGTTGCCGCCGCCGCTCGCGGCGATCGCGCGGCGATGTTCGTGTTCGACGAAAACATCGGCACGCTCCGGTCGCGTTCGCGGAAGCTGGCGATCCCGGTGGATCAATATCTACAGGATGGATTGATCACTGTGAAGCAGATCGATCCCGCGGAGCTTTCGTCCGGCGAGTTCGCGATGCTCGTCCGCCGCGCGGCGGAGGGAACGGACGGGAATCCCCGGCCGGCGAAGATATTGATTGTCGACAGCCTGAACGGCTACCTAAACGCGATGCCGGAAGAAAAATTTCTAACCGCGCAGTTACACGAGCTGCTTTCTTATCTCGCGCAAATGGGCGTCGCGACGATTCTCACTGTGACGCAAGCCGGGATGGTCGGAACGATGACCTCGCCGGTCGACACCACGTACTTGGCCGACAATGTGTTGCTGTTCCGATACTTCGAGGCGTTCGGCTGGGTGCGCCGCGCGCTGTCGGTCGTTAAAAAGCGAAATGGCCGGCACGAACGAACCATTCGCGAACTCGATACGAACGAAACGGGGATTGTGGTTGGCGAACCGCTTGAAGGATTTCAGGGCATTCTAACGGGAGTTCCAACCTATGTCGGGACGGCTGCCGAGCGGATGAATCGAGTGAACAATGCCGGCAAGTAAGAACACGTTGTCGGCAGACCAATTAAGAGTTCTGGTCCTTGCGCCGACGACGGCGGATGCCGAAGCGATTGTAAAGCTATTCGCGGTGTCGAACATCGCTTGCGAGACGTTCGGGAACATGTCCGCGCTGTGTGCCGCGTTTCGAGACGACGCCGGCGTTTTGATGATTGCCGAAGAGTCCCTCACCGCCGACTTCGACGCGCTGGCGCGGTGCATTCAAAATCAGCCGGTCTGGTCGGACATTCCGATTATCCTTCTGTCCCGCTCGGGTGCCGAGTCCGCCGCGATGACGCAGGCCGTTCAGCGCATCGCGAACGTCAGCGTCATCGAGCGGCCCGTGCGCGTGACGACGCTGGTGAGCCTCACACGATCATCGCTTCGCGCCCGCGCGCGGCAGTTTCAAGTGCGTGATCACCTGGCCGAACGCGAGCGGTCAGAGCAGACGATTCGCGAAGGCGAGCAGCGTTACCGGCTGTTGATTGAAAACGTCAAGGACTACGCGATCTTCATGATTGACGTGAACGGCAACGTCGCCAGTTGGAACGAAGGGGCCGAGACGATTCTTGGTTACAGCAGCGACGAAATCCTAAATCAATCGGCCGAAATCCTGTTTACGCCTGAAGATCGCGCTAACGGCACGCCGTTGCGTGAAATGGACGAGGCCCGCCGGACCGGCCGCGCGACCGACATGCGCTGGCACCTGCGAAAACACAACGAACGTTTTTTCGTCGATGGCGTGATGACGGCGGTCTATAGCGATGCCGGCGAACTCCTCGGCTTTTCGAAGCTGATGAAAGATGTGACGGAGCAGCATCGAATCGAATCGGAACGCGAAAGCCTGTTGAAATCCGAACGCGCGGCCCGGTCGGAGGCGGAGCGCGCGGGGCGAATGAAGGATGAATTTCTAGCCACGCTCAGCCACGAATTACGCACGCCGCTGAATGCAATTCTCGGCTGGTCGCAATTGCTTCGCGGCGCGCCGGGGCAGTCGGAAGACATGCAGGAAGGGCTCGCGGTAATCGATCGCAACGCGAGGTCGCAATCGCAGATCATCGAGGATCTTCTGGATATGAGCCGCATCATCTCCGGCAAAGTTCGGCTGGAAATGCAGCGTGTCGACCTGGCCGCCCAGGTCGAGTCGGCCGTGGAAACGGTTTCGCCCGCCGCCGACGCGAAGGGTGTTCGATTGCAGGTCGAACTGGATCCAAACGTGCCGACGATTAACGCCGATCCGAACCGGTTGCAGCAGGTGCTCTGGAACCTGCTGAACAACGCCGTCAAGTTTACGTCGAAAAGCGGCGCGGTCACGGTTCGGATGCAGTGCGTCGCGTCACAGATTCGGATCGACGTGAGCGACACCGGCGAGGGAATTGCGCCGGAATTTCTGCCGTTCGTCTTTGACCGATTCCGGCAGGCGGATGCCTCGACCACGCGCCGGTACGGCGGGCTCGGCCTTGGGCTTTCGATCGTCAAGCAGATCATCGAAATGCACGGTGGAACTATCGCCGCGGCAAGCGCGGGCAAAGGCGCCGGGGCGAGCTTTGGCGTTACGCTTCCAATTGCAGCGGCAAATATTGAACCGTTGTCGGCGAAAGGATCCGCGTACTCCGCGCCGCACTCTGCGAACCAGGCGCTGGCGGACGCGAAGCTGCCAAGCCTCGAAGGGATTTCTGTATTAGTGATCGACGATGAAAATGATGCGCGAACGCTGCTGCGGCGGCTGCTGAGCGATTGCAAAGCGCAAGTGTCGATCGCGGCCACGGTGGAGGAGGCGATCGTGCAGTTGGAAGTGTCACCGCCGAATGTGTGGATCAGCGACATCAGCATGCCGGGCGAAGATGGATACTCGTTGATCGCAAGGGTGCGGGCGCTCCCCGCCGATCGGGGCCGCGATACGCCGGCGATCGCATTGACGGCCTATGCGCGCAGCGAAGACCGCACGCAGGCGTTGGCGGCGGGCTTCGATTACCACGTCGCCAAGCCTGTCGAGCCGGCGGTCCTGATCTCGACGATCGCCGCGCTGGCGGCGCGACGCTGATGCGGCGTGAGTTGACGCGGCGTAACGCCGTTTTCAGACGCGGCTCACCTTCGTTGAATTAGCTCACGGCATCACCTGTTCGAATCGCGGTGCCAGCAGATGCGTGGCCAGGAAGCCGACCATGTAGGCGCTGCCGCAGGCGATGAAGAGGATGGTGTAGCCGTGCGTGACGTTGCCCAGCGCGGTGAAATGGTCAAGCATTTTGCCGGTGAGAATTGGAAAAATGATCGCGCCGAGCGAACCCATCATCGAGCCGAATCCCACCACGGTGGCGACGGCGCGGGCAGGGAACATATCGGAGACAATCGTGTAGAGGTTGGCCGACCACGATTGATGCGCCGCGCCCGCCAGGCCGATGAGGAACGCCGCGTTCCAAACGCCGACCGACGTTGCCAGAACGATCGGGATGGCACAGCAGGCCGATGCAAACATCACCAGCTTCCGCGCTTTGGTGGGGGACATGCCCGAGCGAATCAGCGCTCGCGGCGCCCAGCCGCCGACGATGCTCAGCACCGTGACGATCGCATAAATCGTCACCAGATGCGGCCAGCTTTTGCGCAAGTCCAGGCCGTGCGTCTTATTGAAATAATCGGGCAACCAGCCGAGGAAAAACCACCAGACCGGATCGGTCAGCACTTTCCCCGCAACGAATGCCCAGGCCTGCCGATGGCGGAGCAGGCTGGCGAGGGAGAGCTTTGGCGCGTTAAGAAGTTCGGATTCCACGCCGCCGCTGGCGGATGTTTCGGCCGCCGCCGCCGAGGTGATCTCGGGCGGGTTGGCGGGGGGCTGTCGATACAAAGCAAGCCAGAAGACCAGCCACACCGCGCCCGCGCACGCGGCCACGATGAACGGCGAGTGCCAGCCGTAATGATAAGCCAGTACCGGTACAAACGCCGGTGCCAGGAGCGCGCCGACATTCGATCCGGCATTGAACAAGCTTGTCGCGAACGCACGTTCGCGCTGCTCGAACCAGAGCGCGACGGTTTTAATCGACGACGGAAAGCTGCCCCCTTCGCCCAGACCGAGCGCAACGCGGGCCACGAAAAATCCATTGATGCTGCCGACCAGCGCGTGACCCGCGGCCGCCAGGCTCCAGGCCGTGATGGAAATCGCGTAACCCAACTTCGTGCCGAAGCGGTCGATGAACCAGCCGAAGCCGAGCAAACTGAGCGCGTAAGCGAACTGGAAGGCGGCATTAATCTCGCCATACTGCTCGTTCGACCAGTGAAACTGCCCGTCAAGCATCGGCTTAAGCAGCGCCAATATCTGCCGGTCGATGTAGTTGATCGTCAAGCCGGAGAAGAGCAGAAAACAGATCAGCCAGCGATAACCCGACCGCGCCGGCGGGGAAACGCTACCCATGGCGACCGTGGCGGGTGTTTGCATCGGCGCGGCTACAGTCATCACTCCTCCAACGCTGGCGGCAAGTTCGCTTCGTCGCGGGAATCCACTGCCTTGCTGCGTAATTGCATTAACAGCACAAGGCGCTTTGCCGAAAACCCAACCGGCCGGCTTTCGGTCTCTTCCGCCGCCCGTCCACCTAAAGGCACCGCCACTCAAAACGGGCCGAGACGACTTCCCCATTTGGACGGCTTGTGTGCCGGCCTTAATCGTCGACGTTAGTTTTACCCGATAGCGTCCACAAAGTCAGTGTTGACGCTCGCCGTGGGCCAGTCCATTACAGCGGTTGGTTATGGCTCCGTCGGTTTGGCCGAGCCTTTCAGTCCGAACGTCTTCGCAAATTCGGGATCGATCCAGACTGACTTCACTTGCGATGAGGTTCGAATTAAAGGGGACGCGATTCTTTAAAAAAGAACTCCCTTTAAAAAGAATCGCGTCCCCTTTAATTTCTCCCTTTAATTTCTCCTTAGCTATAACATATGGACTACTTGGTTGATGTCCTCTCGCATATCTTCGGCGCAAGCACCAGAGTCCTGCCGCCAAGGCAATCGACCCGAAGTCGATCACGGAAGAAAATGCGTCTGAGAGTAAAGAGGAGGACAAATGCAGTGCGCGCCGACTTTACCCTTGACCCCAAGCGGGATTCATAGTCGGACGGTTAGGCGGCATCCAGCAACCTGCGAAGCATGTTCTTTCGAGCGACGTCATGCCGGTAGGGAACGTACTTTTCCTGTGATTCGAGCAGCCGCAGCCAGCGTGCAAGGAATGTTTTGTCCGAACGAAGTGCCTGCTTGGACTTGGACCACTCGCCTTGGAACTCTTTCAACTGCGCGGCGATCTGCAGGGACTCCCGCCAACAACGTTCACAAAGAATCCGGCGATGATCGATATGCGCCTTCTTTTTTTCGTACGTGTACTTCTGATCAGCTGCGGAGAATGTGGCGTCTACCTGGCAATGGCAGCACTTGTAGTTGATGTCCTTGTAATTGGACGTCCAGCCGGCCGAAACCGAGCGCTGACTCTTCTCCGACCACTTCGTTGGATCAGCAGGAACTTTTGAAGACTTCTGTCCCATGTGCGATGCATAACGGAACGACGTTTAATGGCCGGCACCGCGCCGACCGAGGCTCACTCTACCAAACGCTCGACGCGGGGCCGGTCCATTGCAGCGTTTGGTTATCCGCCCGGCCGTGCGGCCATCGCTTGCAAACCCACTTCGCCGGCTGCATCGACGGCCGTTTTTTGTTCAATCTCGCTACCGGACTGCATGACCTTCACGAAGTCGCGCAGTTGCTCGTTCGATGACGCTCGCGCGAAAGCGGCGAGCAAAGGACGAATCTGATAGATAGGCGGTGCGCTGCCGCACTCGTAGCCGGCGGCTCGACCGAAGGCTGTGCGACGGACGTTGTGTAAAAATCGCCAGTCTGGCGTCCAAGAAATGCCGTCTTGACTCAATCGCTGTTCGAGCGGCGAAGGCTTGACGATCTCGCCGCTGGAACGTCCGAACGCTGACACCGTTTCGCGTTTCATCGATCCACTGACGGCGTCAATCCAGCTTCGCTCCTGCTGCATGGGCGTAGGAATGAGAACTCCGGCGAGAACAACAACTGCCGCGAGGATGTAAAGGGCGCGTCGCATGAGGACGGATAACGGATCAGCATTCACTGGCCGGCACCGCGCCGGATCACTTCACTCTACCAGAACGCTCAACGCGGGGCCGGTCCATTGCAGCGGTTGGTTATGGCTCCGTCGGTTTGGCCGAGCCTTTCAGTCCGAACGTCTTCGCAAATTCGGGATCGATCCAGACTGACTTCACTTGCGATGGGTCAAGTTCGACCGGTTTGGCCGGCGCGCACCCTTGCACGAATGCCTGCCAATTGTCCGCAAGGCGTGTGATCTCATGCGTTTCGTGGTCCCAAAACTGAATGCGACCGTCGGACATCTGCACGAAGGCATTGCCGCACCCGTCCTCAGCGAAGGGAACCGCGCGTAAAGTCGCCGCCGGATGGATCGCGGAGCCTCCGTCGAATGCGCGGATGACGCCGAATTCGGATCCCGAAGCCTCGCTGACGAACGCGAGCCCGAAGACGCTCTGAAGATCGTTGGCGGTTGGAGCCATAACGTACTTGCCGTTCACTGGCCGCGACCGTGTCGACGACGCTCGAACTACGGTAACCGCTCCGCGCCGCGGTCCAGTGCAGCGGCGGGGTATCCCGCCGCGTCATGCTATTGCAGATTACCGCCCGTCCGCCGCACTTGCCCGGCCGAGCGTGTCGAGTATCGCTTCGGTCGTCGCGGCCTGTTGGGCGGAACGGGAGATCGTGGCGCGGTGGTCGCCGAGTTGGAATCCGTAGTAGCCGAATTGCGAGTGATTCCCCCCGTCAATTGTGACCCACCGGGTCCGGATTGGGAGCTTCGCCGCGTTTGCCTGGACCTGTACCGGCGACGCCAGACCGTCGTTGGTCGCAGACACCTTTGTGACATCGATCGTTAAGCCGGAGAGGTCGAAGTCGCGTGGATGTGACGTTCCGATGAGGACAAGGCCTGCAAGCAGGTCGTGATGGTCGCGCGCAACTCGACACGCAACGACTCCGCCGGCGGAATGTCCGGAAACGACCCATCTCATCGACGAGTTCCCGGACGCGATGATCGCCGTGATGCGCGAGGCCACTGCCTGTTGCTGCGACTCCGTTGACGCCATTCGTAGCGGTAACTTGAGGAGGATGACCGTGTAGCCGTGCTCGGCCACCGCTCTTGCCAGAGGAGCATAGGCGGTCGTTTCCACCATCGCCCCAGGGATGAAGATCAGCGAGGCCCGCTTCGCATCGTGGGCGGGAGCGAACGTGATGACATCGTCCCCATGAGTCACGAACACCCGCGCATCGGATCGCAGAACCGCCGAATCAAAGCCGGAAGCCCGGTAACAAAGATAGAGGTAGAGAACAAACCCGGCAGCAAGGACGAGCCAAAGCCGAAAAAAGAGTTTGCGATACCTCTTGCGTGAAGAAGATTGCGGGGATGCCTCAGCGTGTGTATCAGGTGGAATCGAGATTTCGCTGGGGGAATCCATAAGCGAGATAAAGGATCAGCATTCAACGGCCGGCTGGGCAGGATACCGGCTCTCGAATTACAGGGACCCTGATGCCCGCACGGTTCACTGCAGCGGGTGATTATATGGTACGGCCGCCGTTCGCCTCACATGGGAACGAAAATCATGGATGCCAGAAGCACAATTCCCGCACAAACGACTGCAGCAGTCGCAAGTTTACGACTTCGTTGCGATTGATAGTGAGCCGAAAGGGCGAGAATGAGTGATAAGACCGACGCAAATTTTCCAACCCGTGCTTGTTTGTGAATGTTAAAAGGTAGTAGCTGCTCGTCGATATTCGAAACAGCTATCCACGTGGCTGCTATTGCGGCGACTGCGAGAGCAGCAACCGCATATCGATAGGACAAACCCGTTGTCGAATTTAGTGGCGACGTCAGAATCATCGGATCGCCTCGGCAATATAACGAATCAACGTTCAATGCCCGGCACAGAGCCGGCTGGCTTTCACTTTATCAGAACGCTTGACGCCCGGCCGGTCCACTGCAGCGGGTGGTTATCTTGCCGGCCGATCCGCCGCCTCGAGCTCGTTTACACGGTCTTCAAGCTTAGCGACCGCCGAGCAGATTGATTCAGTCATTTTCGGCTGCTTCATCGCAGAGTAAAGATCTAGTGCCAGCAATGTCGCGAAGCCAGTGAACGTCTGAGCTCGATTCTCGTTTGCAAACCCGATGAAGAAAACGACGGCGGTGAAAAGCTTTGCGACCAGCCAGCCCCAACGTGCAGATGCAACCCGATCGGATCGGAGGTAAGCGATTGCAAAGCGTTCATCAGGATCGAGTTGCATAGGCAAGATAACGGACCCACGTTCAGTGGCCGGCACCGCGCCGATCGACTTACATTATACCAAAATGCTCGACGCGCGGCCGGTCCATGCAGCGGGTGGTTATACCCACCGCCGGTCACCGCGAAAACCGATTGCGGGACAAAAGGCGATACCGAACATTGCAGGAAACCAACCGATGCCCGCCAGCACCGGTTGGAACGAATCGATCGATGTACCCGTGTCCGGGTTTAGCACTTTGATTCGCATTGCCGGATGCCACGAAGCAATTAAGCAAGCTATGCCGACGAAAGTCAGCCCGAGAACGAGCCAGCCTGCCCGACGCCATCGTGACCAAACCGCGTTGATCAGCAGCGGGCTGCCCACGATGAGCAACAGAAAAAGAGCCAAGAATGTAAGGATCGCACCCATGATCGGCTGCAAAATTAGGGAGCTAAAGCCGCCATACGTCGTCATGATCATCGCGATCATGTAGATCACGAGACCAAGGATGAACGCCAGTGGAAGTCGAATCGCCATTGGTGGGTATAACGCAAATCCGTTCAATGGCCGGCACCGCGCCGATCGACTTCCGTTATACCAAAATGCTCGACGCGCGCCCGGTCCATTGCAGCGGTTGGTTATGCAGCGGCCCGCTATGGCCGCTCGGCCAACACTATAAGTGACGACGAGAATCCGAAGCCGTGGTCCTGCCAAACCGGGACGTCGCTGGGGAGGTTTGCCGGGATGCCGGAATAGCCACCCGTCTCATACACGGCCAATCGCACGGTCTTGCCGACGTACCCCTTCTGCAACTCCTCGATCTGCGCCGAGTCGAGACTGCCTGTCTTCTTTCCGGTCTTCAACGTGTAGAGATCGAAATCATCGTTGGCGAGTTTAGCGCTCACGAATCCCGGCACACAGAATTCCATCAGTTGAGGCTGTGACAGCGGACGTCCGTCAACCTCGGACACGCGGAGCAGGTAGCTGCTTTGATACTGTTTCCTGCGCGTTTCGCTACCCGCGACGATTGTTGCGCGAATCTCTACGGCATCGCCGAACGGAACGCCGAGCTTTCCAATGGCTGCGCGTCCGCTCTCAGCGAGCGACGACTGCTGCGTAGTGGGCTCGGCCAGGTGGTGAGCCGTTGTACAACCGGCGGCGACAACTAGAACGAAAAGGATGGCGTAGGTTCGTAGCGGCATAACGGACCAGCATTCAATGGCCGGCACCGGCGCCGACCGACTTTGACTTTACCAGAATATAAACGCGGGGCCGGTCCGTTGCAGCGTTTGGTTATGTCGCAGTCGATGTGGCCGCAACTCAACAGCCGTGCAAACCCATCGCACCAATAACCATAAAATCGAATCCCGCTGCCAAGATTGGGAGAGCGATCGATAAGGCGACGAAAAGCGAGACGGCTCGCCCGGCGGAGATTCGCTTAACGACCGGAGCGCAGCAGAGTGAACCGACCAAAAGAATTCCATTTGCAATTGGGCCATAGATCAGGGCGATCGCTAACGCGCCCCAGCTTTTGTCAGCAGATGCTAAGTGAAGAAGTATCGTATTTAGGCCAAGAAGAACGCAGAGCATGATGGCCGTTGCCGCTAGAACCGCGCCGCTGACGGCCTCATCGCCGTCAGAGGGTCTCGTGTGATAGTCGAGTTGCTGCTGCGACATAACGGACCAACGTTCAATAGCGGCACCGCGCCGACCGACGCTCGATCTTACCAAAACGCTCGACGCGGGGCCGGTCCATTGCAGCGTTTGGTTATTCGACGGCCGACCGCCGCCTCCACATCGGTGAATGAGAACACGTCGGTCACCTCCTTCCGCGACTTCTCGTCCAGTTCAACGCGAACCTGATGACGTTCGTTCCAAACGGCATGGATGCGCGTCACTCGCCCGGGATAACGCTTGGAGAGGATGACGACCTCGTCCCCTTCGTGGAACGGCGCCCCATTTCGACGTTCCACCCACTGCAACACGATCCCCAGAAACATCCCGCCGGGAAACGCGCCGAGCACCGCACCCAAGCACGTGGCGATTGGGAACAGAACAATACACCACAAGAGGTTCCATCGCGAGATGACTACCGTCGGCAAGAGGATGCTGCCGGTCCATACAAGTGAGACGCCCGCGCCGACCGCCATCAGGAAGATCAGCGGGCGATTATCAGTAAACAGTCGCTGAGAGAGCGTGGGCTTCATTCCGTCGAATAGCGGACCAGCATTCAACGGCCAGCCGGGCACCGAGCCGCGTTGGAATCACAAGGACCGTTCGCCCGGCCGGTCCGTTGCAGTGCGTGGTTATCCGCCGTCTGCTGACATCCGGCTGACCTCGCCGGGACTCCACCGGTCGGGAACCTGCACGACGTACTCGAAGCCGTCGATCACACCGAAAGAGACGAGCCTAATCCCATTGGAGTCGATTATCTCCGTCGGCTCGCGACCATCTACGGCGACGCCATCTCGCAACAGCGCAGCCTTCGCGATCGAGGCCGCCTTCGTATTGGTTAAGGGCCACCAGGCCGCAACCAATACAGCGACGACAAGAAGAGCAACGGAGAGAATCAGCCAACGTCGATTCATAGGCGGATAACGCAAATCCGTTCAGTGGCCGGGCGGGCGCTGAACTCACTCTCGAATCAACAAGGACCACTGTGCCCGGCTGGTCCACTGCAGCGGTTGGTTTGACGCCCGCTAACAGAGCCACCTTGACACCCGCCGATCAGCCATTACCGGCTATCACGTTCGCTTCCATATCCATCATGCACGAAATCTTCCACGAGCCGCCCGTCTTCACGAAGGTGATGTCCTGCGTCATCTCGACTTGTCGAGGCTTCACGACGTAGGTCGCCCGTGCTGTTTGCCCGTCGATGATCAGGCCCCGCAATGTGCCTTTAATGCGATGGATGTGCTCTTGCTTCGGCGTTACCACCGGCGTCGCCTCCGCCATGAAACCCGCCGGGTCCTTGATCAGCCCCACCAGCCGCTCGGCGAAGTGGTCGTCTGGTTCGTCGCTCTGCTTCGATACGTCGGTCACGCCGTACTTCGCCAGCACCGCTTTGGCTTCTTTCCCGTGTCCATCGGGCGTCAGCCCCATATAGACGATGAGCATCTGGATGCTCCCCTTGTTCGCGATTTTCTGCCCGGCCGCATCGAAGCACGCGGCGTACGTTTTGTAATCCCCTTTGCCGTACGCCTCCTCCGCCGCCGCAATGACGGCGGCCGGACTGTTGTACGCCGGCGCATCCGCCGCCACATCCGCCGCCACGCAGCGGGCCGGCTTCGGCAAACAGACCAACAGACCGATCCACAGCACGCACTTCGTTACATCCGTTCGTCGCATGAGTTCTCCTGCTGCGATAAGCAAAACAGTTCCGTTTGCAGAGTGCTCCAATCCATGCTTACGCAGCCGTCAGATCGCAGGGTCGAGTCGCCGAGAGCATGAGTCAACTATGAACAAAGTACCAAACCACAGATACGCCAGACCGATTAGGAAACCGCCAGAACTAAAACCCAGAATTTCCCAATGCTGGTCTTGGTTAACTGGTCATTGTTGAGCGGTGCATTTGTCATGACAATCGAGGGCGCATAACGCAAAACCGTTCAGTGGCCGGGCGGCCGCGAACACGCCGACTGGCCTGCCATGCTTCCACCGCCGGGGCCGGTCCAATGCAGCAGGTGGTTATTCGGCCATCGAGCGGTCCATCCACGTTGGCAGCTTCGCCGCGTATTGTTTCATCTCATCATCGTCCGACGACGGGGCGACCGCCAGACGGTTCACCAGCAAGATCGCTTCGGGCCAAACGGTGTCGTAAGCCTGTGCCGCTTCGATCAGACGCTTGGCGAACCAATTCTGCTCCGGAATATGCGCCGACTTTGCCGCCGATTGATTGCATCTGATCAACTCGCCGTGGTCAGGAAGCCGGTAGCACTTTAACTGTCCTTTGTCGTGCCAAACTTCCGGCTTCTCATTGCACAGATGCGCCGCGAACACGTTCCCTGTGAGCCACAAGTCGATATGCTGGCTGAAGTACGCGACGGGCATCTCCCACCGATGCTCGGCTAACGCGGAGAAATACGCCGCAACCTCCTCACGGATCGACGGGCTCCATTCAGTCGAGCTAAAGCCGTCCCGGTCATCCGATTCACGCGCCTTCCACCACCGGGTGAAACGCTCGGCCGCATCCGACGCCGCGGGTCCGACGAGTTTGATGATAGTCCATTCTTGAATAGCCATGGTGGGATAACGGACCAACGTTCAATGGCCAGCACCGCCGGACCGACCGACTTTGAGTTTACCAAAACATTCGACGCGGTCCGCTCCATTGCAGCGTTTGGTTATGCGACCCGGCCCGGTCACGGCGGGATGATTTCGTTCTTGTATTTGGCGGAGAGTGCCTTTGCCTTCTCGGCCCGCGCCTTCTGCGCGGCGTCATCCAACGTCGGCACGGGGCCGGTCCGCGTTGGCACGCGATCACCGATCTCCAGAAAGAACTCTTCTTCGCCGGCAGGCGATACGGTGCACAGCAACCGCGCCGGCGCTGATGACATGTTCTTGAACGCGTGCGGCGCGTTGGCCGGAATGCTGACCGTCTCGCCGGTTCGGGCGGTGGACTTGACGCCACGGAACATGACTTCGACGGTTCCCTCAAGGACGTGAAACATCTCTTCGAAGTCGTGCCGGTGCGGTGGCGGCCCGCCGCCCGGGGGCACGTACATGTCGATCAGCGCGTAACGACCTCCCGATTGCTTGCCGGAGACGAGCACGGTGTAGACATCGCCGACGACCGCCACGTGCGGCAGTGCCGGATCGGTTTCGGGACGTGCCACGATCATCTCGCGAGAACGGTCATCTACTGGCAGCATGAGAACCTCCACGGGAACCAGGCGGACGTGCGGCAGCTTCGGCCGGATAACGCAACGCCGTTAAGTGGCCGGGCCCGGCCGGTAAACCTGACTGGCCGCACGCCCCCGAGCGACCCCGACGCCGGGGCCGGTCCGCTCCGGCGGGTGGTTATGCGACTCCTCGGTAGTCTAAGCCAGTCAACTCACTCAACTCGGCGGCAAAGATGTCCGCATCGGGACAAGGCGCACCACGCTGCGGAACGTTAAAGTATCTGACGTCCAAAAAGCCGCCACTGCTACGTCGCAAGCCAACGTGCACGGTCTCGTTTGCCACTCCACCACCGCTGATTCGATAAGTGTCGACACCGGAGAAAGTTGGTAGCGGCCAACTTCTTCGGCTGAGACGCAACCCCCACAACGTGATAAACCGTTCGACCTGCTGTGTTAGCGCGTTAATGACGACACATTGGTTAATCTGCGCACCTGCCGCGCCTAAGGCGAAAGCCAGCGACAAGAGAACCCGCGTCTGAATCGAAGCGTTGCCACCGATCCAGACCCACACCCATAAGGCCGCGACTGCGAGAGACAACGAGATCGCGTTGCGAAACCACTTCGGCACCGTATGGAATGAGAGAGTGACGTACGCTTGAGTCATGTAGGGTGTCTGATACGGGGTAGGTCTGAGTCGCATAACGCAACGCCGTTCAGTGGCCGGGGCCGCGCCGACTCAAGAGTTAGAGTTTACCGTCGCGGCCGGTCCACTGCGGCGGATGGTTGTGCCACGGCCGGGTGACGCCGGCGAACTTGAACCCGCAGAATACCATAGATGAGCCACAACGGAACCATGACCAGCAGGTCAACCGCCGGCCCTGTCGCAAACACACCCACTTCGTGATGATCAAAGGTACGCACAATGTCCGAAGGCGAAAACCACTGCCAACGCAAGATGGTCCACGCGAGTGTGACTGTGACAACGCCGATCACGAGCCACCATTCGATCGTCGTCTTCGGTTTCCAGAACATGCTCACCTCCGTGGGATAACGCAAAACCGTTCAGTGGACAGGCCGGCGCTGAATAACCTTTCGAATCAACAAGGACCGAAATGCCCCGCCGGTCCACTGCAGCGGGTGGTTATCGAGCAGCCCGCGTGGCCGTATCGTGATTGACCTTTAAAATTACCGCATTCCAGGATCGCAACAAGTAATGATCGAGCCGACAAGTGCAAACGAGATTACTGCCTGAATTAATGCACGCTTCCATCTGCGTTGAGCGACTGAGAATAACGCAGCGATTCCAAACCCAACTCCGATGAGCAAGACGAAGGGCATCAGATCTCAAGTCGCTGCTGCTCGATAACGCATCAGCATTCACTGGCCGGGGCCGACGACCAACGTTCGAATCGCGAGGACCGTCGTGGCCCCGGTCCAGTGCATTGCTTGGTTATCTCTCCGCCGGTTGGCCGTTCCAATAGCGCGCTTCAAAGGTTTCACCCGGTACGCCGTACTTCGCACAATCTTCTTTTAACTCTTCGAGGTCGAGTTCGTAAGGAACATCAAAATCTCGAATGTCACCATTCACTCGCCAGATGACGAACGGACGACGCGATTGAAGGATATCGTCAACGAAGGCTCTGGCGGCTTCGGACGGCGTCCCTCGATATCCCCAAGCATAGAGAATGTCGCCGTGCGTGTGCCACGGAAAGTCCTCGAAGCCGGCAATCCAATCGCCGTCGACCTCCTTCAAGAGGAAGTTGATTCCGTCAAAGGATCGATAACGTTCCAGCACCGCCATGGCGAGATAACGCAAATCCGTTCAGTGGCCGGGCGGGCGCTGAACACACGCTCGAGTCAACAAGAACCGCTCGGCCCGACCGGTCCACTGCAGCGGGTGGTTAGCTTGCACGCCGCTCGGCCTGGGGACGCAACTCTTCAACTTGAGCGATGTGCAAATACGAACAGAAAACAAGTCGATCACCCTCCGGCGACGTGGGCTCAGGCAATGACAAGACCAGCGCGCGACCACTCACCAGCGCCATTTCAGGATGCATCACGTTGTACCCTTCGCCGCTGCTCATCACAACGCGGAAGGGCTGAAAGGGCGCACGCTTCAAAATCTGGCGAAAGGTGTCAGCTGTCATGCGTCGAATCTTACCATATCCGCCAACCGATCTGTCACACCGCTTCTTCGTGCAAGCTAACGCAACGCCGTTCAGTGGCCGGGGCCGGCCGGGAAACCCGATGGCCGCTGGCCCGGGCGACCCCGACGCCGGGGCCGGTCCACTGCAGCGGGTGGTTATCTCGCCGCCTGTTGGCGAACAAACGTCACCGACTCCCCGGGACTGGCAAAGACCGCCTTGTCCTTGCCGAGAAGAGTAAATGTCGCCGTCCCTTTTGACGGATCAGTCGGCATCAGTTTCGCTTCGCTCGCACTAGCGGTCATCCAATGCCCAGCGAACGATTTGGCGTCGCCATGCGTTTTAAGCGACTGACCGGCGTAAGTGCCGTCGGCAGAAAAGTGTAGAGTCGCTTGCGAGACGCCGCTTGGCAGAGGGTCAGGGTGCCAGTCGCCGGCAAATGGCGATTGTGCACAGCCCGTCGTAAACAGTGCCAAGACCGGTACGATCCACTTCACCATGAACCCTCCTCCGCCGAGATAACGCAACACCGTTCAGTGGCCGGGCGGGCGCTGAACAACTGTTCGAACTTACACGAACCGCTCTGCCCGGCCGGTCCACTGCAGCGGGTGGTTATCCGCCCGGCTGGTTTGCAGGTTGCCAAAACGTGACGATGTATTCCAGCAAATTGTCTGGACCGCCTTTATTGAAGGTCACTTCGAAGTGTTTGTTGGGAAAATCACTCATGAGTTTTGTCTTCCAAGCATCACATAACACGCTGCCTAAGAACGATAACTGGTCTGCGGTTGCAGTGTCGGAAGCATGGTAAAACAAGTCCAACAGGTGGTGATGATTCATCACACTCTCGACAGAGGCGCGGTTGCCTTTTGCTTGAGCCAAGAATCCATCAAAGCTACCAACTGAAAAACCCTCGAACAGAATGCAGCCATCGTGTTCGACAAACCGCGGCCAAAATAGACGGCTGAACGCAATCGCAAGCTGAAAATCGCCTTTGCAGCCGAGCCATCCATCAATGGAGATACCGTCGCCGTTGTTCCAGTCCGCGAGTTCGGGGATCAGTTCGCGAAAGTCTGTCGGTAGAATCGTTGCCATAACGTAGGGCGGATAACGCAAAACCGTTCAGTGGCCGGGCGGGCGCTGAACAACGGTTCGAATCACCGAGGACCGCTGTGCCCGACCGGTCCACTGTGCAGCGGGTGATTATCCATCATTTCAACAGTGCGCCGACTAAGGCCGACACGCACAGAGCGCCATAGCCAACCAACCCGAGCCACCCGAAGATGTTCCGCGGGCGACGCCGAACGATGAAAAGGCCCGCGCCGACCGCAATGCCGATGAGGACGAAGAATTGCACTTGGTCCCTGGGTGTTGCCCAATACGGGTCGCCGCCACTGTTTGCATCGATCACTGGTAGAGCAATCAAAACGTACGCGGTCCAGATCTGCCACGATGGCGTTGCCTGCTTCCCAAGCCGCTCCACGCCCGACTGCCTGTAATCCAGCGGCGGAGTTTTGGTGTCGCTCTCACCCATGATAGATAGCGGACCAACGTTCAATGGCCGGCACCGCGCCCAAACCACTTTCGAACCGCGCAACCGGAGCTACTCGCGAAGCGCGCTCATGAACGGCATGCACAGGATGCCGACGCTCAGCATTGCAACGTAACCCCAACGCACGTAAAGCAAATCGAGCGTGCTTGGGTTGCATGGACGGCGGAACATCACGATCGCAGCGCCGATCCAAAAGCCGAACATCGCGGCACCGCCCACTTTCGCAAGCATCCCGCCGTCCAGAAGGATGAGCAAGAACAACGTTGCAACGACTTGAAGGGCCAGTGCGACCTTCACGGCGTCTCGATATGCGGGCGATAGTGGAAGTGTTTTCATGTCTTCCGCCAGATAACTATGATTATACCCACCGCCGATCACCGCGAAAACCGATTGCGGGACAAAAGGCGACACCGAACATCGCGGCAAACCAACCGACGCTTGCCGGCACTGGTTGGAACGAATCGATCGAGGTACCAGCGCTCGGGTTCAGCACTTTGACTCGCATTGCCGGATGCCACGACGCGATTAAGCAGCCAGGCCATCCGCCTATCGAATGTCGTGCGCCATCCTGATATTGAAGAATGTGGCTGCAACGGGCAGCAGAAGCGACACGAAAAGATACGGGAACATCGAAGCGTTGGACAATCGCCTACAGACAAAAGGTGTACGGGCTAACGCGATGATAATTAAAGTTCCATTCGCGATGGGACTGATGGTGAATGCGATTGCCAACGCCCCCAACCCAGCGTTCACGGCCTCGAGCCCAATGATGAGGAAATTGACGACTGCAATCAGGAGGAAGGATGCGACTGCTGCACTGACGGCCGCGCCCTTGGTTTTCGATGCGTCGTCGAAGCCGGATCGATACTCGAGCGGATTGTTCTGCTGCATAACGGATCTACGTTCAATGGCCGCCACCGCGCCGAGCGAACGTCAGTTTACCAAAACGCTCAATGCGGGGCCGGTCCATTGCAGCGTTTGGTTATGTCGCAGCCGGACCGCCGCACGTTACCTGAAATTACTCAGCGACGAACACAGACCGAATGCGAGCAAATGCGCTCCCACTACGATGCCAGCAATTCGGGGATGTTTCGATGCAAACGCGAGCCCGACGAGCGCACCTTCAAGCGGCAACTCGAGAAACGCTAACACCATCGACGGCACGGCGATACTGCCGCCTGTTAGCGGGGTCAGCAGCATCGGATAGGGAAAGAACAATCGAGCGAACAGGTACGTGCCGTGACCCGCCCCGCCGGACAGTATGGCAAGGAAGATGGCCGGAAGCGTGAGCGCCGTGCCCATTCCTACGCCGATGCCCACCGCAGCAGATCGCGATTTCGCGCGAACGGGGTGCGGCGACTGATAGTCGAGTGGCTGCTGCGACATAACGGTCCAACGTTCAATGGCCGGGCGGGCAGGAAACCGGCTCTCGAATCACAGGGACCGTGTTGCCCGCACGGTCCATTGCAGCGTTTGGTTATGTCACCGGCCCGAACGCCTCCGGATGCGCGGCGACATAGGCGAAAAGCAACTCGGTAAGATTATCGGGATAAGCCATGAAAGCGTCGTCAAGCGAGGAAGTGTCTGAAGACGCCCCGATCTGCAACGCTTCTTCGACGATTGCAGCACATCTTAGCGCACCAATCTCGCGTAACGCTCTCGGCGCGAATGGCGCAGTCGCGGCCTCACTGCCAGTCAAATAAGAGGAGAAGCCGCCCGAATTGACCTCACTTTCGAGCGCCCAGATGGCTGAGAACACCTTTTGGTCCCCCGACTGACTCTCAAAAGCCACCCGGCCAAAGTCGGTGCGGGTACTCTCCGACAGATTTATGAGGAACGCGTTCTTGTTCATACGACCGCCCCGAGGTGACATAACGCAAAACCGTTCAGTGGCCGGGGCCGGCCGAAAGACTGACTGGCCGCATGGCCCGAGCGACCCCGACGCCGGGGCCGGTCCACTGCAGCGGGTGGTTATGTGCCGGCGACGACCGCAGCATGCCTTCGCTTCAGCTCGGGCAGAAAGCTGCGGCACATGGTGACAAACTCCGCAGTCGTGCGAATGAGCGTCGGATAGGCAAAGCCGTAGACGCCCCAGCGGCCCTCACCCGGCGGCAGCACGACTTGCGGCTCGAACTGGTCTACCTGCCAGACAATGCCGGCGCGGGTGCCGTCCGGTGCGATGACAAATGCGTCGCCCCAGTCACACCCGTTCGGGTCTTCGTAGTCGCTGATGGTGCCAAACACCCAACCTTCGGTGCGGCTCTCTTCAACGATCGGAAAGCCGTGATAGACAGGTGCGTCAGCCGGCCGTGCGATGAACGCCGGCAAGTCGTCCGACGCGGAGGCCGCGTTCGGATCTACGCGGACAGGCTTACCGTCGGTGGAGGACATAGGCACATAACGGATCCACGTTCAATGGCCGGCCCGGCGCCGACCGACATTGAGTTGATCAGAAACCCCCAACGCGGGGCCGGTCCATTGCAGCGTTTGGTTATCCTGCCGCCGCTCCGCCGTAAGCGACTTCGAAGTTGTAAGCTTGGCTCTCGCGCGGCGTCGCGCCCGACCTCGATGAGCCTCCAAGTATGACGCCCAGCTCGACGTGGCAATGCCAACGCACGGTAACCGACTCTGGCAACGATATCGCGCGCTCGGCGGCCAATCGATGGAGCCGCTTCTGCTCACGATCAAAGGGCATGTGACACCCAGGCTCGGCACAACAGTATGTGCGGCCCGCGATGAAGCGAAGTTCAACGTCGATCACCGACAGATCCGAAGCCGCCCTAATTACAGACACCGCGTAACCCGGCCCGCGATTCGAAGCGAGCAGGTCGCGAAAGAGGTTGTCGAGGTCGGGATAGTTCATGGCAGGATAACGCAAATCCGTTCAATGGCCGGGCGGGCAGGACACCGGCTCTGGAATCACAGGGACCGTAATGCCCGCACGGTCCATTGCAGCGTTTGGTTATACTGCCGCCGGACAGCCGCAGTTACCGAAGCAACCACCAGCACGTGACCCAAGATATTGCACCGGCGCAAACACATATACGGCAGACCCTCACCAGCGCGTTGGCTCGCCATGCGATGTACCACCCCGCGAGCGGTGCTGCACAGAGCGGAGCGGCGACAAAGAAGAACGGCCTCTCATACCGCTCATAACCGAGACAGTCATGCCATTCCAGCATGACCGGCGTTAATTGAAGCACGTACCAAATGCCAGCCGCCGCGGAAACGATCGATCCGATGGCAGCTACCCCTGCGACCCATTTCGGAATCGTTCGGGTAATCGGGATGGTCGAATAGTTGAGTGTCGTCACGGCAGTATAACGCAAAACCGTTCAGTGGCCGGGGCCGACCGGAAGACTGACTGGCCGCATGGCCTGAGCGACCCCGACGCCGGGGCCGGTCCACTGCAGCGGGTGGTTATGCGGCTGGCCGAACCGCTGCTGACGTACCGCACTCAGGGCACCTATCCGGCGTGCCGCGAAGATCATAACCACAAAAAGCGCACCCGCGCGACTCAGTTCGGTGTATCCGCAAGTCACGAACCACAATCCAAGTCGCGAGTACAAGGCAAAGCAACTCGATAGGAAAACCAAGTGTCATGAATGCGTCCCACTGCGGCACGCTGTGGTTCATGTAGCCCTCTTGAAATCCAAACGACCCCAACTCCAAACCGACTTGGCCATTCCGCGTAAGGATTCTGCCATCGCCCTCGAATTTCCATTGGACGCGTCGGCTCCAAGGCGTGATCAGGAAGATCAGCCCGGCGAGCAGCAGCGCCGACGGAAGCCAACGAGGAAGCCGCATAACGGATCAACGTTCAATGGCCGGCACTGCGCCGACCGACTTTCAATTTACCACAACGCCCGACGCGGGGCCGGTCCATTGCAGCGTTTGGTTATGCCCTTGGCCGGTTGGCCGCAATACCGATCTTCTGCACGAAATCCTCCATGTCTGCTGCGATTCGCTGAGCGCTATCGTCGCCCGCGATGCGGTCGATCGCGACGATCGGCCACGGTGGACCGGTGCGCAGATCAAAACCAATCGTCTCAAGCCCACCATTGCCGCCGATGAACCAAAAGCCAGTGTACTGGCCCTGCTTGCGCCACGTCTCGTTGTGCTCCACCGATTCGGCGATGGAATCCATGTGGAAGAGCAGCGGCGGAGCGTCTAACTCGCCGTAACCACCGTCACAGTACCGGAGAAGTTCTATGTACTCCGCAGGCAAGTCGAAGGGCACTAACTCTCGCAGTTCCGCGATCTCGTCCTCGTCAGCCGGCGCTTTCGGCGACCACTCGCGCGCGGGCTCTTTCAGGATGACGGAGATGGGGCGTTCCAAGGGCATAACGCAACACCGTTCAGTGGCCGGGCGGGCGCTGAACACATTTTCGAACTTTCAAGGACCGCTGTGCCCGGCCGGTCCACTGCAGCGGGTGGTTAGTTGGTGGCCGTTCCGCCGTGCGAACGCACAACCACGGGAAAGCCCTGCTTGCCGAACAGCATCTTACGCGCGAACAGTGGCAAGATGAGCATCGCAAGTCCAGCAATGCAGGTCAATCCACTGGCCCAGCAAGTCAAAGTCACATCACTCATGACGCGGTCCCACTCACCGTGAAGTTTGATGTGCCCTGGAGTCACGGGATATTTCGCGTCGTAGTAGTCATTAAGTGCAAGGAGCCAGCGATCGGCGTACGGAGCTTTCCGAGGCCAATCCGATGGCCACAATCCGCTAAAGCGATTGGCAGTCCATACAAAGTAGAGGCAGACGGTCGCCCCAATGATGACTGCGAGGATGCCCGTGATTCGCCGAAGCATTCCACCAACTAACTACTCAATATACCGCAGCTTGATGGGATAGCACGCGTATCCCGCTTTCAGCGCGATCGAACGGACTATTTCAATCAAGACCCGGATGAACTTCAAGAAAAATATTGCGAAATGGATTTCTAGAAGTAGGTTCGGTACCCGTTATGAAGCTCATGCAGCGCATTGAGACGGTCGGTCGGCGTTTGCGGCTCGCGGATGCGAGTATTGAGTGCTATGCCCGGTGGATCGAACAGTTTCTGCGATTCTGCCGTGTCGATGGCAAGTGGCGAGCGCCAACGAAACTGGGTACCGCGGAGGTCGAAGCGTTTCTTACGGATATTGCCGTCCGACGACACCTGAGCGCGTCGAGCCAGAACCAGGCACTGAATGCCCTGATGTTTCTCTATAAGCAGGTGCTGGTCGATGACGTGTCGCCCGAGCACCTCGGAAGATTCGCGGCGGAGCGAAGCCGCAGGCCCGTGCGCGTCCCGACGGTGCTGAGCGTCGATGAAGTCGGGCAATTGCTCGTCGCGATACCGGCCGGGTCGATGCGGCGGCTCATGATCGAATTGCTGTACGGCGCGGGCCTGCGCGTCGGCGAGTGTTGCACACTGCGCGTCCGCGATCTCGACTTCGATCGCGGGCAATTGATCGTCCGTAGCGGCAAGGGGGACAAAGACCGGATTGTAATGCTGCCGGTGCGCGCCCGACCGGGGCTGATCGAGCAAGTGCGACGCGTGCGCCGGCAACACACTCAGGACCTCGCCAAGGGCGGCGGGTTTGTGCCGCTGCCGGACGAACTTAAGAACAAGATGGACTATGCCGAGTCGGATTGGCGATGGCAATTTTTGTTTCCGAGCATCGTCGTGCGTCGCGACGACCGCGGGCGCGGTCATCGCTGGAACACTGATCCCAGTGCGCTGGATCGGACGATTCGAGCCGCCGCGAAGCAAACAGAGCTTTCAAAACGTGTCAGCTGCCATACATTGCGGCACAGCTTCGCGACGCATCTGCTGGAAGCGGGGTACGACATCCGGCAGGTGCAGACGCTCCTCGGCCACGAGCGGTTGGCGACGACAATGATCTATACGCACGTCGCGAACAAGCCGGCGATCGCGGTGGTGAGCCCGCTGGATAGGGTGGGGGTTGGCGCTGGGCGTTAGGTATTGGGCGTTGGGCGTTGGGAAGGGTGTGTTGTCTATAGCGTCGGTGTTTACTTGTAGCCATGATCGCCAGATCGTTTGGGGGTTTGCGGATGGGGGGTTGAGGGTTGTGCTGGCTGCTCTGGGTTTTGAATGGTGAGGGGCTTTGCGGTGGGGATCCGGGGCGACGCGAGTACGCTATGCCCCGGCGTGTTGGTGTGTGAAGGGGTGGGTTGCTGGGGGCGTTCGTTCCCAATGTCCAACGCCCAGCGCCTAACGCCTAACTCCTAACGCCGATTCTTACTGCCGATCCATCGCGGTCCAGATCGCGTCCTGGAAGGCGTTGAACGTCGGGCCGATCGTGGTGCATTGAGACAGCGGGTCGGCGAAGGATTTTGCCGGGATCCAATTGGCATGGCCATCGGCGAAGAGGGTATTGACACCTATTTTGTGACGTGTCGCCAGCGCGCTGGGGAGCTGTGTGGGATCGCTGAAGATGGCTTGGTTTTTCATGCGCGTGAGGCGAGGGAGCGTGACGTTCGTCCACGTCGATTGATCGTCCGGCAGGTTGACGACGGGGCGTTGCTGATAACCGATGTTGGTGTTTGTCAACACATTCGGCCCCTCCCCTGGCGGCCAGGGATTTACCGTGGAATCCAACTGTAGTTGTGGGTTGGTTTCAGACGGGCAAAAATAGATATTGGGATTGGTCATCAAACGGGTGGGATAGAGCAGGCCGAAGAGGACGTATTTCTGCCCTCCGCCGGAATAGACCTGGGTGTTGAATTGCTTGATGGTGAGGCGATAGCCGAGCGGGACTTGATCGCGATTGTATAGTGCATATTGCAGAAAGGCTTGGTGTACCTGGCGAAGATTGGAGAGGCACTGCGTGCGCTTGGCATTCTCGCGTGCTTTCGACAGGGCGGGCAGGAGAAATCCGATCAGGATCGCGATGATGCCAATCACGACAAGCAGTTCGACGAGCGTGAAGGCGGCACGACGGAACGAAGGCATTTTCGCATCGTGCGAGCGATGAAGGAGATCGTCAACGACTGTGCAGAATTTGCAGGGGTGTAGCGGATTTGGTTGCCTGACGCGGAGCGCGGCCGGAGGGGTGGGGAATGCGTCGGAGTTGGGCGTTGGGCGTTGGGCGTTGGGCGTTGGGAGGATTGGGATTCGATGCGAGTGCGGGGAAAGGCCAAGATGATGATTGAGGATTGTGAGGAAGAGAGCTAATTCGAGCGGCTGAGCGCGAAGGCGGGCTTGCCGCTGCAGCGGCAAGTGCATTTCGAGCACCAACGACCTCCACGAATCGATGATTCGTTGAAACGAAGCCAATTCGCGATCAGGTTCCGCTGAACCCTAATTGAGTGCAATCCGCAATGGTCCGATAAACTTATGTCGTTAATATGGATAAAATGGTTAAAATAGTAAGATTGGATTGACGACTTGCCGATGTTGAAATAGGGTGTCTGGGGTATTTGTCCAGTTGATCGACGCGATCGACACCCATCGCGGCGGGTCATCAAACCGACAGGCGAGTCATGAAGACGATTTTCACTACCGGCGAGGCTGCGGAAGTCTGCAAGGTTTCCCAGCAAACGATCATTCGCTGCTTCGACGCGGGCCGACTTAAAGGCTTTCGCGTGCCCGGGTCGCGCTTTCGTCGAATTCCTCGTGACGCGCTGCTGGCGTTTATGAAGGCCAACGGCATTCCGCCGGACGCGCTAGCCAACGGCAAGACGAAGATTCTGGTGGTGGACGACGATCCGGAAATCGTGGAACTGTTTGTGGACGTGCTCGCCCGCGATGGCCGATTTGAAGTAAAGACGGCCGCCACCGGTTATGACGCGGGAATGCTGACGCAGGAGTTCAATCCGGATTTGATTCTGCTGGACTACATGCTGCCCGACATCAATGGCAATGTCGTCTGCAAGACGATCCGCTCCAAGCCGGAATTCGAACACGTGAAAATCATTATCGTCTCGGGCGTGGTGAACCAGGACGAAGTCAACGAACTGCTCAAGGCCGGTGCCGATGACTTCGTGAAGAAGCCGTTCAATATCGAGAAGCTGATTGAGCGGATTGGGGAATTGACGGGAATTTGAGAGACCAGGCGTTGGGAGTTGGGAGTTGGGCGTTGGGAAGACTGTTTTCCCAACGCCCAACGCCCAATTCCCAACTCCCATGCAATGGACAAGCGCCTCAACCTCATTCTCCAGCAGCTTGATACGCTGCCGACGCTGCCGGCGGTGGCGCTGAAGGTGATCGAGGCGACGGGCGGGGCGTCGTCTGCGTCCGCGCGCGATGTTGTGCAGCTCATATCGAACGACCCGGCCCTCACGGCGCGCATCCTTCAACTCGTTCACCGCGCCGATTTTGGCGCTTCGACCAGCGGCGAGAAACTCATCTCCATCGAGCGCGCGGTCACGTTGCTCGGGTTTGATGCGATTCGCCATGCGGTGCTTGCGGTCAGCGTGTTTCAGGCGTTTCAGGGAACTGCGTCGACGGCCGGCAGCGCTTTCAGCCGCGACGAATTCTGGAAGCATTGCGTTGCGGTGGCGTGTTGTGCGGAGATGCTGGCAACCGAATTACGCAAGCAAT
>CAXSBN010000015.1:51538-83270 GCA_964236135.1 uncultured Phycisphaerae bacterium
GTGGCGTCACTCGCTGGACGTGGCCGAGTGCGCGCGGACCGTCAGCAGCCACCTGCCCGCCCATGTGCAGGGGGCGTTCGGCACGGACGAAGCATTCGTCTGCGGCCTGCTGCACGACATCGGCAAAGTCGCGCTTGATGCGACGCTCCCCAAAAGCTTCGCGCGCGTAGTTGAAGCGGCGGATTTGCTCCGTGGAAACATCGCGGATCTGGAGCGGCAGATCGTCGGCATCGATCACATGGTGGTCGGCAAACGCCTCGCCGAGAAGTGGATGCTTCCCGCGACGTTGCGGGAAGTGATTTGGCTGCACGGACAGGCGCCCGAAGCGTTACCCGCCACCGTTGCGAACACGCGGCTGATTAATCTGATCACGCTGGCCGATACGATCGTGCGCGAGCAGCACATCGGGTTCAGCGGAAACTTCACACAGCCGGTCTCGGTCGATGCGTTGATCGCGGCCGTCGGTGTGACGCGCGAGAATGTGCAGGCCGTCACAGCGAATCTCGTCGAACAAATCGAGCCGCGCGCCAAAGCACTCGGCCTTGGGCAATCAAGCAGTGGCGAATTGTATCAGCAGGCGCTCGAGCAGGCGAACAAAGAGCTTGGCCGGGTGACGGATCAATTGTCGAGCAAGAACCGCCGGCTGGCGATTCGGGCGAAGTTTTTTGAATCGCTCAGCGAATTTCATTCTGCCCTGCGACCGGACGCGCCGACGCAAACCGTTCTCGCGGCCATCGGTCAGACGGCCATCGAAGCGCTCGATTGCAGCAGCGCGGCCATCTTCTCCCTGCCGCCCGCGCATTCGTTTGCCGAGGCCGTGTTGGTCGACGAGGCCGGCGAGGTGTTTGAAAACACGATCGTCGACCATCCGGCTGATGCGCAAAGCCCGATGCGCCTCGCCGGCGACGGCCCGATTCTGACGACGGGTGACGAATTAGATTGGTTGTTGCAAGCGGTTTCGCCGCGGCTTGGGCATCAGCATCGATTTTGGATTTGCCTGGAGACCGAAGGCCGCTGCATAGGCGGCGTGATCTGGGGCGCGGCAGCGGGGGAATCAACGCGGCTCGGATCGCAGACGCAGGAGCTCGCCGCCCTCTCCACCGGATGGGCGCTGGCGCTGCGAACGTCCCAAATTCGCGATGAGGCGCGTGCGTTGTCGGAGCAGTTGGCCGAAACAAATCGACAATTGCAGAGCGCTCAGGCCGAGCTGTTACGGAAACGGACGATCGTCACCGTCGGTGAAATGGCGGCGGGCGCGGCGCACGAGATGAACAACCCGCTGATGGTGATTTCGGGTCGATCGCAACTGCTGGCATCGCAATTATCGGAACCGAAGCACAAGGCGATGGCGCATCTCGTGCATCAACAAAGCCATCGGTTGAGCCAGATCATCACCGAGCTGATGGACTTCGCGCGGCCGGAAGCGCCCACACCCGTTGCGACCGATTTAGCGGACCTCGTTCAGCGTATTCTTCATGAAGCCAAGGCGCGGCCCGAACGTGCCGATAGCGTTAGTGTCGAGCTGACTTTGACGGAAGTTCCACCTGTGATGGTCGATCCGAATCAGGTTGGAGCGGCCGTCGCCGAGATCGTGGACAACGCGTTTGACGCGACGACGAACGATGAAGGTGGCTCGAAAGGCCAGGTTGATATTCACGCCGCGTTTAATCCGCATGCACGAAGCGTCGTGCTGACAATCGCGGACAACGGCTGCGGCATGGATGAAGTGACGCTGAAGCGCGCGTTCGATCCGTTTTTCAGCCATAAGCCGGCAGGACGCCGGCGCGGCATGGGTCTGGCGAAAGCACAGCGCTGGATCGAATCCAGCGGCGGGTCGGTGCGATTGGAAAGTCATCCCGGTCGCGGCACGCGAGCAGTGATTCTGCTGCCGGCCGTGCCGGAAGAGGCGAAAAGTATAACGCCGGAATCGTCGAAGCGATTGAAGGCGTAGAGAGACAGAAAGACCCCTCACCCAACCTCTCCCCAGAGTACTGGAGAGAGGGGTAAGAGGGCGCCTCTCCTCAAGGTACGGGAGAGAGGGGTAAGAAAGAGCTGACTGCGCCATGCGGGCGAGGCGATTCGAAAACTTAACTCCTCTCCCCGGTACGCCGGGGAGAGGCAGGGTGAGGGGTCCTGTCTTTCGCGACGTGCGCAATGAAGACCCCTCTCCCAACCTCTCCCCAGAGTACTGGAGAGAGGGGTAAGAGAGAGCTGCTTCGCCACGCGGGTGAGGCAGACGCAAAACTAAACTCCTCTCTCCGGTACGCCGGGGAGAGGCAGGGTGAGGGGTCCTGTCTTTCGCGACGTGCGAAGAAGACCCCTCTCCCAACCTCTCCCCAGGGTACTGGAGAGAGGGGTAAGAGGGTGCCTCTCCCCAGGGTACTGGAGAGAGGGGCGAGAGAGAGAGCTGCCTTCGCCAGGCGGGTGAGGCGATTCGAAAACTAAACTCCTCTCTCCGGTACGCCGGGGAGAGGCAGGGAGAGGGGTCTTGTGTTTCGCGACGTGCGAAGAAGACCCCTCTCCCAACCTCTCCCCAGAGTACTGGAGAGAGGAGTAAAAATTGTGCCTCTCCCCAGAGTACTGGAGAGAGGGGTCCGAACGAGTCACCTCTCCCGGAGAACCGGGGCGAGGAACGAGATCGGGGCCGCAGGTGGAGAGGGAGTTGTGAATTTCAATGGCACCAACTGTTAAGGTCCCCAACGATCAATCCGTCCGCACGAAGCGGCCGACCATTCTTATCGTCGATGATGAGCCGACGCTCCGCGAGCTCGTGCTTGATGTCATCGGCGGCAGCAACATCGATTGCCACCTCGTCACCGCCGCCAGCGTGAGCGAGGCGAAGCATGCGATCGCGACGATCGAAAAACTCGAACTGTTGCTGCTCGATGTTCAGTTGCCCGACGGCAGCGGCATGTCGGTGTTGCCGACGCTGCGTGAACTGCATCCGATGGCCGAGGCCGTCGTGCTGACGGGTCATGCCTCGCTGAGCAGTGCCATCACCGCGATGCGTGCGGGCGTGATCGATCTGCTCCCCAAACCATTCTCGGCTGACGACCTCCGCGATCGCGTCGCAAAAGCGCTGGCCAAGCAACTAATCACCGCCAAGACCGATCGCCGCCTGGTGCGTCTGCGTCGTGCCGTGAAGCGTCTGAACGATTCGCGCCGGCTGGTCAGCAAGAAGGTCGACCTGCTCTGCAATGATCTGATTAGCGCCTATGGCGAGCTGTCGAAGCAGATGGACGAAGTGCGAACGCGCGAATCGTTTCGCAAATTGCTCGGCGAGGCGAAGGATCTGGAACAACTGCTCTGCCACACGATGGATTGGATTCTGCGACACGCCGGCTATTGCAATGTCGCGATCTGGCTGGCAAGCGATGACGAGAACAACGAGCTGGGCGCGTACATGAAGTACACGATCGCCGGCGACGCGGCGCTGATCGAGTCGATGAAGCACGGCCTGCTGCCGCTCGTGGCGCGGGAAGGGTTTGTGCAGATTCAGCCCGGCGAGCTGGTGGAGCACCTGACGCCCGAAGAGTGCAGCCACTTAAAAGGCCAGACCATTCTCGCAGCCAATTGCACTTACCTCGGCGAGACGCTGGCGACGCTGGTCGCCTTTCGGGATGCGCGCAGCCCGTTCAATGAGAACGACGCGATCATGTTAAAGACGATTAGTCCGATCTTCGCGACGATGCTGGCCGCCAGCGTGCGCGGGGACGATGAAGAGTCTGAAGATTCCGCGGACGACGCCGAAACTGATGAAAAGCGCAACGAGGCCAGTCCGTTCTGCGATGGCGGCGCGACGCTCGGCGACGATGAAGAGGACGAAAAAGCCCGCAAGCGCCGCAAGAAAGCCCGCGACAAGGAAGAACGCAACAGCGCCGACTGGTGGAAGCGCGGCGAGCCGCCGCCGTTCTAAGGGAGTCGGCAGTCGGCAGTCGGCAGTCGGCGGTGAAGACGTCTTCTGACCGCCGACCGCGGACTGCCGACCGCCGACCTCTTCCAACAAAAAGAGCACTGTCTGCTTCACGCATCCAGTGCTCAAATGGCGACGAAACCGGCGTGTCGTGTGAAAGCGGTTTTGACCTAACCCTAGTTGATACGGCGGTGACGGCCGTCGGTGAGGCAACCTCATCCGACCCCGATCGCTTGGCTTCCAGTCACATCACGTCGCCAGATACAACTCAGCGACAGACTCTGCGGGCATGCGCTGCGCGGGTGGCCGCCCCTTAGGGTTACTTATAGGTTAGACCAATAATTGCTTCCCAATCACGAGGACGTCAGAACTCATCGTCATACAGGAGATGTTATCGGCGCTGCTCTTGCCGGACAATGAAACTTTCAATTGTTGTTCTGTTTTGAATCCGACAATTTTGCGCTCACACCGACGGCGAGTGATCGTTAAAATCTTCAGTCGCAAAATGGTCCTTCTCCGATCGCGATAGCAGGAGTAATTTGATCGGCGTGTCGCGCGTCGCGACTGCCACCTCCGATCGCGTAAGCGACCAGCGTTGCCCGGCGCTTAACCATTCGACAAACATCTCGCCTGTCTGTCGCCCCGGCTCTCCGAGAATGATTCTTCCATTCCTTGCCAGGTGCGCGTCGCAGAATGGTTCAAGAAATTCCCACTGTGTCTTATCGTAAAGCACATCCGCGCCGAGGATGAGATCGAACTTCTCGCCGAGCCGGTCTTTTTTCCAATCGACTCGCCGCGCCCGAACGTGCGGATCAAACTGCAACGCGTTGTGTCGCGCGAACAACAGGGCCGGCGTCTCGATGTCAGCGAATAATACGCGATGCCCGAGGGCGCTGGCGACCGTCCCGGCGAGTCCCATGCCGCAGCCGAGATCGAGGGTGCGGGGAGGGTTCAGCGTTCTGGGTTCAGGGTTCAGCACAGAAAGAATTGTCTTCGCTGAACCCTGAACCCCGAACCCTGAACCCTCCTCAACCAGCCAATGCCCCACCCCAATCGCACTGTCCCACAGTTCGGCCCAGTAGGGCAGGTGGAGCTCGTCTTCGTCCGCAATCTTTCCCTTCAGCTTTTCGCGACGGTCGGCCTCATTGACGATCTGATCGAGGACGGCATCGGGGTCGCGTACCAGCGTGAAAGGGATGACGAGGTCATCGATGACCAGATCGCGGTCGACGATGTCAAAATCGCGACAGATGCGCGCGCGTAACCGTGCGCGACGAGTGAGGAACGTATTTGATGGACCGCGGCGCATCGTCTCGCGAACTCTACCGGCGGCGGCTTAAGCCGCCACCCCGCCTGCCCGTAACGAAGTTGCAGGGTGATTGCATGTGACCAAGAGATTCGTCATCCCAAAGGGAGCAGCAGCGACCTGAGCGATCTCGGTTGACGAAACATGCTCCGCAAATCGAGATTCCTCGGGTCGCTGCTGCTCCCCTCGGAATGACGGGCCTTGGGAATCTCACATCAGGGCAACCGCATTCTGGATGATTTCGTTTTTTCTCCTCTCCCTGTACTCGGGGAGAGGTCGGGTGAGGGGCGTTTTCAAGCGGCAGAAGACCCCTCACCCAGCCTCTCCCCGAGTACAGGGAGAGGAGTTAATAGAATGCGGTTGCCCTGGAATCTCACATGCGTTTGCCCTGAACGAAGTTGCACTTGGACCCTGTGCCCGTCGACATTGTACTGGTCCTTCGTTACGCTTTTTGATGTTGAAACCGAGCCGGCTTTATTCATCTCGCGCGACGGGTGCAATTCTGTTGACCGCGTCTTTTTTGACGCTGGTCGGCTGCAGCAACGAGCTTGAGACCGGCTATACGCCGCGGGGGCTCAATTCGAGTTCCGCGGTTCGCCGGGGTTATTATGCCAGCCCGTTCACGCCCGAGGCCAAGGCCGCGACGCTTGAGCGCGATCAGGAAATCGAAGCACGCCGGCCGCGTCCGGGTTACTAAGACGGCGCGTCCGTCACCACGCGAATCTTGGATTATGCGAAGATTCAATCGCGCGTGGCCGCTAGAATGGCCGGAAGCGATGAGCTGCCAGCCATCCAAACCCGAGCCGCCGATCGATCCCGAACATTTTGTTGCGGTGGTTCGCCCGCAAATCGAGACGCTCACGCCCGATGCGCTACTGGCGTTTCTTCAAGCGCGATGGTCGCCGCGGCAGGTGGTGAATCTGTTCCGGTGTCATCACGCTGATGCGCGGAAGATCGCGGCGCTGTGTGTTTCACTCGTCGGCACGCCGCTCTGCATTCCCGCGACGGCCGCGCTATTGCGGGAGCCGTGTCCGACGACCAATCAATTGGCGGAACATGCGTTGTGGTCGATATGGTTTCGTGCCGGGGGCGAGGCGGCGAACCACCAGCTCGCGCATGGCGCGATGGCGATCGAACGCCGCGATTATCCGCACGCAGTGAAGCATTTTGATGCCGCCATCGACCTGAATCCCGAATTTGCGGAAGCTTATAATCAGCGGGGAGTGGCCCATTATCTGATGGATCATTATGCCGAGTCCCTCGATGATCTTCGGACGACGGTGCGGCTCATGCCTTGCCACTTCAGCGCATATGCCGGCATGGGGCACACGTACGTTGGTCTCGACGATTTGCCCGCCGCGATCGAGTCCTACGACCTGGCACTGGAGATCAATCCGCACATGCACTGCGTACGTGAAACAGTCACGCACCTGAAGCGGAAGATGTCATCGCGCGAGCCCGAGTGAAGTTATCGAACGGCAATAAACTTCACCGTCGGCCGTTCGAAGTGTTGCTCGCGCGAGCGCACCGCCGGCGGGTGGCTTGGGGCGTTGCCGAATCGATCTGCATCGGCGCGGCATCCGGGAGCGGTACGGCGATCTTATTCTTGTCGCTCGTCGCGCTGTTTCGGATCGATGTATCGAGCATGACGATCACGGCAAGTCTCATCATAATGGGGGCCGCGGCCGGCGCAGTGGGCGTGACGCTTCGCGGCTTGCCCTCGCGCTTAGACACCGCGGACCACATCGACGAGCAGACCGCATCGGAGAATCTTTTGTCCACCGCGACTCATTTAGTGAATGCCGCTGACAGCCCGATGCGAAGTTATGTTCTCGCGGCTGCCGATGCGTTGGCGAGTCGCGTGTCGCTTGAGAACCTCATCTTGCAACGGTTTGGTTACCGCGCGTGGGGCGGTCTCGCGCTGAGCATTGTCTGCGTTTTGTTGATCAGCCTGATCTGGCCCGGTGACAGCAGGGCGCAGCGATCGGGCGAGTCGAGTTCACTTTTGGAATCATCGCCGTTAGTTGCGACGGAGGTGAACACGTCACGTGATTCCGTTTTGCGATTTGCCATGCGAGGGGCTGACGGATTGGAAAACAATCTCGCGTTGCGTCAACCCGAGCCGGCGAAGCTGTCGCCAGGTGGAGATCGCATGACCGCCGAGGACCAGCATCGATCGCCGGCCCACACGTCGCCTCAGCCAAGCTCCGGCGTTGGAGCGGATCGAGCGAGCGAGCCGGCCGGGCGTGATCTAGCCGGGCGTGAACACGAGGCTTTCGATCCGATCGCGACGGTTCATGAGGCTGACGCGGCAGGCATCGATCGAATGACTCAAGGCGGCAGAGGCGTCCTTCGCGATAGGCCGATCCCTGGCGATGCAAACGTGAATCTGGCGGTGGATGGCGCGGTGAATGATGCGGTCGATCCAACGCCGTCGCCGCTCGTTGAGGCGCAATTGATCAACTCAACCGTCGATGCGCGTGAAGCCGGTTCTGCACGTTCGGCGCTGCCGGCGGAATATCGCGATCTGGTTCGCGAATTTTTTCGCAACGATCAAGCATTGCATCCTGAAACCCGTCCTCGATGATCTTCCGCAAGTGATGGCACGCTCTTCCGAACTCCCGGCCCCGCCAGCAACAAATCGGGCGGCACGCAGCGCGGTGGCGCTTCTGTTAGCGATCAATTTGTTCAACTATTTGGATCGTTACATTCTGGCGGCCGTCGAGCCTCGGGTGCGCGAGACTTTCTTTTCATCCGATGACCCGCACGCGTTGGCGAAGATGGGATCGCTTGCGACCGCGTTTATTCTCTCCTACATGCTGGCGGCACCGATCTTCGGCTGGCTCGCGGATCGGATGTCGCGATGGCTGCTCGTCGGCATCGGGGTATTTGTCTGGACGATCGCCAGCGGTGCCTCGGGCCTCGCCCTGACGTTCGATATGCTGCTGATCACGCGCCTGTTCGTCGGCATCGGTGAGGCCGGTTATGGCCCGGCAGCGCCGACGATCATTGCCGACCTGTATCCGGTCGAGCGCCGCGGGCAAGTGCTGGCTTGGTTCTACATGGCCATTCCGGTAGGCAGCGCGCTGGGCTACACGTGGGGCGGCGTCATTGCCTCGTGGCTCAATTGGCGATGGGCGTTTTACACCGTCGTGCCACCCGGGTTGGTTTTGACGTACCTTGCGCTACGAAAAAAAGAATCGCGCCACGCGGATCCAAATCTGCCGCACGCAGAACGACCGAAGGCCTCCGCGGCGGACTATCTCGCGCTGCTGCGCAACCGCTCCTTCATGCTCGACTGCGCGGGCATGACCGCGATGACGTTTGCCATCGGCGGCATCAGCTACTGGATGCCGCACTATATCGCCGAATATCGTCATGCCGGGTCGCTTGCGTCGGTGAACTTCACTTTCGGCGTGATCACGGCGGTTGCGGGCGTTGTCGCGACGCTCGCCGGAGGCATCGCCGGCGACAAGTTGCGACCTTATGTCTCCGGGAGTTATTTTCTGGTTTCAGCGCTGGGCATGCTCGTCGCCTGCCCGTTCGTTTACGCGATGCTCGTCCTGCCATTCCCCGCGGCGTGGGTGGCCATTTTCTTTGCCGTATTCTTCCTGTTTTTCAACACTGGTCCGAGCAACACGATCCTCGCGAATGTCACCACGCCAAACGTTCGCGCGACTGCCTTTGCGCTGAACATCCTGCTTATTCACGCTCTAGGCGACGCGATCTCCCCGCCCGCCGTCGGTTGGCTCGTGGGCCCGGGGGAACATTGGAACGTCGCGTTTTATGTGGTCATTGCCGTGATGGCGCTTGCCGCGGTGCTTTGGTTCATCGGTATCAAATTTCTCGAAGCTGACACCCTCCACGCAGACTCGGCTTTACGGACATGAGATGCCGATATACAGATTGTCACGTGTCAATCACGGGAGCGCGCCAGTTTCTGGAGCTTGTGAGTTTGGCACTAATTTTGTGTAATACGCGTCTGCCGCCGCCGATGGTCGGATGTGCGGCGGACACGCTGTTCGAAGGAGAACATGATGAAGAAGGTACTTTGCGCGATGATGTTGATGGCTTCGAGCTTTGCACTGCTAGGTTGCGAGGCGTCTGTCAAAACCGGCGACCCAGATAAGAGCAATATGAGCAATGGATCGTCTTACGAGAAGAAAACCGTGACGAAGACCTCGCCAAACGGCGACACGTCCACCCACACGGAAATGAACAAGACCAACTAATAGAACGTGCATCCATCCGTGCTGATTAAGCCAGCACGATGTGACAGATGAGATAAAGAGCGCTGACGCGATGAATCGTGTCTGACGCTCTTTATCTTTTTCTGGATTTGAATGGCATGGTTTAATCAACCGCGATCGGGATGGTTGGATCGCGTAGTGCATTTTCGCGACCCGAGGCCTGTAGTCGCGAACGAACCACTCGCTCCAATAGATTCGAGTCCTCGCCGGCCGAGCCGACGCGCATGACTTGTCCAATTCGCCCGTCGATGGCCACGCCGAATTCCACAAAAGTTGCTGGGCCGCTGTTACGCAAGATGCGGTGATGGACAACGCGGCGTTCGCCCCAGACATGAATGGGGAGTCCGAACAAAGCGACGACGTGATGATTGACGACGTCGTATCTTTCATCCGCGCCCGTCATGTTCGCGCCGGCGATTTCGCCGGTCATGGCCGCGCTCTCCCAGTGATCGATGAGCCGGTGCTTTCCGAATAGCGGATCGAAGACGGCCGAGCAGTCGCCCGCGGCAAAGATATTCGTGACGTTGGTGCGGCAATCCGGTCCGACGAGGATCGCGGTTTCCGCGGCGATCGGCGTGTTACGAAGAATTTGCCGGTTTGGCGTCACGCCGATCGCGACGATCACGAAATCGCATTCGATCTGCTCGCCCGACGACATCACGACGCGCTGGGCGCGGCCGTCTCCTTCCAATCGCGAAACGTGGGCATCGACATGCACGCTTACGTCATGTGCACGCAGATGATCGACAATGAAATGTCCAACCTGCTCGCCGGCGGTGTACGGCCAAGGGTGCGGTTCGTCGATGAGGAGCTCGACGTGCAAGCCGATCTGAGTGAGCGAGCTTGCGAGTTCGGTGCCGAGAAATCCGCCGCCGATGATCGCGACCGTGCCGCGTCCAATGCCGCGAGAGTGACGGCGGCCGGTGCGCTTGGCCACGTCGATCGCGTGTTGAAGTCGATCGGCATCCTCCAGCGTGCGGAGGTAAAAAATATTCGGCAAATCCGAGCCGGGAATCATCAGCCGATTGGGCGTGGCACCGACGGCGAGCAGCAGTCTGTCATACGAGACTGCCTGCCCGTCATCCAGGGTGGCCGTTGAACGCGCTGTATCGAGGCTCGCGACGCGACGGCCGGTGCGCAATTCAATTTGATGTGTACCAAACCACTCGTGCGGCACGGTTGCCAGGTCCGCGCGCGATCGATCACGTTTCAAGTACTCATTGGACAGTGATGGACGGTGATAGGGTCGATAAATTTCCTGGGCAACGAGCAACACCTCGCCGGTCGCATCGCGCCGGCGGATTTCCTGCGCTGCCGCGCTGCAAGCGAGGCCGCCTCCAACCAAAAGATATTTGACATGAAGGCCGTTCATCGCGAGCTATCTCGCCGATCAATAAAAGCCGATCGATCGCATCCTGCACGAAAGGCACATAAATGACCGTATGCACGACGCCTGCGTATGCGTCCGGCCAAATCATATGACACGCGAGATCAGTAAAAGTCAGATGGGGCATTTCCCGACGAAGAAACTTTAGGCTTGCGACAATAACGTTCGAGGTTCATCTGACGTCGTTCAGCCGTCCGGCAAGCGTCTGCATTCTTGCCTGATATTGCTGCAAAGGCTGCATCAATTCTTCAAGCCAGTTCAAACCCGTTGCTTGCAACGATAGGTCGTCGTCCGTCCGCGACATCCGCGACCATTTGACGATGAGTCGATTGACGCGCCGAAGGGTCTGCCATCGTAAAAGCATCCAGAGCACGGCAAACCAGATCAGCAAGAAGGCGGCGCTATGCAGCAGATAGGCCGCGCCTAGCAGCGGCACCAGCAACGCGGCCAGGTCGTGAACACTGCTCCATGACAGCGGTGCGACCAACGCGTGCTCCAGCAGCGGCTGCAAAAGGGGAAACCAAATCGCCGCGCCAATCGTCAGGAGCCAGCGAATCGGTGCGGTGAACACGCCGCCGCGTTCAACCAGGCGCGCGACGGCGGCGTCGCGTTGCCGGTCAATCGTTGCCGCTAGCCGCAGGTTCAAGTCGTTGGCAGCATCGGTGGCGGCAGACGCTTCCCACAGCTTCTGATGCGCATACAACGTCGCGATGGTCGGCTCCACCGAGCGCAGCTGCGCGAATGCCACCTGAATTAAATCCGCAAAGGGACGGACCTCGCCGTTCAAGTGAGCGCTGACCAGCGAACTCGTTGACGTTACACCGATCCCAACGGATTTGGCCGCCGACAGATTCTTTCGAACCAGCAGCATGAGCGGCGACAGCGTCGTCTGAATCACGTTCACGATCGGCCAGCGCGACATGCGCCGCGCGACAACCGGATCGGCGATTTCCAAACGGTAGGCCGGGTTGCGTGCGATGCCCGGCACGACCGATTCCGCCAGCGGCACCGCCAACCTCGCCGACAGCGATTCCTGAGAGTTTTCCAGCAGTCGTTGCGCGCGGCCCGCGTGTTCGCCGAGCTGCTGCGCCCGCAGCCATTGCAGCATCGAACCTCGCCGCCGCATGCCCGCCAGCTCGATGGACGATTCAACGCTCCTGGTCGATCGCTCGTTAGCCAGTGTTGATCGAAGCGCGGGCAGATCAAGCTGATCGGGCTCCTTCGCGTTCGTGAGAAATACGCGCGGCGGGGCCGGCAGCTTCAACGTCCGCGCCAGCCGCTGCGCGAGATCATCACGCAGCTCGATCGCGGCGGCGTCTCCTTCCCGTGCGATGAGTTGATCGACCTTGTTCAGGCAGAACAAAAAGTTCGCCGGATCGTTCCCGTCGGCCACCTGCGCGAGCAACTGTTGCGGCGCGCGATCCGCATATTTCTCGATGCTTTGAATCCAGATCGGAAACAGCATTTGCCGCAGCAGCCGCCGCGTCAATTGCGCGTGCTGTTTCCATGTACTGTCGATATCCGGAAGGTCGACCAACACCTGGCGGCGCTGAGAGGCGATGCAATGCGTGATGATGTCAAATCGATCGCCGACTTCGCGCGCTAGTAGCGACCTAACTTCGTTCGCCGCGTCTTCGTGGCAGTATGCGATGGCGATCGCCGTCCCCTCGCCGGCATTCGACGATCGCGAAATCTTTTGGCCAACGATCGCGTTTACCAGGCTGCTCTTACCGACCTCTTTGCCACCGATGAGGCCGATGAGGTATGGCGAGGCGCTGGACGCATCGCCGCGTAATACCGGCGCATCTTCCGCCAGCAGACGCGGCGGTTCTACGTCGAACAACTCGACAACATCCGCCACCAGATCTTGTACATCGCTGTTAGCCCGCATGTTCAACCCGTTCGTCCAATTCATCGGCCAGCTTCTCGACGCGGTCAATCGCCGCCGCCGCGGGCACACGCGAATCAAGCCATTGCGTCACCCGCCGGATTTGCTCATGCCCCAGGTCTGAAAACCTTTGCGTGATTGCGCCGTTCGTCGCCTTCGCGCGGCTGGCGACTTCGTTGCTCACCCGTTCGCTCAGCCAGGTGGCCAGGCTGTAGCCGCCGAGGATCATCAAATCAACGTGCCCGAAAATCGCGCCATGTGCCGCGATCACGGCGGCCAAGAGATACGGCGCGGTTTCGCTCCACTTCGTCAACTTTTCACCGCCCGGAAAATATTTGACCAGCTTCATCAGGATCGCCGTATCGCGTGGCGTGGCGTTCCATTTCTTCTCGAGCCATTCTTTCAGCTTTGCCAGCTCATCATCCGCAATCGCGCCGGCGCGATCGGGGTCGAAGAGCACCGTTGAAGCAAACGACGCGTCCGCCGCCAGCCATTCCGCGACGAGCGGGTGTTGACGAAGATGATCATCGATGCGCGCCGTCACAATGCGAAATTGATCGGCCAGCGTGGCGCGAAAGTCGAGCTTTTGCGCCTCGCGAAATGCCTCTGATGCTCCATCCCCGCTGCCCGGACGCGCGCCGCCGCGAATCAAGTCCCACGCGCTGCGCGGCAGCCGCGCGAGCATCTCCGGCATCTGCCGCACGCGATCGACTATTCGGCCCGGTCCCATCAAATAAAGAACGCTGCGTTGCTGCATTCGCCGCCGAAGCTGGGCCGTCAGGGGATTTACATCGACCGATGCGCTGGGCGCTTCCATCGATCGAAGCGAGCGAATCGTGGCCTCGGCAACCCCGCGCTCTCGCCGCAGCGGCGCGATGACCTGATCGCGACATCGGCCGAGCACATCCTTAACGCGATGCGTTAAGCCCTCGGCCGAATCGCTTCGTCTCAACCGTGCCACCGCGTCGCGCAGCGCGTTTAAATCAGTCGCTGCTTCCGGCGCGAGGCCGGCGTCATCCCGTGGAATCACGAAGCAGTCGGCCGACGATGATCGCCGAATGTAATCGTCCACCGGCGCGCGGTCGTCCGCTTTATTCATCGCAAACATCGTCGGCAGCGCGTATCGCGTCGCCAGCCGATAGTACGGCTGCAACTCGGTCATCTGATACTTCTCCGGCGTGACCAGAAACAGCACGGCATCTGCCCAGCGAAACGCGCGGTCGGCCTGCGCGTGATGCAGCGGCTGATCGCCATCGAGATCAGGCGTGTCGACCACCGCAATGTCGCGAAGCGATTCGTTCTCGTGCGTGGTGATGCAAAGCGCATCGATTTCGCCGCGCGACGGAAGCTGCGCGACGGCGTGGTGCGCCACGCCGAGCCAGTGGTCCGGCAGGGCGGCATCGCGATGCACGATCGCGATCGGGCCGGCGGTGAAGGTGCGGCGAAAACTGGCGGCGGAAATTTCCTGGCCGAGCAGGCGATTGACGATGGTGCTTTTGCCCGTCCCCGTGCCGCCGACGATGGCGAAAATGGTGGGCCGCATGTCGGCCGAGCGTGTCGCGTGAAAGCGAGCCGCCGCCGCATCCGCGTTGAGGCGATTGATCGCCTGAATAATTGCGTCGGATGTAACCGCCGGCGACAGCGCGCCCACGGCCGCGACGATGGCGGCCAGCGCATCGTCGATCGCGCGTCGTTCAAAGCTGATTGATTGTCGCTTCATCGGTGGCTTCGCGAGTGTAGCGATTCCGCTGCATCCGCGGCAAAGCCAGGGCGACCGCATTCTGTTAACTCCTCTCTCCGTACTCGGAGGTGACCGCGTATTCGTGGTGGGTGGAAGGCAGGGAGAGGGTCTGCTGTCGCTCGAAAACGCCCCTCACCCGACCTCTCCCCGAGTACAGGGAGAGGAGAAAAAACGAATCATCCAGAATGCGGTCGCCCTGGCGGCAAAGCACTCCCGATTACAATCGCTGGCCGAATGTTGAATGATTCGGTCAGATCGACCGCCACTACTCGCCGCAGCACAACGATTGTCGCGCTCGTTGCCTTTTCGCTCGTCATCGCGATCTCGCGGCTGGTGTTTCTTCACGACTACCCCGAATGGGATGCGTCGACCTATGCCATCATCGGGCGCGAGATCACTCTCGGTGCGAAGCTATACGTCGACATCTGGGACATGAAGCCGCCCGCGATTTTCGCGACGTATGCGGCCGCCATCTGGACACTTCCATCCATCGCCTGGGCGAAATACGTGCTGGGCGTCGTTCCGGCGATTGTCGCGCTGCTGGCGATTCACTCCGCAACGCGATCGGTTCACCCGCAAGCTGCGCTCTGGTCAGCGGCGATGTGGATGGTGCTCTGCTCACAACCAATCCTCGGCGAGGATATTGCCAACGTTGAAGTGTTTATGAATGCCTGTTTCGCACTTGCGTTTGCGCTGACGTTGCGGTTACGCGTCCAGCCAGCCAGGAAATCGGCGCCACGCGCTGCCCTGGTCGGAGCAATTTGGGCCATCGCGAGCCTGTACAAGCAGATCTCGATTTTCCCCGCCATCGCCGTCTGCATGGCCGAGATCTACATCGCGCTGCCCGGGCTGGCGAGACGCCGCGCGATTTTTCAGTCATTGATCATGGGGTCGATGGTCGCACTCGGCTGGCTCGTCTTGTTTATCTATTTCGACCTGACGTCTCGCTATTCCATATTTTTCTTCACGTTCTGGTTCTATCCGCGCTATTACGCGAGCAGCATGACATCGAATTTGATGTCCGCGCTGCAACCGTCGCACTGGCTGCCCGCGCGCGGCGCGGTGGAGTTGGTTCCGCTCGTCGCGCTTGTCATTCCGCTCATGGCACTGCTCCGATCGCGAGCCCACGATCGCTGGCCGTTGATTGCGCTGGCGATCGGATGTTTCGTCGCAATTGCATCGCCGGGGCAGTTTCACGAACATTATTACCAGCTTTGGCTCGTGCCACTCTGCATCGGCGGAGGAATCGCGATGGCGCGATGCGGAAAATTCATCGATCCTGCCTCGCCGCTCATCACCCGTTTCGGCAGGGCGCTGCCCGTCCTTGTGCTGGGTGGCCTTGCGATGCTCGAGGCGCACTGGTTCATCGACTCGCCGCGCCATCGCGCCATCGAGCGTTATCCCGCCGGCATCTTTCTAACCGTCAACGAAAGCGCCGCGAAGATTGGTCAATTGCTGCGGCCTGGTGAAACAATGTATGCATGGTGTGATGAGCCAACGATCTATCTGCTGGCCGGTCATCGGCCCGCCGCGCCGGCTTTGTGGAAGATGCACACTATTGATGGGCCAATGGCTCCTATCTTGACGAAACAGACGGTGAAAAAGCTGGAGACAAATCCGCCCGACCTCATCGTGCTGTGGGCCTGGTATCCCGGGCCGACCGACCATCCGATTTACAAATTTGTCCGGCAGCATTACGTCGCCTTGCCCGCATCGCTGCAGGCGTATCCGCTTTTGTTGTGCGCGCGGAAAGACAGCGATCTGGCGCATCGCACGAAAGCGGCGACGGCGCTATACTGATGCACCGATGCCGGGAAAACGGAAAAGCCGCGAGCTTGCGCTGCAGATCATGTTCGTCTGGGATGCCAATGGCGGCGAGCGCGATGATGCGCTGGCGCTCCAGGTGATGTGGAACGTCGGCACCGACGCGCAGTCGGACACCGCCAAGCGTCGGGCGCTTGAGCTGGCCACCGGCGCGTGGGCAACGCGCGGTACGCTCGACCCATGGATTGAGCGACTGGCTCCGCAATGGCCGACACACCGGCAGCCGGGCGTCGATCGAAACATCCTCCGCCTTGCGATCCACGAGCTCATCTCCGCGATGGCTCCGCCAAAGGTCGTGATCGATGAGGCAATCGAGTTGGCGAAGGAGTATTCGACGGAACATTCTTCAGCCTTTGTGAACGGCGTGCTCGATGCCGTGCTGAAGGAACGCAACGCTCTTGTCCCGCCGATCGACTCCTGATCTGGCGATTTGCGCATCGATCATCACGCATCATTCCAAATGTCCTTCTTTTCCAAAACGCTCGACAAGCTGAAAGGCGCGCTGAAGAAAACGGCGGCGGTGCTGAACACCGACGTGCGGACGCTCTTCATCCCCGGCCGGCAGATTGATGACGCGTTTCTCGACGAGATGGAAGAGAAATTCATCCGGGCCGACATCGGCGCGCCGCGGGCGGAAAAGCTGCGCGATGAAGTGCGAGACAAGTGGCGGCTGGGCAAGATCAGGAACGCCGACGAGGCCGAGTCGATCGTGCGGGAGCAATTGCTGTCCATGTTCCCGGCCGAGGATCGCGAGCTGAAGTTTGCCGCGTCCGGGCCGACGGTCATTCTTGTCGCGGGCGTGAACGGCGCGGGAAAGACGACAAGCATCGCGAAGCTGGCGTGGCTGCTGAAGACGCAGATGAACAAGAAGGTGATGCTCTGCGCTTCCGACACGTTCCGCGCCGCGGCCGTCGAGCAGCTTTCGATCTGGGCCGAGCGGAACGGCGTGGAGATCGTGAAGCACAAGACCGGCGCCGATCCCGCCGCCGTGGCTTATGACGCGTGTGAGGCCGCGCGAGCGCGCGGCATCGATGTGCTGATCGTCGATACGGCGGGGCGGTTGCACACGCAGCAGAACCTGATGCGCGAGCTGACCAAGATCCGCGACGTTGTATCGAAGCGTATTGACGGTGCGCCGCATGAAGTGCTGCTCGTCCTCGATGCCACGACCGGCCAGAACGCGATCCATCAGGCCAAGCATTTTCAGCAGGCGATCGCAGTCAGCGCGCTTTTCGTCGCCAAGCTCGACGGCACCGCCAAGGGCGGCTTCGTTTTCGCGATCAAGGATTCGCTGGACATCCCCGTCAAATTCATAGGGCTGGGCGAGACGCCGCAGGATGTGGAGACGTTCGATCCGCGGCGGTTTATCGAGGCGCTGTTTGGGGAGCGAACCGCGCCTGCAACCTTGAACTCCTAAATCCGCCGCTTGCGGCTTTGCGAGCCCGAGATCCGAAATATCTCACCGTTTGCGCCGCGAAGCCGCGAGCGGCGGAATTCAGATCGGCTCCCGCTTTACCGCTTCATTCCCCGCGCCTACCGTTCCGTCCCGCTCATGAAGAACCCAGATGTGACCGTTGCGATCGCGCCCGCCGGCGAGATCGTCGCTGAAGGTGTCGTCGAAAGCGCCGCCGAATCGAGCGCCGCGCCGCAATCTTTTTCAAAGATCGAAGATCGCGGCTCGCTGCACGATCGCCGCTACATTACCGCCGCGTTGATGCTGGTGATGGTGCTGGCCTCGATGGAGATGACCATCACCTCGACGGCCATGCCGACGATCATTGGCGAGCTGCAGGGGTTCGAGCATTACGCGTGGGTCGCTTCGATTTATTTGCTCACCAGCACGATCACCATGCCGCTGTACGGGCGGCTCGCCGACGCATTCGGCCGAAAGAAAGTGATCGTCTTTTCCATCCTGCTTTTTCTTGTCGCCTCGGTGCTCGCATCGTTCTCGCGCTCCATGTTCGAGCTGATTATCTGTCGCGGAATACAAGGTCTGGGCGCGGGCGGGATCATGCCGATCGTGCTGACGATCCTTGGCGATATTTTCACGCTCGAAGAACGCGCCCGCATTCAGGGCTTTTTCTCCGGCGTGTGGGGCACGGCCTCGCTCGCGGGGCCGAAGCTCGGCGCGACGCTCATCACGCATTTTGGCTGGCGATCCGTTTTCTTCGTCAATGTGCCGTTCGGCTTGATCGGGCTGACCGTGCTGCTGCTGAAGTATCGCGATCGCGAAAAGCCGCATCACGTCGATCTCGATCTGCCCGGCGTGTTCACGCTCACGCTTGCCTGCATGGCGCTGCTTGCACTCGTCTCGCGCCTCGGGCCCGGCGGATGGGGATTCGGGACAACCCTCACGCTGCTGTTCGTCACGATCGGCTCGGCCATGGCATATGTGCGGCATGAGCGCGTCGCCGCCAATCCAATCCTGCCGGCCGAGCTGATCCGCCATCGCGCGATCGGGCCGTCGATCGTGGGCTCGTTTCTGTTCGGCATCGGCTTTCTTTCACTCGACACTTTCGTGCCGCTCTATGTGCAAGGCGCGCGCGGCGGCAACGCAAACGCGGCGGCGAATGTCGTGACGCCCGTCATGCTCACCTGGGCAATCTCCGGCCTGTTCAGCGCGCCGTTGCTGGTGCGCTGGGGCTTTCGTAAAACCGCGACGCTCGGCGCGATTCTCATCGTCATCGGTTTCACCGGCCTGTGCCTCGGCTCGGCATTTGAATGGCCGCGATGGATGCTGACGTGCATCCTCTCGATCACCGGCCTCGGCCTGGGCCCGACCTCGATGAGCTATCTGTTGGCCGCGCAGGACGCGGTGCAGTGGAACCAGCGCGGCGGGGTGACCGCGACCGTCGGCTTCGCCCGCAGCATCGGCGGCGCGGTCGGTGTGGGCGTCATGGGCGCATTATTTAACGTGCTGATGTTCAAGCAGACCACGCAACTGCGGGCAGAAGGAAAAATCCAGTTGTCCGAACTGCTTGACCCGCGCGAGCTGGCGAAGCTCGATCCGGCAGTGCTCGCGAGCATCCGCCATTTCATCGCGAACGGCCTCTTCTGGGTGTTCATCGCCATGCTTGGCACGGCTGTCATCGGTGTCATCATCGCACGGTTAATGCCCGGCAAAAAAGCAGCGATCGACCCTCATTCGCCGGCGATGGGCGCAGCGCATTAAATGTCGAGTGACGGCGTCATAAACCGATGTGTCATAGGCATCCTGCCCATGTGCGATATGTACTCATCATCGCATCGATCGGAACGATCGAGTCGAACGATCGTGCAAGCGACGTTAGGTCGCGGATATCGATCGTTCCGCACGATGCTCGCGAATACGCGAGTCCACGGGCAAGATGCCCGTGCCACAATTTGGTGCCCGACTCCGCCTGTTTCGTGCGGAGGTCTCTGAAGTCCGTGGCTCGAATTCAGGTAGATGCTGTCAACCGTTCAACGCATCCTCGAAGACGGCATCGCCCGCAGCGAACATCTTGGCGCACAGGTATACGTTTCAGTCAACGGCAAATCGATCGCCGAATTGACCATCGGCGAATCGCGCATCGGCGTGCCGATGTCGAGCGACACGCTCAATCTCTGGATGAGCGCCGTAAAGCCCGTCGCCGCCGTCGCGCTTGCACAGTTGGTCGAGCAGAAGCGTATCGCGTTTGACGATCGCGTTGCGATGCACCTTCCGGAATTTGGGGTGAATGGAAAAGAGCCGATCACGATCGCGCATCTTCTAACGCATACCGGGGGTTTTCGCCTGTTACCCGACGCGTGGCTCAGCCTGCCGTACGAACAGATCATCGCAAATATTTGCGCGATGAAGCTTGAGCCGCGATGGGTTCCCGGTGAGAAGGCCGGCTATCACCCGCGCTCGAGCTGGTTCATTCTTGGCGAGATTATTCGCCGGCTCGACGGGCGAACTTACGACCGATATGTGCGCGACATGATCTTCAAGCCGCTCGGAATGAGCGATAGTTGGATCGGCCTGCCACGCGACCGCTATGACGATTACGGCCTGCGCATCGGCGCGATGTTTGATACGGCCAAGGGAGCGCCGCGGCGCAACGACCCATCGTTTGGCGTCCCGAGCGCGGACGAATGCGCGAACGTCTTCCCCGGTAGCAACGGTCGAGGCCCGATCCGGGAGCTGGGCCGGTTTTACGAGATGCTGATGAGCGGCGGCGAGCTGGACGGCGCGCGCATCTTTCCGTCGGAGAGCGTGACGACGATCACCTCGCCGCAGCGCGTCGGAATGCTCGATCACACGTTCCGACAGGTCGTCGATTGGGGTTATGGCTTTCTTCTGAATCACAGCCGGGCGACGAATGACGCGATCGCGCCGTACGGTTACGGCGATGCCGCATCGCCCGAAACCTTCGGCCACAGCGGCGCACAATCGAGCTGCGCGTTCTGCGATCCGCAACGAAAACTCGTCGTCGCATGGGTCTGCAATGGCATGCCGGGCGATGCGGTTCATCAGCAACGGCAGCAGGCGATCAACAACGCGATTTACGCGGATTTGTTTTACTGAGGACGGCGCTGCGAATGCGCGCCGCTCGAATTAGCTGTTGTCCATCTCCTGCCGCTTGCGGCTTCGCGAGCCCGGACACGTGAAAGGTCGGGAGTTTGACCTCGCGAAGCCGCAAGCGGCAATGCCGCGGCACCGGACGAAGGCTACTTTGAATCCACGCTATTAATAATCCATCTTAATGATCTGGCAGTTCTGCCGGCGCGGTGCTTGGTGCTGCGAGAAGAATCACGGCCGCGCCGATGACGACAAGCGCGCTCGCGATGTAAAATCGCAACGACGGCACTTCGCGAAACAGCGCATATCCCAGCACGCCGGCGAAGATGAATTGCGCGAGATTAAAGATGCTGACCGTTTGACCTCGCAGTGTCTGCATCGCGTAGTTGAGCGTCGAATGGCCGACGATCGTCGGAATGCCCGCGAGCGCCAGCACGATCAACCACTCTCGTCGCGGCAACGCCAGTGTCTGTCGCGGCGAGATCGACAACGAAATCGCGAGGCAGCAAAACCCCGCCAGCCAATAAAGCGGAACGACGTACAGCCATAGGCTCGATCGCGCCGCGATCGCACGATGATGCCGGGCCACGGCGAGGTAACACGCGAAAAGGAGCATCGAGACAAAGCAGAGCAAGTCGCCGAGCGCGGTGGCCGGGTCGGGATGGAATCCTTTCATTGCCAAAATGAAGACGCCACTGATCGCGACGACCGTGCCGAGTATTTCAGCGCGCGTGATGCGCTCGCCCGTCGTCACCAGCAGAATGAACGGCATAGCGACGGGGACGAGGTTGACGATGAGCGTCGCGTTCGCCGACGTCGTCATCCGTGCCGCCGCCGCCCAGGCAAATAGATGGAGCGACAGCAGCGCCGCGCCGGGCGCGGCGTGCCGGAAGCTTGTGCGCGTCTGAACGCCGAAGCGTCGTTTCGCGTTCCAATAAAGCGGCGAGAGCAAGACGGCCGATACAAGTAAACGCAGCGCGGACAAGATCGCCGCGTTTAGTGAACTGGACTTGATAAGGATGACCGAAGTTGCGCACGCGAAGACGCCGACCAGCAGCAGCAAATGTGCATGAAGGGTTGGACGCATGACGTGGATCAGTGCTCGACCAGTTGGCCGAGCAGTTCGCCGATCACTTCCGCGTGGCGACGGGTCGCTCCCTGCTCCTGACGCACGACCTGTTGCGCACGTTGCCCCATCGCCCTGGCCTCGGCGGGCGTGGAGAGCATGACTTTCACCGCCTGCATCATCGACTCGGCATCGTCGACTTCCAGCAGCGCGTCGGCCTTCCGAAAGCGATCGACCGCGTCGGCAAAATTTTCGGTGTGCGGGCCGACGATGATCGGCTTGCCGAGCGCAGCCGGTTCGATCATGTCGCTGCCGTGCTGTCGCGGGCCGAGGTCGACCAGCGACCGCCCGACGAACACCACGTCCGCCAGCGAATAAAACTTTCGCAGTTCGCCCATCGTGTCGCCCAGGACCACGGCCGGCACCGGCGCGTTCGGCTCGGGCCAATCCCCGCGGCTGCGGCGAACGACCTTGAACCGAAACGATTCAATTAAATCGGATACCTCGTCGAACCGCTCCGGCTTTCGCGGCACGATCACCAGCCGCAATCGCCCGAATTGCGCGAGCAGGTTGCGATATTCGCGGAGAATGAGTTCTTCCTCGCCCGGCCCGGTCGAGCCGCAAACCCAGATCGGTGCGCCGCCGCGCAGAAGACCCACCGCGGCCGCCAGATCGCTGTCGCCGTCGACGCGCTCCGCGATCTGCGCCGTGTCGAATTTCATCGTGCCCGTGACGCGCACGCGTTCCTCGGCCGCGCCAAGCTCGATGAAGCGCCTTGCATATGTTTCATCTTGCACGCAGACGCGCGACACGCGGCGAACCATCGCGGCCGTGATCGGGCTGATCATCTTGTAACGCTTAAAGCTCGATGACGTCAGCCGACCATTCGCGAGCACGATCGGAATTTTTCGCCGCCAGCAAATCCGCAGGAAGTTCGGCCAAAGTTCCAGTTCCATCAGCACGATGACGCTCGGCCGCATTGCGTTCAAAGTGCGTTTGACGGCGCGAGTGAAATCGAGCGGATAGCGAATCAACGAAACGTCGGCATGACTGCCGTAAAGTTGCGCGCCGCGCTCGTAACCGGTCGTGGTTGTGGTCGAGACGATAAATCGAATGGCTGGATGTTGCAGGCGAAGCTGATCGATCAGCGCGCGGGTTGCGTTCATTTCGCCGAGACTGACGGCGTGAATCATGATTGCGTGCGTGGAGTCGGCGGCGTCTCGGGCGGCAACGGTGCCCATGCGTTCGCGAAACGCGCGAAACACTTTGCGCCGAGCCGACGGCTTCGCCAGCCAGAACGGGCTGCTGACGCCGACACCCAGACCGTAGACAATGTCGTACGCGTTGATCATTTGTCCAAAAGTTATCCGGCGCGTTAATCCGCCGAGTTATCCGCCCCAGGTCGTGCGCCGCCACGCAACGGTAGTTCTACCGTTGCGCGCCCGTGCGACAAACTTCCGGCGCTTCGCAGGGCAAACGCAGGGCGACCGCATTCTCGACAATCCGCGCTTTTCTCCTCTCTCCGTACTCGGGGAGAGGTCGGGAGAGGGCGTTTTCGAGCGACAGAAGACCCCTCTCCCTGCCTCTCCCCGAGTACGGAGAGAGGAGTTAATAGAATGCGGTTGCCCTGAGGGCAAACGCATGTGAATGTATTTGTGAGATTCCCGAGACACGTCATTCCGAGGGGAGCAGCAGCGACCCGAGGAATCTCGATTTGCAGAGCATGTTTCGTCAGCCGAGATCCCTCAGGTCGCTGCTGCTCCCGTCGGGATGACGAATTTTTGGTCACATGCAATCGCCCTGCGGCGCTTCCGCGGGCAGGGTAACCGCATTCTCTCTTTCTCCTCTCTCCGTACTCGGGGAGAGGTTGGGAGAGGGGTCTTCTGTCGCTCGAAAACGCCCCTCACCCGACCTCTCCCCGAGTACGGGGAGAGGAGAAAGACGAAATCATCCAGAATACGGTCGCCCTGCTTCCGCGGGTGCTTCGAGCTTGCTTCCTTCGCGGCTTCATCGCGGAAGCCGTATCATTTGCCGCCGCACTTGAACCCCATGATCGTGTTTCCTCTTGTCCTGTTTTGCACCGGCGGGTTGATTTACATCGCCGTCGCGGCGTTGCTCGCCCGCATGCTCCTGATGCCGCCGCGAATGACCGACGGCAAAGCGCTGCACGTGCTGAAGCGACTCTCGCCCGGTGATTTGGCATTGCCGTTTCAGGATGTCTCGTTCGACGTGTTCGATGCACGCAGGGGCGAACCTCACAAGCTGCGAATCACCGGCTGGTGGATTCCGGGATCGCCTTTCACCGATCGCACGGTGCTATTTCTGCACGGGTTCGCCGATGCGAAAGTCGGTGCGATTGCCTGGGCACCGACCTGGATTTCGCTCGGCTACAACGTGCTGGCCATCGATCTGCGAGCGCATGGCAGTAGCGGCGGCCGGGTCAGCACAGCCGGCTGTTTTGAACGATCGGACGTCGTGCAAGTGCTCAATCAGTTGCGCGCCGAACGACCCGGTTCAACGCGGCGGGTGGTGTTGTTCGGCGTGAGCGTCGGCGCGGCTGTCGCTGTCGCGACGGCCGCGTCACTGGCATCGCAGGGCACGAATGTCGACGCGCTGGTTCTGGATTCGGCGTTCGGCGATTTCCGTCGTGCCGCCGCCGTGCGCGCGAAAGGGCTCGGTGTATCGCTGCCCGGCGTGCTTCGCGTGGCAATACGCCTCGCTGAGGCGATGAGCGGTGCGCGATTCGCCGACGTTCGGCCGATCGATTTGATCTCACAAGTCCGCTGCCCGATTCTGATGATTCGAGGAGAGAACGATCGTCTCGCCGATTCGATCGATTTCGATAATGTGACACGCGAGCTAAGCGCTCGGCACAATCCGCTCGACGATTCGTGGATCGTCGAATCGACGGATCATCTGCTCGCGCTTGCGCGCGATGCGCACGCGTACCTCGAGCGAATCGAGCGATTCTTGAGTAGACAAATCCAGGGCTGAAGCTCCGGGCGTTAGCCCTGGGTTTGTGGGCGATTTACAACTATGACGCCGGTTCGCGGGGCGCAAAATTGATGATGGGAACACTCCGTCGCTGCCTCATGACTTCCATAATCTCGATCATCACATTCGCAAACAGGATGATCGTCGCGCCAAGAATCTCGCGCGATGACATCGGCTCGTGGCCGAAGAGCCAGGCGTACACGGAGGCGAAGATCGGCTCGAGGAGGTAGATTAGCGCCGCGCGGGTTGCGTCCAATTTTGGCTGATAATGGGTCAAAAGGCCGTACGCCAAGACCGTCGAAAACAGGATAAGCAACGTGCCGTTCAGCCAAACCGCTTGCAGTGAAAACGTGTGCGCGAGTGAACGCAATCCGTCGCCCGTCGCATAGCTCGGCGGGAGCATCGGCACGATCGCGAGGAGGAGGAGGCCGACGACAAGAAACTGCCCGCCGGTCATTCGGAACGGATCATCGCGCGGCACGAAATAATTGACGACCAGAATGTAGATCGAAAAGTCGAGCGCGCAGATCAGCCCGAGCCACTCGCCGATTCCGAGCCCGGCAAAACCGCTCATACCAGTCATCACCCACACGCCCGACGTTGCCACGACAACGGCCAACCAACTGCTGACGCTTAGCGATTTGCGTAATGTGATGGTTGAAAGCAGGGGCACGAAGACGATCGTGAGGCTGGTCAGAAAGGCACTGACGGCCGCCGTGGTGCGATCGAGGCCAAGATGCTGCACGCCAAGCCCGATCGCGAGCAGCACGCCAATCACCATCGCGCGGCCAACGCTTTTCCACGACCAGCCTTGCCGGCTTGCGGGAAACAGAAGGAACCAGAGCGATCCCGCGATCAAAAATCGAATCGCCAACAGTGCGACGGGCCCGAGCGGCGTGCCGATGCCGACGCCCATCGCCTGATTGATCGATCGCCCGCCGACTTTCGCCCACGTAAAGCCGCCGCCCCAGCCCACGGTGGCAACAAGCAGCGCGGCGGTCGCGCGATTCTGAATGGAGCGTATCGGCATCAAGTTCGTTTCATCGACCGGCGTGTGCGATAGATCGTATGCTGAGCGTCGCTCCATTACATTTCGAACAGCGCTCGATTATCGCCGCTTGCGGCGACCGAACGCGTGCCGCGATTGACGCTTGAAACGCGCCCGGTGATTCTTGCGAATCGCGCACCGCCGGCAACCGCTGCGGGCGAGGCGCGTCATTGAAATCTCCTTTGAGATCCTGCTTGTCACTTAACGTTCCATTCATCGAAGAGGCTTCGCCGTCAACGGCACGCATGGGGAATTGGCACAAATGGATCTGGCCGCTAAGCGCGCTGCCGGTGATCGTCGCGACGCTGTTTTGCGCGGGCGTTTCGCTCGATTCGCTTTACGTCCGTCTGACGATGAATCACCCGCAGACGCCGTGGGAAGCGGCCATGATTACCGACGGTTGGCGCGCCGCAACCGGAAAGCCGGTGTACGAATCACAGAAAAAGCACGGCCATGCGACGCACCTATACGGCGCTCTGGCTTCGCAGACACTTGGCGCGATCTATCGTGTCACCGGGCCAAGCCTTTACACGGGTCGCGTGCTGACGCTGCTGGCTTCGCTGTCAGCCTGCACGCTGCTGCTGCTGGCGTTTGTCGATCGGAAGCAATGGTTCGATCTGCTCGTCGGCGCGGGCTTGCTGCTGACGCTTCACTATCGTTGCCGCGCGTATTTCGTTGAGTCGCGGCCCGACATGATCGGCCTGCTTTTCGCGACGCTCGCGACGTTCTGCTGGTTCAACGCGCACCGTCATCTCGAATCGATTCGCAAGTGCATGATCTATCACGCGACCGGCACGGCCCTGATCGTCATCGCGTTCTTCTTCAAGCAAACTTACGCGGGCTTCGCGGTCCTGCCGATCGCGGTGAATATCGTCCGTCCGCGCTCGCAGGGGTTACGACATCTCGCGTTCGCGATCACTCCGCTGGTTGCGCTCCTCATCGTCTATGAGGGCCTGAAACTCGTCGCGCCAAACGTGTTCTATTACATGATCGCCGAGGCGGCGATGTACAAGATTCCGTTTCCACGCATCGCCGGCGGTGCGATCGCGATCACGACGCTGTCTCCCCTCACGTTCATGCTCCTTTCATCACTGGCCACGCGCATGTCGCTGAATGACGATAGCGATCGCACGCGCGACAAATTCACCTGGCTGCTCGTTGCCTGCCTGCTCGGGGCAGGCGCGGGCGTGATCGCGTATGCCAAGCGGGGCGGAAGTTACAACTCGCTGATGCTCGGCTGGATGCCGATGACCGTAATCGTGGCCGCGCTGATCGGGCCGACGCTGCGGGCGATTGTCGCGACATTTGCCGAGCGCCGTCCGATCGTTCCGATTACCGCCGGTACCGTCACTGCTGCATTGATCCTGGCCACCACGTTCGGCGTGCCGAGCAGCGACAAGTGGAACTGGAATTTTTCGCAGGGGGGCGATGAATATCCAGCCGTCGTTGCATTCGCGCAATCGCTCGAAGGCAGAGTCATTTGCCCGGACGATCCGACGATTCCGCTGTTCGCGAAACGCACCGTCGGCCGATGCCTCGAGGCCGAGCTTGACGCCAACGGCCGCATCGGTCCGCCGCCGGGTCTCGTCGCCGAGATCAAGGCCGCCGACTGGATGATCACGGTGCACGCTTCCTACGACGACAAACGATTCTCGCCCGGTGTGATGGCCAAGTTCGGCTACAGCCGCGTACCCACCGATGTGCCGTTCACGAAAACTTATGCATTGTGGAAGCATGACCCGCGAGGCGCGACCACGACGACGACAACGACGTCAACTTCCACCACGACTCCGACCACAACGCCGCCAAGAAAAAGGCGAGCTTCTCCACCGCGCGAGCAACCGTGAGCGGAAAGTTCTCCAACGATGCGTGAACGCCTTGCGGTCGGCAAACTGGGATGGTCAGCGCAAGACAAAACATGTCCCGTCGATCATCACAACGAAAGAAGCCGATGCGGTTTGGGAGGTACTTTGCCGAAGAAAAAAGATTTAAACACCTCAACTTCGCGACGCCGCGCGCTGCGCGCCGTGCATTCATTGTTGGCTTCGTTCGCCAAAACGACTCGTGCTTCACGGAAACCGAGTGCTTCAGCGGCAAGGTCTCCCACGCTCCCTCTCAAACCTCGCTCGTCATGTAGGCCCTTGCGCCACAGCATCCAGACGACGATTTGGCTTCGTTTCAACGATTCGCATTCGCCGCACCTTTCCCGTGAACCGATCGTTGCCGTCTCGCCAATCAATCCACGCCCGATAGAATTTCAGGCGCTCCCCAAATCAACTAACGCGCTGCGCCCGCCGCGATCATTTCGCGCACCAGCGATCGACAACCCCACCGACCGACCAACGCTACTTTTTTCGACGACGCAGAGTTCCCGATTTGATAAAGTGTCGCAGCGCTGCAAACGACCATGGCCTACACCGTTCTAGCCCGTCGCTATCGTTCCACCACCTTCGATGAGGTGATCGGGCAGGCGCATATTGCACAGACGCTGAAACGCGCGATCGAATCCGATCGCATCGCCCATGCGTTTCTGTTCTGTGGCACGCGCGGCACGGGCAAGACCTCGATGGCCCGCATCCTGGCCAAGGCGCTGAACTGCCAGGCCACCGACTTGCCGAACCCGGCGCCCTGCAACAAATGCAATAGCTGTCTGTCGATCGCGCGTGGCGATGACATGAGCGTGATCGAAATCGACGCCGCGTCGAACACCGGTGTGGATGACGTGCGATCGGTGATCGAAAACGCCTACACCCGCGCGCCGGGACGATACAAAATCTACATCATCGACGAAGTGCACATGCTCTCGAAGCAGGCGTTCAACGCGCTCTTAAAAACGCTCGAAGAGCCGCCGAGCCATGTGAAATTTATCCTGGCGACGACCGAGCCGGAAAAAGTGCTGCCGACGATTCTGAGTCGGTGTCAGCGATACGATTTTCGAAATATTCCAACGCGCGAAATCGCGGGGCATCTGAAGAACGTCTGCAAATCGGAAACGATCAAAGCGGATGAAGATGCGCTGCTGCTTGTGGCCAAAGCGGGGGCTGGTTCGATGCGCGATGCGCTGTCGCTGCTCGATCGGCTGCTGAGCATTGGCGAGAAGCATCTGACGGTCGACACGATCGAATCGATGCTCGGCATGCCGAAGAGCCAGGTGATTTTCGATCTTGCCGGCGCGATCGGCAGCGGAAATGTGAAGGCGGTGCTTGAAACCGCGTCGGGTTTGATCAATGGCGGCTTGTCGACGGATGCACTGTGCGCGGCATTGACGGATCACTTGCGAAATCTGCTGGTGCTCCGCGCGTGCGGGGCCGCAAGCGATATTGTGGATGTGCCCGGCTTGTCGATCGATGACCTCGTCGCACAGGCCAACACATTCGACATCGCGGCCTTGTCGCAGGACATCGCGCTGCTGGAAGAATTACGTCGCAGCCTGCGGACGTCGCAGGCGGGACGAGCGCTGATCGACGCGACGCTCGTGCGGCTGGCGCTGGCGGACCAATTCCTGAATGTGGATGCGGCGATTGCAGGCGACGCGACGGGCGGGTCGGCGCTAAAAAAAAAGTCTGAAGTGACCAATCCGCCTCCTCTCTCCGTACGCGGGGAGAGGTCGGGAGAGGGGTCTTCGTTTTCCGAGTCGGTTGCGGAAGAAAAGACCCCTCTCCCAGCCTCTCCCCCAGTACGGAGAGAGGAGGAAGAGGATGCCGATGATTCCCTCCCCATGCCGGGGCGGGTGTGGGAAGATTCGGGGCCGTCGCTGAAAGAATTGTTGGCACAGGAGAAGCAGAAATCGGTTGCGACGGCGACAGCGCCGGTATCCGCGCCGAGTTCATCGAATATCGAACCCGTCGACGCCGCTGATTTCTCGGCCGTCATGGCACGGCTGCGGTCGGCGGTTCACGAGCGCACGACGACGATCGACGGATTCCTCATGCACGGCTCGTTCGATGGCGTGAGCGACGGCATCGCGACATTGCGGGTCGAGCCGACGGCCGCGCAGATGCTGGAGCGTAACGGGAAAAAGCAGATCATCACCGAAGAGCTCTCGAAGTTGTTGGGGCATGTCGTTGGGTTGCGATTCTCGACCGATGAGTCGGCCATCGCGCCGTCGTCGCAGCCGATTATTCCACGACCGAACGTGCCGGCTAAATCTGCCCCGTCACCCGCAAACTATTCCGCGCCACCGGCGCCGCCGTCCATTCGCATCACGAACGAACTGCGTGAAGAGTTAAAGCAGCGGGATCCGCGCATTCGATTTCTTATGGAGGAATTGAAAGCCGAGATCGTTCGCGTGGAACCAGCGGACACCTGACGTCGGAGCATCCCGACGAACCGACATTCAGGGCGACCATTTTTCTGACTACTGACTACTGACTACTGACTACTGACTACTGACTACTGACTACTGACTACTTACTACTGACCACTATTCCCTCATGTTCGACTCAATAAAAAACCTCGCCGGTCTTCCTGCCATGATGGCTAAAGCGCGTGACATGCAGGAGAAGATGAAGACGCTTCAGGAAGGGCTTGCCACGCGGCAATTCAGCGCGACATCGCCGGACGGTTCGGTCACGGCGATCGTTGACGGCAAGCTTGCGCTGCTGCGGGTTAGAATCGCCGCGCTTCCGTCCGACACCAACACGCTGGAAATGGCCGTCGTCGCCGCCGTCGCTGAAGCGCAGAACAACGCGGCGCTGTCGATTCAATCGGAAATGGAAAAGCTGACCAGCGACATGGGACTGCCGCCCGGCCTGTTGCCGGGCTGAAACAGGACATCACCAAATGAAAAAGATTCGTTGGGGAATTCTCTCGACCGGCGCGATCGCCAAGACCTTCGCCCGGAACCTGGCATTCAGCGAGACCGGCACGCTGGTGGCGGTCGCTTCCCGCGATCAGGCCACCGCCGACAAATTCGGCGATGAATTCAATGTGCCCAAGCGATTCGCCAGCTATTCGGCGCTGCTCGACGATGCGGAGATCGATGCGGTTTACATCGCGCCGCCGCATCCACAGCATGTGGAATGGGCCATCAAAGCCGCCGAGGCCAAAAAGCACGTGCTTTGCGAAAAGCCGCTGGCCGTCAATTTTGGCCAGGTGATGGCAATGCTCGAAGCGGCGCATGCCAACGATGTGCTGCTGATGGAAGCGTTCATGTATCGCTGCCATCCGCAGACGGCCAGGCTCGTCGAGCTGATCGGCGATAAAACGATCGGCGAGGTTCAATTGATCGTCGCCACGTTCAGCTTCCGGGCCGGCTTTAACGCGACCGGCCGGCTATTTGCAAACGATTTGGCCGGCGGGGGCATTATGGATGTCGGTTGCTATCCGGCCTCCATTTCACGACTCATCGCCGGCGCGACGATGGGGCGGCCCTTTGCGGATCCAATTGAGATCAAGGCCGTCGGTCATCTCGGCGCGACGGGCGTCGACGAATGGTCGGCCGCGAGCGCGACGTTTGAAAACGGCATCGTCGCTCAGTTGGCGACAGGTGTCGCGATGCGCGGCGAGAACACCGTTCGCATCACCGGCACGGAAGGGCATCTGCTGCTTCCGAATCCGTGGTGCATGAGTCGCGGCACGCCGGAAGCGGGGCGCATCATCGTGCAGCGTGAAGGTGAACCGGCCCGCGAGGTTGAGGTCGATTGCGACAAAACATCGTTCACGCTGGAGGCCGACGTTTTCGGCCGCGCGGTGCTAGCCGGCGAGCGCGACGTCGCATCGCCGGCGATGAGCAACAACGATTCCATCGGCAACATCCGCACGCTCGATCGCTGGCGGGAATCGATCGGCATG
>CAXSBN010000015.1:83280-83886 GCA_964236135.1 uncultured Phycisphaerae bacterium
GACTGATGTACGAACTGGAAAAGCCCAGGAACGCCTCGACCACGACTTTCGCTAACCGTCCGCTGAAAATCCGTGGCGATCGTCAGATGCAGTATGCGACGGTCACGCGATTAAAGCGTCCGGTTTCTCGCCTGATTCTGGGCGTCGATAACCAGCCAAATTTTCCGTACGCGAGTGCGATGTTCGACGATTTTTTCGAGCGCGGCGGAAACACCTTCGACACGGCCTGGATTTATGGTTCCGCCAAATCGCGAGTACTTGGCGATTGGCTTCGTGCCCGCGGCGTGCGCGATCAGGTGAATCTCATCGTTAAAGGCGGCCATACTCCATTTTGCGATCCGGCGTCGATGACGCGGCAATTGCACGAAAGTCTGCAACTCCTGCAGACCGATGTCGCCGATATTTATTTCCTGCATCGCGACAACGCGGCCGTGCCGGTGGGTGTGAGTGTCGATGTGTTAAACGAGCACCTCAACGCCGCCCGCATCCGCATCGCCCGCAACGACCAGCGGATCGCCGGGCACAGCGCCGCGCCGCCCGCTCGCGCGCCGCGTGGCGCAGGCAGACCCAGCCGGCGTCGGCTCGGCGTCCGACCGCCGGAACGCC
>CAXSBN010000016.1:0-3946 GCA_964236135.1 uncultured Phycisphaerae bacterium
ATTGTGTTAAGTTCATAACGATTTGATTACGGACACTATTGGCGGGACGCCCGTGACACGAGATGCGTCCCTGTATCACGGGCGCCCCGCCCGTGCCTGGCGTTCAGAATTCCGTGACCGCACACCTACTTTCAATCCTCGTCTTCCTCCCCACACTCGGTGCGATCGCGACGCTGTTCGCGCGCTCGCGCGACGCCGTGCGCTGGACCGCGCTTTCCACGACGCTGCTCACGCTCGTCTTTTCGCTCGGCCTGTTCTTCGTTTTCAGCTTCGGCAGCGGCACGGCGCAGCTCGTCGAAATCGCATCCTGGATTCCATCGTTCAACGTCGAATACAAGCTCGGCATCGACGGGCTGAGCCTGCCGCTGATCATCCTGACGACGTTCATCAGCGTGCTGGCCTGCATCGCGTCGTGGAACATCACGAAGATGACGCGCGGGTACATGGCGCTGTTCCTGTTTCTTGAAACCGGAATCCTCGGCGTCTTCTGCTCGCTCGATTTTTTCCTGTTCTACGTCTTCTTCGAAGTGTCGCTGCTGCCGATGTATTTCCTCATCGGCATCTGGGGCGGGCCGCGCAAGGAATACGCGGCCATCAAGTTTTTCCTCTACACGCTCGTCGGCTCGATCGGCCTGCTGATCGTGCTGATCGGCACGTATCTCTACACGCGGTCGATCGTGCCCGGCGGGACGTTTGATCTCGTAAAGCTGTCATCGCCGCAGATGCGCGAGGCGCTTCGCGCGGCCGGCTTGAGCGGGTTCGTCGCGCGTACGTTTTTCCTGCTCGCGATGCTCGCGTTTCTAATCAAGTTGCCGGCCGTTCCGTTTCATACCTGGCTGCCGGACGCGCACGTCGAAGCGCCCACGCCGATCAGCATGATCCTGGCCGCGCTGCTGCTGAAGCTTGGCGGGTATGGCGTTTTCCGCGTCGCGTATCCGCTGTTTCCCGACATCGCCCGCGAGATGTGGCTGCTGATCGCGATCGTCGGCGTGGTGAGCATTATTTACGGCGCGCTCTGCGCCATGAGCCAGACCGATTTCAAACGCCTCGTCGCCTACAGCAGCATCAGCCACATGGGCTATGTGCTCCTGGGCGCCGCCATGATGACCGATACGGCCATGCATGGGGCGATGTTCATGATGGTGGCGCACGGCATCACGAGCGCGATGATGTTCTTCCTCGTCGGCGTGGTGTACGACCGCGCGCATCACCGCGAGCTACCGCGCCTGGGCGGGCTCGCTTCGACAATGCCGGTCTATGCCGGCTTCAGCATCGTCGGATTTTTTGCGACGCTCGGCCTGCCGGGGTTGTGCGGATTTGTCGGCGAGGTGCTGGTGCTGATCGGCAGCTTCTCGGCGGCGTCGGGCAGCGGTGCGAAGACGCTGGTGTCGATGGGCTACGCGTCGGCCGCACAGATTTATACGCTCTCGATCATCGCCTGCTTTGGGTTAATTTTGACAGCCGGCTACATGCTCTGGGCGATGCAGCGCATCTTTTTTGGCAGCGAGCGCGAGGAGTACAAGGCGTTTCCGGAAATCGATCGCCGCGAAGTGCTGGTGCTCACGCCGCTGGCCGTGATGGCGATCGCGTTGGGAATTTTGCCGAGCATGCTGTTCTTCGTCTTCACGAGCGCGACAGTCACGGCGATGATGAAGTTGTTCAATTAGTTAAGTTCCAAGGCACGGGCGGGACGCCCGTGATACATGTTGCGTCCCCGTGTCACGGGCGAGACGGTCCGTGATAGATGTTGCGTCCCCGTGTCACGGGCGAGATGGTCCGTGACACATGCTGCGTCCCCGTGTCACGGGCGTCCCGCCCGTGCCAGATCATCAAGTCATGCAGTCTCTTCCCCTACTCGCCCAATCGCTCTTCATGCCCAGCTGGTCGGGGCCCAACGGCGCGCTGCGGCCGTTTGCGCCGGAAGCGATCCTAATCGGCACGATCGTGCTGGTTCTGCTCGCGCCATTTTTTCTGCGGCGCAGCAAGCTCGCTTGCGCGGCGATCTCGCTCGTCGGCCTGTTCCTCGCATTCGCCGCCACGCTTTTCATCGGCACGCACGACTTCGGCGAGCAGTTTCACGGCATGCTCGTTATCGATCCGTTCGGCCGGATGTGGAAGGGCATTCTGTTTCTCTTCACGGTGGGAATCATCGTGCTCTGGCTGAGCAGCGTGGCCTCGCACTTCCACGAGAGCGACGGCCCGGAGTTTTTCACGCTGTTGTTGTCGGCCACGCTTGGCCTGTCGCTGATGGGGCAGACGTCAAATCTGCTGATGATCTTCCTGGCGATCGAGCTGGCCTCGCTGCCGAGCTACGTGCTGGCCGGCTTTCGGAAGACGCACCGCGTCGGGGCCGAGGCGAGCCTGAAATACGTCCTCTTCGGCGCCGCCAGCAGTGCGATCATGGTCTACGGGCTGTCGCTGCTCTATGGCCTGTTCGGCACGTTGCAGCTATCGAGCATTGCGTCTCAGTTGACGAGCGGCGTCACCGTCAATCCGACGTTGCTGAGCATCGCGATCGGCGCGGTAATCGTCGGCATCGCGTTCAAGATCGCGGCCGTGCCGTTTCATTTCTGGTGCCCGGACGTGTTCGAAGGCGCGAGCGTGGATGTCACGGCGTTCCTCTCCGTCGCGAGCAAAGGGGCGGCCATCATTCTGCTGTCGCGCGTGTTGATGACGCTCGCCGGCGCGGCCGGCTTTCACGATCGGCCGGGCTTGTCACTCACGGCGCTGGCTGTCGTGATCGGCGCGATGGGGGCCGCGAGCGCGACGCTCGGCAATGTCGCAGCCTTCACGCAGACCAACATCAAGCGGTTGCTTGCATACAGTTCGATCGCGCACGCGGGATACATTCTCTGCGCGATGTCACTCCTGGTGCGAAGTTCACACGCCGAAGCCGGCAGCGACTTTCTCTCTCCCACGGTTGCGGCGATTCTTCTTTATCTCGCGATTTATCTTTTCATGAACCTCGGTGCGTTCACGGTGGCCGCGCTGGTGTGGCGGCAAACCGGCAGCGAGAAAATCGCCGACTACGCGGGCCTCGGCCGACGCAGCCCGCTGCTGGCGATTTGCATGGCGGCATTCATGTTCAGCCTGGTCGGCCTGCCGCCGCTGGCGGGGTTCAATGCGAAGATTGCGATTCTCTGGCCGCTCATTCAGAACGGCGGCTGGTGGTGGGCGCTGGTCGCGGTGATTGCGATCAACACGATCCTTAGCCTGTACGTTTACGCCCGCGTCGTGAAAACGATGTTCCTCGATTCGAGCGATCGCGAGGCGTTCACGCCCAATCCGGTCGGCCTGGCGTTAAGTGCGTTTTGCGCATTCGCGCTCGTTGCGATGTTCATCGGCATCGGCCTGCTGCAATCGCTCGCGTTGAAGGGCGCGCGTTTGTCGACATTGTCTTCCTCCTCTCTCCGTACTCGGGGAGAGGCCGGGAGAGGGGCGTTTTCGATCGAAGAGAAGAGCCCTCTCCCAACCGCTCCCCGAGTACGGAGAGAGGAGAAAGAGAGTGCGCTCTCCTCGCAGGAAAGCCGGAGTGGGCGATGACTCTCTCGCACCAGTCCAAGCTCATCCACGCATTGAACCGATTGCTCGCGATCGAGTCGGCGAGTTTGTTCCGAAACATTTCCAACGCCATGCCGTACGTCCCCCGGGGGCAGGCCGTGCTTCGCGAGCGGCTTTCGGAGATGGAGCTTGCGAGCCGGGCGCGCGAAGCGGTAATTCTGCGAATGATTGATGAAGCGGACGGCGCGCCGCACATGCCTGGCGTTCACAAAGTTGATCTCGGAACCGCATTTCTGACACTCGATTATTTGCTGCCAAAATTGATCGACGAGAAGCGCCGCGACCTGCAGGTTTATGAGTCGGCTTGCGACGTTGATGAGCGGATCACGACGATGTGCGATGAAGTGCGCGGTGAGATGAAACTTTTAGAATCGGAGGGTCCAAC
>CAXSBN010000016.1:3956-26648 GCA_964236135.1 uncultured Phycisphaerae bacterium
GGAGCTCGACCTGTTTCTTTCTAAAGTGGTCGAGATGCACGAGCACCTGTTCCTCTCGGCCGCCATTCACGACTGGAAACCGATACTCGACCATGGCATTAACATCGTGATTGATCTGGAAGGCGGAGTCGATCACGGTGTTCCAACAGAAGCCGACCAGTTTCTGTACATCTACTTGCCAATCCTCGACGGCGAGCTGCCCGATCTGGACCGCCTGCATGCCGTCGCGCGGCTCGGAGCGGAACTGGTTAAGCGCGGCGACCGCGTGCTGGCGCATTGCGGGATGGGACTCAACCGCAGCGCGCTGATGATCGCGCTCATCCTCCGTTACCTTGGAATGGACGCAACGTCCGCGGTGGAACGCTGCGAGCAGCGGCGGCCGGGTGCGCTCTACAACCCCATCTTTCGCGAATATCTGCTTACCGGTTTGGTGAAGACCGACCCGCAGACGAAGCCGGTGACGTCGTCTCGCGTTTTCTAGAAGTCAGTCATGATGCGCGCGACAGATCCGGGGCGACGCGAGTACGCTTTGCCCCGGCTTGAAGGTGGGGAAGATCGATTGCCGGACGAACGCATCGCGTTTTCACGCTCAGTGGCTGCTGGTGTACGTTGCGGTGGTCGGCGTGTTGTCGCGGACGATGCGGACGAAAAGGTCTTCGAGCGTCGTCGTGGGATGCGTGATCGTTGCATCGTTCACGCCCATGCGGCTGAGGAATGTTTTCACTTCCTCGATCTGCCCATCGCTCATGCCGCGAGTGCTGATGTTGGTGATGTCACGGACTTGAAGGAGGTCGCGCACCTGGCCAAGCTCCATCATCTTGCCCTTGAACAGGATCGTGATGCGGTCGCAGACGTCCTGCACGTCGGCCAGCAGGTGCGAGCAGAGCAGCACGGTTTTGCCCTGCGCCTTGAGCGAGAGAATGAGGTCCTTCATCTCGCGCGTGCCGATCGGATCGAGGCCGGTGGTCGGCTCGTCGAGCAGGATCAAATCGGGGTTGTTAATTAGCGCTTGCGCCAGTCCGATGCGGCGGGCCATGCCTTTGGAATATTCGCGGAGCTTTCGCTTACGCGCTTTCTCGTCGAGGCCGACGGTGTCGAGCAGCGCGGGCACGCGACGTTTGAGTTCCTTCGACGGAATTTTGAACAGCCGCCCGTAAAATTTCAGCGTCTCTTCGCCGTTCAGAAAGCGATAGAGATATGACTCTTCCGGCAGGAAGCCGAGGCGTTCGTTGATCGCGGTATTCCCCGCCGGGTAACCAAGCACGTGCGCCGAGCCACCTGAGTTCGGAAAGATCAGGCCCAGCAGCAGCTTGATCGTCGTGGATTTGCCCGAGCCGTTCGGCCCGAGCAGGCCGAACACTTCGCCGCGATGAATCGTGAGGTTCAGATCACGCAGCGCCTCCACCTTCGCGCGGCCCCAGAAGTCGTAATACGTCTTCGAGAGATGTTCGGTGTGAATGGCTGAATCGGTGGCGAGAGACATAGGCGAGGGTTCAGGTTCAGGGTTCGGGGTTCAGCGACGGCCGGAACACATGGTCCCGAGCATTCGCTGAATGCTTAGTTCTACCTGCTGCTGCTGCTGCGAGACGGGCCGCCCATGCCGACACGCGGTCCGCCCTGGCGGCTGCGGCGGCGACGCTTCTCGCTCGGCTTCTCGTAATAGGCCACCCGTTTGATGTCCTTGGTAAGGCCTTCCTTCTCACACATCTTCTTAAACCGTCGCAGCATCTGTTCGGCGGTCTCGTTGCCGCGACTCTTCACCTTAATCATGCGAACTCCAAACTCAGAATCTCATCGAAAATCAAATACACCGGTACAAACACTACGGCCCGCGCAAATCTCGACCGCCGTGGTGCGCGAACCGGGCAGTCTATCGCGATGGCCCGTTTGTTCAAGTCTGCGTGGCCTTTTGCGAATCAGAACGACTGACACGTCTGCGATTCGTTCGCATATTTCCTTCTCTCACCCCGGTCCCCTTGCCCCTCGCCCCTTTTTCCCCCGATACTCTCGACACATGCCTGAAGGCCTGACCGAGCAGACAATTTCGATCCGCGTCCGTTACCCTGAATGCGATTCGATGGGCTATCTGCACCACGCCCGCTATTTTCAATATTATGAGATGGGCCGGATCGAACTGCTGCGCAGCCGGGGCGTCAGCTATGCCGAATGCGAGCGGGCGGGCGTGTTTTTCGTGATTGTCAAGGCCGAGTCACGATATAAAGTCCCAGCCCGATACGACGACGAATTGCTCCTCACCACCCGACTTACACGCCAGACGCACGTGCGGATCGATCACGCCTATTTGCTGAAGCGCGGCGAGGCGATTGTCGCTGAAGCCACAACGACGATTGCCTGCGTGGATCGCAAAGGGCAGTTGATGGCGATCCCACATGACGTTTTGCCGACAGACCTGTAATCAAATCGTCATAAGTTTAAATTACCGACCGTCATCTCATTCTGCAATCGTGCGTCTGCGGGCGAACCCAGGGCTGAAGCCCGAGGGCGATCGCATGTGAACATGTTTTGAGGAATTCTAGCCACGTCATTCCGAGGGGAGCAGCAGCGACCCGAGGAATCTCGATTTGCGAAGCGTTTTCGTCAGCTGAGATCCCTCGAGTCGCTGCTGCTCCTCTCGGGATGACGCACTTACGGGTCACACGCAATTGCCTTGGCTGAAGCCCCGGGCTTTAGCTGTGATTCTTGAATTTCGATTCCGCAAATCAAAAGGATAAGCTCATGAGCATGAAGATGCTGGTCGTCGAAGACGAGGAAAAATCAGCGGCCTACTTGCGGAAGGGACTTCAAGAAAACGGGTTTATCGTTGATGTCGCTCACGACGGCGAAGACGGGTTGCACTTGGCCACTTCTTCGCACTATGACATGGTAATTCTCGACGTCATGCTTCCCACCCGCGACGGCTGGTCTGTCGCGCAGTCGCTCCGATCGGCCGGCAAGCAAACGCCTATTCTATTCCTGACGGCCCGCGATTCGGTGGAAGATCGCGTGAAGGGCCTCGAGATGGGTGCCGACGATTACCTCATCAAACCGTTCGCGTTTTCCGAATTGCTCGCCCGCGTGCGCTCCATTCTCCGTCGCGGCCCGGGTCGCGAGTCGGATGAGCTGGTGATCGGCGATCTTCAGATCGACTTCCGCAAGCATAAAGCCCATCGTCAGGGCAAACGTCTCGATCTCACGCCCAAAGAATTTGCACTGCTGTCGCTGCTCGCGCGTCACGCGGGGGAAGTATTGTCACGCACGCTCATTGCCGAGCAGGTTTGGGACATGAACTTCGACAGCGAGACGAACGTGGTTGATGTTCACGTGCGTCGCCTGCGATCGAAGGTGGATGATCCGTTCGAACGAAAGATCATCCAAACCGTGCGCGGCGTCGGTTACGTGCTGGAAGAACGCGCGTGAATGACTTGCCCCTCTCCCTGTACTCGGGGAGAGGATGGGAGCGGGGTCTTCGATTTACCATTGCCAGTGATGTAAGAAAGACCCCTCTCCCTGCCTCTCCCCGATTACACAGAGAGGAGAAAGACTTTTGTGTCTGCGCTTTCCGACGCATCTGCGCGCGCTGCAAAACCCTCGGCTATCCCATCGCTCGCGGCGCGCCTCACCGCGTGGTACGCCGCATCGGCGTTTGCGCTCATTCTCGCTGCCACCGGCGTGCTTTATCTCGCATTGGAAAAGGGGCTCGACGCCGACAATGATCGCGTGCTGGCCGATCGTTTGGTCGACGTCAGGAACGTGTTGAACAATCAATCGAATCCCCACTCGGAATTGGCCGATCAATTGGAAGTCTCGGCATCGCCCCGACAGCGCACGCCGATTTATGTACGGGTGATCGACGAGGCCGGCAACGTGTTTATCGAGTCGCCGGAGATGTCGAGGCGGTTGCCGCACATCGAGTTCTCATCGCCGCTTGCGATTGAGGAAGGCGCTGGAACCGAGGGGATGATTCAGCACGGCGAGGCGAGCCACCGCTACCGCGTGATCGCGCGGAAGATCGACGTTCGCAATGCCCAGCCGTCGACGCAGCCGAGCGATATCCCACGCTCGCCGGTTATGATTGAAGTTGCGCTTTCACTCGCGCCGCAGGAGAAACTGCTGGCCGGCTATCGCAAGCGTTTGTGGATCGCGATGAGCGTCGCGCTGGTGGCCTGCATTGCAGTGGGCTACGAGATTGCGCGGCGCGGCATTCGGCCGATTCGCGACATCACCAACACCGCGCGCACCATCAAATCGACAACGCTCGATGCCCGCATCGACGCGACACCCATGCCGTCGGAAGTCCGGCTGTTGGCCGGCGAATTTAACGAAATGCTGGATCGCCTTCAGGAGTCATTCGCGCGCATCAGCCGATTCAGCGCCGACATCGCCCACGAGCTGCGCACGCCCGTCAATAATTTGCGCGGCACGGCCGAGGTCGCTCTCAACAAGGCTAGATCGGTCGAAGAATATCAGGATGCACTGGTGACCTGCACGGAGGAATGCACGCGACTGACGCACATCATCGAGAACCTTCTGTTCCTCGCGCGGGCGGAAGATCCACGGCATCAGATTCAGCGCGAGACGCTTGACGTTGGCCATGAGTTGCAGACCGTCGCCGAGTTTTATGAAGTCGCAGCCAGCGAGGCGGGTGTTTCGATTGAGGTCGCGAACGAATTGCATCGCGCTCGTCCGTTGGCCGCGAGGTTGAATCGTACGCTGTTTCAGCGCGCCGTCGGCAATTTGCTCAGTAATTCCATTCTTCACACGCCGGCCGGCGGGAAGATCACGGTCAGTGCCGAGCGTTCCGGCGGCAACATGCTGAACGTGCGCGTGACCGACACCGGCCGCGGCATTCCCGATACACATTTGCCGCGCGTGTTCGACCGGCTTTATCGCGTGGCGGACGACCGCTCGACGCACAGCGGCGGGGCGGGACTGGGGCTAGCCATCGTCAAAAGCATCGCCCAAAGCCACGGCGGCTCGGTCGGCATCACGAGCATCCTCGGCAATGGGACAAGCGTGACGATTTCACTGCCGGTCGACTGATGAACAACACCGGGAATCTGGTTTCGCGAAGCCGCAGCGGCGGATTTCTGGATATCACAGAACAGTGAACGGCTCTTCATTCGGTCGTCGCGTGATGACTTCATTATGCAGTCGCGCGTTTGGAGGTGCGTCGAGGGCGCTTCGCGCCGGCGGCGGCATCGAGGAGTTCTCGAGCCTGCGCGCGGGTGACATCGGTAATCTTCGTGCCGCCGATCATTTCGGCGATTTCTTCGATACGTTCGTCGCCGGTCATGGCCTTGACGGTCGTCTTCGTCTCCTTGCCGTCCGATATCTTTCGCACGGTGAGATGACGATCCGCATAGCAGGCGATCTGCGGCAGGTGCGTGATGCAGAGCACTTGGTGATGCGCCGCCAATTCGCGCAACTTACCGCCGATGACCGCGCCCAATCGCCCGCCGACGTTGGCGTCAATTTCGTCAAACACCAGCACGCTGACGCGATCGCCGGCGGCCAGCACGCTTTTGAGCGCCAGCATCACGCGCGACAACTCGCCGCCCGAGCCGATTTTTCGTAATGGTTGCGGCGGCAGGCCGGGATTCGTACGCGCGATGAATTCGACGACGTCAAACCCGCCGGGCGTCGCCGCACTTGCGTTCTCTGCGTTGATGTCGGAAATGCGTTGCACCGCGACGTCAAAGGTAGCGCCCGCCATGCCGAGTTCTTCAAACTGACGCGCGATCAGCGGCGACAGTTTCTTGGCGGCCACGATGCGCTGGGTGGAGAGCTTATTTCCGAGAGCAATTAACTGACCGGTCAACGGCCCGAGTTCTTTGGTCAATACGGCCAAGTTGTCAGTCGCATGTTCTAGCTTTGCGATTTTTTCCCCGATGTCGGCGCGATGCTCCAACGTCGACGAAACGGGATCGCCGTATTTATTCAGGACGCGGTTAATGACATTCAGGCGTTCGTTCACTTCCACCAGCTCGGCCGGATCGAGATCGAGCTTGTCGAGATATCGGCCGAGATCGAACGCCGAATCTTCAAGCTGCATTGCGGCGTCGCGCAAGCCGGTGGCGATCGGTTTCAAGGTCTGATCGAGTTCGGACAATTCGCTGATCACGCCCGCGATCATTTTCACGCGTTCCAGCGCCGAACCGTCGGCCTCGTAAAGCGCGCTATGGGCGGCGCTGGCATCCTTCTTCAACTTCTCAAGATTCGAGAGCACGGAGGCGCGGGCGCTCAACTCGTCGACTTCCGCTTCATCTAATTCCGCGGAATCAATTTCGTCGGCCTGAAAACGATGAAGCTCGAGTTGCTGCGCGCGAAGCGACCGGCCCGCTTCCAGTTCGACGATGCGGGCGCGTGCCGCCTGCAGCGCGGCAAACGCGTCGTAATATTCCTGCCGCAGCGGCGCGAGACCCGCATATTGATCGAGCACCTCAAGCTGATTGGCCGGTCGAAGCAGGTATTGATGGTCGTGCTGCCCGTGTACATCGACCAGCTGCGCGGCCACTTCCTTCAGCATCGCGAGCGTGATGGGCGCGCCGTTGAGATTCACGCTCGTCCGACCCGACGCATACAGTCGACGCGTCAGCAGCAACTCGCCGCCATGCGTGGAGACATCGGTGTCGGTGAGCCGATCGAGTCGCGCCAGTAGCTTGGCGTCTTTCACTTCAAACAACCCCGACACGCGTCCCTCGTCCACGCCTGGCCGGAGCATCTCACTCGGACTTCGCAGGCCGAGCAGAATTTCGATCGCGCCGATCACCAGCGACTTGCCCGCGCCGGTCGCCCCGGTGAAGCAGTTCAAGCCGGCCGTCAGCTCGATGCGTGCATCGGCGATAACCGCAAGGTTGGAGATGTGCAGTTCGCGAAGCATTAGAACAAACCTTATGACCCGTGAACGGTCTACACCTGCAACAGGAGTTTACATGTTTCGAAAACGGCTCACGATGTTGACGATTGCAGGCACTTTATTCCCGGCGTTCTTCCTGGCCGCGGGATGCACGCGGGAAAAGAAAGTGTACGTTGAGCGGCACGGCCCGCCGGTGGTGGAGCATGACCGCGTGATCGTTCGTGAACACGATGACCGACACTACGACCATCACGACCGGGATTACGATCATCGCTAGCTGACTCTGCTGCCGGGCGAAACCATTTCGCTGGGGGCCATGAGGATGACTTTCCCCGTGGCCGCGTCGTGGGCGGCGAGCAGCATGCCGTAGCTGGTTTCGCCCTTGATGACTTCACGGGGCGCGAGGTTGGCGATGACGATAATCTGCCGGCCGACCAGTGACTCGACGGGATAGTGTTCTTTGATGCCCGCGAGAATTTGCCGCTTCTCATCACCGAGATCGATTTGCAGGCGAACGAGCCTCTTCGATTTTTCGATCGTCTCGGCTTGGAAGATCGTCGCGACGCGCAGCGCCAGCTTGGCGAAGTCATCGTAGGCGATCGTCGGCATTGTGGCGGCAGCGGGCTGCGACGGTTGAACGGGCGGTGTCTCCATATAGCTTTTACTTTACGCCTCAGCCGGTTGTTTCTCTACGAGAGGCGAGGTAAGACATGCAGGGCATAAAGCGCGGGAGATGCCGCGATTGCCTGACACTTTTCGGACTCGATAGAAGGAGAGCTCTATGATGAAGCGTTTATTTCCGGTCGTTCTTGGTGCCGCGATGGTTCTGCCGATGATCGGGTGCGATAAAGAAGTCGCCCACGATAAGACTGAAACCGTCAAGGCCAACGGCGATACGAAGACCAACGAGACGACGGTCAAGGAAAAGTCTGACGGCACGATGGTGAAAGAACACACGGAGGCCGTCGACAAGAAGTAACGTCGAACGGTTTCCGGCATTTTGAATTTATCAGGCACGCCGATCCGCACCCCGCGGTTCGGCGTGCTTTTGTTTGCTTGGGCTTTGCGATAATAGAGTCGTTCGATGAACCTCTATCCGCTGAAATTCAAGCCGCGCTTTGTTGAGAAGATCTGGGGCGGGCGCAAACTCGAAACGGTCTTGGACAAAACGCTCCCGACCGGGAAGCCGGTAGGCGAAAGCTGGGAGCTATACGATTTTCCGCCGGGCGTGATGGATCAGTCCGGTGAGTGGGTCAGCGCCGTCGTGGCCAACGGTCCGCTGGCGGGGCGGACACTGCATTCGCTGGTGTCCGAATACAGCGACGCGCTGCTCGGCGATGTCGTGACGGTTGGCCCGCATGGGCAGTTTCCGATTCTCATCAAATTTCTCGATGCACGCGAAGACCTCAGCGTGCAGGTTCATCCGCCGGCCGAGTATGCGGCGACGCATCCGGGCGCGCATTTGAAAACCGAGGCGTGGTACGTGATGCAGCACGAGCCGGGCGCGCGCATTCTCAAAGGGCTGGCGAAGAAGATCTCTCGCGAGGAGTTCGCCGATGAAATTCGCGCCGGCACGGTTGAGGCGGCGATCAAAACGATTCCCGTCAAAACGGGCGATTGCTACTTCCTGCCCAGCGGCACCGTGCACGCGCTTGGCGCGGGCATTCTCGCAGCCGAGGTACAGACGCCGAGCGACACGACCTTCCGCGTGTTCGATTTCAATCGCCTGGAAAACGGAGAGCCGCGCAAGCTGCACGTCGAGGAGTCGCTCGACTGCATCGATTTCAGCGGCGATGAAGCCGCCCCGCAGAAACGCTCGCATGCCGCCAGTTTTTTCACCACCGTCACCCGGCTGGTGAGCAGTCCGTTTTTCACGATCGAAAAAGTACGATTCAGTGAAGGCGTTGAAGAGCCTGTGCCCTACGATCAGCCGGTGATCTGGATGATGTTGGAAGGGGCGGCGGAACTGCGTGTGAAGGGCGTCGAGCCGGTGACGGTACGTCGTGGCGAAACCGTTCTGCTGCCGGCGACAATGAACTCGCCGATTTTGAAGACCCTGAGCGATTGCCAGTGGCTGGAAGTGACGCTGCCGATCAAATAGCCCGCGACGGCGCGAAGAGTGCGAAGATAGCTGCAAAGAGATAAACGATAGACTTCCGTTCAGGTCTTCCTTCGCGTTTTTTGCGCATTCGCGGTGGTCTCTTCATGGACACCACCGAACCATCCTCCGCCGATCCGCTGCTCGACGATCTCACGGAGGAGCAGCGACGGGCCGCTGCGCATGTGGATGGGCCGCTGTTGATTATCGCGGGGGCCGGCAGCGGGAAGACGCGTGTGATTACCCGTCGCGTTGCGCATCTGATTCAGCAGGGCATCGCACCTTGGTCGGTGCTGGCAATCACCTTCACCAACAAAGCGGCGGGCGAGATGAAGCAGCGCATCGGCGCGCTTTCCGATCGTGCGCTACGCGATTTCGGCCGGCTCGATCAGCCGTGGCCGATCATCTGCACGTTTCACTCGCTTTGCCTGCGCATCCTCCGCCACTACGGCGCGACGATCGGCCTGCCGGGCAACTTCACCATTTACGATTCCGGCGATCAGACGCGCGTCGTGAAGGAAGCGCTTAAATCACTGGATATTTCGAGCACCAACTTTTCCCCCTCCACGATTCATTCGACGATCAGCAACGCGAAAAATCAGCTCGTCTCCGCCGAGCAGTTTGCCGCGCAGGCAAATGAGTTTTACACCCGCACGGTAGCCCGCGTGTACCTCAAATATCAGCAACTGCTGAATCAGAATAACGCCTTGGACTTCGATGATTTGCTGATGCGGGCGACGAATGCGTTTCGCGAACATCCGAAGCTGCTGAACGAATTGCAGGATCGGTTCCAATACATCCTGATCGACGAATATCAAGATACGAATCACGCGCAGTACATCCTGGCGCACGCGCTGGCGAACAAGCACCGGAACATCTGCGTGGTCGGCGATCCCGATCAGTCGATCTATGCCTGGCGAGGCGCGGACATTCGCAACATTCTCGAGTTTGAAAAAGATTATCCCGACGCCACCGTCGTGAAGCTCGAGCAGAATTACCGTTCGACGAAGACAATCCTCAAAATCGCGTCGGCGTTGATCGCGCACAACGCGCAGCGAAAAGACAAATCGCTTTGGACGGAAAACGAGGAGGGTGCCAAGGCGCGCGTCACGCTTTGCCAGGACGAGCACGATGAGGCCAAAGTCGTGCTGGAATGGCTGCGCGAGCTGAAAGATCGCACCGATACGCAATGGTCGCAGATGGCCGTTTTCTATCGCGTAAACGCGTTGTCGCGAGTGATGGAAAAGGCGCTGTTCGATGCCGGCGTTCCGTACCAGATTGCGCGCGGCGTGGAGTTTTACAACCGTCGCGAGATTAAGGATGTGCTGGCGTATCTGCGCGTGATCGCGAACCCGAACGATCAGGTCAGCCTCGAGCGCATCGTCAACGTACCGACGCGCGGGCTCGGCGACACCAGCATCAAATCAATGAACGCCTGGGCGATCGCGCATTCCGTCGGGCTGTGGGAAGCGCTCTCTCGCGTTGCCGAGATTCCAAACCTGTCGGCCCGGGCATCGAATGCCGCGAAGCAATTCGTCACGATGATCGAAGCATTGCGCGATCTGGCGGCGAAGAAGGAGACCAGCATCTTTTCCGATTCCAGCAAGGGAACCGTTCAGACGATTATGGAAGCCGTCGTCACTCGTAGCGGTTACGAAGCGCATCTTCGCAAAGACGACAAAGCCAAGGGCGAAGAGACCGGCGACTCGCCGATGGCGAACGTCAATGAATTGGTTTCAGCGGCGGTTGAATATGACGCGGGGAACGATCAGAGCACATTGGACGATTACCTTTCTTCCGTGAGCTTGGTCAGCGATGCCGATCATCTGGCCGGCAACGGCGGGGCGGTGACGTTGATGACCCTGCACGCCGCGAAGGGGTTGGAATTTCCCGCCGTCGCGATAATCGGGCTCGAAGAGGGTTGCCTGCCGCATTCTCGCGCTCGCGGAAACCCGACGGAGTTGGAAGAAGAGCGGCGGCTCTGCTTCGTCGGCATCACGCGGGCCGAGCAAAGTTTGTTGTTCACCAAGGCCGCGTATCGCACGCTGCGCGGCTTGCGTGAGCGGACGATCACGAGTCCGTTTCTGAATGAGATGCCGCGCGATGCACTGGAGATTCTCGATCGTACCGGCGTCGATTTTCCCGGTGCGTCGACCAACTCCACACGCGATCGCGCGTATCTTCCCGAGCCGCGGGGAATGGCCGCGCAATTTCGAAAGGGCCAGCGCGTGCGGCATCCGAGCTTCGGCATCGGCACGCTGGCCGACGTCGTCGATATGGGCCAGCACACGCGGGCAGTCGTCGAATTCCAGCGCGTGGGACGCAAGACGCTGATCCTGCAATACGCGAGGCTGGAAGCGATCGATTAAATGTTTAAAGGCCTCCGCTTGAACTCGAAGGGTCGCGTAAATGCCGATCAGTCCGACTTTCCCTCGCTCGGGTGCTTAAAGAGCGGCGCGAAATGTGTGTCCCATAAATCATCCGCGTTCTGCTGATCGTCAATCCGCTGCTGCTGAATCGTGACGTCGCCGGCCGGACGTTTATCGAGCGTGATCGAAACCGGAAGCTGCTTGCCGCCGCGCTGAACGAGAAGCGTGACCGTGTCGCCCGCGTGCATCGTCTTCAGAATGTCCATGAGCGCGGTGCGATTCGGGATGATGACGTTTCCCTCGCGAATGCCGACGATTACATCGCCGTCGCGCAGGCGGCGATAAGCGATGCAGCCGGGGATACGCGAGTAGATCACCGCACCGCCTTGCTCATCGGTGTCGTTGACCGCGCCGAAGCTACCGCGCGTCGCCAGCGAGACGCCGATAAATCCACCGCCGCCGCGATCCACCGCATACGACTGGGCGGCAAAGTAGATGTGCGTGACCACGTCGCGCAGTGCGATTTCCTGTGCCGGAAGAATCGACTTTGCCGCTTTCATAACGGCCTCGAGCTTCGGCAATTCTTCCAGCCGCAAGCCCATCAGTTGCTCGGCCGCGAGGTCCCGCCGGGCCGGATCGGCATCGGCCAACTGCGTGAACCATTCGTGAATCAGGCCCGGCAGCGGATCATGTTCCGCGACTGCCGGCGGTAAATCCGGCAGCGTCGCCGGCTCGGTTGCTGGCGCTGGTGCGAAAAGCATGATGAAGAGGGACAACATAAATTGCCGGATAACGATGAACACAAAATCGGATCAGCGCTCAGCCTTCGGCCAGCTCGGCGAGGCGCTTGGCGGACCGTTGCAGCCAGGCGATCTTCCGCTGCACCATTTGTAAAAATGCCTGGCCGTCCATTCGGCCGAACGTTCCGGTTGCCGCGATGGGGAAGACCGCTTCGGCGACCAACGCCTGGATCATTAGCCACGGCAGACATTGAATTTCCGCCTGGCTGAGCAGGGCCACGTCATCATAGCCGCGGAGGAAGCGTTTGAAGCGGGATTCATCGAGATAGTCGGGCCATTTCGAAACGTCGTCCTCGCCGCCGATGATCGAGAACTGCAACGCGCCGTTGGAAATATCGACGATGCGCGGCAACTGCCGGGCCGAGTCGTAATCGATGACCGCGACCACGCGGTTGTCGCGATACAACATGTTGCCCGGATGCCAGTCGGCGTGCACGATCTGCTTCGGCCAGTTTTCGATGCCGAGCTTCTGCACGTTGTCCGACGCGGTGCTGTAAGCGGTCAGCAGATATTCCAGCATCGCCAGCGTTTCCCCCTCGCCCGCGCCGGGCACGGTTTTAGGAATGGACCGCAGCCCCGTCTCAACGGCCGGCGACGAGTGATAACTGCCGCCCGACGGTTGCCATTCACTGACGAAGGATTCCAGTAGTTTGTGATACAGCCCCAGCACGCGGCCGGAATCGAACGTGCCTTCGAGCGTGTGCGGATAGCTCTGGCCGGGGATGTATTCAAACATTTCATAGACGCTGCCGCGCCATTGCAGCATGGAGTTGTTGTCGCGCGTCGTCCCGATGAGATGCGGCAGCGGAAACTGCTTGGCGGCAAGATGAAGCTGTATCGCGTGGCAGAAGGCGACCTTGAACGGATCGTCTTTGCCGCGAGCGCGGCGCTTGAGCAAAAACTTCCCATGCTCGGCGACGATGAGCAGCTTGGGCGCCTTGCGCGAGCCGCGAGGAAATTCGACAATAGAGTCGACGACGCCGAGCGAAAAATGGGAAAGAGCGATCGCAAGCTCTTCAGCGCCAAATTTCTCACGCCCGCCGGAACGCGTCTGATGCGTACCGGACGAAGTGCCGGTGGTTGCTCCAGATGAGGTGAATTGTGAAGCGCTGGAGGGTTCCATCTGCGCGAGGGAAGGTAAAGGGGTTGAATTGGGAAAGCAAAAGCGTTCTGCGTTATCCGACGTGACCCAGGGCTGAAGCCCATGGGCTTCAGCCCTGGGTCACGTCGGATAGGAGCAATCGTAACGATGGATTTAGTTGCGCTTCGATCGACAACACAACCGCGCCTTGTTTTGCGTGATCCACAATGTACTTCGCGACCCGCAGAAAATGATGCTCATTCGCAATCGGCTTCACCTTACAGCGGGTTCCCCACACACCACCGGGCGCGATCAGTCCTGCTCGACCGAGCGCGAACGCGCTCGCGCCTTTCGCACGACCAACAACCACGCGCGGCTTGTTCCAATCCCGACGAACGTGTGGCAGATCGAATCGCACAAGCGTGTGGAAATGTTTCTTTCCAATACAGAGGTCGACGACTTCCGCGCCATTCTTGTGAAGCGTGTTTCCGAAAATCGGCAAGAGGAACTTTTGCTGCTCGTGATTTAATTCGACGCGATCTTTTTTCATTGAATTGAGTGACCCGCGCAGTTCACCATCGTATTTTCCTTTCGGCGGAGGATTCTTGTAATCCCCTTCGACATGTTCCCGATGATGTCTAGCGCGCCATCCGCGCGGATCTCCACGCACCCAGGTGCCATACGTGTTTCCGCAGATGTGGAACCAGTTGTTCCATGGATCTACTGACATCGCAATAATCCCCAAGTGGAAGATGACCCAGGGCTGAAGCCCATGGGCTTCAGCCCTGGGTCATCTTCGACAACTAAGTTGCCGATCTTCCCGCTTGCAGCAACGACAAAGGGTCTCGGCGCGCGACTCGAATTGCAGGTCCCAAGCTCGCAAGCAATGCGACCAACATCACTAACCCAACCCCGAACCACACCATCCCCCACGGAACGCGTAACGGAAGATTCGAGCCCAGCACATTCAACGTCAGTCGATTCGCATTCACCGACATCACCAGTCCCGCGACCACACCGAGCGTCGCGCCTACAACTCCTAACAACGTCGCTTCCGCCAGGACGAGTCGTAGTAATCCGCTACGCGTGACACCGATGCTGCGGAGGATGCCGAATTGCCACTGTCGGCTGCGGATGCTCGCGATGATCGTGTTCGCCACGCCCAGCGACGCGACCGCCATTGCCGCGAACGCGACCGTGCTCACCAGCAACAGCAGCCGATAAAACCCTTCCTGAATCTTGTACTTAATCTGCCGCACATCGCCGGCCCGCATTCCCCAGCTCCCGACCTGTTCCTTGATCTCTTTCAACAGCTCGGCCTTATCGAAGCCCGTCTGTAAGTTTGCCGCAAACAGGTACGCGCCGCTCACGCCGAAATCTTTCCTCGCGTCGTCCATCGAACCGAACACGCTGGCGGCGGTGCGTTGATCGAACTGCCGGCCCATGTCGAACATGCTGACCATCACGTCGATGCCCGGGCTCCAGATCACGCCGCACACGGTGAAATCGGCCAGGCCGCTCGTCGTTTTCAGCGGGAGCGTGCTGCCGATCTGCAATCCCTTCAACTGACGAAACTCTTCGGTGATGATGACGTGCCGGCCCTTCTTCAACTCCGCGGCGGCGTCGCGGGCATTGCCTTGCCGAAAATCCAGATCGAGCATCTTCATCGCCAGGTCGGGATCAACGCCGAGAAACATCGTCGCGTCCGGCATCGCAGCCGCGCCGGCCAGCGCGAAGATATTGCTGCCTAGCTCGGGGGCGGCGATGGCGATGGGAAGAATCTGCCCGTCCTTAATCCCTTTGATTTCATGCAGCTTCGCCTGCTCGGCATCGTTCAGGCCGCCGAACTTGTAGCTGACCATGAAAATGTCGGGAAAATTGGTCGGCAGTTGCCAACTGCTGAGCATCGTGTGCCCCTGCGTTTGCATGACGACGAGCACGGAAAGCCCGACCATCAGCGCTGCGCACGTGCCTGCCGCGCGCCACAGGCCGCCGGAAAGTTGCTGCCGCAGCATCGCGAAGCGTAGGCCGAAAAGTGTGGCGATGATCGGACCGGCGACGCGCTCGAGCACGAAGACGAACGCGGGCGCGATCAGGAAAAATCCGATCATCGCCGACGGTAAACCGATCGCGAAGTGGCCGTAAAAGTGAATCGCCTTGGCGACCGCTTCTGGTGAAGCGGTGACGGGCGAAAGGTGCATGGCTGGTATCCAACGGCCCCAATCGCCAAATCCGAGGATCGGATCGAAGCTGATGAGAACCAATCCCGCGATCAGCGCGATCCACGGAAACCGTTGCGGACCGCGCGATGCCAGCGGCGACATCGCTTCGAGCGGATCGAGCCGCATCGCGCTCACCGCCGGCAGCAGGCTCGCCGCTAGCGCCGCCAGCATCGACGCCGTAATCGCGAAGAGAATTCCGATCTTCTCGATCACCACCCCCGCGACGAAGACGTCGGCAAATTTCCAGCCGATGATCGCCATCCACCCGAGCCCCAGCGGCACGCCGATCGCCACGCCCAGGCCCGCCAGCAGCAGTCCTTCGAGCACGACCAGCCAGCCGATCTGGCGTTTCACCGCGCCGATCGCGCGTAGCATCGCAAGCGTCCGCTGCCGTTCGCTCACGCCCATCGACAACGCGCTGAACACGATGAACGTCGCGGCCAGCATCGATACCGTGCCGCCCAGGTAACTCAAAATGTGCAGGCCCTGAAGGTTGTTGTCGAGGTCATTGCGATTGTCGCCGACGACGCGCAGCTTCAGGTTCGGATCGCTGGCGGCCAACTGCTTCTTCCATCGCTGGCCCCAAAGCGCGCTGTCCACGCCGTCGTTGAGGTTCACCATGATGCGCGTGACCTGCGGCACGTCGCCGCCCATCGCTTTTTGCAGCGTTTCGATCGGCATGTAAATCGTCTGCTGCTGCGCCGCGAGGATCGCGGGCTTGTGGACGATGCCGACGATTTTGAGAGTGACTTTGCTCGTCGGACTCGTCGGCAGCGTGAAGGAGTCGCCCACGTGAAGTGTCGGGCCGGTATCGGATTTATTTTCCGACCCGTCTTTCAGCAATCGCGCGGCCACCTGGTCGATGACCGCGACGTTGCCGTCGGCGGTGTCGAACCAAGCGCCTTCATCCACCGTCATCGACTCGACGCGCGTATCGCCCGGCCGGCGAATGCCGATCACCTGTGCGGGCCGGCCCTTCACGGGGCTGCCAGCCGCGTCGACGAGGCCCGCCTCCATCTCCAGCCGGCCGGTCACGCCTTTGACTTGCGGGTCTTTTTGTAACTCGGCTTCAAGGCTCTCGCGCACGCCGCCGTGCGGGTCGTTCATGCGGCTGATCTGCGCGTCGGTCGAGCCGAGGTACGAATTCAAAAACCGAAACGCCGCCGCCTCGATCGAGGCATAGCCGCTGGTGACGGCCACGACGAGCGACACCGAGAGCGCGATCGCGGTCACGGTCAGCGCGACGCGCGGCTTGCGCTGGGCGAGGTTGGACAGCACGAGTTTGCGTAGGAACATCAGAAATTATTTCCAGTCAGCAGAATTTTCTCGCAGACGGCGCTGCGCGGATTTGGGTTCGTTTCGCCAAATGAGCGTTTCTCATTCAGCATCGCCGCCGCTGCGCTAAAGTCCGAAACCTCACAAGCGTCTACAATCCAACGATCCTCGATCGAATGAAACCGATGTTTTTGCAATAACTTCCGAAAGCTTTGGGTTCGTTTCGCTCATTCGATCGTCGATGAGATAGGCTTCGTTTAATCGACGCGACCAATCACCGAAAGGGCATCAACAGCACTCTCCAGAGATACTCGCGCGCTGCGCGCCAGTGAACCAAAATGCGCAGCGCGCGACGACCTTCGCGCCTCAACCTGCAAGGGCGGGACGCCCGTGACACGGGAACGCTCACGGTGTCACGGGCGTCCTGCCCGTGCCTTGAATTCATCATTTACGCGCCGCGCTTTTTCCTACCGGCTCATCGCTTCCTGATACCGACTCGCAAGGCCCGCCGTGCTATTCACTTCCGCGGTCTCGAAGCGGTCGATGAGTTTGCCATCCTGAATCACCGCGACTTCCTGCGCATAGGCGGCCACGCTCGGCTCGTGCGTCACCATGACGATGGTCTTGCCGTGAATGGCGCACAGGTCGCGCAGTAATTCACAGACGGCGACGCTGTTGACGCTGTCGAGATTGCCGGTCGGTTCATCCGCTAAAATCACCGCCGGCTCGGCAACGAGCGCGCGGCCGATCGCGACGCGCTGCTGCTCCCCGCCGGAGAGCGCATCGGGCCGATGGTGCTTTCGTCCGGCGATGCCGAGGCTCTCCATCAGCACGTCGATCTTTTCCCGAGATGTCGCGTCCGCCACGTCATCGAGCATCAACGGCAGCCGCACATTTTCCTCGGCCGTCAGCGTCGGAATTAAGTTGAATGACTGAAAAATCAGCCCGATCGAGCGGCGGCGAAACAGCGTGAGCTGCTTGTCATTCATCACGCTCAGGTCCTGATTGTCGATGATGATCTTCCCGCGATCGGGTTTCGTCAGCGCGGCCATCAGGTGCAGCAGCGTGCTTTTGCCGCTGCCGGAAGCGCCCATGATCGCGAGAAATCGCCCGCGCTCGACAGCGATGCTCACGCCCGACAACGCCGAGACCGCGCGATCGCCCTGCGTGAAACTTTTATGAACATCGTCGACAACTAGTGGGGCCACAACGCTGATTCTCCTCACACACCCGACGCGCAAAACACGAGCCGTGAAATGATAGCCGCAGTTGGCGCGGGGAGATAACCCACCGCCGCCGCGGCGACGATGACGGCCGGTGGACGCATTCTCCCACTCTCCTCTCCGTACGCGGGGAGAGGTCGGGAGAGGGGCCTTTCGTCCGCTCGAAAACGCCCCCTCTCCCAGCCTCTCCCCGAGTACGGAGAGAGGGGAAATGCAGGATGATCGAGAATGCGGGAGCTCGAGCGACGTGAAGAATCTGCAACGACCGGATCGCGTGGTCCGCTGAGATTCTTCGGTCGCTATAGCTCCTTCAGAATGACGATCATGCACCACAGACGATCGCCCGCGATGGAATGACTCGACAACCGCTTGCGCCTTCGCGGGGGTACAGCACCGACAGTGTGCGGTGTTGCACCCGCGAAGCCGCGAGCGGCGTACCACCTGTTGTCGACGGACGCGGTCGCTAAAGCTCCTTCAGAATGACGATCATGCACCACAGACGACCGCCCGCGATGGAATGACTCGACAACCGCTTGCGCCTTCGCGGGGGTACAGCACCGATAGTGTGCGGTGTTGCACCCGCGAAGCCGCGAGCGGCGTACTGCCTCTTGTCGACGAGGCGCGGAGGAGCGATCGACCGCGGCATACGGCATGAGACTCGACTTCGTTCCACGCAGGATTATTTCGCGGGCGCGGCGATCGGCTGCGTGCTCGCCTTCGGACGAAGCAACCCGATCACGCGCTGCTGCGTCGCCAGATCGTCGGTGATCAGAAAATAAATCACGCGATCGGTTTCCCAGGCGAGCATCGGAAACGGCGACGTGTCGGACGACACGGCATAGATGTTCGAGGTATCCAAACCGGGAAGCTGGCCATGATTTTCCTGCACGAAGATGCTGACGGTTTCGACGGAGCGCGGGCGGCTCGAGTGATAAAGCAGGTGAATCGTGCCGATCATCACCGGCGTGCAGGGGCCAGCGCCGGTGTAATGAAACCCGATCGGCGTGAGGTCCGGCACGGGATGCTCGCCCTGTAGATCGGCGCGAACTTCGGCCGCGAGCGACGCATCGGTCTTCTCCAGGCTCGCGTTGTGCAGCGCTTCGGCCAAGCGCGAGCAATTCGCATGGATGCGGCTGGCGTCGGCGATGGTTGTCGCCGAGACGGGCGAGATGTGTTGCGCGACATCGCGGGGAGGGTTCGGGTTAATTGGAGAGGGCGATTGCCGGTAGTTCGTCGCGGCAAACACGCCGATCAGCAGCCCGGCGGCGGCGGCAGAGAGATAGGCGAAAGCCCGCGTCCAGCCGGCGGGGCGGATCGGCGCGCTCGCCGCGTTTTCATCGGCCGGCACATCGTGGGAAACATCACCGAGCGCCGCGATCCGATCGCGCAGATCGCTCGGTGCTTTGGTGCTGAGCGCGCGTTTTGCGGCGATCTTGATCCGCTGCTGATTTTCAAACCACTGCATCGCATCCGGCCGGCGCGCGAGCTCGCGAAGCACGACCAGCGCGCGTTCCGCATCGAGCTCGCCGTCGGCGAGCGCCATGAGGTCGTCGTGGAAGTTGTCCTCGCGATTCGGTTCAATCATTGCAAAACAGATCCGTCAACATTGATCAGCGGATGAGTCCTCCGGTGAAGCCGGCCCGAGCCGCTGCTCGCTGGCCAGGTCGGACAACTGTTGCACCAACATCGCGCGGGCCCTGGACAGGCGGCTCATGACCGTGCCGACCGGGACATCGATCACCTTGGCGATCTCGCGATATTTCAGACCTTCAACCGCCGACAGCAGGAACACCTCTCGGAACGTGACCGAGAGTTGTCCGATCGCGTGCTTGAGCCGTTCGTCGATTTCATCCCAATTCACGGGCAAGTCGCATTCGCTGATCGAGGCGACGGTCGCCTGGTTTTGAAAGTCTTCGAGGACCGCGTGCTCGCGCGCGATCTTTGCGTATCGCGTGTGAATGACGTTGTGCAGGATCGTGAACAACCACGGCCGAACGCCATACCCGGCCAGGGTGAACGTGTTCGCCGATTTGAGGGCGCGCAGGTAGGTTTCCTGAACGCAGTCGTCCGCTTCCTGGCGCGTGCGCGTCAGGTGGCAGGCGAGCCGGAAGACGGCGTCGAGCTCCGCGAGAATTAGCTTGTGAAAATCGTGGCCGTCCAACTCGCCGTCCGTTGAAACACGATCAGGTGAATCGCGGTCAAAATCATACTCGACAACCTTTCATTTGGTGACGGCTGATTTATCGGAAATCGTTTTCCCCTGTGTCGCGGCCAATATGTGCCAATCGTTTGCGTTTTGTGCGTAAATGATGAACGAGGCATGATCGAGCTTCACGCCGTCGAGCTTTGGCACCTCGACATGAAGCGATGCGGGCTCGCTCAAGGGTCGCGAGGCAAACCAGCGGACGACATTTTCATGCTTCAGCAGCCGCCCGGAGTTTTCGCCGCGCTTGACGTTGCTCGACAGGCCGCCTTCGACGAGCGCGACGTTAAGGACGGTCGACTTCTCGTCCAGGCCGACCGGTTTGATGTTGACGGTGAACCCGCCGGCCGGTTTTGCTTCGACGGTTGCCGCCAGCGTGCCGGCGGGGGCGGTCGCGAGGGCGGTATTAATCGCCTCGCGGGCCGAGGCGCGGTTCGAGCCGACAAGCTCGGTCGATCCGTTGACGACCATCTGCGGCGTGTACAGGCTGCTCAGGTGCATTTTGCCGGCGTAGTCGCGCTGCCGCGCAGTGAAGGCCGCGCTCGAATACGGGTCGGTCCACCCGAGTGAATTCCAGTAATCGACGTGAAACGCCAGTGCGAACACCGGCTGTCCGCGATCGGCGGCGGTCTGAACGATCTCCGCCAGCGCATCGTCCGCCGGCGGGCAGCTTGAGCACCCTTCGGAGCTGAACAGCTCGACCACTGCGATCCCCTTCGCCGCGGAATTCGCCGGCGCATTTTCCTTCTTCGCGCCGGCCATCGCGACGAACCCAACGAAAAATAGGGCAACGGCCGCTCCGGCAAATTGCAGCGAATGACTGCTCATTTTAATGCACTCCTTAAATCACTTTTCCATAAAGGTAAACTTCGGACGCCGACCGTCTATTCCGGATTCGACGATCTATTCCAAGATTGAAGGCCGATTTTCCGGATTCGAGGAATAAACGGCCCTTCAACCCGGTTTCCAGCGACGGTGATCAACCCCTCAACTTTTCAGGAGATTGCAATGTTAAAGAACGTATCGCGTAAGTCGTTGTTATCGTGTTGTCTGGCCGCCACGCTCGCTACCGGCGCTGTGGGTGGCTACCGCGCTTTTGCCCAGGACAAGATGATGGACAAAGGCGGCATGATGTCGGACGACATGATGAAGTCCGAGATGATGAAGATGAAAGATATGATGAAGGACGATTCGTCCAAGATGGCCATGGAAAAGGACATGGCCAAGCAGATGGTCATGATGCACATGGCGATGGACATGTGCAAAGACGGCAAGTGCGACATGATGATGAAGTCTGATCCGGAAATGATGAAGATGATGGACGACTCCAAGGCAATGGCCATGGATGCGGACAAGATGAAGATGATGAAGGACCAGATCATGGCCGACCCCAAGATGATGCACGAAGTCATGATGGACGCGATGGTCCATAACATGATGATGAAGGACATGGGCGGCGACAAGATGAAGTAATCGGTCCAGGCGGGCCGATTTTTTTTGTTTCAATTATTTCGCCGTCCCTCGTTCTCGTCGATCACCGCGGGCTCGAGGGGCGGCGACTTTTTTTCCCTTCATGAAGCAAGTCTCCCGCAAACATCCGCTGGCGATCCGCTGGTTTCATTGGCTCAACTTTCCGCTGCTCGCGCTCATGATCTGGAGCGGCGTGATGATTCTCTGGGCGAACAACGTGTACGAACCGCTCGGCCTCACCCACGCGGGCAATACGCCCGTGCAGATGATTCCGAATTCACTGCTGCAAAAATTTGGCTGGACGCATCGCCTGGCCGAGGGAATGAGCTGGCATTTCACGCTGGCGTGGCTGTTTACGATCAACGGTATTCTGTACGTCGGCTACACGATCATTTCCGGCGAGTGGCGATTTCTGTTGCCCGGTCGGCATTCATTTCGCGATGCGATGCTTGTCACGCTGCACGATCTGCACCTGCGCAAAAGCCAGCCGCCGATCGTCAAGTACAACGGCGCGCAGCGCATCGCGTATTCGCTCGTCGTGCTGATGGGCGTCGGCTCGGTCGGCACCGGGCTGGCGATCTACAAGCCGACGCAACTGGCCTGGCTTAATTCGCTGCTCGGCGGATATCAGTGGGCGCGCTGGCAACACCACTGGCTGATGATCGGCTACCTGGCCTTCTTTCTGATTCATATAGCGCAAGTCATCCGCGCGGGCTGGAATAACTTCCGCTCGATGATCAGCGGCGTCGAAGTGATCGAGACGAGGGAGGCGCCGCATGGCAACGGATAAGCCCGAGGCAAACGATGCGCGTCCAATCAGCGCGCAGGGCGCGCCGCTGAGCGAAATTCTTCGGCCGGCGATGCTGGATGACGCTGCCTTGAGGTCGCGCTCGCGACGCGGCTTTATTGCCGCCGGGTTGAGCGCGGCGGCGACCGTGGGGGCGTGGCACTGGCTGCGGACGCGCTCGCGGTTGCGTCGGCCGAGGTTACGGTGCTGTTCGTTTCGATCGGGCTGATCACGGGGATGCTCTGGGCCAAGCCGGTGTGGGGAATCTGGTGGACGTGGGACGCGCGCCTGACGTCTTCGTTCCTGCT
>CAXSBN010000016.1:26658-43341 GCA_964236135.1 uncultured Phycisphaerae bacterium
CGGCGCGCTCTGGCCGTTGCGCAAAACATTTCAGGCCAACGAGCGCGTCGGACTTGGCCTGTTCTCCAGCGGCAGCCGCGCGCCGCGGCAGGCGTTCGGCAGCGCACCGAAAAACCCCCGCGTCAACGGCGACATCGGCCTCGATAGCGAGATCGACCTCCACCAATATCGCGTGCAGCTGTCGGGCCTGGCGCGCGAGAGCGGCAAGGCGGAGATTTCACTCGACGATCTTCGCGCGCTCCCAAAATTCCAGGCCACCATGCAGCTCTGCTGCATCGAGGGATGGAGCATCTTCGTCAACTGGGGCGGCGTGCGATTTTCCGATTTCATGAACGCCTATCCGCCCGCCACCAAAAGCGGGCTGGCGTTTACCCTCGATCGCCCCGACGACATTCCCGCTTACGTCGCGATGGCCACGCCAGATCAGGCGTATTACGTCGGCCTCGATCGGCCAAGCGTTATGCACCCGCAGACGATGTTGGCGTATGAAATCGACGGCAAGCCGCTGTCGAGCGACCACGGCGCGCCGCTGCGGCTGGTGATTCCCACCAAGTACGGCATCAAAAACCTGAAGCGCATCGGTTCGATCGATTACACCGCCCAACGCCCCCGCGATTACTGGGCGGAACAGGGCTACGACTGGTTCTCCGGACTGTAAACCGCCGCATCGACTCGCAAACCGCCTCGGGCGAATGTTTCTCGCGAGTTTCTATAGTTTTTGTTGACGCGGCGATCCTTTTTTCTCTACGATCCGTTACGCGCTCATCCGATCGTCGCGAACACCGCTTGCAAGACAGCCGATCCAAAGTTCTCGTTCTGGCCGGACAGAATTCTGTCAATGCTGAGGTTGTCGACCAGCTTCGACACTCGTGCGACATCGTCGAGGCCGCATCGATCACGCAGGCGATCGAAGCACTTCGCAACGATCATTTCAATGCCGTCTTCTCCGACTCGGCTGACTTTCTTCCCCTCGAACGCGCGCTCGTTTCACAACAGGCGCACCTGATTCTCAATACGATCGGCGAAGGCGTCTGCATCGTCGACGGCGAAGGGCGCTGTAACTGGATGAATAAAAAGATGCAGGCGTGGCCGGCGCGCGTGCACGAAAAGATTCGCCGGACTTGCCAGGAAAGCTTCGAGCTTTTCAGCAAGCAAGTGGGCCCCGGCCCGCTGACCGATTCTCCCGCCTACGCCTCCCGCTCCAAACGTTCCGCTTTAAATATCGACGACCAGCAGTTCCTGGAGATGATCGCCAGTCCGGTGATTTCACCGGCGGGACAGGTCGTGCAGATTGTCGCCGTCGTCTGGGATGCGACCGGCACGCGGCGCTTGCAGCAGAAGATCGACGCGATCGACAAAGCCGGCCGCGAGCTGGTGCGCCTCGAAGCCGACACGATGAGCAAGATGAACGTCACCGAGCGCTTGAAGCTGCTCGAAGACAAGATCATCAGCTTTACGCGCGATCTGATGCACTTCGATCATTTCGCGATCCGGTTGCTCGATCGCAAGGTGAACAAGCTCGAGCTGGTCATCAGCGTCGGATTACCGCCGGAAGCGTTGGCGATTGATCTATTTGCCGATGCCGAAGGGAACGGCATTTCAGGCTATGTCGGTTCGACGGGACGAAGTTACATCTGCCCCGATGTCGAGCGCGATCCGCGCTACGTCATGGGCCTCGATCATGCCAAGAGCTCGCTGACCGTGCCGCTGCGATTGCACGACAAGGTGATCGGCATTTTCAATATCGAATCGCGGCAGCGGGCGGCCTTCAATGAAGATGACCGGCAGTTTGCCGAGATCTTCGGCCGATACGTCGCGATCGCGCTGAATATTCTCGATCTGCTGATCGTCGAGCGCGTCGGCACGGCCCACAAAGTCGCCGACGATGTCTGCACCGAAGCGGCCGGCCCGCTGAACGACATCGCGATGGATGCCGGCAGCCTGATGGACGATTACATCGGCCACGACGATCTGCGGCAGAAGCTCCAGGCGATTATCGACAACGTCACCACCATTCGAAAAGCGCTGCGTCAGGTCGCCGAGGGCCCGAACACCGCCGTGCTGGGGGCCAACTCGGTCACGGAAGTGACCGACGATCCGGCGTTAAGCGGCGCGTCGATCCTGGTGGCCGACGATGAGCCGAACATTCGCAACACCATTCGCGATGTGCTGCGCAAGCATCACGCGAACGTGACGATCTGCACCAACGCCACGGAAGCGATCAAGTGCGCCGAGTCGGCCGACTTCGACTTGATTTTAAGCGATATCAAAATGCCGGACAAAACCGGCTACGACGTCTTCGCCGCCGCCCGAAGGAGAAGCCTGACCGTGCCGGTCATTCTGATGACCGGGTTCGGATACGATCCGAACCACTGCATCGTCCGCGCCTCGCAGGAAGGCCTGGCGGCGGTTCTCTTCAAGCCATTCAAAGTCGAGCAGCTTCTGTCGGAAGTTCGCAAAGCGATTCTTCAGCAGCCTGTCCGGCAAGGGTGATGAAGAGCTTCCGAGTTTATTTACGCGTCCCCACGTCTCGAGTTGGACGAAGAAGGAATTGGACCGAGCGAAGCCCGGTTCGATCGCTGATCTTCTCACTTCTCTGGAGCATCCTTGCGGTCGCGTGGAGTCTTATCGTTATTCACGATGGACAATTCCACGAAGGGCGCGGACCGTCAAGTCCTGTCATTACATCTAGCGATCATCCGATTTTGTTCTGGTCGAGCGTGACGACCGCCATGTTGCTTGGACTCGCTGTGATTTGGTTGGCGATTTACGCCTATCGAACCGGACGACGGTAGTCTCGTCACGCCCAGAAAACCTTCACGAAAAATAGTTTTCTGTCCGCGAACCTAGAGCATCGTCAACCGAGTCGTCGCGTCCGCGACGTTATAAAATCGGACGGGTGCCACGGTCTCGTACTCGAGGCCGTGCTCATTGGTGAAACAGCGGACACGGCCTTGCGTACAAGACCGTGGCACCCCCAAACGGGTCGCTTCGTCCGAGATAAAAAACGGCTCAAGTCCTCGCGATGGCACACATCTCCCAGTTGCCAACACCGCTGCGCCGCCTATTGATGGCCCGCGTCCTTCGCGCCCGGCTTCTTGATGTGATAGTGACCCTTCTCGCAACTAATCACGAATCGCTCGACGCACGCCTTTAAATCTTCCCATCGCTGGCGGATTTCGTCGGCCTCCTCGGCGTCGACGTACGGATCGTCTTCCACCGCCGTCGTCACCGCGTCGAGCAACTCGCTGAACTCGCGCACCATCCCGCGCGTTTCGGTGTAAATGACTTCGTCGATCGTCTTGCGTAATTCAGGCACCGGATTGGCGACAAAAAAACCGCCGGCCTCGTTGCACAACCATCGGATCAGGCGGATATCTTTCGTCAGCAGATACATCTCGCGCGTGCGATCGAGCGGGTTCTTCGCCCCGGACTGATCGGGATCGCCGGCCTCGGGCTGCGCTTCGCACCATTTGTACACCAGCGCCGGCGACACCTTCAGCGCCGCCGCCACCGCCTTCACCCCCGGCTCCTCAACCGCCACCCGAATGACTTCGTGGGATTTCATGGAGGGAGTGTACTATGGGAGGTTGAGTGTTGAATGTGGATTGTTGATTGTTGATTGTGGAATGTCGATCGTGAAGACAACCGGCTTCCACAGTCCACAATCCACAGTCGACAGTCGACAATCCACATTCAACAATCCACAGTCGACAATCAACTTTCCCCATCGTGTCTCAATCCAAGTCAGAAATTCGCTCACTGCTCGACGCCGCCAATACTTCGCCGCGCCATCGGTTCGGGCAGAACTTCATGATCGATCAAAATCTGGTGCGGTTGATTGCCGAGGCGGCGTCGATCGGGCGCGACGAGATCGTCATCGAAGTGGGGCCGGGCACGGGAACGCTGACCGAGGAATTGCTCGATCGATCCAATGACGTGATTGCCGTGGAAATCGATCGCGACCTCGCGGCCATGCTGCGTGAGCGGTTCATATCGCGATCGAATTTCCGGCTCATCGAAGGGGATGCGCTGGACGGCAAGCATTCGGTTCATCCTCAACTTCTGGAAATGATCCGCGGGAAATCGCCGGCGAAGCTCGTCGCCAACCTGCCCTACAACATCGCCTCGCCGCTGGTAATCGAGCTACTGCTCGCGGGCGTGTCGCAGTTGGTGTTCACGGTGCAGAAGGAAGTGGCCGACCGATTGCGTGCGACGGAAAAAGACGACGCGTACGGTCCGCTGTCGGTGATGGCGCAGTCGCTGTCGCGCGTGGAAGTGCTGCGCACGCTGCCGCCGCAGGCATTCTGGCCGCCGCCGAAGATCGAATCAGCCTTGGTGCGAATGATTCGCGACGATCGGCTTGGAGCATCGGCGCGTGACTTTTCCAGGTTCGTCCACCGGCTGTTTTCCTTCCGCCGAAAGACGCTGCGCAAAGCGCTCATCGAGTGCGGCCTTGATGCGGCGGGCATCATCGAACCGCTGCAACTGGATCCGCAGGCCCGGCCGGAAACCTTTTCACCGGTTCAGTTGTGGCAGATGTATTTGCGGGTGCCGAAAGCGACCGCATCGCCATGATGCCGGCCGCGAGCAGGCTCGCGGTTTCGATCAGGTAGACAGCCCCGGAGACGGCATGGGCTCGTCGAAATTCGGGCGTCTGCACCTGCCCGGTTGCCTGAAGATGCTCGATGCGGCCGGTCATCGCCGCCGCCCCAAACGCTGCGAATAGCGCGATCACCAGCAACGCTGAAGCAGTCCGATCCGCGCGGGAAGGCTTGCGCGTCAGAGTCGCCAGCGATATGCCCGCCGCCAGTGTCCCGAGGATCAGCTGATAAAACGCGAACACGTGAAACAGCACCGGCGCCGCGATGAGGCCGACATCGCGCGAACTCGCGAAGAGCCGGGTGACGAACACCAGCAGCGCGCAAACGCCGCCGAACCAGAGCGACCAGAGGAAAAGGCGGGCAGTGCGAAGGAAGTTTGACACGCGCTGATGATAATGGACGAAGCACCGTCGCGAAGAGAGAAGAAAGGAGAATGCAGTTGCCGGGACAGGGTGACGCATTCTCTTTTCTCCTCTCTCCGTACGCGGGGAGAGGTTGGGAGAGGGGTCTTCGCTTTTTGTTGAGTGCGGCTAAGCCCCTCTCCCTGCCTCTCCCCGCGTACGGAGAGAGGAGAAATAGCAGGATCGGGGAGCACGTGATTGCCTTGGCCGATGATTTGGCGCGCACGGCCGGCGAGAAAATTAATCAGCAAGTTTGCGCAGAATTAACAGTCGAGTCATGAGCGGCAAACACTTGGAGGCGAGAACTCCTCCCATCAAGCCGCCGAGCCACGACGGGCCGGCGCGCTTCGCCGAATGATGGGCCGCCTCTCTTTCGAGTGGGGTTGCTCATTTCAATATTGTCGCAGCCTTCGCCGGAAGGTCCTCGCGATCAGGGAGCATGCGTCTCAAATCGACTGAATGACACACTGCGTTCTGCGCACGCGCGGACTTGGCGTTCGCGCCAAGCCGGACCGGCGGAACGCACGGGAGAGCTCCATGCAAATCGATCGCAGCCTCGATCACCGCCGTCGTCCATACGGCCGTCCACATGGCAATACGACCGCCGGCTTCACGCTCGTCGAGCTTTTAGTGGTTATCGGGATTATCGCAGTATTGATCGGAATTCTTCTGCCGGTGCTGGCCAAGGCACGCGAGTCGGCAAACGCCATCAAGTGCGCATCGAACCTCCGTTCGGTCGGCCAGGGGATGGCGCAATACCTCGCGGAGTTTAAGCAGACTTATCCGGCGGCCTATATCTACAACGGTATGGCGTTGAATATCGATGCCAATACGCAGACGCCGGACAAGGCGGTCGACGGCTATGTTCACTGGTCCAGTTTTCTTTATGGCCGCAAAGACACGATCAGCGGCAGTGCGCAGGTGAACAAGAGCGCGAACGGATTGCCGACTTATCTCAACGATCAGGGATGGCAAGCGCTCACCTGCCCGAGCATCGAACACGGCGGCCTGCCGCCGACCAACACGTATGCGGAAAATCGCGATGCCGGCCAGCAGAACGACGACGGTGACGCCACGGTCGATTTCCAGGCCGTGCGCTGCGCGTTCACGGTGAATGAAGCGATCTGCCCGCGCAACAAGTTCGTGACGAACTTCCAGGGCAGCCTCCGCAAATACCATTTCGTCAAAGCCAGCCAGATCCGACACAGCGCGACCACGATCCTGGCGACGGAGTGGAACCAGGACTGGCACGTCGTGGCCGACACGGCACGCGACAACACCGGCACCAGCGGTGGCGATGTCGTCTGCAAAAGCCACCGGCCCATCCACGCGTACAAAGGCATCGCCGGCGGATTGAACGTCGAGCTGATCGCCCCCGATCCGTTCGGCGGCCGTCCGACGATCTCGCGCGTCAGCAAGGACGACCTGATGCTCGATCCGGTCTATCCGGACACCAAGACTTCCAAAACCCGTTTGGACTGGGTCGGCCGAAACCACTTCCGGCGAAAAGACAACCGCGGATACCAGTTGGGGAAATCAAACTTCTTGTATGTCGACGGTCATGTTGAGACCAAGACCGTGGCTGAAACGCTGGCCCCGGCATTCGAGTGGGGCGATCGGTTTTACAGCCTCGTTCCAGAGAGCGACATCGTCAATCAATAACCAAAATCAAGCCGCGCAATAAGAGGCGGACGCGGCTTGCTGAAACGCCGGAAAGTCTGTCGGTCCTCTCGCATCGGCCGCGCGTGCGGTCGAGCGGAGACGAGCCACGCTTCCGGTGCGCTTCGACGATTCAAAAGGAGATTTATGAAAATGCAAACACCCAGTCAGTCGACGGCCCGTCGACTCATTTTATCGGCCGCCATTGCCGGCACGGTGTCGGCGTGGCCGACCGTTCAAATCGCGCACGCGGGAACGACCGGCCCGCTCGTGACGATCTCGCTGAGCGGTTCGACCGCGATGCGAAGTTTTATCACGAGCCCGGGATTCAGCTACCTGACGCCCGGCACGAGCATCACGCTCGATTCCGGCACGTTCACCGCGCCCACCGGCCCGACGACGGCCTATCAACTCGCTCCGAGTGCGTATCCGGCGGGCGCGTCCGAAGTGAACGGCCTGCGCGTCGAGTGGCACGAGCAAGGTTCGGTCGAAGGCATTCTCGAGATGGCCAACTCGCAGATCGCTCCGCTGGCGGCGGGCGTTCCGAGCTTCAACAACGGCAACAACCCGGTCTGGGTCAACCGCAATAAATTCACCGGGCCCGGCACGATCAACAACTTCACGCTCGGCGACTTCGGCACGCCGACCGGACAAAGCGCCGTGCAGATGGCGATCAGCGACGTCAACGCGCGGCAGGGCTTTTCGCGAGCCGGCAGCGGCGCGTACAACGCGAACGTCAACTCGCCCGGTTACGGCCAGGGGAATACGCTTCTGGCGACACCCGCCGCCATCGGCGGGCTTGGATCGGCCGGCGCGCGGCAGCAGCTTCAGCCGGAGAGCGTCCTGAACATGCCCGCCAGCTCCGCCGGGAGCGGGCCGTGGAACACCGCGGGCGTCGACAACCTCGACAATAAGCAGGTCGCCGTCACCGCGACGCTGTTCGTCGCCAATCCTGGAACCGGATTGACGAAGTTGAATCGAAGCGACTCGCAGTGGCTGCAAACCACCGGCCGCCTTGCGAATGGCGCCGACTTCAACGTCGCTCAGCGCGACGTGAACAGCGGCACACGAAACGTGGCGGCGCTGAACTCCGGCGTCGATCCGTCCTGGGCCGTCGGTGAAAACGACAACGGCGACAACTCCAACGCCAATCAAACGTCGGTCGGCCCGAACGTCAAGTTCAGCGGAAAGACGGCCGGCGGGGCGCTGCGCACCACCGTTCAGAATTCGCGCATGGCGATCGGCCCGCTGTCGATCAGCGATTCAATCGGCGTCGTGCGCGACGGCGTCACCGGCAGCCAGAGCACCACGCCGCTGCGAGCGCTCGATTATGCAGACAGTGCGACCGACGCCGGTGCGAGCTTCGTTCGCGCCAGCGCCACCACCATCACCGATGGAACCTACGTCATCTTTCAGAATGAAACGTATGTGACGGTGAAAGCGCCGAACGCTGCATTCGCCGGCGACAGCGCGGCGCAGTGGGCCGCTCGAACTGATGCCGAAACCGGCATCAAGGGAGACACCGCCGGCCATGACGTGGCGGACGTGCGCGGCAATATCCTGGGCACGGTGGCGAACTTTCCGTCGTCCACTTCCGTCGCCGACCCGGCCGATCAATTACTGGCCACCAGCTTCATCCTGCCGCAGATGGTTTCAAAGACTAAGCAGTATGACGGCATCGGCACGCAGGTGAACAACCCGAACTACAACGCAAACCTGCGAGGCGCGTTGCTGGGCAGTTCGTATGCGAACAATTTCGCCGTCGGCGATCCTTCCAAGATCACCAGCGGGGCCAGCGGCGCGCTGTATAACGGCGCGACCAACAACGGCACGCTGGGCGCCGGCAGCATCGCCATCACCGACACCGGCTCGGGCCATGGCAACTATCTGTTCGGCAACTTCAATCAGAACGGCATTCGCGATTACAGCGCGGTCAAGGCATCGCTCGCCGCCGCCAAGGCGCTTTACACGGCCGATGCCGGCGTGAACGTCAACAGCGGCATCGCGAACAGCACGGCGATCGCCGTTAGCGGATCGGCCGTCAACGGCATGACCAAGGGCGATCTGATCGTCATGGGCGACTACAACTCCGACGGCGCGTTCGACGGCAAGGACATCTACGCGATGGCCCATGGGGCGGCCCTGTCGACGAACACGGGCGTCGAGACGCTCGCGAGCGGCGACTATCGCACAGGCGTGCTCCGCAAGAACGCCGCTTTGGACTACATGCAGTCCAACACGGCCGACGCATCGGCGGCGTCGAACTTCCTTCGCACGTCGGCGCGTAACGCATATCAGGTCGAGCACGGCACGAACGCCAGCGGCACCAATTCATTCAACAAATTCGACGTCGATCGCAGCGGCACTGTCGATCGCAACGACGCCGCCATCGTCGATAAGTTCATCAGCAAGGATTACGCCAACCTCGGCGATGTACTGTCGTCCACGATCAACAAAGGGTCGACCTCGACCTACGCGACCGGCGACCTCAGCACCGGAACCAATCAGCGCTTCACGAGCGGAACGCAAATCCTGTTCAATCTCGTCGATGCGAAGCTCATCGACGGGAGCACCCAGATTCTTCGCACCGATTTTAACCTGCTGGCCAGCAGCCTCGTCAGCCTCGGTGCGCTGGATGTAGGCGACCTTAACTTCGACGGCGTTGTCGACAATAAGGATATCACCGGAATCCTCGGAAACTTTGGCAACATCGCCGCTTCCATACAGCTCTCGCAATTCAGCGGCGGCGATGCGAACGGCGACGGTGTCGTTGACAACAAGGATCTGACCGTCGTGTTGAACGACTTCGGCAATATCAGTAGCGCGATCGCCCTCTATAACAGCGACCACCTCGCGGCCGACGGCGTTTACTACGACGCGCAGCTCGGCGCGTTCACCGCTGTTCCCGAGCCGGCATCGCTATCGGCCATCGCGCTCGCCGGCCTGACCATGCTTGGCCGCCGTCGCAAATCGTGTTGAGACGATCATCAAATTTATTCCGTGACGTTCAGTTCACTTTACAGCCTCCTGATTTACAGGAAGCGCAGAAAGAATCTTATGAATATCCGTGCAAATTCCCTTCTCGCATCAATCGCTCTGGGCGGCCTTCTCGCATCGAACGCGTCGGCAACGATCGTCGTGCGTCTGTTCAACCCCGCGGGCGCGAACACGACCGTTAACGTCGGCGATGTCATCCATGCTGACGTGGCGGTTTCCACCGACAACGCCAACGGCATCTACGATGTGCAAACACGTCTTCAGACCAGTATCAATGGCGGGGTGACGGCGGACGACCGTCCGTTTCACGCCTCTCTGATCCCAACCAATCCAGCCAACATCACGACGAACCAGCCAGTCGTCTCGTCATTCAACTCGACCTTGACGAGCAACGGGAACTTGATCCTGGCGAAGGCGACTGCCAGGTTCGCCGGCGACGCGACGCCGAATTCAATGACTGGAAACGAACCGCTGTTTTCTTTCACCGCTGCAAGTTCCAGTGGCTCGGAGATGGGCGATTTCTACAGCCCACTCAATGCTACCCAGACACAGCTGTTCGATGTTTCGTTCAAGGCGATGCTGGCCGGTACCGTCACATTTAATTTTACCACACTGGGTAATGGACTGACGGGCGATGAGTACAACGCTGACGGAACGAATACCGTCGCGGTCGTCACCCCGACGCCCAGCAGCTCGTTCGCAGTGACGATCAACAATACCCCCGAGCCTTCAAGCATTGCCCTTGCCGGCGTCGGTGCGGCAGCGATGTTGCGCCGTCGCCGCAAGGCATGTTAATGCACTCGATCGTCGCATGGGCGGCTCGCCCGATTTAGCAGATATCGCGCGGTCTATCCGCTTCATGCGACGGTCCTTCAGTCCCTCAAGCAGCGGATCGGTTTTGATTGGCGCTCCCGCGATCAGGCCGATCCGCTGTCGTTTGATCGAGAGATGAGCCGCCCGCGGTCGCACCGCCGTCGCACCGCCGTCGCGGCTTATTTCTTCGCCTTATCCAGCAATTGTTTGGCCGCGAGGATTTGCGCGCGCAGGTCGCCGACTCTCGCCAGCGGCAGGTCGGCGGCGGCCCAGGTGATTTCCTCGCTGGGGTGAAGAATTTGCGAAGCGCGAATCGTGACATTGCGCACGCCGTCCGCGCCGCTGCTTTCGATATCCAGATCGCCGTGCGTGCGATAGCGCGCGTTGTAGCCGCCAAGCGCGGTGACGTTGGGATCGAGGTGCTGAATGGTGTTCAGGCCGTCCACCAGCGCATTGATCTCAGCCTCGTCGACGTACGACAGTGCCGTCCGGTTTGAGTCGTTCGCACCGGCGGCGTTGTGGTGTACTTCGATCCCGATCCCCAGCACTTTCATTTGGGTGGCTTGGTTCGTCAGCTCGATGGCGAGCACGCGGACCGATCCTTCGTCGTCGCTGCCGACCGTGCCGACATCGGTAAACCCTTCGATGATGACCGCACCGGTCTGCCGCAGAAACGCCTCCAGCCGCGTCGCAGCCCCGACCGGCATCGACGATGTGCGAACGGGCGCGCCGTTCCCGGAATTGTTACCGCCATCGTTCGCATCCTGCGCGATTGCGATGAGCGCTGTTGTGCCGGAAGCGATGAGGAGCATGAGGAGTCGTGACACGCGAGGAGAATAGTTCATGATTGAGCGCTCCGGTTCTTCGACAAGGCAGACGCAGACGCAGACGCAATCCCCTCTCCCAACCTCTCCCCGGGTACGGAGAGAGGCGTGAGAGAAGATCATGCAAAATCGATATCCGCGATGCGATGCCGCGCGATCGCGGTGAGATTGATCTCGGCGAACGGCGCGCGGCCGTCCCACGCGCGCCAGAGGATCAGCCGCTGCCGATCGCTCGACACCGCCGCAACGACGTCGGCGCTGGCGGCGACGATTTTTATGGATTGGTGCGGGCTGCAATATTGCGTAACGAGCGGATCATCGACGCCAACGCAGTCAATCGGGCCGCCGTCGCGGGCCAGCAGCAATCGCGTTGATTCAAGCCACGGCAATCCGGCGGCTGAGAGGACACGCGCGCCAGGCCTCGACTCATTCGAGATCACGTCGAGAGATTGGCGATCAATCGTGAGTATCCGTCGGTCGTCACCCACGACAAAAATCCGTGAGTCACCCATGATGATCGCCGCGACCAGTCGGACGTCCGGCAGGCTCACCGTTCGTCGTTCGTCGCGGTCAACGCATGCGACTTCGAGCGAGTTGGTATCGGCGCAGAAGATGGCTCGACCCGCGCCCAGCGAGTTCAGCAATCGAGCATTCGCCCGCTGCGCGATCGTGCGCGGCGGGGCGCTCTCATCATCCATCGTCCACGCAATCACGCCATGCTCGGCATGGCTGGCGACGAGCGCGCCGGCGTCGATGAACGCGGCATTGAAACCAAAATTGCCGGCAGCGCTCGGCACCGCAAACGGGCGGGCGGACGTGCTCGATTCTGGATCGACACACCACACGCCCGACTGCGCGCCGATGAGCAATACCCGCCCGCTCCACTGCACGCTGCGCAACGGGCCGAGTGTCGACGGCAGCTCGATCGGGTGCAGCGTCGGCGAATTCGTGGACACGTCGATCCGAAACAGCGACGCGCCGGCGACGGCCCACAGCGGCTTGGAGGCCGTGTTTCGCGCGCCGGCCAGCAGCGTCGCCTCAAACATCGCGCCGCGGTCGGCGGGCGCGAGGCGCTGCAGTACCGCGTCCGCCGGCTCGTTGCCGGTCCGGGCGCGAAGCTGTTCAAATTCGCTCAGCAGTGCGCCGGCACGTCGGAGGTGTTCAATCCGCTCGATGTTTCGTGCTTCCGCCGCGGCGCGCTGTCGTTCTTCAAGCTGTTTTCGTTCGAACGAATTGCTGCGTGCGTCGAGCGCGAAGGGCGACATCGTCTGTAACCCGCACGCAAAAGCCGCCGCGTCCACGCGCTGGACGATGAACATCTTCAAGTCTTCGGTCCCAGGCCCGGTTAACCATTCATTCGCGCCGCGAATTGACACTTCTTCCGCAATCTTCGGCAGTGACGCGCGAACGAGATAGCTTGCCGCATCCGTGGTGGTGGCGAATGTCTTCCCGTCGTGCAGCAGGCTTTCGACGAGCATCGCCGGATCCGATCGCCCATCGGCCACCTTCGCGCTGCATTCGAAATTGCACTGCAGATCATCTCCGCCCGCCGCTCGCAGATTGTCGAACGACAGCCGCAGGCGAAACGTCTCAGCGCGAACATCCAAAACGCCGTCAGCCGACCGTCGAACGATCATGTCGTCCCGCATTGCCGCGCGCTGTGCCTGTTCATGTTGCATCGTGTCTCAACCCTGCCCGGGAATTCCTTCTCCTCCGCCCGTACTTGGGGGAGAGGTCGGGAGCGGGGCGTTTCGAGCGGCAGAAGACCCCTCTCCCCGCCTCTCCCCGCGTACGGAGAGCGGAGTAAGAAAACGCGGTTTCCTTTGGTCAACCGCCGACTGACGAAATTCTAGTCATGTGCGATGCCGGCGGGGATATAAAAGAAGGCGATCCCGAGAATCGAGTAGAGCGCCAGCAACAGCGCCCCCTCGAACCAGTTGCTGGTGCCGTTGACGTTCAGCACGTACACGATCGCCACCGACAGCACGATTGCGACCACTTCCATCGGCGAGAAAATCAGGTCAAGGAAATGCGCCTCGCCGATATGCAATCCTGTCATGATCGCGGCGATGAACACCAGCACGGGCACGGCAAAGAGCGCGATCTGAAGGCTCGACTGATACGTGATCGTCATCGCCGTATCCATGTCGTTCTTCTTTGCCAGCAGCAGCGCCGTTGAATGCTCGGCCGCGTTGCCGATGATCGCGAGCAGGATCACGCCCACGAAGACCTGATTCCACCCCATTCGATGCGCCATCTGCTCGGCCGAACCGACCAGCAACTCGGCCACGATCGCAATGCCGACCGACGCCAGCAGCAGCACAAGTACGCATTTCTTCGGCGACCAGTCGTCGGGATGCAGCCCGCGAAAGCCGGCCGGGCTTTCTTCCGACTCGGCCGGCCCGCGCGAGAAGAGGTGCGAATGCGTTCGCAGCGTAAAGAGCAGCCCCAGCGCATAAACGACGAGCAGGATCACCGACGTGCCCAGCGAAAGCGCGTGCTCGTGAACGGCAAAGTTCGGATCGCGAGCGCGATAGGTGAGGTCGAAGATGGCCGGCAACAGCATCGCCGCGACCGCGACCACGAGCATCCCGGCGTTTGCCTCGGCCGCGCCGCGGCTGAAGGTCTGCTTCTCGCGATTCCACCCGCCGACCACCATCGCGCCGCCGGAGACGAGCAACAGGTTGCCGAGAATCGATCCGGTCAGCGAGGCTTTGACGATCTCGTTCAAGCCCTTGGAGAGCGCGATGACGCCGATGATCAGCTCGGCGGCGTTGCCGAAGGTCGCGTTGAGCAACCCGCCCCAGGTCGGGCCGGTCTTTTCCGAGAGCCGCTCAGTGGCAAGCCCCATCAGATGCGCCAGCGGCACGACGCCCATCGCCGCGAGGATAAACGTCACGATCGGCTCGCCGGGCCTTCCCGCGAGCACCCAGTGCAACAGATACGCCAGCGGAATGGCGACATAGCCGGCGACGTTTACGATGCGCATCATGTCCGCGCGATTTTGCGGGAAGGAACGGGCGATCGCAATTCGCGGCTGTCAGATAGGGAGCACCAGCCCAGGGCGATCGCATGACCAAAGGTGCGTCATCCCGAAGGGAACAGCGGCGACCCGAGGAATTTGGACTGATGAATACGCCTTGCAAATCGAGATTCCTCGCGGTCTTGCGTTTATTCGCGTTCAGCCAGAATGCTAAAACGCGGCGCTTTCATCTCGAAAGCGCCGCGTTAAAAATTGGAAGATGCGAGAAACCGACGGGGTCGATTACTTGCCCATGCCGTTGTCTTTGTCGTGATCCATGTGATCCATCTTGTCCTTCATGCCCATGCCTTCGGACATCGCCATCACCATCGTCTGATGTTCCTTCAGGGTCGGCAGGGTTTTGCTGGCCCATTCCTTTAGCGAGGAGTCGTCGCCATTGGCGGCTTCTTTTTCGAACAGGTCGACGGTCATCTTGTGATCTTTGACCATGTCCTTGATGTAGGCCTTGTCGAAGTCGGCACCCATCATGCCCTTCATTTTTTCAACCATTTTCTCGTGCTTCTCATCGAGCGTGGCCGGTACTTCGAGGTCTTTGGTTTTGGCCAAATCCATCAATTCCATGTTGGCCTTGGTGTGGTCATCGATCATCTTCTGGGCAAATTCCTTGACCTTCTCGTTCTGCGAATTTGCAAGGGCAACCTTGGCGGCAGCGACTTCCGTCATGCCGCCCTGGCTGGCTTTCATTACAAACGTTTTGTCTGTCTCAGAGACATCGGCCGCCCGGGTGGCCGGTGCCAATGTGAACATACACATGACCATTGCCGCGAATACGGAGAAAAGCGTTACGTTGCGTGTGAGCATTTCTGAACCTCTGTTAGCGCGCCAAAAATTACCGTCCACTGCGAACATCGCACGGCGGCAACGGCTGTTTCCAAGCTATTTGCAATCACAGTGCCGCTGGTCATGTCTTTGGGACGCAAAGGACAGCGAATAGCGACTCCAGCAATAGAAATGCGAGAATAACGAGAGAAATGAACGAACTTTTCACAAAGATTGACGGCCATTTTCGCGCGGAAGGTACGACTGGCGGCGTCACGGTGACGGGCGATGTCCGGATTGGTGCTGATGCCAGCCTGTGGTTTGGCGTCATTATCCGCGGCGATGTCGCCCCGATCGTGATCGGCGACCGCGTGAACGTGCAAGACGGCACGATCATCCACTGCGACACCGACGTCCCGAATGTCATCGACGCCGAAGTGAGCATCGGCCATCGTGCGATCGTGCATGGCAAGCACATTGGTCGCGGCACGCTGATCGGCATGGGGGCGATCGTGATGGGTCAGACCGACATCGGGGAAGAGTGCATCATCGGGGCCGGTGCGGTGCTAACGCCCGGCACGATCGTCCCTTCGCGCAGCGTGGTGATGGGCGTGCCGGGCAAAGTCGTCCGCTCAGTGACAGTAAAGGACCTGGAATATATGCGCTGGCTGACGAGACGGTATATCGAGCTTGCTCGGAAATATGTGAGTGGGGAAATTGTCATGATGAGTGATGAGTAATGCGTGAAGCAGTAAATCTTCACGCAGCATTCGTCACGCATCATCTTTTTCCTCGCTACGATTCGGTCGTGCCCGTCCCCGACGACTTCGAGATTATCGACGACACCGGGCCGGACGAGGTCGACATTGACTCAAGCGACGACTCCAGCAACGGGCAGATTGCCGACCGTCTCGACACGCGTCGGATTCAGCGCCTGTCGAAGCTGCGGCGGGCGAATAACCGGAGCCGCAGCTACGCGTTGATCGTGATGGCTGCCGCCGCGGTGGGGGTGGTGCAGGTGGGATGGTCGACGGCGCAACGATATCGCGCGACAGGCATGAGCGGTGCGACGCTGACCCGGTTGGGCATTACGATCATGCTGTCGGCCATCATGATGATCGCAGGGCAGGCGGCGCGACGGATTCGTCGCGAGATGAAATGACGGCTCGATCGACAATCTCAAGGTCAGCGAAGACGCGAAGAGAGACGCGTGAGAAAATTCCTTGCCGATTAATTAAGATCCCCTTCACGCTCGTATCCGCCGGAGCGTCCTTCGCGTTTAGGAATTCGCAAAAGCCCGCAATTTGTCGAGAGCCTTGCGTTCGATTTGCCGAATACGCTGGATAGATAGACCCAACGTTGAGGCGATCTGCTCATAGCTCGTGGAGTCGGCCTTTGTTTCGACACGGCTCGTCTTGCTATCCAAGCTGCAATCCAAACCGCTGTTCAAACCGCTGTTCAAACCGCTCTTCAAACCGTAGTGCGCGAGCAGGACGGTGCGTTCGCGGTCGTCAAGCCGCGACATCAGCGACCGGACTTCATCTTGCAGGCCGACCAGGTGCGGGATGGTGTGCTGACGTACA
>CAXSBN010000016.1:43351-79841 GCA_964236135.1 uncultured Phycisphaerae bacterium
GTCGTACATCTCGTCGACCTCGACCACCAGCGCGGCGACATCTTCCGGGAACATGGCCTCGCGGCGCGGGGTATGCCGGGACGAAGCCGTCAGCGGGTCGTGCAAACCTTTCGACCGTGCCCACTTCGCCCCGGCCAGATCGGCCTGCATCTGCGGCACGCTTCGGGCGAAACCTTTCATCAATGCGAGCGTCGCGTAGGTGCTGAAACGATAGCCCTTATGAATATCAAAACCATCGACCGCCCGCATCAGCGTCATCGTGCCATCGCTGATTAGCTCCATGATCGAGAGGTTTGAGCGAAGGTGCTTTCGCGCCACGGAAATGACCAGCCGAAGATTCGCGCGAACAATTTTATTCTTCGCCGCGGCGATGTCGTGCAGATGACGTTCAAGCTGTTGAAGATCGCGCACGCGGGCGAATTGCGGCTCCAGTGTCCGGCGCGCGTCGACGAAACAGAACTTGTAAAAGTTCAATTGAAGAAATAACGCCCGCTCGCTCGCGGCCGACAGCAGCGGCGTAGAACACATGGCCACCAGATCTGGGGAAAGATCGCGAGGCATGCGGCGGGATGCCGTCAGATCGAGTTCATCGCGCGCGGTTCTGCACGTCGTGGCATCGCCGGCGGTCGTCACGATCTGCGCGATGATCTCGGCGGTCTCAGTGACGCTCTTGCCATGATACAGCTCATCATCAATGAAGCGTATTTTGCGGCGGTTGAGCTTGGCGATGCGTTGATCCAGCAGCACGCGGCCCACCTCGCCGCGCGGTCGGGCAAGCTCGCGCGCGATCTGCGTGAGCGGTTGATGGTGATGGAACGCCTTGACCACGTGCGACCGCTCGTCATCGCTGAACGGGCGAGCGGCATGGACGAGGAGTGCCGCATCTGATTTTTGAGCCGCGTCCCATTTTCGAAGGGTGTGCAGAATCGCCAGCGGCGAACGGTCAAGCTTGCGGGCAATTCGACGGGCGATCTCGGCTTCGGTGTAGCCTGCCGCGACAAGCCGGGTCGCGCGTCGCACGATCGTGTCGCGCTCCGTCTCATCGATAAGCGAGAGGTTTGTTTCCGGCGTTATCTGATCGCGATGTGCGACGAGGAACCGCTCGACACACTGCAGCCGAAACCCGACGCGCCGGCGACCGTCCGGAAAAATAAAACGCCGCGCCGGCAGGCCGCGCCGGCGCCATCGCTGAATGGTTTTGCTGGTGACGTTGAGCTTCTCGACAACATCGTCAATCGCCAGCACCGGCTCGGGCAGATCGCTGGTGCGCGTATCGAGCGATTCGCTGACGCGCTCGATCAGCAGCCCGAGATCGTGCTGCAACGCAACCCCGGCCAGCAACGCTTTCTCGGCCACGCGGTGCGGGTGGAAACCGGTGATGCGGAAAATAATGAAGTTGAGCGGGTAGCCGCGGGTCGGATCGATGGAAAGAAGTAAATCCTCGGCGGCCGCAAGCTGGACCAACCGCGTGTCGTGAGGCGTAAACGACAACTGACGCGCAAGGCCCGCGATATTGTCAATCTGGAACTCTGACATCAAGTATTTCGATTCCCGGCCACGCCGGCTGAAAAATCATTGCGGCGCAACGAGCACTAACCCAGACCTATTGTCGCAAAAATTCAGCCGTTTGGTCAACGATCATTCGGCGGATTGAAAAAATTGGTCACCCAGGCCCCGCCAAGCCACGGACGGGACAAGCAACGCGAAACTTTCACTCGCGAACAGGGACGTTCTAGACAACGGCCGGCGAAATACCGCTCTGGTTGTTCTGCTCGTCGGCCTCGGCTTCGATCTGGAGCTGCGCTTCTTCGGGCGGCAGGATTTCGTCAACATCCTCTTCGGTCACGGGCTCGGTTGCGACGGCCAATTGTTCGGGGCCGGCCGAGAGCGAGTGGAGCGAGAGCTCGTCGGCGGCGGTGTGCAGGGCGTGCATGATAAGTGCGACGAAGATCATCAACAGCGCGATGGCAGTGGCACCGATATAGAGCGGCCGCTGGTCGTAACCCGACAGCCATCGCACGTCACGGTCTTTGAGTTCGTCGGGCAGAACAGCATGGTCGGCCGCCTCACTCGCGGGCTTCAGGTTAAGCGTGTCGCTATACAACTGACTCTTCGCCGTTTCGAGCGTCAATTGCACGTCACGAAGCTGATCGCCGCTCGCCCGAGCGTTGTCGGCCAACGCTTCAGCGTCACGGACATCTTTTTCTTTATTCGTGAAGGCCTGCTGCGCATCGACTTGTGCTTTTGTCAGATCCGCCAGTTGACGTTCTTTTAAGCCGATCGCTTCCAACCGTGCTTTTTCCGCCGCCAGCGACAAATTCTTCGCGCCCTGCTCGGCAAATTGTTTTTTCTTCTCGTCAAGCTGCGCCTGCAGCGACGCGACTTGCGTCCGCAGCCCTTTGGTCGTGTCGTCGTCCACACCTGATTCGGTGGCGACTTTGCTGTATTGCTGACGGGCCGAATTCACTTCCGCCAGCTTCTTCTCCAGATCGGAGGCCACCGCTTTTTGCGCATCGGGCATCTGTTGCACGTGAGCGCTGGTGATGAAGTCCTTCTGCATCTGTTCGAACATCTGATCGTTGCGCGTCCGGCTGTCGGCGATGTCTTTTTCCATCGCATTGATAATCCGCTGCAATTGATTAATCGTCTGCGCGGCCAACTCATCGTTGGGCACCAAGTCCTGTTGGGCTTTCACCATGCTTTGCAGGAGTTTTATTTCCGCATCCTTATCCTCGGCCTCTTTCTTCATGCCCGCCGACTTCGCGGCGTTGTACTGCCGCCTTGCGACTTCAAGTCGTTCGTTCAGCTCGACTATTTTCGGATCGGCGTGCATCTGGTCGACGCGACGCTGTTCCATCTGCTCCGTCAGCTTTGTCTTTAGCTCATTGATTTGTGCGAAGAACTGCTCCTGCTTCTTGACCAGATCGTCGCTGAGTTGCCGCGCGGTTTCCTGAAGCCGCTGGGCGGCGGCGACATAAGCGGCCAACTCAGGGCTGTCCTTCATCAACTGCTTGGCGTCGGAGATTTGTTTCTGGAACTCGTCGAAGGAGGCATCGAGCGCTTTGCGAGCGGCAACGGATTGATCGTTGCGCGTCGCCATCGCGGCCGACAACTGCTCGGCAACGTCATTTCGCTGCTTTTCCAATTTCTGAATGTCGGCATTTTCGACCGGCGTTGAGGATTGCGCCGTCAACGCAACGTTCGCGGGCACCTCGACCGGTGCGTTTTCGCCGGGGGACACATTGCGAAGCTGCTGTAATTCGACCTGACAGGTCTTCACGGCGGCGACTGCCTCTCCCCAGGCTCTGTCCAACGCATCTTTCTGGGATTTTAATGCCGAGATTTGCGATGCTTGCGGGGCGCTCTCGGCCATCGTGCGAAGCTGCTGCGCTTTTTCCGTGAGCTGACTGACTTCCTGCTGCCCCTTCGCGACGGCGGCGGAGAGATCTTCGAATTTTCGTTTGGCCTCTTTGGCTACACGCGTCAGCGAATCGTTGTTGGCACTGATCAGCGCGGTGGCCATCGCGCGCACGCGCGCCATGTCGCCGGCCTGGTCGTTACTGTCTCGTCGAATTGAAAGCACGCCTCTCGGCGATTCCGACCAGGCATCGCCGCGGTTCGCGACTTTTGCGTAGGCGGCTTGATCGTTCAAAAAGCCGGGCTGAACTTCGGGGTCGATATCGTGCAACGCGTTGATGGCGGCGTTACGGGTCTTGTTGTCGGCCAGCAGTGCGGTCTGCTTTTTCTGAAGCTCGATCTGATCGTATATCAGGTGACCGTTCTGGAAATTTTTGTACGAGATCGCAGCCTCAGCCACGTTCACCGGCGGAAGCAGATACCAGATGATCACGGCGGCGATGACCATCAGGGCAAGCATAATGCCCAGCAGAATCGGAATACGACGAAGCCGTTTTTTCCGTTCGACATGCGCCTGCCGCGCCTGTTCTTCATTGAATGCGACCAGTGGGGGGCGACGAACGGCGAGCGGTTTTGTTTTCGTGCCGGCGGGCGCGGCGAGCGTTGCGGTGCCGCCGTTCATATTGCCGTTGGTGTCGCCGTTCGTCGAGCCGGTCACGCGGTGGCGCGGACCGAAGTCGGCATCGGCGGGGCTGGTGCCTTCAAAGAACAGATCGCGTGGCGGCGCGACGCGGGCAATAGACCTTCCGGCGGCCTTCCCGTTGTGACCGTTCTTGCCGTTCACGCGGGCTGTCGCGTCTTCGGGGCGAACCAGATCCATTGGCGTGAGCGCGCTGGGTGAGGGCGCAGAGATCGCCGAACCGGACGCCATCGGCGCGGAGATCGCGCCGCCAAACGGATCGGGCGGCAGATTTCCCGCGAAGGCATCGTCGTGCGCATCGCCGTTCAGATGTATGGGCACCTCGGCGTCGTCGACGGTTGCCGGCGGCGACATTTGTGCGAAGACATCCGTCATGCCCGCCGCGCCCGTAAGGCCGGCGAAACCCGATGGAGCCGACGCCGCCGGATCGACGCCGGGTTGAAACGCCGGAATGCGCTCATCGTCCCGCAATGAGGAATTCGACGCTGGTTCCGACGGCACTGCCTCGGCCTTTCGACCGCGCCGGCCGCGCCGGGCGGCGGGCGGGGGCGGAATGGCAATGATCGTCGGCGTCGACGGCTTGACGGCGGATGTTGGCTTCGGCGCGGCAGATTTCGGCTCAGGGGGTGCGGCCCTGTCGGGGGCCGCCTCGTCGGGTGCGGCCTTGTCCGACGCAAACTTCGCCGGCAATTCCGGATGACTCGGCGATTCTTCGTCCGACGCGTCGACCCTTGCGGTCGGATCGACGTCGATCGTCTCGGAAGTCTCGGTTACCTGTCTTTTCTTTTCGTCGGCGTAAAGGCTCGCTTTAGACAGCCACTCCGCTAACTGATCGGCGGCTGCCTCCGTTGAAGGCGGCTCCTGAACCGGCGAAATCGGTTCGTCGAGCGCGGAGAGGTCAAGCGATGCGGTATTCGCAACATCGTCATCGAGCTGTTCTTCCCCGGCGGGTTGCGGCGGCTCAATCGAGGTCGGCTCATCCGGATCGGCCAGATCCAGTGCGTCCAAAATCGATTCATCGCTCGTCACGCCGGCCGATTCCTGGTCAGCGGCGGGCGCGTCGTCCGTGCCGAGAATCTCATCGATCAACGCATCGGTATCGAAATCGTCCGTTTTATCGCTTGCCTGGCTGGCAGCGGTCGCTTCCGCATCGGCCAGCTCGTCCGCAACATTTTCGTCGATGGCCGCGGGAACGCTCTCATCAGCCGGCACGAGCGCCGCTTCATTGATCGGCTCGTCATCGCGTGCGTTGTCGAAATTATTATCGCTCGAAGTGACGACCGGCTCGTCACTTCTTGACGACTCATCGATTGTAATTCCAACTTGACCGAACGGCGCGGGCGCCAGCGGTGGCAAGACGACCGGCGTGCCGCCAAGAAAGTTTTCCGAATTCGCGCCGATCCGAAAGCCCGAAAGTCCTTGAGCACGTTGCAGCGGCGGCGAAACTGGCGGCTCGGGTTGCGACGAAGCGTTGGCGGGCGTCGGATGTTCATCGGCCGCGTCTTCGACGAGTTGGCCCGCATCTCCGGTCAAATCCTGCACCGCACGCGACAGGCCGGTGTCGCTCAACGCATCGGCAGTTTCGATGGACGAAGTTGTATTACCGATGCCCGCGACGTTTGGGCTCACGTTGCCGCCTGATTCGGCATCCGCGTCGGGCGGCAGTTCAAGATTAAGCGCGCTTTCCGGCGTCGGCTCGGTCGATTCGATGACATCGCTCTCTCGAGCGACGTCTTGTTCTTTATTCGTCGCGCTTGCGGGCGGGGGCAGCGACATCGCCGGATTCACGATCTGGTCGATGTCATCGTCCTCGCGCGAGGCGATCACCATGCCGGTGGTGTCGGCGGCGTCGATGGATTCAGGGTCGATTGCTTCAGGGCTGTCGGCTGACTCGGCAGAACGATCGGGCGCCGTCCGCGATTTCGCTTTTCCGCCCCGCGATTTCCGGCCTGCCTTTCCAGCTTCCGGCAATGGATTTTTTAACGATCGACGGGTCCGGCTGGCGGCGACCTTTTCGATCGCAGGCTCAGGCTCGGCTGTTTCGAGATCGGGCTTCGGCCCCTCGACCGACCCCTCTGCCGGCCCCTCCACTGGCATTTCGAGCGGCGGCACTTCGATGAGCGCATCGCTCGGATACTCCGCGATCGGTGCCTCGTTGGCCGGTTGATCGGCGGCTGGTGCATCTTCTGGCAAGTCAGGATCGGCTGAAATCCTGGGCCGACGGGTGGCGAGCTTCACGGGCGACCGTCCGCCGCCGGCTTTTTTGGTGACGCCCGCTTTCTCGGTGCGGCCGGATTTTCGTCGACTCTTCGGCGTGGTCGGCGAAGATTCTTCAGATGTCTCTGTTGGCAGCTCAACAGTCGTTGAGCCTTCGCCAGCATCGGTCGTCGATTCGATTTCGCTGCCGTCGGACGCTGTTTCGTCGGCTGCCTGTTCGGGCGAGCTTGTCGTCCGCCACCCTCGGCGGGGGAGGCGTTCTTCTATCGTTTCGATCGGCTCGATTTCCACCGGCTCAGTCGGATCCATCACTTCGAGCGACGAATCAATTTCCGCGTCGGCGGGCCGGGTAGTCAATACATTGAGCAACTCGTCAACAGCATCTTCGTCAGTGATGCTTGCCGCCGAAGCGGGTTCAGTTAGCTCGAGCGGCGTTTCGAGCGACACCGGCGCGGTCGGATGATCGGGTCTGGCCGAAATCGACGGCACTTCAGAGGGCGGCGGGGTCGGTGGAAGGATGTCGATGGAATCGTCTTCAACCGGCCGGGCCGCTAAATCATCTTCGATATGCAGATCGTCGAAAGCTGGCTCAGCTGCGGTTGAAGTCGCGGTTGAAGTCGTTTCCGATTCGGCGAAGTCGACTGACTCATCGCTGGTCACGCCTTCGCTTTCGATGAGCGTGGACTCACCCGGCGCGTAGGTGAGCGTTGTCTCGCCGATGCGGATCGAATCGCCGGCGTTTAACGAATGCTGGTGCACCTGCACGCCATTGACGTAAGTGCCGGTACGGCTGCCGAGATCGCGAACGTGGTGCTTGCCGTCCATTTCAAAGATGACGGCATGCGCGGTGGAGACGCTCTCTTCGAGCAAATGAATATCGCTGCTGGATCGACGGCCGATGAGAAGCACGCGCTGATCGATCGGCACGGGATAGTCGGCGCCGATCACTTGCAGCGATGCCGACTGCACTCCCGCCGACGGAGGCGACGTCGACCGGCCAGCTGTGTATTTAAAAGTGAACGAGCCGATTTTGATTAAGTCGCCGTCGGCAAGTGTTTCTTCGTGAACTTCGACGTCGTTGATCAGCACGTGCGTGCGGCTGGCGAGGTCGCGGATATAGATCTGCGAGCCGTCCTTCACCAACAGCGCGTGAGCTTTCGAAACCGAAGAGCTTGTCAGATGAATCCGGGCGTTCGATCGCGATCCAATCAGCGTCACCGGGCGATGCAGCGGAATCGGCGGCTTGCCCGCGTGGTGGCCCAGCGGCACGAGAGTGGGCCGATGACGCGACGGAGTTGCAACGGGTTGAGTGCGACCGGCCATTTCGAAAACGCCTCGAACGCCCTGAAAATCTAGAAAAATGCCGACCGCTCCGCGGAAGCGAGCCTAGACACCGGCATGTCGCCATCCCGGACATCGGCAGCAGCTCGTTGCACGCCCGCGGATCCGACTAAGCAGCCAAGCCTGATTTAATAAAACGACGACACAGCCGAACGGTTCATTTCGCCGTTCACGACGCGTGGCCGGTGCGAACATTCGCACACAACGGGATGTTACCCGAATTTACCGGCATGACTACCCAAAACCGCGCTAAAGGTCGGTGAACATGCGGGCTTTGGTTATCGGACGGCCTCTCTCGCAAGAAGGAGGCGGTCGCATGACGGACTGTTAATGCCGGAAATGCCGGCGACCCGTCGTAATCATGACCACGTTCGCCGCGTCTGCGACTGCAATCGATTCCGAATCCTTTAGTGATCCGCCCGGCTGTACGATAGCGGTAACTCCCGCCGAGATCAGCAATTTCGGCCCGTCGGGGAATGGGAAAAACGCGTCACTTGCCGCGACCGATCCGGCGGCCCGGCCGCCCGCCTTGCCGATAGCGATGCCGGCTGCGCCGACGCGATCGACCTGTCCGCCGCCGATGCCGACCGTTGCTCCGCCCTTCGCCAGCACGATCGCGTTCGACTTCACGTGCTTGCACGCCAGCCACGCGACTTTTAAATCACGAAGCTCGTCAGCCGTCGGCTGGCGGGTGCTGACGACTTTCCACTCGGTTTCGACGATGCCGGTCGAATCCGGCTGCTCGACGAGATACCCACCGAAGATTTTGTGGAAGTGCATTTCAGCCGCGTCGGCTTCACCCGCTGGATCGAGCGGCCCGACTTCGAGCAACCTTACGTTTTTCCAGCGATTGCGCAGCAGCGACAGCGAATCGAGCTCGAAGCGCGGCGCGACGATCACCTCCAGCAGCTTGTCGATGCCGACGATCGTCTCCGCGGTTTCAAGATCAACCGGCCCGTTGAGCGCGACGATCCCGCCGAACGCGGCCAGCGGGTCGCTCGCGAAGGCGTTGCGGAATGCGTCCGATAGATTGTTCGCCACCGCAACCCCGCAGGGCGTCGCGTGTTTGACGATGCACGCCGCGGGCTTGCTCTGAAATTCCTTCACGCACGCCAGCGCCGCGTCGGCGTCGAGCAGGTTGATATAACTCAATTCCTTGCCGTGCAGTTGCTTGGCAAACGCCACGCTCGGCCCGGCCGGCTTCTTGCCGACGAGCACCGCCGCCTTCTGATGCGGATTCTCGCCGTAACGCAGATCGAGCACCTTGCTCAAATTCAGCACCACGCTGCTCGAATCCATCCGGCCCGTGGTCGCGAGATAATTCGCGATGATCGAGTCGTATTCGGCCGTCTGTGCGAATGCCCGCTGGGCTTGTCGCAATCGCAGCTTCGCCGAGCTCGAGCCGTCGTGTTCCTTCAGATCGTTGATCACATCCTCGTAGCGCTCCGGCCCGGTGACGACGACCACGTGCGAATGATTCTTCGACGCCGAGCGAATCATGCTCGGCCCGCCGATGTCGATGTGTTCGATCGCTTCGTCAAACGTCACATTCGGCTTGGCGATGGTTTGCTCGAACGGATACAGATTGATACAGACCAGATCGATCGGCTCGATGCCGTGCTCCTTCATCGCCTTCAGATGCTCGGCATTGTCGCGCTTGGCTAAAAGCGCGCCGTGTACCTTCGGATGCAGCGTCTTCACGCGGCCGTCCATCATCTCCGGAAACCCGGTCAGGTCGGCGACGTCGGTCACGTCGAGCTTCAGATCGCGAAGAAACTTCGCAGTGCCGCCTGTGGAAATCAGCTTGATGCCAAACTCATCGTGCAACGTGCGCGCGAACCATTCGAGCCCCGTCTTATCGCTCACGCTGATCAGCGCACGGCGAACGGGAACAAGATCGGTCGCAAGACCTTGAGACGAAGGCGATAGCATCGGTTGGAAGGATAGATCAGAACCCCTAAAATCTAAAATCGGAAACGACAAAACCCACGTCGCGAGAGTCATAATCTCGCGAGAACATCTCTGTCCGCCGCTTGCGCCTTCGCGACCGAGGGTGAGCAAAATTCCGCGCGACAGGTCTCGCGAACCCGCAAGCGGCAATAGAATCTGACTGAATGCCCATCCTGACGAAACCCATTCCGACCGCGACGACCGATTCGATCAACGCGCGGATTCTCGCGATCTCGGAAGACAAGCTGGCCGGCTTCCAGATCGATCCGATGACGGCGATTGCCGAGCGCGCGAATTTGCCGGCGGAGACGGTGATCGAGCGCATCGCCGCCATGCTGCGCGCGGGCGTGATCCGGCGCGTGCGGCAGACGATGATGGCGACGAACCTGGCGCAAGGCGCGCTGGTCGCCTGGCAGGTACCGGAAGAGAAACTGCAGGCCGCCTTCGACTGGATGTTTCAGCACGATCCGTTCAGCGGCCATGTGGTGATCCGCTCCACCGATTCAGTGACGGCCGGCTCGAAATATCGGCTGTGGACGACGCTGAAAGTGCCGCAGAAATTTTCGCTACAAAAGCACGCGGAATTTCTATGCAAGAAAACGGGCGCGATCGCGTTCAAGCTGCTTCCCGCGAAAAAGCTTTTCGCGCTGGGCGTCGGTCATGTGCGCCGGCGCGGGATGGAACCCGGAAGCCGCGCCGATGAAGTTGCGGACGTGCTCGACACCAACATCGTCGAACTGACCGATCGCGAATGGGAAGTGCTTTGCGAGCTGAAGCGTGAATTCGCACCCGAGGAATTGCAGATCAACCTATGGCAGCCACGAGCGCAAGCTCATGGAATCGATTTCACCGAGTTCACTGCAATCGCACAAAAACTCAGCGCCCAAAAAGTCATCGGACGCTTCAGCACCTTCCTCGAGCACGTGAAACCGCTGACCACCGGCGAGCGCGTCACGCGCTTCAACGCGCTGTTCCACTGGGCCGTCCCGAGTGGAAAAGAGCTCGACGCGGGTCGCGAGGTCGGCCGGCATCACATCATGACCCACGCCTACTGGCGCGAGGGGGGCGAGGAGTTCAAGAACGTCAACGTCATGGGCGTCGCGCACGGCACGGATAAATCGCTCGTCCTCGCGCATAAGGCCGCCATCGACGAGCATCTGAAGGAAGCGGGCATCGACGTGAGTTACACCAACGTCTTCTGGGGCGGCCGCAGCGAGATCAAACCGAGTGAAATCGCGCCCGACGCGTACGTCGAGTGGTGTCATGCGCAGTCGATCGATCCGTCGACGATGCTGAAATAAACGTGCCCGCCATTCAGCATTTAACACCTCATCAACTTCTGCTCGGCCTGTCGGGCATCATCGTGCTTGGCATTGCCGGGCAGTGGGTCGCATCGCGCTTGCGCGTGCCGGCGATTCTGTTCCTGCTGCTCGCCGGCATCAGCGTCGGGCCGCTGTCGCAATGGATGCTTGGCGCGAAGCTGATCGATCCCGATGCGCTGTTCGGCAACCTGGTCGGCACGATCGTCTCGCTCTCGGTGGCCGTCATTTTGTTCGAGGGCGGGCTCACGCTGAATCTGTCAGAGCTGCGACAGATGGGCAAGACGCTCGCGTATCTCGTCACATTCGGCGCGGGCGCGACGTGGTGCGTCAGCGCGGTCGCTGCCCACTACATCCTCGGCATGAATTGGCCGCTGGCGATTTTGCTCGGGTCGATCCTCATCGTCACCGGCCCCACAGTGATCGGCCCGCTGCTGCGGCACATCCGCCTGGTCGGCGTGGTCGGGCCGCTCCTGCGGTGGGAGGGCATCGTCATCGATCCGATCGGCGCGACGCTCGCGCTGATCGTCTTCGAAACCATCAGCGGAATGGCGACGGGCGATAAGAATCTGTCGCACGTGCTGCTCATCACGCTCGGCAAAACATTGATCCTTGGCAGCGCGATCGGCATCGCGGCGGCGGCGTTGCTTGTGGTCATGCTGCGGAAATTCTGGATTCCCGACGAGCTGCAAAATCCGGTCACGCTCGGGCTGCTGGTCATCGCGTTTGTCAGTGCCAATCTTCTCCAGGATGAATCCGGATTGCTGGCCGTCACCGTGATGGGCATGGCGCTGGCGAATCAGCGACGAGTGAACGTCAAACACATCCTGGAGTTCAAGGAGACGCTGAGCATCTTGCTCGTGTCGAGTTTATTCGTGCTGCTGGCGTCGAGGCTCGACGTGAAGCAGTTGTCGGCGCTGGGCCTGCCGACGTTTGTCTTCGTCATCACGCTGGTCATCATCGCGCGGCCGATCTCCGTTTGGATTGCAACGCACACCTCGACGCTCAAGCGCGGCGAGCGCGCGTTCATCGCGTCGCTTGCCCCGCGCGGCATCGTGGCGGCGGCGGTGGCGTCGGTGTTCGCACTGCGACTGCGCGATGCTCATGTCGAAGGGGCCGAGCGCCTCGTGCCCACGACCTTCGCCGTCATTGTCGTGACGGTCGTCATTTACGGCCTCGGCTCGCCGCTCCTGGCGCGCAAGCTCAAGCTCGGCACGAAGGGCCGCGGCGGATTCGTGATCGCGGGCGCGAACCCGGTCGCCGCGGCGGTTGCGGTTTGTCTCAAAACCGAAAAGCAGGATGTGCTCGTCGTCGACACCAACCATGCGAGCACGTCGAGCGTGCGCCTGGCCGGCGTGCAGACGCTCACGATGAGCATTCTCTCCAACGCGATGATCGAAAAGCTCGAAGGCACCGGCATGGGCCGGCTGCTCGCGCTCACGCCCAATGAAGAAGTGAACGCGCTGGCGGCGGTGCATCTGGGCCGCATGTTCGGGCGCAGCCGCGTGTTTCAGCTTGCGACCGAGCAGAAGGAAAAACACAGCGACCTCCGCAAAGTCTCGCGCGAGCTCGCCGGGCGGGTACTATTCGGACAAACCATGACTTACGAAAAACTCGCCGACCGTATCGCGCGTGGCGGCGCCTTTAAGCGAACAAATTTCACGTCCGAGTTCACGTTCGAGAAATTCGTGGGGCAACACAGCGACGACGAAGTGCTGCCGCTCTTTCACGTGAACGAAACCGGCGACTGGTTCGTCATCGCCACGGACGATCCGGTCACGCCCAAGCCGGGGCAGGCGTTGATCTATTTGATTACTCCAAAGAACGAGCCGCTTCAGCCAGCCGAACGTGTTTGAAAACCGCGCGATTGCATGTGACCAAAAAATTCGTCATCCCGAAGGGAGCAGCAGCGACCTGAGGGATCTTGGCTGACGAAAATGCTCTACAAATCGAGATTCCTCGGGTCGCTGCTGCTCCCCTCGGAATGACGTGTCTTGGACATCTCGCAAATAGATTCACATGCGCTTGCCCTGAGTTCCTCTGAGTAGCCTCTGATGGAGCGTGAATCGAAGGCACTTGATTACGCCACACCTGAAGCCGCAAGGCTCAGGCGATCAATTTATGTTGGTGCGTCGGTCGCCCTGACAACGCTCGTCGGTAAACTCCTCTCTCCAGTACCCTGGGGAGAGGTAGGGTGAGGGGTCTTTCTTTCGCATCGTGCGAATCGAAGACCCCTCACCCAGCCTCTCCCCTGAGTACAGGGGCGAGGGGTAAGCGACGGTCATTCGATCGCCCGGCGCAATTCTTCAAACGCCTTTGCCAGCGCCGTGGGTTGATAGTGCGCATTTAGCCCGCTCGGATTCGGCAGCACCCAGACGAGCGTGTCGCCGATTCCTTTTTCCTGCCGGCCGATGACGGCCAGCGGTTCGTTGAACGCGATGCGATACGCGCCGACGCCCAAGATCGCCAGCGCTGTCGGACGGTGTTTTTTCACCTTCGCGATCAGCGCCGGCCAGAACCGATTGCCGGGCCTCGCGAAGTGATGACCGACGGCCGCGGAGTACAAACTCGGGTTAATTCCGCTGAACAACACGCGTAAGTTCGGGCCGATCAGATCGGGCACGAACGTGTCGTAAGCGGCGAGTTGTTGGGCTCGCGTGGGGCGGATGATCTCAACGTTCACGGCAGCAGCTCGCGCAGCCGCGTGATGATGGCATTGGCCGTCATCGGCTTACTGAAGAAATGCGTTGCACCGACCAGCGCTAGCGAGTTGAGCGTCTCCATCGATGTGTCGCCGCTCATCATGATGATCGGCACTTCGGGGCCGAGCGCTTGTCGCAACTGCTGAGCCAGCACGAGCCCCGATAGATCTCTTAGATGCACGTCGAGGATCGCCGCGCCCGGCTTGAATCCATCGCGCACCAGCTTCAGCGCCTCGCCGCCGACATGGCTCATTTTTACGTCGTAGCCCGCATCGACAAGCGTCGCCCGCAGCGCCTTGGCCGTGCCGATATCGTCGTCCACGATAAGGATGTTTTTGATGGACAACGCGCCGTCGCGAGATCGCGCGTCGTCGTTGCCGGTCGCTCGATTGTTCACTTTCCGCACTCCGCCAGCCCGTCGCGCTACTGACGACGAGGAGTGGAGTATAGGCGTGACGATCAAAATCCGGCAGTGTCCAAAACCCTGAAAACGGATGGACCATTTCAGTCATGGACGGCGGCTCAATAGCCTTCTCGTACACGGAAAAAAAAGACGCCGAAGAGCCAGAGCAATCCGCCCGCGGCGGCACTCATCCATTGCAATGGACGATAGCCGATCACGGGCAGGTCGACGTAGTGGCCGTATAAAATCACGACCGTGGCGGTGACGACCGTAAGCGCCAGCAATCGGCCGTGGAAGAAAATACTGATCAGTAACAGCAGCCCGGCAAGCCCGGCGTTCCAGCCACCGAACGCCGCGGCATAGCTGTTGGCACCGGTCCAGGTGTCAGGAAATAATCGCAGGGGAACACTGCCCGTGTTGGTCGCGACGACAGTCGCCCCTTCCTTCGCCGCGTTGCCGGCGGCAATCGCGTTCCGCTTCCAATCGGACAACTGCCCCGTCACATCAACTTCCCGACGCGATTCGATGACTTTCGCCGCCTCCCGCGCCGCTTGGTCGCCGCTGTTCTGCTTGAACCAGATCGAGAACGTCAGCATGACCAGGACGGCCAGGACGAAACGGACCATCGATCCGGCCAGAAAGTCGATCGGCGTGCCGTATCGGCGCTTGAACCAGCTTTCATGAACACGATCGGAATCATCCTCGACGGCTAGTTGTGCTGAAGCTTGCGCGCCGCTCGCCGGCCCCGCGCCGCCCCGCATCATCGATGCGATCGCGCCTTGCACCGCCGTGTCGTTTGCGCTTGTCGGCGCGGCGGTCATACCGCCGACCACCTGCGACGGCGGGAGCATTGTCGCGGCCGCCCGGGCCGCCTTCGTGTTGCGCAATTCCTCGGCCTTGGCGACCATGCGCTGGGCGTTTTTCATCGCCTGCTTGGCGGCGAGCTTGTCGTTGATGCCCTTCGATCGCATCGCCCGGGCTTCGACGCGCGCCAGCACTTTCTGCTCGCGCAACTCGCGGCGATGCGCCAGCCGGGCTTCGATCGCGCGGATAATCGGATCGCGCCACGCGGCAAATTTCGGCCGAGGCAACCCGCGCTCGCCACGGCCCCAGAGTTGCCGCGCCTGCATCTTTGCGTCGTAGCCGAAAAGCGCTTCGTAAAATTCCTCCCACCGTTTGCCGGAATACTTGCTCACGAATTGGCGAAGCGAATTCTCTTCCAGCCCGCGTAGACGCATCTGCTTAAGCATGTGCTCGGCCTGGATGATCGGCGTGGCGCGGTCGCGCGAGAGCATCAGGTCGATGCTGAAGACAAAGCCGGCCGCCAGCAGAATCGCGATGACGGTGACGATGATCCAACCGAGCGATTGATCAAAGATAACCAGCGCGCCGATCGCCAGGCAGCTGATGGCCGCCCACATGAGGAAGTCGAACATCGTCGCGCCGAAGATGAGTTGCCGCAGCCGCAGGAACAGCGGCGTCTTTTGTACCGTGCCGGCGATGATGACGTACGACAGCGTCGTCATCACGGCTAGTCCGACGAACGCGCCCGTGAACTGAACACGGGCGATCATCCCCTGCCGCGTCAGGCCGATGAAAATTGCCAGTGCCGCGCAGACGAGGAAGAACAAGCCGATCGTGAGCCGGTGGATCTTCAGATACATGGATTTATTGAAGCGCTCGACGGCAAACTCAAGCACCTTGACGTGCTCTTCCTTGGGCGTGAACGGGCCGGTCGTCGCCACGCCGAGGAAATCTTCCAGTGCGGTGATGACCTCGCCCATGGTCTGATAGCGCTGCTCCGGCTTTTTCGCGACCATCTTCATCAGGATGATCGACAGCGTGCGCGGCACGTTCTTCACGACAACATCCGGCGGCACGATCTGCTCGCGCTGATGCTTCGTGATCACTTCAAGTGCCGTGCGCCCAATGAATGGCGGACGACCCGTGAGCAAATCGTAGAACGTGCAGCCCAGGGAATAGATGTCGGCGCGCTGATCGACGTGCGCTGCATCCTGAGCTTGCTCGGGCGACATGTAGGCCGGCGTGCCCATCGACATGTTTACCTGCGTTTTATCCGGCGAATTCGCGCCCGAGCCGCCCGGGACGGCGGTGATCGCTGTTTCATTCAGCCCCGCGCGTTTCACGAGCCCGAGGTCCGCCACCTTGACGATCCCGGCTTCATTCAACAGCAAATTTTCGGGCTTGATGTCGCGATGAATCAGCCCGTGATCATGCGCATATTTCAGGCCGCGCGCCGCCTGCAGCGTGAAGCCGACGGATTGTTCGACGTCGACCTTCCCGACATCGGCCACCAGATGCGAGAGCGTCTTTCCCTCGACAAATTCCATCGAGAAGAAATTCACGTCGTGCTCGGCGCCGATGTCATGAATCTGCACGACGTTGTGATGCGACAACTGGGCGGCCGCGTAAGCCTCGCGTGTGAAACGCGCCACAAATTGCGGATCGCGCGAGAGGGTTGGCGAGAGAATCTTCAGTGCAACGTTGCGATCGAGTGACAATTGCCTCGCAAGATAGACCGCGCCCATTCCCCCTTGCCCGAGCTTCTGTTGAATCTGATATCCGCCCAGCGTTTGCCCGGGGAGGACGGGGTCGTCATCGTAGGGGGGCGATTCGTCGATCTGCGACGGCATCTCGTGCGCGCGTTGTACTTGCTCGGCCTCGGCATGGGCGAGCCCGATGGCCGTCGCGGCGATGTTCGATCGCAAAGCGGCGCGTGGCGCGGCGGGCATGGTCGCGTGCGTTGAGGCAGCCGCTCGCGCGGGGCGGGCAGCGATAGCGGCGCTTGGCGGCATTTCGCGCGGATTGACGCCCAGTGCATGCGCCACCACGTTCGAGACGGCTTCGTCGTTGGCCTCAAGCGAAACCACCGGCGCGGCCGACGCGTCGCTGTGCACGAACAGCTTGAATTTCGTCTTGCACGCGGTGCATCGCGGATGGAACTCGCCGGGGCGGGCGCCCTTGAGCTCCATCGAATGCTGACATTTTGGACAAGTGATCGTCACGAAGTTTCGGAAAATCCTTTGGGTCGCGGCGACGAGTGCTGGTTGAGAAGACAGAGATGCCTATCGCACCGCAAGATTAAGCAGAGGGGCGGGGAGGTTCAATTTATTCTGAAGTTCGCCATCGGTGAATGAGCGAGCGTGAGCAGGCTTTGGGTTCGCTTTGGAGAAATCGAGGTGTTGGGTTCGGCACCTCCGATTCGCGAGTCGTTGCGGGGCCGGCGGTTTTAATAGAAGCGGCCCCGGTGCTATGGGTTCGCTCTGTCAATTCAAGCCACGAGCACGAGTGATGAGCGGACGGCTGCTTTGGGTTCGCTTTAGCGAATTGACGTCAATGGTTGAAACTCTGTTACCTCCTTAAACATATTATTTGCAAATACTTAGAAAAATATGAAGCCGGCCGCTTTGGGTTCGCTCGTCGATTGAGATGAGCGGAATGGCCGATAAAGCTTGCGACGCCACGCGGAGCTTCCTCACGACTAGATTCTACCGCGACTTTGCGGGTTTGTCGGCCAAAATCGTTGGAACGTCGCTAGGGCAATCGCAGTCTCTTACACCTCTCTCCGTGCGCGGGGAGAGGCCGCGAGAGGGGTTTCCGATTGCGCAAAAAAGACTCAGGGTGAGCCCACGTCCGGCTGCGCGGAAATCCAGAGCTCATCGAATTTCGAGCGAACCGATGCATCGAGCTCATCGGCCAGCGAACGCGGCAAGCGGAGCGCCTTGATGAGTTCAAGTACATCCGAGATCTTTCAACCGGCCCGCGGGCGAAAGACCGGATGCGAGCTTTAGCTCGATGAGCTTCGGCAGCGCGAGGTATCGGATGCCGTCGAGTTCAATGAAGACCTCGGACGGATCGGGAAACGACACAGGTTTCGATTTTCCATCGCCAGGAAACTGCCCGGTGATCAGGAATTCGATCCGAACCTTCGAGCCTGCTTCCCGAAGTGCTTACTGCCGGGAAAGAGCGTGGTGTATCCGAGGCCCTTGAGTTCGGAATGAATCTTCTGAAGGCCGACTTCAGTGACCAACACGTCGACAACTTCGGTGAATCGGCGATATCCATGCGCGAACAGAGCCATCCCGCCGCAGACGGCGCAAGGGATTCGCAGCGCGTCGAATCGGGCGCAGATTCGGCGGAGCGTTTCCTGGACGGAACCCGAACCATGAAAGAACTGGCTGCCTTCAGACAATGCCCAACTCGAATCCGCCGCGAGCCGATCTTCGAAGCTGTCGGCGAGGGAGGGGTCGGGAACGCGCAGCGTCATCGCCCCTGATGAAACCGCGACGGGACGGTTCAAGCATTGCTCAACTGCTCTTCCAGCTGCGCTAACTGCCGGGCGATGTCGCGGTCGTCTTTCACATCGCGGTCGACTGTGCGGACGGCGTGAAGCACCGTCGTGTGATCGCGCCCGCCGAAATGGCCGCCGATTTCTTCCAGGCTGTAGCGCGTGTGGCGGCGGGCGAGGAACATGCAGACTTGCCGCGGAAACGCGATGCTTTTGTGGCGCTTCTTGCTTTGCAAATCGCTCAATCGCACGTTGTAATACTTGGTCACGTTTTCGGTGATCTGCTGGATCGTGATTCGCTTCTGCTCCGCCAGCGTTGGATCGCCCAGCGCGGTCTTGGCCAGCTCCAGATCGATGCGGCCGTTGTTCAGCAGGCCATAGCCCTGAATCTTCGTAATTGCGCCTTCGAGCTCGCGGGTGTTGTTCTCGACTCGCCCGGCGATGTAGTTGATGACGTCGTCCGGCAGCGTCAGGCCCCGCAGGCGCGCTTTCTTCTGAAGGATGGCGACGCGTGTTTCATAGCACGGCTTTTCGATGCGCGCCACTAAACCCCAGTTAAAGCGCGAGACCAGCCGCTCCTCCAGCTCAGAAATTTCGCTTGGCGGACAGTCGGCGCTCAAAATGATCTGCTTGTGGTTCTGATACAGCGTGTTGAACGTGTGGAAAAATTCTTCCTGCGTGCGGTCCCGGCCGGCGAGAAAATGGATGTCGTCGATGACCAGCACGTCGACGTTGCGATAGCGAAACCGAAACTGCGCCATGTCGCCGGTCTCGACGCCGGTGATGAACTGATTGATGAAGCTGTCGCACGAGAGATAAAGGATTCGTGCGTCAGGATGTCGTTCAAGCACTTTCTGGCAAATGCCTTGCAGCAAATGCGTTTTCCCCAGTCCCACCCCGCCGTGAATGAAGAGCGGGTTGTAGGCCTGGCCCGGCTGCTCGCTGACGGCCAGCGACGCGGCGTGCGCGAGGCGGTTGCACGGCCCGGTGACGAAATTTTCGAACACGTAATCGGGATTAAGGGGCAGGGGCGTGTCGCCGTCATTAAACACGCCGCCGCGCGGGAGATTCTCGCAATGAAAGCTCACCGCGACGAGCCGCCCTGTCGCCTGCTGGGCCGCGCTGGTAAACGGATGCTGGCACTGGCTTTGACAAAAATTAAGCTGCGCCGGTGAGACGACCGTCACTTGAATCACGCCGTTCGTGAGCTGTCGCGGCACCAGCGCGTCGAACCAAACGCGGTTGAGGCTCGGATGCCCCGCGCGCACCGCGCCGAGAATGCGGGACCAGAGGGATGCGTCAAGCAGAGGAGCTTCTTGTGCGCGGCGGACCACCGCCTCGCGCACGGGCGAGCCTGAAGTCGTCAACATGTTTCAAACGCTTTGCGGAAAGGAGCCAGACAGACGGATCAATACGTCGAACGTTCTACCAACCTGAGCAACAAGTGCGGCAAGACAATTCGACGTCTAAAAATGCAACATCAATTTTCAAACCAACGCACAACAACAAAAACAAAACAGTGTGTGAAAGGGCAATGATCGCCCCGGGCCGAACTTAACGAGTCAACGGTGCAACGCCAAACACTTTTTCACGTTCCAACATTTTCAAAACTTCAATCGTTCAGTCCCGCCGGCAATGTGAAATTTGTTACCCGTTCAACATCGTGAAGGGGGCGACTGTACGCGCGCGCGGCGCGAAAAAAAAGGGCGCATTTTGGCGGACATGCGCGGCGCGAATCGCGTGCCATTATTTTGTAATCGGAAGTCCGAGTTCGACCATCACTCGCTGAAGATCGCTCCACACCATCGCTCGATTTTCTTTGGTGTACGAACGCAACAGGTAGGCAGGATGAAACGTCGGCATGATTTTTATGCCGCGCCAGTCGCGCCACGTGCCGCGCATTTTGCTCATCGAAATTTTTGTTTGCAACATGTGTTGTGATGCCGGCAACCCGAGCGTCACGATCACGCGCGGGCGAATGATTTCAATTTGCCGCTCGAGGTATGGCGTACACGTCGCGACTTCATCCGGCGTGGGCGTGCGATTATCCGGCGGCCTGCATTTCACGACGTTGGCGATGAACACCTCGTCGCGCGTCAGGCCCATCGCGTTGATCTGCTTCTCCAGCAACTGACCGCTGCGACCGACGAAGGGCCGGCCCTGTTCATCTTCATCCGCGCCGGGACCTTCGCCGATGAACATCAGCTTTGCGTTGAAGTTTCCTTCGCCGAACACGGTTTGCGTGCGTGCCTCGCACAACCGACAGCGCGTGCAGCCGCGCACTTCATTTTGATTGAGGGCCGACAGACGTTCACGTTTTTCATCAATCGAGAGAATCGGCGAGGTGAACGGCTCGGTGATATTGATCGATGGAACTGCAAGCGATTTACGCTGCACGGGTTGCGCTTTGGGCGGCGGCGCGAGGAACGGTTTTGGTCCGTCGGGCCTTTGCGCGATGCGCGTTGTGTTGGTTGTCGTCGCGATCGTCGACGCCGCAGAAATTGACCGCGCAACGGCAGGCTGCGCTTCGTCAGCGTCGTCTTCGGCGCGCTGCACGACCGTCAATCCAAACGCGCGCTCCGCGCGCAACGCGAGCTTCTTGCGGGCATTGCGACGAGCGGAGGACGAATCGGTCGAAGACACGACGGCCTCTTCTACCGCGCGGGCGATTGCGTTGAAACATTCTACACCCGCGGACGCTACATCACTTTGCTGTAGTCTTGAGGAGTGCCCGCATTTCTGACGTTAAACGTTGCTCGTCGTCTTCATGGAGTTCGAGGAGCGAGGGCTTCGCACCGTGCTCGATGAGGAGCTTGGCGATCGCAATGTATCCCTTCAACGCTGCTGCTTGGAGCGGCCGTGGGCCGACGTTCGGCGTGTCCCAACTGGGAATGCGTTCATTCGGATCGGCACCGGCATCGAGCAACAGCTTGACACAAGTCGACTGCTCCGCCCCCGCGGCCGCATACAACAATGTCGCGCCGCTGGACGTCTTAACGATTTCAGGATGATCGGTCACGAGCTTATGCAGCCGCACATCGCGACCGAGCACTGCCGCCGCCAATGGCCCCAGAGGCATGCCGAGCGATTCCAACTCCGAAAGACCATCGGGTCTTTCACCCATCAGGGTTCCGTACGCAATAAAATCCGAATCGATTTCCTTGTTGTGAATGTGCGACCAGTCGACCTTCGGTTTGCGTTCGCGCAGGATGGCCGCTGTTGATTCGTTCCTATGTACGATCGCTACGACGAATGCTTCACCCGTATTTTCCGGCGCGTTGGGCGACGCGCCGGCATCAAGCAGAACGCGAACAATTTGGGCACACTTCACAAAATCTTTTTCGTCGTTCGCGGACTGAACCGCCTCAAAGAGCGCGCGGTCCAGTGTTTTTTGATCGACGGCCGACACTGCGGGGGCCGTGGTCGACCTCAGAGCCCGTCGCTGAAGGATTTCGGCCATCGCCTCTGCCTGATGAGCGCGTGCCGCCTGTTCGAAAGTGCCAGGCAGGAGCGACAATCCGCGATCAAGCAGGAGTTTGAAGACATCGATATTCATCATCGCGCGATGCAGAAAATATTGGCGGCTCGACTCAGGAATAGCGGTCGGGTCCGCGCCGGCATCGAGTAGCAGCCGAACCGTTTCTACGTTTCCGGGAGCCGCCAACACCAGCAAGGGCAGAGCGATGCCATTGTTTGACTCGGACGGTGCGTTCACATCTGCGTGGGCGTCGATCAGCAACCGGACTAGGTCGTCCCGCAACGCGTTGATCGCGAGGCCCAGCGGTGTGTAGACCGGTTTGTCCATCCGAGCATTTACATTCGCGCCTTTCGCGATAAGCAGTTTGGTCAATTCAACAAACTGCATCGGCCCACGCGCCGCATCCGGAAGATCACGCGTTTGTCGTTCGAGGGCACGCATCTCAACCGCCGTCCAGGGCTGCGTTGACCCGTGCGGCCTGCTTGTGCGACGAATCATGTCACTAACAGCGCCTCCCATCGTTGCCAGGAGCGGCGTGTAGTTGTTCTTCCCCCGACAGTTCGGATCCGCGCCCAATTCAATCGCCCGCCTCACCACAAGGACATCACCGCGTTCGCACGCGCGATGGAGGACGGTCGCGCCGTCGGAATCCTGACGGATCAAATAATTCGGATCTGCGGCCGCCTCGCGTTCCAGTTGTTCGACCGACGTGGGCGCACCGGCGGTGGTTGGCCGCGATTGCGCGACGGCAAAAGTCTCGATGAACAGGGCGGAAACGATACAACGCGTCAACAGCATCGCGCGAAGAGTCATGGCGTCACCTTGTAACACATCGCTCGGAATCGTACTCGAGGGTTTGGCGATAGACGGAAACAATTCGACGAACTTTGCCTTGACGTTCTCGTAACAAAATCGACAATCGCATTTTGTAAAAAGCCACCCCGGCCCGCGATGGCGGGTTCCTGCCCTGAGCAACGTCGAAGGGTCCGGAACACCGTAGCGTGCCGCGGTGGCTTTTTCGTTTTCAAAATCTCATTTAGCCGCGTCACTCGTGACGCGTTTTTCTTCTCGAAGGAGACACAAATGTCCAACGAATCCCTCAACACAAAACCGCTCAAAGCTTCCAGCACCGACGATAAATCCAAATTCCTCGGCAAGACCGTCGAGCACATCGACATCATCAAGAACCCGGGCATCGTCTCGGTCGTCGATGCGATGGGGAAGATGGCCTTCAGCGCCCGCGACCTGCATCGGGCGGCCGAGATTTATGACCGCATGCTGAAGGACAGCGATTGCGGCGTGATCCTCTGCCTGGCCGGCTCGCTGATCTCGGCTGGGCTGAAAAAGGTGTTCGTCGACATGATTCGCAACAATATGGTCGATGCGATCGTGAGTACCGGTGCAAACATGGTCGATCAGGATTTTTTCGAGGCCCTCGGCTTCAAGCACTACGTTGGGGCCGACGAGTTGAAGAGCGGCATGCACGATGGCGAGCTTCGCGATCATGCGATCGACCGCATTTACGACACGCTGATCGATGAGGAAGACCTGCGCATCTGCGATGAAACGACCCAGAAGATTTTCGATGAGCTCGAGCCGCGCGGCTACAGCAGCCGCGAGCTGCTCAAAGAGTTCGGCGCGTACCTTGATAAGAACGGCGGCCCGAAAGGGGACGGCAACTCGATCATCTACGAAGCGTTCAAGAAGGATGTCCCGATTTTCTGCCCGGCGTTCAGCGACTGCTCGGCCGGCTTCGGGCTCGTGCATCACATGCACACGCGCGGCGACGCCCCGAAAATGAGCTGGGACGGCGGGAAGGATTTCTACGAACTGACGCAATTGAAAATCAAGAATAAAGAAACCGGCCTGTTCATGATCGGCGGCGGCGTGCCGAAGAACTTCACGCAAGACATCGTCGTCGCGGCCGAGGTCTTAGGCCACGATGCGCCGATGCACAAATACGCGATCCAGATCACGGTCGCGGATGTGCGCGACGGCGCCCTGAGCAGCAGCACGCTGAAAGAAGCCAGCAGCTGGGGCAAGGTGGATACGGTGTACGAACAAATGGTCTTCAGCGAAGCCACGCTGGCGGTTCCGCTGATCGCGGGCTACGCGTACCACAAGAATTCGTGGAAGACGCGGCACGGGAAAAAATGGGCAACAGTGTTCGACGAACAAGCGGTTACCGCGTAAGCGGAATCTTCGATCTCAAATGGTTGAGACATTAGACCCGCTTCGGAGAGACGGCTTGGGTTTATTGTTGATGCCTCTGCTGCGGCAGCATAGGCTTTTGCCATGGAATACCGCGGAAAAGTGAAGAACGGCGTCGTGGTGTTCGAAGTGCCGCTGGAACTGCCGGACGGGACGGACGTCGCAGTTCGCGCCGAGCGGATCGCAAATGTGAGCCGCAACGACGATCTGAAGCCGCCGCAATCGTCGCTCGCCGACAGGCTTCTCTCCATCGCCGGCACGGTCGACGCGCCCGCAGACTGGGCGGCGAATCACGACCACTACATCCACGGCGGCAAAAAGCAGCGATGATGATTTTCGCCGACACGTTTTACTTTCTCGCGTTGCTCAATCGTCGCGATGCCGCACATGATCGCGCGATTGACGCCAGCCGGACCTACGCACGATCGCTCATTACGACGGTATGGATATTGACAGAAATCGCTGATGGCTGTGCGTACGGACCGCTGCGGCACGGGTTCATTCAACTTTTGGCGGTTATTCAGTCAGACCCTGGAATTAAAGTCGTGCCGTGCTCCGCTGAGATATTCGAGCGAGGGTTGCAACTTTACCGCGATCGCCCGGACAAAGACTGGTCACTCACCGACTGCCTCTCGTTCATCGCAATGGCCGACCGCAACATCACCGAGGCGCTGACCGGCGATCACCACTTTCAGCAGGCGGGGTTTAAAATTCTCCTGGGATAAGGCCGACGGCGCGCTCAGCAACTCAATTATCAGCTAATCGAGTGCCAGAAGATGCCAGGCGTCCCGATACTTAGGATCAGGATCCTCGAAAACTCGCATCGTCGTGTCTTGATGCGGTGCGCCAGTTTTTCCAGGCGTTTTCAGCCAGTTCGCATGTGTTTCGCGCACGTAATCTGCGACGACCTTCCTCGGAACTATGTAATATGTCGGCGGCGCTGTCTCGTTGAGGTTCACGAAGAGGTAACAGAGGTGGTCGGCAATATCGCGTTCCGCCTTCTGACTCAGAAGCCATTTCGTGTTGCTGCCTTTGTTTGCCTTCACCTGAATTCCGACACTCTTCGTAGCGTCTTGATTCGAGGCAAGGATGTCGATGCCCTTCGTGTTGCGTAACGTGAGGGACGCGATGTAACCTCGACGTGATAACTCTGCGGCAACGAAAAACTCACCCGCTATGCCCGTGAGAATTTTGCTCATTTTGGTGTCTCTCGTGGCTCGTCCAACTCTCTCCAGCTTCTGGGAGATGAGGCGAAAAATCTAAGAGGCGTTCTAAGCGGCGCGTCCATCATCACATCACAGGGTTGAACCAAGTTCAAAGTTCGACAGGTTGGGAGATTGGAACGGCCCCAATGTTTCGGGTTGGTGCCGGGCGGGTCGTCTTTCATTGAGGCGTAACGAGAGCGGCAACGATTTGTTGAAACGGTTAGGTCGTCACGCCTACGTTTCCTGCGAGGAGTTTTTATATCAAGGTCGCTGCCACATCTTCGCTGGGGCGGACTGATGATGCCGGATCTTCGGAGTGATAGGAGATTAGAAATCCCGATCCGCCAGCGTGTGCAGCAGCTCGCGGAAGTCGATCGGTTTGCGGAAGAATGGCACGCCCTGCAGGGACAAGGCGTCGATTCGCTCCCTCGCGGCGGCGGTGATTAGGACTGCCGACAGTTGGCCCTTCGCTTGGAGACTGGCGATTAAATCCGCGCCGTTCATGCCAGGAAGGTCCAGGTCGACCAGGGCCACGTTTGGCAAGGGGCCATCGTCGATCAACTGGAGGGCTTCTTCTGCCGAGGAGGCGGTCACTGCGTGGTAGCCATTTGCACGGAGCAAGAGCGCCATCGCCATCCGCGACACGGATTCATCCTCGACGATAAGCACCGAATCGCCGGTAGCGTTTGTTTGCGTTTGTCCCATGGCAACCATTGGCAACGACCTTCCATCTTCCGCTCCCCGGCCGCGGTCAATCGGTAACTTTGCAATTGTTGTGCCATCGCCTTTTAACGACAATTCGCGCGATTCAGGATGGAAACGTCCTATATTTCTTGACTTATGCCACGGTCGAAATTCGCCGTGGACGCATTCTGGCGGCTTTGCTTGACATCAAATCAGCGGAGTCCACTATTGTCACAGCGTTTCCGCACTCGAAGCGGATCTTTTCGCCAATATTCAGTTTGAGACGTGACCGGCAATTCGCCAGCGCTCTCCTTTGTAATTAGAACGCGACGTTATGCCCGACCCCGACTTGTCTGTCCCCGTTCCGCCGACCGTCGCGTCGGCGGGAAAACGCCTCACGAGCTGGCGATCCGCCCATCGGTCGCGGAGCCATGAGTCAGCTCATGCCGAGGAAGATCGTCCCGCCGCCGCGCTCGATCATCCGCTCGTACCAGCCGGCAACGCCAGGCTCATCGTCGATCAGCCGGCGCTGGAAACGCTGCTGGGCGAGCTTCGAGCGGCAGGCACGTTTGCCTACGACACGGAATTCATTGGCGAGCTTACTTATCACCCGAATCTTTGTCTGATTCAGGTCGCCACCACCCGCATGGTCGCCCTCGTCGATCCGATGGCAATGCTCGAACTGCGGGGCTTATGGGAACTGTTCGCCGATCCGGGCGTGGAGAAGATTGTCCATGCCGGCCAGCAGGATGTGGAGCCGATTGCCCGGCACTTGAATGGCCGCGGAGCCCAAAACGTCGTCGACACGCAGATTGCCGCGGGTTTTTGCGGCATGGCCTATCCGGTGTCGCTGGCGAAGCTGGTGCTGGAAGTGATGGGAATTAAGCTCGGGAAAGGCCTCACGTTTTCCCACTGGGATCAGCGGCCGCTCTCGGCGGTGCAGTTGCGGTATGCCGCCGACGACGTGCGTTATCTGCCCGCGATTTGGGACCTTCAGAAGCGAACGTTAATTGCCGCCGGCCATCTGGATTGGGCGAATGCAGAGTTCGATGCCGTCTGCGATCCTTCATTGTTCGGCTTTAAGCCGGATGTTGCGTATCTGAAAATTCGCGGCGCGACGTCCCTCTCGATGGCAGGCCAATCGGTGCTGCGGGCGCTGACTATTTGGCGCGACGCGGCCGCCCGCGCGGTCGACGCGCCAGCGCGGGCGTTATTGAAGGATGACGTCCTAATCGAGCTGGCTCGTTCGCCGATAAAGGAAGTGGATCGTTTATCCCGTGTACGGGGCTTGCCACGGCCGATCGAGGCGGAATATGGCCAGAAAATCGTTGAAACCACGATCAAAGCGCTCGAGTCGCCGTTACCGAACACCGGGGCAGCCAAGAGCGTAGAAGCTTCGCCGACCGAGCGATTCCGGGCCGAGTCGCTATTCACAGCGGCCTGTGCGATTTGCGTGTTGCAGGGCATCGATCCCGGGCTACTGATCAATCGACAAGATGTTCTGGACCTGCACCGCCGTCATCTGGACGACCAGAACGTGTACGATCTTCCGGTAATGACTGGTTGGCGGCGTGAAGCGCTGGGCGAGCCGCTTTTGTCGCTGTTGAAAGGCGAACGAACGGTCACGCTGACATGGCAGAACGAGCAACTTTCGGATGAAGGCTCGCCGGCGCGACGTACGGAAATTCGACCGAGTTCGGCATAACCGGAGTAATTACCGGCATTTGGCGGGAACTTATCGGACAAAGCTGACGTGAAGGAAAAGTCGAATTGACTCTGCCGGTCGGGTGTTAGAGTATTGAACGGCTCGGCCGATGGATGACGCATTTTGGGTCACAGCGTGAAGCGTCCGGCCGGCGTTGTCGTATTGCTAAGGATGGAATTTGATGTTCTACGGACGTAAAGAAACGACGCAGTGCTGGGGCGTTGAAGAGCTCGAGGGCCGCCAATTTCTCGCTACGCTGATTATGCCGCTCGGCGATTCGATTACCGAAGCGTATGAGCCCTCCCAGGCATATCGGTCATACCTCTACAACAGCTTGAAATCCGCGGGCTACGACGTTGACTTCGTCGGCAGCCAGTCAAACACGATTAACGGCAATCCGGGTTCGGGTTTCGACACGAATCACGAAGGCCACCCCGGCTACACGGCGTTCGATATCGCCGCCGGCGCGGCCGGCTGGGAGCAGCAGAGTCACGCAAGCATTGTTCTTCTTCATGCCGGTACCAATGATATTGGCTCGAATGAGACGATCGACACGATCGTCAGCGGCATCGGCTCGATCGTTGATCAGCTTCGATCGGTGAATCCGACGGTGACGATCGTGCTCAGCAAGATCGTGCCGAATCAAACGTATGCCGATCGCCAGCAGCAGCTTGATGCCGCCTTGCCGGCGTTTGTCGCGGGCAAATCGACGGACTCGTCGAAAATCATCCTGGTCGACCCGACCGGCGGATTTAATTCCGCGGCCGGTGCGGACACGATCGATGGCACGCATCCGAATAACGCAGGCGCGCAGATTCTGGCCAACGCGTTTCTCGGCGGGTTGAAGCAGGTGTTGGTCGCTCCCGCGCCGAGCGTGCCAAATAACGGCTTGCCGGCAAACATGACGTCGCTCGGTATTCTCGCGTTCACCTCGACCAACAGCCTCGGCCCGGTCGAGAAAATGACCAGCAACGGCGGGGCTGCTGCCGGCGACGGCGCGAAGATACGGATCGGAACCCGAAGTTACACGCGCGGCCTCGGCGTCGATGGCAACTCCCGCATCGACTTCAAGCTCAACGGCCGGCAGAACTACTTCGCTTCCGACTTCGGCCTCGATAACGAAGCGAGCGGCGGCTCGATCGTCTTCAAAGTGTATGCCGACGGAAAACGAATCTTCAGCACCAACACCATTCACGGCGGCGACAAAGTGCAGTCGCTAAACCTCAAGGTGCACGGCGTGAAAAAGCTGACGCTCATCACCTCCAACGCCGGCGACGGCAACACCGGCGACCACGGTGACTGGGCGGATGCGCGGCTCGTCATTTGAATAGTGCGATGTTCTGAGCTGTATTCTCTAATCGTGGCACGGGCATCCTGCCCGTGTGCGACGACGTACTCGTCGTCGCATCGATCGGAACGATCGAATTTGCAACCGCGTCAACGTTGAACGTGTTGCCCTGGCAAATGCCGAATCGATGGTTCCGTTCGATACTCGCGAGTACCCAAGCCCACGGGCAAGATGCCCGTGCCACGTCGGGAAATTGATCATGCCCCTTTACGAATACACGTGCAGCGCGTGCGGCCATCACTTCGATAAGCTCGTCCGCGCGATGAGCGACCGCGCGAGCGACAAAAGCGCGTGCCCGGAATGTGGGTCGATGAAGACCGCGCGGTCGCTCAGCGTCTTTGCCGTGGCGGCGGATACAAAATCTGCCGGTGCGGCGGCCCCAGCAGCCGGCATGTGCGGCTGCGGGCGAAAGCCCGGCTCGTGCATGAGCTAAAGGCCGTTCTCCCGATTGAGCCGATACAATCGACTGCATGATCGGTTCGCTCCTTCAAACTGACTTCGAAGAAATCATTGCCGCCAAGGAATGGGAGACGTTGCGCGAGGCGCTGATTGAGCTGCCGTCGCCGGACATTGCGGAGCTGATTTGCGAATTGCCGCCGGAAGACACCGGCGTGATCTTCCGCGTCCTGCCGCGCCAACTGGCGGCGGATGTCTTCGAATACCTCCCGGTCGATCAGCAGCGCAAGCTCGTCCTTTCTCTCGGCAACGAGCAGGTGCAAACGATTTTAAACGGGATGTCGCCGGACGATCGCACGCGTTTGCTCGAAGAGCTGCCGGCCGAGGCGACGCGGCGATTGCTCGAAGAGCTGTCGCCGACGGCGCTCAAATCCGCGCGGCAGTTGCTGGGCTATCCGGAAGGCTCGGCCGGACGATACATGACGCCTGAGTACGTCGCTCTGCCGCCGGATATCACGGCGCATCAGGCGCTGGAAAGAATTCGTCACACCGGCCGCGGCAAGGAGACGCTGGCGATTATTTACATCGTCAACGAGAAGGGGAAGCTGCTGGAAGACCTGCGGCTCGGAAGTCTCGTGCTGGCCGACCCGGCGACGATGATCGGCGACATCGAAGATCGTCCGATCGTCTCCATTCCGGCGACGATGACCGGCGGCGAAGTGGTGGCGGCGTTCGAAAAATACGATCGCATCGCGCTGCCGGTCGTCGACGATGCAGGCATGATGCTCGGCATCGTGACGCATGACGATGTGCTTGAGTTCGCGGAGAAACGTGCCACGCAGGAAATGCAAAAGCTTGGCGGCTCCGAAGCGCTTGACGCGCCCTATTTCGACACCGGTTTCTGGCCGATGGTGAAAAAGCGCGGCGGGTGGCTGGCGGCGCTCTTCCTCGGCGAAACGCTCACTGCCACCGCGATGGGACACTACGAGAAGGAAATCGAACGCGCCGCCGTCGTCGCGCTCTTCGTGCCGCTGATCATCAGCTCCGGCGGAAACAGCGGCTCGCAAGCGACGTCCATTCTCATCCGCTCGCTTGCGCTGCACGAAGTAAAGCTCGGCGAGTGGTGGAAGGTCTTTCGCAAGGAACTTCTGTCGAGCCTGACGCTCGGCTTTTTCCTCGGCGCGATCGGCTTTCTCCGCATCGCCATTTGGTATTGGTGCGGCTGGCAGAGCTACGAAAACCATCCATACCTGATGGGCGTGACGGTCTGGGGCAGTCTGATCGGCGTGGTCTGCTTCGGCTCGATCGTGGGCAGCATGCTGCCGTTCCTGTTACGCAAGCTCGGCTTCGATCCCGCCACCGCGAGCGCGCCGTTTGTCGCAACGTTGGTCGACGTCACGGGATTGATCATCTATTTCACCGTCGCGTCCATGATCCTGCGCGGGACTTTGCTGTAGGAAAAAACAGGAACGCCACGACCGTCATGCCGAGCATTTCACTTTTCACTCATCCGGTCGTTCCGGAAGCATCGCACGATGTTCGCGCGCCTGGCGGTTACGAACGCTGGCGGTTCATCGCGCTGGATCAAGCGACCGGATGTCTGCTCATTGCGACGTTCAGCGATGGCGATGTGAATGATGAAGAGTATCGACGACGCGTGCGCAAATTCTTCGCGCATCCGACGCGCACGATGCCACCGTCGCCACGTGATTTTGCTTCGATCGGCTGGAGCGTTTTTGATCGAGACGAAAACCAACTCGCAAGCGATCGCGAACGCGTGCATCGCGATGTGTTCATCGTGAGCAACAAGATTCTCGATCTGCGCGCGGGCTTAAGTTCATTCCAAGGCGAAACCCTGAACCTGCGATCCGCAACATCGCACGCGCGGCTGAACTTCCTCGGACATCTGGGCGAAGGACGCGTGCTCGATGTTCACGGAAAGCTGACGCTCAAAAACGAGACAGCCAATTTCGTCGGTGTCGGCACGCTGCTGCATCGGTTCGATACGAAGCTACCGATCGAATCATCGACCGATGCAATCCTCGCAACCGACCGTTTAGCGGCACCGCTTGCGGTGCGATTGTTGACGTGACTTAAGGCTGCGTTGTCGGCGCGCTAATCGAATCCAGCGGAACGAGCTTGTAAATGCGACCGCTTCCCTTGCTTACTTTTTCCTGACCGCTCGCGGTGTAGGTGCAATGGCCGAAGTCGAGCAGGTACATCGTGCCGTCGGGGCCGAACTTTACATCGCAGGGGCGTTCGAGCGCCCACTTCTTCAGCTCGCCTGAAACGCTGCCCGGCGTGCCGGAGGTGTTGACGATCAGGTCGTGCATTGATTTTCGCGAGGGGTCGACATCCACGCGCATGACCTTGTGCCCGATCGGCCCGATGAGCTGCTTGCCGGCCGTGCCGAACGGGGCGCGATCGCCGGCAAGCGTGACGATCGCCTCGCCGCGAAATTCCTTCAGCACGCTGCTGCCTGGGACGAAGTTCATCTTGGCCGCGCCGCTTTGCGAGGGGAATGTCGTTCGCAAAAGCGTGTCGCGATAGGGTGCCGGGCTGATCAATCCGCTCGCTTCGTGGTCGATGAGAAATGAAAGCTCGGGGTATCCATATCGCACGATCAGATCGATCGGCGGGCGGAAACGATCATCGCTGATCGGATAAAAGTCGCTACTGAAATCGGGGAAGCCATACCACGTGCCGGGCACGAAACGCACGAGTGCATCCGGGTCGTCTTTCACCGGCCGCGTGCCGCGAAGCTCCATGCCGTCGTTGGTGAAGAAGAGGTTGCCGAATTCGTTGAACGCGAGCCCGCGTGGATAGCGGATGCCGTGTGCTTCAACGGTGAGATCGCCGCCCGACGGACTCACCGAATAAATCGCGCCGCTGGGTTTATTGTTGATGGCCGGCGGAATACGCGTTCGGTTGCTGCTGTTAAACGCCTGGAATGGGGCGGTGACGGCGATGTCGTTCCCCATGAGGAATGTGCTTTTCGGATTCGTCGTATCGAAGCGATAGCCAAGCAGTTTCAGCGGAACGTTCGGAGCGTCGGCGAACTGCGGATGTTCGTTCACCCAGCCGATGGCCCAGTTGTCGAGCCCGACCACGCCGCTATTTGTCGCGCTGCCGACGCCGAAAAACACCCGGCCGTTGATCGGGTTCACCGCGATGTCGGTCACGCCATAGTCGCCCTGCGCGGGGAGGTCGGCCGCGATCGTCGTATGCGATCCGTCATAGCCGAGCGCGGTGATTGTCCCCATGCCGTTGCCATCGCGATGGCTGACGAGAATCTTTCCGCCGACCACCACCATCCCGCCGATCGGACCGGCAAATCGAAACCCTTGGCGGATGACTGGGAGCGGCAGGGGCCGTCCGCTTGGCCAGAGCTGACTAATGTCACCGGTTGCTTTGATCGCGTAAATGTGCGGCTCGTCGATGCCCGTGCCGCTCTCGGCGACGATGACGGTTCCCTTGTGCGGACCTTCCTCGTTATCCACCGCGATCGCGGTCGGCGCGGTTAGATCGGTGACGAACGGGACGAGCGCCGTGTTCGCCGGATAATCGACGATCGTGCGATCGATCGGCTTTTGCTGCTCTTTGGAGACAATCGATGGCCCGCCAAAGCAGCCGAAGCTGCTGATCGCGAGCGAGAGGGGCAGGAGCGTTTTACGGAGCTTGGCGAACATAAATTGGCGTTGGGGATTGGGCGTTGGGCGTTGGGAATCAATCAACTGAGATTGCCTGTCTTCCCCAACGCCCAATGCCCAACTCCCAATTCCGACTCCTCACATCTTCACGCTTTTCACAAGATCTTTCACGTGATCGACGCTGGTCTGGAACATCTGTTTTTCCTCGGCGTCTAATTCGACTTCGATAATTTTTTCCACGCCGTTCGTGCCGAGCACGCAGGGCACGCCGACGAAATAGCCCCCGATGCCGTATTCGCTGTCGCAATATGCGGCGCACGGCAGGATGCGTTTCTTATCGCGGATGATCGACTCGGCCATCGCGACCGTGCTGCTGGCTGGCGCGTAATACGCGCTGCCGGTTTTCAGCAGGCCGACGATTTCCGCGCCGCCGTTGCGGGCGCGTTTGACGATCTCTTCGAGCTTTTCGGGTTTCACCAATTGCGACACGGGAATTCCGCCCGCGAAGGCGTATCGCTTCAGGGGAACCATGTCATCGCCGTGCCCGCCGAGCAACAGGGCATGCACGTCTTCGACGCTGCAACCGATCTCGGCCGCGAGAAAGCTGCGGAAGCGGGCCGCGTCCAGCACACCGGCCTGGCCGATCACTTTGTGCGGCTTGAAGCCGGACGCTTTCCACGCGACATACACCATCGCATCCAGCGGATTGCTGACGACGATCATGATCGTATTCGGCGAATACTTCGCGACGTTTTCCGCGACGCCTTTCACGATCTCGGTGTTCTTTGCGATCAAATCATCGCGGCTCATGCCCGGCTTGCGTGCCAGGCCCGCGGTTACGATCACCACATCGCTACCGGCCGTCGGCTCGTAGTCGGTCGTGCCGGTAATTTTCGCGTCGAATCCTTCGACCGGCGACGCTTCATACAAGTCGAGGGCCTTCCCCTGCGGCATGCCGTCGACCTGCGGAATATCGACAAGCACAATGTCGCCCAGCTCTTTGCTGGCCGCCCAGTGTGCACACGTGGCCCCGACGTTTCCCGCCCCGATGATGCCGATCTTCGCTCGCTTCATGAACTGCTTTTCCTCAACGCGACCTTTCGCGACTCGGGATTATGAACGAACAAGAAAACAATGCAATCGGCGAGCGAGCGTGACGAGTAAGCCACCTGTCGGACTCGAACCGACGACCTGCGGTTTACAAAACCGCTGCTCTACCAACTGAGCTAAGGTGGCGCGTGGATCGGATTGTCGTGAAACGTCGAAACGAGACATTCCATTTAGCCCGGTCGCTTGCGACCGGTCGGAAGAACCCGTCGCAAGCGACGGGGCTAAATGAGGAAACGATTCTTCCCATCCCCCTTACTGCACGATCTCCAGAATCTTAAACTCCATCGTCCCGCGCGGAGCTTTGACTTTCACTTTGTCCCCCACGCGCGCTTTCATGAGGGCTTCGCCCATCGGGCTGTTGACCGACACGGGGAGGATGTCGCTGTTGGCATCGGGGGTGACGGCCTCGCCGACCAGGCGGACGAGCTGTTCACTGTCATCGTCGAGGTCCTGTAGCTTCACGGTATGGCCGAGGAAGACCATGTTTTCCGGCACGTTGTCCGTCGCGACGACCGACACGCTTTTGAGCTTCGCCTCCAGCTCAGCCAACTGCTTCTGGATGCTGCGGTTCTCTTCCTTGGCGAAGTGGTACTCGGCGTTTTCCGACAAATCGCCCAGCGCGGCGGCTTTGCGAATACGCTCTTGCACATCGATCTGCGACTTGTACAAATCCTCGCGTTTCGATTCGAGGGCGGCCTTCTCCTGCGCGCTGACCATGTTCATGGCAATCACCTTCCTATAAATACAGAGTGCCGGAAAACACGCGAACCACCGCGAATGAATCGCGGTGGTTCCGGAAGTCCGGCAAAGGGGAATGGTAAACGAATCAGCGGTTTGATTGCAATCGGGAATACACGTTCCAACTGTTTGGAATCGGGAAACCCTTCCCGTAAACTTCGCGCATGAGCTTTCACTGTGTCGTCGTCACCCCCGAAGAGCAGGTCCTCGATGAGACCGTCAATCAAGTCATTTTTCCAGCGTTCGATGGGCAAATGGGTATCCTCACCGGTCGCGCGCCGCTGTTGGCGAAAATCGGCGTCGGCGCGCTGAAGCTCACGCTTGCCAACAACGCGGAAAAGAGCTTCTTCATCGACGGAGGCATCGCTCAGATGAAGGACAACAATCTCACGATTTTGACGACATCCTCGAAACCACTCGACCAACTCAGTGCCGAAGACGGCCGAGCTGAACTCGCCGAAGCGAGCGCCCGCAAAATCACCGACGAGGCCAGCTACAACGAGCGTCAGCACAGCATGGACCGGGCGAGAGCGGTGCAGGCGCTGGCGAAGAAGTAGTGGGCGGTGGGCAGTGGGCGGTGGGCAGTAAGAAAAGTTCGAATCGCCAGTCTTACTGCCCACCGCCCACTGCCCACTGCCCACCGCCCACTCAATACTTGAACTCCACCCCTACCCCGCCCCAGAGCTGGTTGTCGGCCCGCAGGTGGTCGGCGATGTTGTCGGTGTAGAAGAGGTAACCCTTCAAATCGAGCTGGCCGTAGTGCTTGCTGACATTCAACAGCGTGTTCAGCGAATACGTGCCGATCGCGCCGATGTCGTAGTGCTGGAAGCCGGTGTCGTTCGTGCCCGTGAGCAGAAACTGCGAATCTTGTAACACATAGGACGCATCCGCGATGAGCGTCAGCATCAGGCCCGTATCTTCCACTTCAAAATCGTGTTTCACGCCGGCCTCGAAATACCAACCGTTGTATAGATCGACGTCGTACGCGCCGTAAATGTAAGGCGTCAGCAGCGGCTTGCGCGATTTGAACAGGAACGAATCATCCAGCGCGATTTTGACAAACACTTCCGACGTGCTGACCGCATCGCGATCGGGGTAGATGTACGAATTATAGCCGGCCGAGATGGTCAACGGTTTGATCAACCAATCGAAGCCGAAGTTGGGCCGAAATTCCTGAAAGTGCGAAACCGGATCGGCGTCGTAATAGTTTACGAACAGGCCGAGGTACGGATGCGGCAGCTTGCCGAGGTCGAACGAGAGCTTCGCGTCGGCCTGGTAGTTGGGCGAGTCTTCGTGGCCGGCGACTTCGGAGAAGTCGATGCCGCGATAGACGTAATCGGTCATGTACCGCACGCCGAGGTCCAGATGCACGCCCCCCTCGTTGACGCCTTCATCTTCGCGCGGCGGGGCCGGCGGGGCGTAAATGCTCTCCGGCGGCTGCTGAAGTGTAAGCAGAACCGGCGCGGCAAAGCGTGACGATCCGCCCATGGGGTCGACCGCCTGCGCCGAAGCAAACGTCGTCACGACCGCCATCGCCATCGCCGCGATCGAAATTGTATTACGCAATCGCATCGGCTTGGACTTTACCGATGCACTCGGGGCGCAGCAAATCCAGGGCAACCGCATTCTATTAACTCCTCTCCCCGTACTCGGGGAGAGGCAGGGTG